>SFNQ01000040.1 GCA_004554165.1 Clostridiales bacterium | reverse complement strand
ATCATCCGTTTAAAGTCGGGTCGGTCGAAGTTCGTGCCGCTCCAGCCATCGTCCACATATTCATCAAAAACCAAATACCCGTTGTCCGCCGCGTAGCTTCGGAGCATTTTCCGTTGCGTCATGATGCTGGCGCTCTCCGATGTGCCGTCATCATCTTTTGAAAGGCGCATATACAGCGCCGCTTTGTAGGTTGACCCTGCTTTCATGCTCCTCCTCTCCGAAGCCAAATCAACCTGCGGGGATTACCCCTCCATCATAGCGAAGGTGTGTAATCCGCGCAAAGGTGCGGCGGCTCTGTTTCGATGGATTCGGTCAAAAGTTCCTCCAGCAGTTTGGCCAGCGGCTTATCCGATACGGATTCCACGGCAACGGTATAAATGTCTGTCGTGGTCAGGCAGCGTCACCTCCCCGCATCATTTTATGCGCAAAAAAAGAAACCTTGCCTGTCCGTGCCGGACGGGGTAAAGCGGAGGGAAATCCCCCGCCGATTGCTGCGCGAAAACCTCCCCGGAAGGACTTCGCCGGAGGATCGCCCGGATGCGCATGTTCCTTCCATCCCGGAGACGCTGCGCATGTTCCCATGAAACCGCTGAAGCGGGGACTCTCCCTGCCGGGCCTTCTCTCGCGCTCTGGCCTGTTTGACCTGACGCTTTATCCTCTCGGAGCTTGACGTGAACCGGCAGGTTCCATCGCTTTTCCTTTTTCCAGAGCCGCCTTGCTTTTCATCGCTGCTCAACCCTGCCTCCCTGCAGGCTTTCCTGTTTTTACGGCGTCATCATGGCGCACTTCCTGTGGAGATGGGGCGAGAAGGCTGTAAGGATTAAATAACCGCCCAGCCAGGCGGCCAAAAAGGGAGCACTCCTCGGTTTGTCAACGATAAGAAACAAATTGCTTATCAGCGGTTCGCTGCCGGCAACGGATGCCCGCGAAAAAACCCCGTCTGAGTTTCAGCAGAAAGACAGACGGGGTTTTTGCTTCATGTGAATGATCTGCAGCAAGTACCGGCAAACGCTTCATCCCCCGTGGGGCAGGATAAGGATCGCGATTCAGCAAAAATCAATATGCCATCGGAGGAAGGCTGTTCTTCCGGCAGATCCATTACGGCTCGATAATGTTGAACGGATTGGTTCCGTCGATCGGGAACTGATTCATGTTCTCCATCATCAACGTCAGCAGTTCAGCCCTACCCTCAACTCGGACGGCCTGAGCGACTGTCTCTTGGTTGTTGGTCAGGATCGCAAAGAGCGCGTCCTTTGGGCAGGTGATGGACACATCCGCCGTATCGGACAGCGCGTCCTCATACACCAGTACCACGCCGTTCTTCACGCGGAGCATATGCTGCTCGCCCACGTCGGGCAGTGTCACGTTCATGATAAAGTCATAATCAGACAGCGCCTGCTTGTCCATGACAATGGCGATATAGTCAAACAGCATGGGCGCAGAAAGTGCCCTGATCATGGAGCCGGTGCTCTTAGTCGCAGCCGTGAAGTTCGCATTGCCGTGACGCAGCTCCTGCGCGGCGGTCAGGTATTCGTTGCGCCACGGGCCTGACTCTGCCTGATACCCCAGCTGCTCCAGCGCATCAGCACACAGCAACCGTGCGTCGGTGTTTGTCGGATCGGCGAAAACGATGGTGTTCGTGACCTCGGCTACCCACTGATACTCGCCCTTGTCAAAATCCGCCTTAGCCATTTGCAGCACCTTGTCCGTATCGCCCAGATACTCCACCCATTTTTTCGCGCTGTCGCTGGGCGTAAGCGGGTTGAGGTTTACGGGGTTGCTGTCATACCAGCCCATGAACTGCTGATAGACCGCCTTGGCGTTGTGCGCCACCGTTCCGTAGTACTGGCGGGTGTACCAGATTTTATTGAGCGCATCGGGCAGCTCGATCATGTTGGAAATCTCGTTGCTCGTATAGCCCTGGTTGATATAGGTCAGGGTCTGGTCGCTGATGTACTTGTACACCGCCGCAGTGTTTACCAAATAATCGTTCACAATGTCGTTGCCCCAGTGTGGCCAGTTGTGGGACTGGAATGTGACTTCCGCTTCCTTGCCGTAGCAGGTGATTGCCTCTGTGATATAACTTGCCCAGGCTGCGCCATCGCGCACCTCAGCGCCGCGCAGGGTGTAAAGGTTGTGGAGCGTGCCGGTGCAGTTTTCCGCCACCCACAGCGCCTTGAACTGCGGCAGCCATGTGTTCATTTCCGCAGGGGCTTCTGTACCGGGGGTAAGCTGGAATTCCAGCGCAACGCCGTCAATGGTCAGCATTTCTCCGGTTTCCCTGATTTCATAGCTGGGCGTGAGGAAGGACACCGTGCCGGTAGACTGCCCCATGCCGATGCCCTGGCCAAGCTTGCCGGTCACACCGGGTGTCAGCAGCACGCCATACTGATAATTGCTGCGGCGGCCCATTCCTTTACCGGCATAGACATTTTCCTTGACCGCGTGCTCGGTAAAGCCCTCCGGGGTAATGACGGGGATCTTGCCGCTTGCAAGCTGCTCCTCGATAGGCAACTCCTCGTTCGCCTTGTCCTCCTCGGTCATCACGCCGAGAATGCCGCCGAAATGGTCAGCATGGGAGTGAGAAATGATTACTGCTTTGACCGGAAACTCGCCCAGATTCTTTTCAATCAGCTGCATAGCCGCCTGGCTGCACTCCACGCTCATCAGCGGGTCAAAGACGATCCATCCTGTATCACCCTTGATCACGGTGAGGTTGGCCATATCGTAGCCGCGCACCTGATAGATGCCCTCGCAAACCTCAAACAGGCCGTAGACATGGTTATTCTTTGTGTTTTCCCACAGGCTGGGGTTTACGCTGTCAGGAGCTTTTTCATATTCGTCCAGAAAAGCATAGGCTTCCTGGCTCCAAACGACGGTTCCGTCCTCATCCACGAGTTCCAGCGTTTCCGGCGCGTCGATCAGGCCACGTGTCGCAAATTCATATTCCTGTTTATCGTTGAAATCAAGCTGGTCATAGACTGCGGCATTCGTCTCCGCCGTAAAGCCCGTGGCGGGCTTGACTTCGGCGGTCAAACCGAGGTCTGCTTTTCCTGTATTTTGCTCTCCGATTTCCTTCGGCGTGCAGGCGGCGCTCGACATCAGCATCGATGTCGCAAGAAAAATGGCTGCGATGCGTTTCATAAAGGGGTCTCCTTTTGTTTGTTTTTTACCGTTCACGGATGACAGGCGGCTGCCAGCTTGCAAGGGCGTCCATATCCGGCGTGTAAATGCGCATATACAGGTGGAACGTATCGCCGGAAACAGGCAGCCAGTTGGTGGGGTCCTCCGGCTGCTCCCGGGACAGAATGATGTCCAGAGAGCCGTCGTCATTCCGCCTGAAATCTGTTCGATCATTGATGCAGTAACGGTCGATGGGATTGTCAATGAGAAAATCGTCGCTGCCGTAAGCCGTCACAGACCAGAAGCCGCCATCCAGAGCGGGAGGCAGCGTCTCAAAGTGCATAACATAGGTCTTTTCACCGGTCAGCACCGCGCCGGTATCATCCATATCCGTCTTTGGGTATACCGCCACATCAACAGTGTTGGCGCCGAGTCCGGCCAAAGCTACCATAGCGCGATATGTATATTCCGTGCCGAAATCACCGATGGGTGCGCCGAAGTATTTCCATTGTCCAAGCTGCACGGCATAATTTTCGCTGTCAGCCGCCAGTGTGCCCCGTAACTGCTGGAGCATCTCCTTCCATTGCCCGGCGACGTCTCCTGTAAGAACGCTCATATCAAATTCCATGCCGGGGCCTACGTTGACCCGGGCGATTTTTTCCAGAAGCTCCGCATCATCCGCGGCGGGAGGGTTTGTCAGCATCAACGCATTCGCCGTGTCAAAGAAGGTCTTTGGGTCCATGGAAAGCACCTTTTCCACGGGAACAAAATCGTTTTCCGCAGAATAGGTGCCATTGGGCGCTGCGTATTCGCCGCCCTGTTCATAAGCCGAGAGCGGCATCAGCTTCATCGCCTGCTGAATTGCATACACATTGGGAAGATCCTCCTGCCCGGAAAGGACAATACGGGCAATAAACCAGGCTGTAACAGTGGGTATGTCAATCCGCGTCACCCCGTCGGGCAGTTCTCCCCCCCAGTTGGGAAGGGTAAACGCATAAGCGCCAGCTGCTTCGAGTACGGTAACGGTATTGGTCCATGCATCCAGAATCTGCACATTAAAAAACCGGTCGGCTTTGGGCATGACATACACAACAGGCTCGTCGCTGATATCGAGCCACGCCTGTGTGTAAACAGTGTCCACATTGGGCGTTACGACAGTCCGGAACTGTGCATCCGCCAGCTTCTGCGCATGGATGAACTGATTGACGGGAGCCCGGCCGGCAACAGGGCCCTCGGTATTGGTCGACAACGTTTTTGTTGCATCCATGATGACAAGCGGGAAGGCAAAGGTATACGCCTCGCCCACAAGCGCCCACGCGGTCTCGGGGTCCGCCTCCGTCGTTTCGCCGGTGCAGGACGTTAGCAGGCAGGATGCAAGCAACAGGACCGTCGTCAGCAGAAAAGCAAGCGTTTTTTTCATCTTGATCTCCTTGGTTTGATGGTGATTCTCCGATTGTTTCACGATGGCTGCCCGCAGTTCGCAGGAAACGCCGCGGGCAGCAGACACCATGATTCCATACATATTATTATTATAAAGAACGGACGTGTTTCTTTTCAACGAGCCGGCCGCAAGGCGACATTATTATGGCGTAAATCGACATAAAAACAGCCGCACGCCTGGCACGCTTCTTTTCCATGGTCTGCGGGAGCATGTATCGGCCATGCGGAACAGACGCTGGTATGCGGCGTTTCAACCGGTAGAAAACGGTTACAACGCTTCGCTGTCTATATTCAGCTGTTTCCCCAAATAAAACACCAGCGTCTTTTGCGCATCATGGCTGCTTTGGGCCAGCTTTATCTCCGAAATATTGAATAGAATACACCCGCAGTGCCCCTTGAAGGTGGGAAAGCAGATGACCTTCAAATAGGTATCGATCTCTGGACTGTAGTCCATGATCTCCAGTATTTCTCCAAAAAGGGTTGCGCGCTCGTAGCTACGCAGCCATTTGGAATCCATGTTGGAAAACAGCCTGCTGAAGGAACTGTCAACCAGCCGTTCCAGCGGGATCTTTTCGAGCTTTGCCAGCGCGGGATTGGCGTATCGAAAGATCCAGTCCACTGCCTGCCGTTCTTCATTGAATATCATCTCGATATCCGTAAACGCGAACGGCAGAGCATCAAAGCCGCTGTAATGCCTGCGATATTCCTCTGCTGTTGCAGGGGTATTGTCTCTGCCAAAGCTGCGGATCATGGACTCCTGCTTGGAAAGAAGCTGCTCGATGATCTGATTTTTCTTTCGCAGCGTGTAAATCAGAGATTCGCCGTTGCTGAGATTGATCTTGTCGGTGATATCGTGTATCGCCATTGCAGACACAATGCATCCACGATGGATCTTGATAAATCCTCCGCCGAGTTTTTCTTCCAGTTTGCCGAGCGTCATTCTCGTTTTGTAGATGTTTCCTCCGGAAACATGTATCTCGGCAATCTTTTCAATCATAAGAATATAGAGAATCGTGTTGGTGCTCAGTACGATCTTTTTCCCGTTTGAAATAATTGTGATAAGCTTTGCTTCCTGCAAATCAGTCCCCCCTCTTCCTTTGCCCACAATGAACCATTATGATTTTACCAGAAAAAGCTCTCTTTTCAAGGGAAAGGATCGCAATTGCGTTAATGCAGAAGCCGGCGCTGAGCCTGGTCAGCAAACGATCCGGATGGCGCATTTACAAAGCGCCTCCGGATGCCGAACCGGGCAATTTTTCTGTATTGGCAACCCGCTTGCGTCAGGCATGGAACAGAAGGCATGCGTTATCCTTATCAGGTTCAATGACAGAGAAATCAGGAAAGTCGGGCGCTGCTTCCTGCCCTGATGGACAGGATTTGCAGAGAAGCATCCGGAGTCGTGAATGCAGAGTCGCCTTCCCTTGAACGGTAGCGGCGGCATCTCCGCCAAGGCCTCCCTTCTCATTTGCATTTCCTTTCCTCCCTGTGCTACACTGGTTAAAATAAAGGAGGGATCGTTATGCTGACCTATGGCGGAACGGAGGCAACTGCGGCGGTACAGGAAGCCGCCGAAACGCTGGCCTCGGCCCTGTTGGAACGGGAGCGGGCAGCGCTGTCCTTCCCGGAGGTGGCCGAGCTTGCGCGGGACGCTTACGGCCGCGTGATGGTATTTGTGCGCGTCTCGGACGGCAGCAGGGAGACCGTGCTGCTGCTGGCCTTCCGCTCCATCGCGGAGGACGGCTCGTTCCGGGCAGGGCCAAAATGCGCTATGCCTGTGCGCGAAAGCTCGTTTTATGCCGGGCTGGAGCACCACAAAATCCGCAACAGCTGGAACTGTCCTCCGGACGCCGTTCCGGAATTCTAAAAAATTTTTTGCCCGGCAAACTCCCGGTTCGCATGCGCCTCCGGTGAACGGCGGCGCTGTTTTATTGTCCGTACTTCGGGCCTCCGTCACATCGCTATCTTTTTGTATGGATAACGCAAAATAGCAAAAACAGGCGTTTTCCGTTATATCCAATTAGAAATAACGCTCTTGACTTTTTCCGCTAACTGGGGCACACTGAATAGCATAGAAACTATCTTTTCAAACGGCAGGGACTCTCTTTATGAAGGCTGTAGGACTGATCGCCGCCGCCGGCCTGTCGGAGCGTATGGGCGCGTTCAAGCCTCTCCTTCCCATCGGCGGCAAACCAATGATCGAGCGCACGGTACAGACCTTTTTTGACGCGGGCATCGAGGACGTCTGGGTGGTTGTTGGCAAAAACGGCGCTGCGCTGATTCGCGCGCTTTCGCACCTGCCGGTGCGCTTCGTCCCCAACTGCGCTTATGCAAGTTCGGATATGCTGCTCTCCATCCAGATCGGCCTGGCGGACATTTCCTCCGTTTCCGACGCCGAGGCGGTGTTCCTTCTGCCCGCGGATATGCCCATGGTGCCGCACAGGCTTTTGCCGCGCCTGATCCGCCGCATGGAGCAGACCGGCGCGCCGCTGGTCTTTCCCAGCCGCAATATGCGCCGCCTGCACCCGCCCCTGCTGCACCGCAGCTGCTTTGCCTCCGTGGAGGGCTATGCGGGGGAGGACGGGCTGCGCGGAGCCTTCGCTTCGCTGCCCGGCCCCGTTGCCTATGTACTGACGGACGACGAGGGCTGCGAAATCGACGTGGATACCCCGGACGACTACCGACGGATGCTGCTGCACCGGGAGGACGCATGCGCTGCGCGGCGCTGATCTCCGCAGCGGGCGTGCCCGCGCAGACGGAGCGCTTCCTTCCCATGCTGAAGGTGGGCGGAACGACCATGATCAAGCGGCAGGTGCAGTCCTTCCTGCACGCAGGCGCTTCGCCCATCGTCGTGGTTACGGGCTACCACGCGGCAATGCTGGAGCGGCATCTGGCGCACAGCGGGGTACGGCTTGTGCGCAACGGGGACTATGAGCATACGCAGATGATCGACTCGGTCAAGCTGGGCCTTGCCGCCATTGGCGAGGTTGACGCCGTGCTGATCACCCCGGCGGCCGTCCCCTACCTGAGCGAAGAGACGCTGCGGGCGCTGCTTGCCTGCGATACGCCAATCGCCGTGCCGCAGCACGGCAGGCGCATCGGCCATCCCGTGCTGGTACGGCGGACCTGCTTTGAGTCGCTGCTGCGCTATCACGGCAGACGCGGCCTGCGGGGCTTTGTCGAGGAGAACGCGGCGCTTGTGACGCGCGTTGCCGTGGACGACGAGGGTGTGCTCATCGCAGTCAATACCGAGGAAAGGCTTCAGGCCGTGCAGGCCCAGCACAGGGCCGTCCGTCCGGAGGGTATCCTGCTTGGCATTTCCCTGCAATACGGCGGCTTCTCCCTGGATGAGCGTTTGATTCGGCTGCTGTGCGCCGTTTCCGAGAGCGGTTCCCTGCGCTCGGCCTGCGCAGCGGGCGGCATCTCCTACAGCCGCGCTTGGCTGCTGCTGGGCGAGGCGGAGCGCGCCATAGGCGCGCCGCTGCTTGTGCGAAAGCTGGGCGGCGCATCCGGCGGCGGAAGCGAGCTGACGGAAGAGGCGCGAACCCTGATTGCGACCTACCAGCGCATCGCGGCGTCGCTCAACAAAGAGGCGGCCCACATCCTGGAAAAAGAATTTACAACATAAACGCAAATCCATTTTCAAGCAGAAAGGAGCACCATTTTGAGAGACTTTCAGTACCTGCTTCCCCAGACGCTGGAGGAAGCCGTCGCGTTCAAAAAGGAGCACGGGGCATCCGCCGTGTTCATGGCTGGCGCGACCGACGTTGTCGTCCGCATGCGCGACAACCTGATGACGCCGGACTATGTGATCGACCTCAAGGCCATTCCCGGTCTCGACGAAATCACCTTCTCCGTCCAGGACGGCCTCCGCATCGGCGCGCTGGCCACCATGAACGAGATCGCCGCAAACGAGGCTGTCCGGGCCAACTATCCCACGCTTGCAAAGGCGGCCGGCTCTGTCGGCAGCAAGCAGGTACGCAACCGCGCCACCTGCATCGGCAACATTGTCAACGCCTCGCCGCTGGCCGACACCGCGACCCCCCTCTACTGTTATGACGCGGTGGTGGAGATCGCCGGCCCCGGCGGCCGGCGCCAGGTCCCGATCCGCGATTTTATCCGCTTTGTCCGCAAGGTGGATTTGCAGGACGGCGAGCTGGTCACCGGCATCCGCGTACCCGTTCAGAAGGCGGAGGGCCGGTTCTACAAGATTGCCCGCCGCAGCCAGGTGGATCTGTCCACCGTATGCGGCACCGTGCTAAAGACGCCGGAGGGCTGGCGCATCGCCATGGGCTCCGTCGCGCCGACCCCGCTGCGTCTCGACAAAACGGAGGCGCTGCTCGCGGGCAGGGCGCTGGACGAAGCGCTCATCAACGAAGCCGCAGCGCTGGCCGCAACCGAGGTCAGCCCCATTGACGACGTGCGCGCCGACCGGCAGTACCGCCTCGATATGGTTTCCTATATCGTGCGCGACGCGCTCGGCAAGCTGGCATAAGGAGGTATGACCATGGAATACCGCGTAAAATTCTCTGTCAACGGGGAACCGATCGAGCTGCTGGTTCCCGCAAACCGCACGCTCCTCTCCGTGCTCCGCGAAGACCTGGCGCTGACCGGCACCAAGGAGGGCTGCGGCGCGGGCGAGTGCGGCGCATGTACGGTCATCATGGACGGCAAGCCCGTCAACGCCTGCCTGATCCTTGCGCCGGAGCTCAACGGCAAGCGCATTGAAACCGTGGAGGGGCTTGCCGACGGCGACAGGCTCTCGCCGCTGCAGGAATCCTTCATTGAACACATGGCGCTCCAGTGCGGCTTCTGCACGCCCGGTATGCTCATGAGCGCGGAAGCGCTGCTGCGGGAAAACCCGCATCCCTCCCGGGAGGACATCGCCTGCGCCATGAGCGGCAATCTCTGCCGCTGCACGGGCTATAAAAAGATCGTCGAAGCCATCGAGGCGGTCGCTGCAAAGGGGGTATACGAAAAATGAAGGTCGTAGGTCAATCCGTTGAGCGGCTGGACGCCGTCAAAAAGGTTACGGGTACCGCGCAGTTTGCGGACGATATCCGTTTCTCTCGGCCGCTGTACGCGCAGGTCAAGCGCAGCCCGTATGCGCACGCAAAGATCCTCTCCATCGACACCAGCAAGGCGGAGGCGCTGGACGGCGTTCGCTGCGTGATCACCGGCGACTGCTACAAAAAGCGCAGCGGCCTGTATCTTGAGGACAAAAACTTTCTCGCCGTGGGTACGGCAAAGTTCCGCGGCGAGCCCGTGGCCGCCGTCGCAGCGGAAAGCGCGGAGATTGCGGAGGAGGCCTGCCGCCTCATCGAGGTGGAATACGAGGAGCTGCCCGCGGTCTTTGACGCGCTGGAGGGCATGAAGCCGGACGCGCCGCTCATTCACCCCGATCTGCATACCTACAAGGTGCTGCCCATCTTCTATCCGCAGAAGGGCACGAACATCTCCCACCACTATGTTCTCAGAAAGGGCGACGCGGAGAAAGCCTTTGCCGAGGCCGACCGCGTGTTCGACCACAGCTTCTACATCCCGCATGTACAGCATGTGCCCATTGAGCCCCACGCCTGCACCGCGCAGTACATGCCCGACGGCGAGCTGACCATCTGGGCCGCCTGCCAGTCCCCCTTTGCGGTGCGCCGCGCGCTGGCGGAAACCTTTGATTTCCCGCTGAACAAGATCCGCGTCGTCAGCAAGGCGGTCGGCGGCGGCTTCGGCTGCAAGGCCGGCACCACGCTGGAGGGCATCGTCATCCCGCTGGCCATGCGCTGCCCGGGCCGCCCGGTCAAGCTGACCTATACCCGGGAGGACGAGTTCCAGTACGCCTATGTGCGCCAGGGCCTGCACATCCGCATCCAGACCGCGCTGCGCAAAGACGGCAAGATCATCGGTTCGAAGAACACCCTCGCCTGGGACGGCGGCGCGTACACCGAGTACGGCGTCAACATCGTCAAGGCCGCCGGCTGGGGCTGCGTCGGCCCCTATGACATCGAGAACATTGCCACCGACAGCTACTGCGTCTACACCAACCACCCCGTGGGCGGCCCCTACCGCGGCTTCGGCATGAGCGAGATTCACTTCGCCATCGAGCAGAACATCGACATGATCGCCGGCGAAATGGGTATCTCCCCGCTGGTGATACGCCGCATCAACGGCATCCGCGAGGGCGGCCTGTCCGCAACGGGCCAGACCATCGAGGTGGCGGGATATCAGGAGTGTCTTGAGCGCGCTGCGGAGCTCATCGAGTACGACAAGCCCTGCGCGCCCTCCGGCAGCCCCACCAAGCTCCGGGGCAAGGGCCTGGCAGGTGGCTGGAAGGCTCCTTCCATGCCCACGGACGTGGCTTCCTCCGTCATCATCCGCATGAACGAGGACGGCACCTTCATCCTGCTCTGCTCCTGCCACGACATGGGCCAGGGCTCCGACACGGTCATGGCGCAGATTGCGGCGGAAACGCTGACCGTCAGCCCGGATAAGATCACCGTGCGCACCGGCGACACCGACCATACGCCCTACGAGTGGCAGACGGTCGCCTCCCGCTCCACCTACTGCGCGGGCAACGCAACCAAGCTGGCCGCCGAGGACCTGCGCAACAAGATTCTCGAACTTGCCCAGATCAAAATGGGCACCTGGAAGAACGATCTGTATCTGGAGAACGGCTTTGTCTGCCGCAGGTTCTATCCGGACGTCAAGGTGCCCATCAGCACCTTCGCGCTGGGCCTGTCCCTGCCGGACCAGAGCGGCATTGGCGGCCCGATGATCGGCGTGGGCGCGTTTACCGTGCCCAACAACATCGCGGCCGACGTTAAGACCGGCCTGTCGCCCAAGCCCGTGGCCTTCTGGAGTATGGGCGTCAATGGCGCCGAGGTGGAGGTCGATACCGAAACCGGCAACATCCGGGTGCTCAAAATGGTTTCCGTATTCGATGCGGGCAAGGTCATCAACCCGCAGATGTACGAAGGTCAGGCCGAGGGCGCCATGGTGCAGGCTCTGGGTACCGCGCTGTTTGAGGAGCTGAAGCTGAAGGAAGGCCGCGTCATGAACCCGAGCTTTGTGGACTACAAAATCCCCACCATCGACGACATGCCCGAAATGATCGTCGAGGCCGTTGAAAAGCCCGAGCCCACCGGCCCCTACGGCGCGCGCGGTATTGGCGAAATCGTCATGGTGCCCGGCGCGCCCGCGATTGCCAACGCCGTGGCAAACGCCATCGGCTGCCGCTTCCTCCGGATGCCGCTGACGCCCGACGTGGTGCTGGCCGCGCTCCGGGAGAAGAAAGCGCAGGCCAAATAGCGCCGCAGAGCGTTGCCTGCGGATCAACGAGACCGGTGCGGCGGCTGAACGCCGCCGCACCCGAAGCTTTCCCGTTTCACAAATCCTTGCAGAAGCGTTTGCAACCCTCCTGACAGGTTTTTTGTGAAAACCGCATGCCAAGCGGCATGCACCGATCGTCCGGCCGCACCCGGGCGATCTTTTTTGTTGGCGCCCTGCCCGAAAGATACCCGTTTCTTTATGCGGGATGCACCCTGTTTTACAAACATCTGCGCCAGCGCCGGGACGGCCCAAACCATTGTGTGAGAGTCGCCCAAAGCATCCGATTTATAAACAAATCCGGACGGTCCAATGCCCTTTTGACTGGCGCCATCCCCCGGCAGCACTGGCTTGCCACCGCTCCTTTGGGGCCTCATTTCTTTTCCTCCGCATTCCGTCATCAACCGTCCACCTGCATGGTTAAAAACAGAACGGAAAACGGCATTCGGGAATGGGTACCGTCAAGAGTTATGCGCAAATTCGTTTGCAGGCTCTGGCTGAATGAGGTCAGCCGGCAATAGAGACGTCTTCCAAAGTCGCCTCCAAGTGCTT
>SFNQ01000019.1 GCA_004554165.1 Clostridiales bacterium | reverse complement strand
TGTCATCTCAGGCAGTACTCTGAGAGAATCGAAGTAATAGGCGGATGCCGTGGAAGTCATTGGAATTTTTTCAAACTACCATTAGAAAATGGAGCTGCTCCTCCATTATTATTGAAGGAAAACTATTTTCATGACAATCAACAGAACTTCGATAATCTTGACTGGGCACATGAACAAATGTTGGCGTCCAATATCGATTATATTTGTGTTGATATAGAATCCAACTTTGCCAAAAGTGATAGACCACCTGATGGTTTTGCGTTGGATTATGAGATCCTTGAATTAAAGGTTTATCGCGTGCTCGATCCTAAGTGATTGTATAATCTGTTCGCGGTTCTTTGGCAAGATGCTGCTTCATATTATTGTTCTTGGGCTCGTATCGGATAAATAGTTTGCTAAAATATAAAAAGAGGAGAACAGTATGAATCTTTTTGATACAAATCGTACAAACCGTAGCGATCCGTTAGTTGTTGATAACACTAAAGTTGTAGAGTTCGCCATACGAGCAGGTAAATTGGAAAAGTACAACGGTTCTGCAACAGACATTGTTATTCCGGAAATGGTGAAATAGATTGGCAGAGAGGCATTTAAAGGATGCAGCAATCTGGTGTCCGTGTTGATTCCAAACAGCGTCACCTCCATTGGAAACTTTGCTTTTCAGGGGTGCAGCAATCTTACCTGCATTACGCTTCCTGACGGCGTCACCACCATAAAATGGGGTACCTTTGAAGGATGTAGCAGCTTAACCGCTATCACAATTCCAAAAACCGTCACTACAATTGGAATTCATGCTTTCGCGGGGTGTAGCAGCCTGTCCTCCATTACAATTCCTGACGGTGTTACCTATATCGGAGAATCTGCGTTTGAGGATTGTATTAGCTTGACCTCTGTCACTCTCCCAAACAGCCTCATTGAAATTGGTTGGAGTGTTTTTAAGGGTTGCAAAAGATTGACCGCTATCACAATTCCTCCCAGTGTCACCGAAATTGGTATTATGACATTTGAAAATTGTACCAGTTTAACCTCTGTAACGCTCCCAAACTCTATTCCTGTTTTTAATTATCCTTATTATTTTAAAGGAACACCATTTCTACGCCAACGGAAAAAGAAATAGAGAACACAAGAAAACAGACTTTACTTATTCAAAAGAGATGCCCTTGAGGCGGGAACATGGAGCGTGACGTCTCCGGAGGTGGTGGTAAGGTTCCGGTCGTAGTGACCGCTGCGGTAGCCCTGGCGGGCCTCATTCCGCTCGTAGCGGGCAGCCAGGGTCAGCTTCTCCGCTTCCTGCTCCAGCAGTTCGTTCAGCGTTTCTTCTACGCTGCCTCGGACCAATTCCTTGATTTGCCCCTTGATACTTCTTCGTTTAGCGTACAATTTTCTCGGACATGGTTTACAGTCTCCTTTCAGAATGCTGTGTCGCAACTTCATTCTATCAGAGCTCTGCAAACCATGTCTATTTTTATGCCGTTTTCAATTTGCGCAACTTATTGTACCTTATCTGAAAACCCAGAGGTTTTCGCACTTTGCAGGTTTTGCCGTCCGGGAGCGAATGCGAGAGGCAAAACCTGTGAAAGCTCGAAAAAGTGGCGTTCAGCCACTTTTTCGACACTCTGAAGCCACCCGCTAAACGGGTGGTTTTGAATTAAACGTACTTTTGCAGCTGCTTGAGCGCGCTCTTTTCCAGGCGGGATACCTGCGCCTGCGAAATGCCGATCTCGCGGCTGACCTCCATCTGCGTCTTGCCGAGAAAGAAGCGGAGCTTGAGAATGCGCATCTCCCGCTCGGTCAGATGGTGCATTCCCTCGTTCAGGGCAATGTGGTCCAGCCAGCTTCCGTCGGAGGTTTTCGTGTCGCTGAGCTGATCGATGACAAAGATGGCGTCGCCATCGTCGCGGAAGATGGGCTCGAACAGGGAGACCGGCTCCTGAATCGCGTCCAGGGCGAAGGTGACGTCCTCCTCCGGCAGCCCGATTTCCTTTGCAATTTCCGCCAGCGTTGGCTCCTTGGCGCTGTTGTCGGTGAGGCGTGTCCGGGCTTGAAGCGCTTTGTACGCCGTGTCCCGCAGGGAACGGCTGACGCGGATGGCGTTGTTGTCCCGCAGGTGCCGCCGGATCTCGCCGATAATCATCGGCACGGCATAGGTGGAAAAGCGCACCTCGTGCCGGAGGTCGAAGTTGTCGATGGCCTTGATCAGCCCGATACAGCCCACCTGGAACAGATCGTCCATCTGCTCACCGCGGTTTTGAAAACGCTGCACGACGGAGAGCACGAGGCGCAGATTGCTGTGGATGAATTCCTCCCGCGCGCCCTCGTCGCCGGCCTTGACGCGCAGCATCAGCTCGCGCATCTCCCTGGCGGGCAGCATGGGCAGCTTTGCCGTATCGACGCCGCAGATTTCAACCTTGTTCATGTGCCATCGGACCTCCCGTAGTTTCCCGGCGTCCAAAGCCGCCCGGTCGAATACGTTTATCTTTGCCAGCGGTCCACTTTTTATCCGCGGCGGAAAGGACCCGGATTCTCCCGAATTGCGGTGTCTGGCTTTGTTGACTGTATGTATGATTTGACGTATAATAGCGGTGATTCCGCGCCGCTTTCCGCGGGGGCGGCTCGGGGCATCCCGCCCGGCTGCGGGATTCTCCGGGCGTATGCCGTGCCCTGTCGCCCGGCGGACGGAACGCTGTATTGGAGTAGTTGAACCGTATGTATGTTCTGTTTTTCAAGCGCGCGCTTGATCTTGTCTTTTCCTTGCTTTTCCTGCTGCTGCTTGCGCCGCTGCTGTTTGCCCTGTGCCTGTGGATCAAGCTGGATTCTCCCGGCCCCGTCTTTTTCCGGCAAAAGCGGGTCGGCAGGGGGAAGCGCTATTTTTTCATACTGAAATTTCGCACCATGCGCAGCGATACCCCCCGCGACGTGCCAACGCACCTGCTTGCCGAGCCGGAGCGCTGGATTACGAAATCCGGGCGGTTTCTGCGCAAAACCAGTCTGGACGAGCTGCCGCAGCTGATCAACATTCTTTTGGGGGACATGTCCTTTGTGGGCCCGCGGCCCGCGCTCTGGAACCAGTTTGACCTCATTGCCGCCCGGGACGCCTGCGGCGCCAACGACGTTCCGCAGGGACTCACGGGCTGGGCGCAGGTCAACGGCAGGGACGAGCTGGAGATCGCCGAGAAGGCCCGGCTGGACGGCGAATACGCGGCGAACATCGGCTTCCTCTTTGACTGCCGCTGCATCCTGCTGACGGTGGGCAGCGTTCTCGGCCGCCGCGGCGTGGTCGAGGGCGGCACGGGCCAGAGAGAAAGAACGAAAACCGCAGAGAAGTGAAAGGCGGGAAACGGATGACGACTTATCTTGTGACCGGCGGCGCCGGATTCATCGGCAGCAACTTCATTTTTCATCTGCTGGAGCGGTATCCGCAGGCGCGCATCGTCTGCCTGGACGCGCTGACCTACGCGGGGAACCTCTCGACGCTTGCGGGTGTAATGGAGCGGGAAAACTTCCGCTTTGTCCGCGGGTCGGTGACCGATCGGGAGGCGGTTTTTGCCCTGTTTCAGGAGGAACGGCCGGAGTATGTGGTCAACTTCGCGGCGGAAACCCACGTGGATCGCGCCATCGAAAGCCCCGGCGTATTCCTCGAAACCAACATTCTCGGCACGCAGAACCTCATGGACGCCTGCCGCCAGTACGGCGTGGAGCGCTTCCATCAGGTTTCCACGGACGAGGTCTACGGAGACCTGCCGCTGGACCGGCCGGAGCTGCTGTTTACCGAGGAAACGCCCCTGTGCGCCTCCAGCCCGTATTCGGCCTCGAAGGCCGCGGCGGATCTGCTGGTGCAGGCGTATGTGCGCACCTATGGCCTGCCGGCGAGCATCTCGCGCTGCTCCAACAACTACGGCCCCTATCAGTTTCCGGAGAAGCTCATCCCGCTCATGATTGCCAACGCGCTGGCGGACAGGCCCCTCCCGGTCTACGGAACGGGCGAAAACGTGCGCGACTGGCTGTATGTTGCGGATCACTGCAAGGCCATCGACCTCATTCTGCACAGGGGACGGGCGGGCCAGGTGTACAACATCGGCGGCCACAACGAGATGCGGAACATCGACATCGTCCGCCGGATCCTCGCCTGCCTTCACAAGAGCGAAACGCTCATCACCTTTGTGAAGGACCGCGCCGGACACGACCTGCGCTACGCCATCGACCCGGCAAAGATTCACCGGGAGCTGGGCTGGCTGCCCGAAACGCGCTTTGCGGAGGGGCTTGAAAAGACCATCGACTGGTATCTTGCGCACCGCGACTGGTGGGAGCAGATCGTCAGCGGCGAATACCGCGCGTATTACCAGCGGATGTACGGCGGGCGGTAAAGGGGATTCATGGAGCATAAGGACAACAACACGCCCGGGCAGGAGCCGCAGAGCAGCGGCGCGCCCGGACAGGGGGAGAAGGGTACGCTGCGCGGCAAGGTGACCTCGGGTCTGTTCTGGACCTATGCGGAGCGTATTCTGGCGCAGGGCGTCACCGCGGTGGTGTCCATCGTTCTGGCGCGGCTGCTGGCACCGGACGATTACGGCATTATCTCCATCGTTTCAATCTTCATTTCCATCTGCGAGGTTTTTGTTACCTCCGGCTTCGGAAACGCGCTGGTGCAGAAAAAGGAGGCCGACGATCTGGATTTTTCCTCCATTTTCTATTTCAGCCTGGGCATCGCCGCCGTGCTGTACGCCGGGCTGTTCCTTTCGGCGCCGCTGATCGCGAATTTTTACGGCAACGGTCTGCTGGGGCCGGTGATTCGGGTGCTGGGCGTGCGCCTGCTGCTCTCCAGCGTCAATTCGGTGCAGCGGGCCTATGTCTCAAAGCGCATGGCCTTCCGGAAGTTCTTCCGCGCCACCATTTTCGGCACGGTGGTTTCCGCAGCGGCGGGCATTGCCATGGCCTGCCTCGGGTTTGGCGTTTGGGCCCTTGTGGCGCAGTATCTGACCAACAGCCTGATCGATACGGTGGTGCTCTTCTTCTCCATCGAATGGCGGCCGAAGCGGATGTTTTCCCTGGAGCGCATGAAGGGGCTGGTGTCCTACGGCTGGAAAATGCTGGCTTCCTCGCTGCTGGAGGCCGTGTACAACAACCTGCGCAGCCTCATCATTGGCAAAAAGTACAGCGAGGCGGACCTTGCGTTTTATGACAAGGGCAAGCATTTTCCGGAGCTGATCGTGCTGAACATCAACTCCTCCATCTCCTCGGTGATTTTCCCGGCGATTGCCAACGTGCAGGACGACCGGGAGCGGGTCCGCCAGCTGACGCGGCGCTCCATCCGGGTGGGCGTCTACCTCATGTGCCCGCTGCTGCTGGGGCTTGCAACCGTGGCGGAGCCGGTGGTGCGGCTGCTGCTGACGGACAAATGGCTGCCCGCCGTGCCCTTTTTGCGGATCGCCTGCTTCAACTGCCTGCTGTACCCCATCCATACGGCAAACCTCCAGCCTGTGATCGCCCTGGGACGCAGCGATATCTATCTTCGGCTGGAGATCGTGAAAAAGGCGGTGGGCCTGTCGGTGCTTGCGGCAAGCGTGATCTTCTTTGACAGCGTGCTCGCCATTGCCGCCGGGACGCTGGTGTTCTCCCTGATGGCGCTGGTGATCAACGCCTGGTACAACAGGGCGCTGTTCGGCTACGGCCTGCTTCAGGAGCTTCGGGATATTTTTCCCACGCTGGCGCTGGGCGCTGCCATGAGCGGCGCGGTCTATCTGGCGGGGCTGCTGCCGCTGCCGCTGCTGCCCCTGCTCATCGTGCAGATTCTTGTGGGCGCGGCCTTCTATCTCGGCCTTTCCCGGCTGACGCGAATGGAGAGCTACCGCTACATCATCGATATCGCGAAGGGCTACCTTCGCAGAAAGCGGGAGAGATCATGAAACTGGCCATCATGCAGCCCTATCTGTTTCCCTATATCGGCTACTGGCAGCTGCTCAACGGGGTGGACTGCTTCGTGGTTTTTGACGATGTGAATTACATCAACCGGGGCTGGATCAACCGCAACCGTATCCTCGTGGACGGGGAACCGAGGTATTTCAACGTTCAGATGCGCGGCGCCAGCCAGAACCAGCGGATTAACGAGGTGGCTCTGACAAACGATCCCGAGGCCGCGGAAAAGCAGCTTCGCACCATTGCGCAGGCCTATGGCAGGGCGCCGGAGTTTTCGCGCTGCTTTCCGCTGGTGCAGGAATGCATGCGCTATGAGGGAAGAAACCTTGCCGATTTTGTGACCCATTCCATCCGCAGGGTGATGGATTATTTGGACATTGGCACCAAACTTGTGTTATCATCGGAACTGGATAAGGACGACGCGCTGCGGGGCCAGGATAAAATTCTGGATATCTGTACGAGGCTGGGCGCTGCGGAGTATTGGAACCCCATCGGCGGTACGGCGCTCTATGAGCAGGAACGCTTTTTGGAGCGCGGGATCCGGCTCCGCTTTCTGCGTGCGGATGATACAATCCGCTACCGCCAGTTCGGCGGGGGGGAGTTCGTGCCAAACCTTTCCATCCTCGATGTACTGATGTTCAACTCCAAAGAGGAAACCCGCGGGCTTTTGACAAGATTCAGCCTGCTCTAGCGGCGGGCGACGGAGGGACGCTTTATGAAAAAAATCATCATCTTTGGCGCAACCGGTCAGGTGGGGGTCTATGTGACCGATTACGCGAAGGAATACTTTGCAAAGCGGGGCCGGTACGAAGTTGTGGCCTCCGGCCGGCGGAAGGACGATCTTTCCGGCGTTTTCGGTCTGCCCTATGTGCCGGTGGACGTGACGCGGGCAGAGGACTTTTCCGCGCTGCCCCAAAGGGATGTCCATGCCGTCGTCATGATGGCGGCGCAGCTTCCCATTCGCGCTGGCGGACAGGATGGCTACAACCAGCTGAACACCAATGTGTTCGGCATGTACAACGTTCTCGAATACTGCCGCCGCGTGGGTGCGGACCGGCTGCTGTTTACCCAGACCAATTACGACATGAAGGATTACTTCGACTCGGCGGAGCCCATTCAGGCCGGCTGGAAGCCCAGCTTCAGCTACACGGATGACCACGCAATGTATGTCATCGCCAAGAATACCGCCATTGAGATGATGGAGCATTATTATCAGAAATACGGCCTGAAAAAATTCGTGTTCCGCCTGCCGAACATCTACGCCTACAACTCAAATCCCTATATCTGGAAAAACGGCAGTCTGGTCAAGCGCCCCCTGTACGTTATGATCGACAGGGCCATTGCGGGCCAGCCGCTGGAGATCTGGGGCGATCCAGGCTACCGCAAGGATATGGTATATGTCAAGGATCTTGCGCAGATGATGTGCCGCTGTATCGAGGCCAATCTGGAGCGGGGCCTGTTCAACGGCAGCAGCGGCATGCCCGTTACGCAGGAGCAGCAGGTTCGCACCATTGCAAAGGTATTCTGCCCGCCGGACAAGCCCTCCGATATCGTCTACTGCCCGGAAAAGCCGGATGGCGGCGGGCAGATCTACGACGTCACCGAGGCCCGGGAGCTGCTGGGGTACCGGCCGGAGTACGATTGCGAAAAGCTCTTTCTCGACATCCGCGCGGAGATGGCGCAGAAGCGCTTTGCCGCCATTCTCGGGCTTCCGGCCGCGCAGCAGAGCGGGGGAGAAGCATGATGGAGCAGCAACACCGGCCCATTTTCGTTACCCGTTCCTCGCTGCCGCCCTTTGAGGAATACCTTGCGGAAATCCGGGATATCTGGGAAAGCCGCTGGCTGACCAATATGGGGGAAAAACACCGGGCGCTGGAGCAGGCGCTGGCGGAAAAGCTGGAGACGCCCCATGTGACGCTGTTTGCCAACGGGCATCTGGCGCTGGAGGCGGCGCTGCGCGCGCTGCGCCTGCCCGCGGGCGGCCAGGTCATCACCACGCCCTTTACCTTTGCCTCCACCACCCATGCCATCGTTCGCGCCGGACTTACCCCGGTGTTCTGCGATATCCGCCTGTCCGATTACACCATGGACCCGGAGCAGCTGGAAGGCCTGATTACGGAAAAGACCGTGGCCATCCTGCCCGTGCATGTGTACGGCAATCTCTGCGACGTGGAGCGTATCCGGCAGATTGCGGATGCGCATGGACTGAAGCTGGTTTACGATGCGGCGCATGCCTTCGGCGAGCGGCTGAACGGAACCGGCGTCGCCGCTTTTGGCGATCTTTCCATGTTCAGCTTCCACGCCACAAAGGTGTTCCACACCATCGAGGGCGGCTGCGTCTGCTTCCGGGACGAGGTCTACGGGCGCCTTCTGGACGGGGAGAAGAACTTCGGCCTCATGGGGGGCGAGGACCGCTACGAGTGCCCGGGCGGCAACGCCAAGATGAACGAATTTCAGGCGGCCATGGGCCTGTGCGGCCTGCGACATCTCGATGAGAATACGAGTTTGCGCGCTGCCGTTGCCGCGCGGTACAGGGAGCGCCTGTCCGGCGTACCCGGCATCGCGCTATGCGCGCCGCAGCCGGGCGTAGAGAGCAACCATGCCTATTTTCCGGTCCTGTTTGACGGGTTCCGGCTGGATCGCGACGGAGTTGCGGCAGCGCTTGCCGCGGAACAGGTTTTTGCGCGGAAATACTTCTATCCGGCCACGAACACCTTCGCCTGCTACAGGGATACTCTGGATTGCGGACATACGCCAAACGCGGATTATGCGGCGGCGCATGTGCTGACGCTGCCGCTGTATCCCGATCTGCCGCTTGCCGAGGTGGATCGTATCTGCCGTATCATCACCGGCTGAGCCGGAAACACTCAGGAGGGAGCCATGATGAAGGGAATCATCCTCGCGGGCGGTCGCGGGACGCGCCTGTATCCGGCCACAAAGGCGGTGTCCAAGCAGCTTTTGCCGGTCTATGACAAGCCGATGATCTATTATCCGCTGTCGGTGCTGCTGCTTGCGGGCATCCGGGACATACTGATTATCTCAACGCCGGAGGACCTGCCGGCCTATGAGCGGCTTCTGGGTGACGGAACGTGGCTGGGCGTTTCTTTCCGCTACGCCGTGCAGACGGAGCCGCGGGGGCTTGCCGACGCCTTTCTCATCGGGGAAGAATTCATCGGCGGAGACAGCGTCTGCCTGATTCTTGGCGACAATGTGTTTCACGGGCAGGAGTTGACCGATACGCTCCGGGCGGCCATGGAACGCAACGAGGGCGCGACGGTGTTCGGCTATCCGGTGAAAAACCCGCGGGCCTTCGGCGTGGTGGAGTTTGACGAGCGCCGGCGCGTGCTCTCCATCGAGGAAAAGCCGGAGCATCCCAAATCGAACTATGCGGTGCCGGGCCTGTATTTTTACGACAACCGCGTTGTGGAGATCGCAAAGGACGTCCGCCCCTCCCCACGGGGAGAGATCGAGATTACCTCGGTGAACAACGCCTATCTGGCCATGAACGCGCTGCGGGTGGAACTGCTTGGCCGGGGCATGGCCTGGCTGGATACCGGCTCCGCCGAGGGTCTGCTCAAGGCTGCGGAATATGTGGAGGCCGTGCAGTCGCGGCAGGGCTACTATATCTCCTGCGTTGAGGAGATCGCCTGGCGGCGGGGCTTTATCTCAAAGGAACAGCTGGCGCGGCTTGGCGCGGCGCTTGCCATGACGGATTACGGGCAATACCTGCTGAGCCTTGCGGCGGAGTAGGGGAGGGTTGCCTGCTGCGGGGATTGCCGGCGGTTGCGGCGCCCCGCTTTTGCTTAACGCGCAATTCGGCCGGGCCACACATAAATGCGGGTCCTGTCCTCATACTCTGTTGCAGGGGGGCATGGACCATGAGGATGGCTAAGCATCACAAACTGCGCAAGGGGCTGCTGCGCGCGCTGGATCTGCCTGCGGATGCGGACGGCAGCGTTATCCGGGTCACCATGATCGGCAATACCGACCTGCTCGTGGAGAACCATGCCGGCGTAATCCGCTACAATGACGACCTCGTCCGCCTGCAATCCGAGTATGGCGTGCTGCGGATTGAGGGCAGGGGTCTGCAGCTCTCCGAGTTTGGGCAGGAGCGCGCCTATATCCGCGGCGCCGTGTTCGGCTGGCGGTATGAGGATGCAGGCGGATGTGGCATTCCATGAGCGCTTGTGTTATAATCGAAATCACGGGGGCAAGAACGGAACGGCTGCTCAACCGCATGCGTGAGGCCGGCATCTCCCTGTTTGGAATTCGCCGTTCGGCGCCGGGCGCGGTCCAGCTGCTCCTGCGCGCCCGCGATTTTCGCAAGCTTCATGCGCTTGCCAGGCGCAGCGGCTGCCGCGTCCGCATCGTGGAAAAGACGGGTACCTTTTTCAGCCTGCGCCGCCTGTTCCGCCGCAAGACGCTCTGGATCGGGACGCTTCTGGTGGTGGGGCTCATCGCCCTGGCCTCGACCCGCATCCTGGTGATCGAGGTGAGCGGCTGCTCGCGCGTTGCGGAGCGCACGGTGCTGCGCGCGCTTGAGAGCGAGGGTCTCGCCGTGGGCGCCAGAAACTACGGCTGGGATCTGCCCCTGCTGAACGAGCGCCTTCGTACCTACGATGCCCGCATCGCCTGGATTGGCCTTGCCGTGGAAGGCGTTGTGCTGCGGGTAAAGGTGGTGGAAACGGCCGTCGTCAACGACGCGGCGGAGGGGGATGCCCCGGCGGACGTGGTTGCGCAAAAGAGCGGCGTCGTGACGGAGATTATCGCAAAGCGGGGGCGCGCTGCGGTAGCCGTTGGCGATATGGTGCAGGCGGGCGATGTGCTCATCCGGGGCGATCTTACCACGGAGGAGTCGCAGTTCCCCGTCACCGTGCGGGCCTTTGGCCGCGTGCTTGCAAACGTGGTCTATCTGTCCGAAGCGGTGGGCCCGCTTACGGAGAAGGCGCTTGTGGACAGCGGCCTGAGCATGCCCTACCGGGCGGTGCAGATCGGCGGGCTTATCCTGTTTGAAACGGAGATTCCCTATGAGGAATACGTTCTGCGGGATGTGGAAAGCCGAACCGTAACGGACTGCCTGCTGCCGCTGGTTGTAACGGATGCGGTTTGCGCGGAGCAGGTGGAGCAGGAGCGCAGCCTCACCATACCCGAAATGGCGGAGGCGGCGCTGTATGAGGCGGAGCAGAGCGCCCGCCTGAAGATTCCAAAGGATGCCGCCATCGTAGACAAATACAGCGATTGGATCGAAAAGGACGGCCGGGTGTTCGCCGTCGTATCGATTACGACCGAAGAATCCATAGGACTGACCAGGGAGTGGAACATTGACGGAACCCAATGAAAGAACTACGGCCCTCGTGCCGGTGGACGCCATGGACGATCTCATCGGACTGTTCGGCGTGTTTGATGAAAACCTGCACGTCATCGAGGAGGAGACGGAAACGCGCATCACCGTCAGGCCGGACGGCGTATGCATCGAGGGCGGGGCGGAGGCCGCGGCGCTGACCGCCTCCGTGATTGAAAAAATGCTGGACATGCAGCGGCGCGGAGAGCGGATCAACCGCAGCCGCCTGCGCTATGCCATCGACCTGGCCAAGGAGGGCAACGCGGACCTGATCCAGCAGATCATGGGCGACGTGATTGCCATCACCAGCCGGGGCAGGCAGGTCAAGTGCAAAACGCTGGGCCAGAAGCGCTACATACAGGCGCTCAGGGAGCACGAGCTGGTCTTTGGCATCGGCCCCGCGGGCACCGGAAAGACCTATCTTGCCGTGGCAATGGCCGTGCTCGCCTTTAAAAACAAGGAAGTGGACCGGATTATCCTGACGCGGCCGGCCGTGGAAGCGGGGGAGAAGCTGGGCTTTCTGCCGGGGGATCTGCAATCCAAGGTCGACCCCTACCTCCGGCCGCTGTACGACGCGCTGCAGGAGTTTCTGGGCCTTGAAACCTACCGCCAGCTCACGGAGCGCGGCGCCATCGAGGTTGCGCCGCTGGCGTACATGCGCGGCCGCACGCTGAACAGCGCCTACATCATTCTCGACGAGGCGCAGAACTGCTCCGTGGAGCAGATGAAGATGTTTTTAACCCGCTTTGGCGAGGGCTCCCGCGTGGTGGTCACAGGCGATATCACCCAGATCGACCTGCCCCGGGAGCGCAGGAGCGGGCTGGTGCATGCGCTGGAGGTGCTCTCGGACGTGAAGGGCGTTTCCATCGTCCGGCTGAGCCATAAGGATGTGGTGCGCCACGAACTGGTACAGCGCATCATCCGCGCCTACGAAGCCTACGAAAAAGCAAGGAGCTAAGGAGAGAACCGCATTGGCAGCCAACCCGAAAAAACGCCGCCGCATGAAACGCAGCCTGCCGCTGGCCGGCGCGCTGTTTACGGCGGCGCTCTTTGCGCTGAACTGCGTCGTCAGCCTGAGCGTACTGACGCCAAAAAAGTATGAACTGTCCCTGGGCCTGCCTGCGCCGGAGACGATTGTGGCGCCACAGAGCGTGGAGGATACGGCGGCCACGGAGGCACTCCGCCAGGCGGCCCGCAGCGGCGCTGCGCCCGTGTACGCGCTGGACAAGGCCTATGCGGCGGAATTGACGGCGAAGGCCGAGGCGTTTTTTGAGGCCGTGTCCGCCTTCCGCAGCGATGCAGCCGACCTGCGCGCGGCGTCCGCGCCGGCGGGCGGCGGTGAGGATCTGCGCAGCTGGCGGTCGGTGGTCCGGGAGAGCGAGCTTTCCACCATGCTGCTGCGCCTGCCGGTCCGGCTTACGGACGCGGCGCTGGGCTATGCGCTGCTGGATGCGGACGAGAGCGATGTGGCAAGCCTTGGCCGGCTGGTGGTGGACGGGCTTTCCGGTTCGCTGTCGCAGGGCGTGTCGGAGGATACGCTGGAAAAGGTGCGGCGGGAGCTGTCGTATGCGTTGCAGATTACCACGCTCCCCACGGGGCTCAAGACCGTTGGAGAGCTTGTGTACGACGCATATTTGCAGCCCACCTATGTGGAGGACGAGGCCGCAAGCAACCGCGCGCGGGAGCAGGCCGCCAATGCCGTCGCCGCAGTGCGGGTTGCGCGGGGCGCCGAAATCGTCAAAAAGGGCGAAACGGTAACGGAATCGCAGCTGCGCATCCTGACGGCGCTGGGCATGGTCAGCGGCGTGGACGAGCGGGGGCTGTACGGTCTCGGCATTGCGGGCTTCCTTCTCCTTGTGTACCTTCTGTTTTTCGTGCAGCTCTGCGTTTTTGACCGGGAAACGGTCTTTTCCTCGCGGCGGATGCTCATGCTGCTGCTGATCGTGGGGCTTACGCTTCTGCTGGCCTGGGGCTGCTCCCTGCTGGACCCCCGCGCTGCGCCCGCCATGCTGGCGGTGCTGCTTTCGGCGGTGCTGCTGGGCGGCAGGACGGCGTCGCTTGTGAACCTTTTGACCGCGCTGACGCTGGGCTTCATGGCGGGCGGCGGCGGGGTGGCCGTGCTGGGCGCGGATGCGCTGGGCACCACGGTTTCGCTCCTGCTGGCCGGACAGGCGGCGATTCCTCTGGCTGCCCGCAACGACAGGCGCGGCTCGCTGATTGCCGCGGGCGGCGTGGGCGGCGGCGTGGCCGCGGCAACCTCGCTGGCCTTTGCCGCCATGCGCGGACAGCACTGGACGGACGCGCTCATCGGCGCGGGCATTGCCGCCGTCATACCGCTGATCCTCTCGGTGTTTTGCGTTGGCATGCTGTCGCTCTGGGAAAACGCCTTCGACCTTGCCACGCCCGCGCGCCTGCACGAGTTGCTCAACGGCAACCATCCGCTGCTGAAAAAGCTTATGCTCAGTACGCCCGGAACCTATAACCACTCCATGTTTACGGCCTCGCTTGCGGAGGCTGCGGCCGAGCAGATCGGCGCGAACGCGCTGCTTGCCCGGGCCGGTGGCATGTACCACGATGTGGGCAAGCTCAAAAAGCCGCAATACTTCAAGGAGAACCAGACGGGCAGGAACCTCCACGATACGCTGCCGCCCGAGGAGAGCGCGGCGGCGATCATCGCCCACCAGCGGGACGCGGACGCCCTGCTCCTTCGCCACCGGGTGCCCGCCGCTGTGCGCACCATCGCCCGCGAGCACCACGGCACGACGCTTGTGGCCTACTTCTATGTTAAGGCGAAAAAGCTCTATGGCGAGGACCGGGTGCAGGAGAGCCAGTACCGCTATCCGGGACCGCGGCCCTCGAGCCGGGAGAGCGCCATCGTCATGCTGGCGGACAGCTGCGAGGCCGCGGTGCGTTCGCTGGGCGACCCTTCGCCGGAGGAGGTGGCGGAGATGGTGAAAAAGATCTTCCGCGGCAAGCTGGAGGACGGACAGCTCTCGGAGTGCCCGATTACCCTTCAGGAACTGGAGCGGGTGCAGCGGAGCTTTCTTGTCACCTTTGGCGGGCTGATGCACGAGCGCATCCGCTATCCCGAGGACAGGTCCGAGACGAAGGAGGGCCAGAGCGATGGTTGAGATCGTGCAGTTTGGCGTGGAGACGGCGGAGGCGGAAACCGCGCTGGTCCGGGCTGCGGTCGCGCAGGCGCTGGCCTTTGAGCGGCGGGCGGGCGACGTTACGGTGCTGCTCACCACCGGGGAGGAGATCCGTTCGCTGAACGCGCGCTTCCGGGGGATCGACCGGGTGACGGATGTGCTGACCTTTCCGGCCTGGGAGGGGGAGACGGTACTCTCGCCGCCGGACGGCTATCTCGGCGATATCGCCATCTGCACGCAGCGCGCGGCGGAGCAGGCGGAAACCTACGGCCATTCTCTCGAACGGGAGCTGGCCTTCCTTGCGGTACATGGCGCGCTGCACCTGATGGGCTACGACCATATGGCGCCGGAGGAGGAAACCGTCATGCGGCAAAAGCAGGCGGAAATTTTAAAGGAAATGGGGTTATCGGTATGAAACGGGTGAACGAGAAGGAGCTTCAGCACATGCTGGACATGGCGTACGAGGCCATGGCGCATGCCTACACGCCCTATTCCGGCTTTCAGGTGGGCGCCTGCCTGAAAGCGGCCAGCGGCAGGTATTACCTTGGCTGCAACATTGAAAACGCGGCCTATTCGCCCACCAACTGCGCAGAGCGCACGGCGGTGTTTAAGGCGGTCTATGAGGGGGAGCGCAGCTTTGACGCCATCGCCATCGTCTGCTCCGGGAATTCGCCGGCCTTCCCCTGCGGCGTATGCCGCCAGGTCCTTTCGGAGTTTTGCGGGCCGGAGATGCCGGTCCTTTGCGCAAACGCTCATCGGGAAAGCGTATTGTGTACCCTCGGAGAGCTGCTGCCGCATTCCTTCGGCAGAGAGGACCTTGAAAAATGAGCGCCTATCGCTCCGGCTTTGTCTCCATCATCGGCTGTCCCAACGTGGGGAAATCCACCCTGCTCAACCAGATGGTTGGCCAGAAGATCGCCATCGTTTCCGCCCGCGCCCAGACCACGCGCAACAGGATTACGGGGGTGCTGTCCCGTCCGGACTATCAGATCATCTTTCTGGACACGCCCGGCGTCACAAATCCGAAGAACCGCCTGGGCGAATACATGCAGAAGGTGGCCTACGACGCGCTGTCCGAGGTGGAAGGCGTGCTCTTTGTTGCGGACGCGGCGCAGGGCGTGCGTGAACGGGACGCGCAGCTCATCGAACGCCTGAAAAAGAGCAAAGCGCCGGTGATTGCCTTTCTCAACAAGACGGACATCGCCTCCATGGCGCAGGTAGAGAGCGCGCGCGAAACGCTGGAGGGGAGCGGGTGCTTTACAAAAATCCTCTGCGGCGCAGCGGCGCAGGGCGAGGGGTTGCGGCAGCTGGAAACGGCGCTCTGCGGCTGCCTCACCGAGGGGCCGCAGTATTTTCCGGACGATATGGTAACGGATCAGCCGGAGCGCGTCATCTGCGGCGAGATCGTGCGGGAAAAGGCGCTGATGCTCCTGCGCGAGGAGATTCCGCACGGCATTGGCGTCGGCGTGGACCGGATGGAACTCCGGGAGGAGGGCGGTCTCATGGACGTGTATGCCACCATCTACTGCGAGCGCGAGTCGCATAAGGGCATCGTGATCGGCCGGGGCGGCGCAATGCTGAAAAGAATCGGCGAGCAGGCGCGAAAGGATATGGAATGGCTGCTGGGCTGCCGGGTGAACCTCCAGCTCTGGGTCAAGATCCGGGAGGACTGGCGCAACAAGCCCTCCGTTCTGCGGGAGCTGGGGTACGAGTAGGGCGGGCCGCCTTTTGCCAGAATTTTCGTTTCATCCCGCCGCGGACCGAAAGCCATACTATGGGCAGAGGAGGTTGCAGCAGAATGAAACCACTGGATCAGGAGCTTCTCGCCTGGAAGCAATTTGAAAAAACGGGACAGATCGGCGCCTATCTCATGTACCGCGCCATGCGGGAGGAAAGGGAAAAGACGGGCCGACGTTAGGGGGAGCATGCCGGTCATCTGCGTCAGCGGGATTGTAACGCGCTACGTCAACTATCGGGAAAACGACAGAATACTCAGCATTTTTACCATCGAGCGGGGCCGCGTCGATGCGAAGGCGCGTGGCTGCCGGCGGCCCACCAGTCCGCTGCTGCCCGCGGCGCAGCCCTTTGTGTACGGCGAGTTTGAACTCTTTGCCGGCAAGGATAAGTTTACGCTCAATCAGGCCAGCGTAAGGGAGAGCTTTTTCCCCGTCCGCGAGGACATTGAGCGCTATGCCATCGGCAGCTCGATGTTGCAGCTTGCGCACGAGGCGGCGCAGGAGGGCGCGCCCAACGGGGCGCTGTTTTCGCTCCTGTACCATGCGCTGTCCTTTCTCGCCTATGGGGAGATCGTGCCGGAGGATCTGTTTCTCTGTTTTCTCGCGCGCTATCTGAACGCCATCGGCTATTGCCCGGCGATTACGGCCTGTGCGCAGTGCGGGCGGGATATTCGCGGCGATGCGCATGTGTACTATGCGGCAGGGGCGGGGGGCGCGGTCTGCGCGGCTTGTGCGTCCGGCGCCCGCGAGGTATCCAAAACCGCGCTGGAGGCGCTGCGGCGCATGCTGCGCCTCGAGGATGACGGAATGCGGCGTGTAAGGCTGACGGAGGGGCTGCGCAGGGAGCTCTCCGCCATGCTGCTTTCGCAGGTGGAGACCTCGCTGGAATATGGCGTACACGCGCTGTCCTTTTATACGGATTTGCGGCGGAGGGATGGCGCGGATTGACCGGGGCGGAGCAAAAGCGCTTTACAGCCCGATTGCTCCTTCAGGACAGCGCCATGCCTTCAAAAAACGGCAGGGGCGCGGCGTGACGCGGCCGCCGGGCCAAAGGAGCGCGGCGGACGCATGCCAATTCTCCGCAGCCGACCCACAGGTCGGAGGGCAAAACACCGGCGGCCGGAACCCGCTACAGGGCTATCCGGCCGCTTTGCTGCTTTGACAGCCGGTTGCATCCACCGGCTGGGCGCGCCCTGCCGCCGCCGCTGCGAGCGCCTTGCCAGCGCGGCCGGTTTTGTGCGGCGCATGCAGCGCCCCGCGTTATGGAGACGCATCCTTTCCGTATACTCTAAAGGAGCGCGTGAAATCCTAAGGCCATGGAACATGCGACGCTACAATGGCTCGACACCGCGCGCGGGCCCTATGCCGTGATTGCGCAGGCGGACGGCGCGCTGACGGACGGCGCGGAAACCGTGCTGTGCAAATCCGTGCAGGAATCGGCTGCGCCGCTGCTGTATGCCGACGCGGAGGTAAGGTCGAATACGGGGCGGCATGCGCTGTACAAGCCGGACTATGCGCCGGATACCCTCCTGTCCCGCAATTATGTAGGCAGCCCCCTGCTGCTCTCCAGAGCCTTTTTGGAGCAGATGGGCGGGGCAATGGACGCCATGGATGCGGACATGCTCTATTCGCTGACCGTGCGCTGTATGCTCCGCGCGGAAAAGGCCCTGCATATTCCCCGCGTCCTGTTCCGGGGCGGCCCGCCGCCTCTGCCGAAAACAACCGCGGCGGTGCGGGAGGGCGTGGCGCTGCTGGAGCGCAGCGGCGTTGCGGCGGAAGCGGCGGAGGCAGGCTGCTTTACCGTTCGTTACGGACTGCGGCGGCCGGAAAAGATTTCGGTCATTGTCCGCGGCTGGGGCGATATGGAGGCCCTGCGCCGCACGCTGGAGTCCGTGGAGCTGCGCAGCAGCTATGAGAACTATGAGCTGATCGTGGTGGACGGCGGCATCATTCCGGAGCGGACGGCGCGCTACTACGACCGGCTGGAGCGGGGGCGGGCGGCAAAAATTGTGCGCTGTCCCGGAAAGGACAACGATGCCCAGCTGAAAAACACAGCCGCCTCCCGGGCGGAGGGTGCGTTTCTGCTGTTTTTGGAGGCGGGCGTGGAGCTGAGCGGACACGATGCGCTGCTGCGGCTTGCGGAGCATGCGCAGCATCCGGAAACGGGCGCCGTCGGGGGACTGGTGGAGGATGCGCAGGGGAACCTGCTGCATGCCGGACTGTTTGTAGACGCCAACAGCGTTCCCTGCCCCGAGCGGCGGCCCGGAAAGGCCGGGGAACGGCAAAGACCCGACGATGCCCGCTGCACGCACAATGTAACGCTGCTTGGCGGCGGCGCTTTCCTCCTGCGCAGCGACGACTTTTTCTCCGCAGGCGGCTTTGACGAAACCTTTGACAGCTGCTGGTGCGAGGCGGCGCTTGCGCTGCTGCTGTCCCAGCGGCAGAGGTTTAACGTTTTTACGCCCGACGCGCGCTTTGTGCGGACCGCGGCGCGCATCGCGCCCCTTTCGCGCCGCAACCGGGAGCGCTGCGGCGACGTTTTCGGCCCGCTGCGCAGGCTTGGCGACCCGCTGCGCTCGCAAAACCCCGCGTTTCTGGCGGAATCCCGCGCCGGCACCGGCCGGAGCGGGGACGCAAAATAAAAAAATAAATATCGAAAAACAGGCTTGACAGTGGCGCAAAACTCCGGTATTATTATCACCGTAATCGCGCTCGGTTCGTCTAGTGGCCTAGGACACCGCCCTCTCACGGCGGTAACAGGGGTTCGACTCCCCTACCGGGTGCCAGAAGGAACAAATCCGAATTCAATGCCAATCGGCGAAGGATTCGGGTTTGTTCTTTATTTCAGCGCTCTCCAATAATAACGGAGAGCAACCAGCTGTGCAGGACAAAATCAATGCAGCAGGAGCAGGAGAACCAGCTTGCCAGGCAGCCTTGCTCCCCTTTTTTTCAGCCAGTCGTATCCGATGGAAAGCAGCAGGGGTTCAAGGCAAACGCATACACAGCCGAGGAGACAGGAAAAAGAGACCGGCCACAGGGCGTGACGAGGATTATGCTGAATACGCTCCGGAGAAGAAAGGTTGGGAAAACAAACCACCACAGATTCACAGGCCAGATGGCGCCGCTCCGCAGCGTTTTTTTCATATCGCAGACACCGCTTTCGATGGCGATGGGGCTTGTAAAACGAGTCTCCTGTTCCAATGCGGGAAAACGCGACGGACGTTTCAGAAAGGCGGCGACTTCCCGCTCCTTAAAACCAGAAGGATACGCGCCGGAGGCAGAGGCAGCCGCCCGGAAACCACCGGGCAGAAAGGGTCATGACAGGAGGCGGCGCAACGGCAGCGAAAGGCGCCCCGGCTCCGGACTATCCTGCAAAAGCAAAGGGCCGAACGCATACCTCAGTCCAGCCAACGGCGTTGCGCAGATGGATGCAAACGCGGCCGCTGGGGCCGCACCAGTCGTCAATTCCCCGCAAACCGCCTGCAAATGATGCAGATGGGGTTCTATTGGAACATGAGCAGGTCAGGAAGAATCATGTCAACAATGCTTATGTAAAAATGGTATTATCATATAAGCAGCACCAGATTTTTAGGAAGCCGACCCCGATTAAGAACAGAGACATTCGATAAACAGGGGCGGGCATCCTTCCGCCGTTGAATGCAGACGAAGCCTGCGCTTATGCGCTTGTACGGGCCCCGGCTCCCGTCGGCAGCGGACGATTTGTTCTGCCGGAGGATTGCAGGGCAGGGAAAGCCCGGCGCCCCCCTGACGATTGCGCCGCGCCCGGGACAATGTTATACTGGAAAAAACGACAATTCCCGCAGCATCCAACCGCCGGCCGGCCTGTTCTGAAGGATACCGGCAAAGCATCGAGACTGAAGGAGGGCAAGCTATGGCAAAATACATCATGGCGCTGGATTCCGGCACCACGAGCAACCGCTGCATCCTGTTCAACAAACAGGGCGAGATTTGCAGCGTCGCGCAGAAGGAGTTTGCGCAGTATTATCCAAAGCCGGGCTGGGTAGAGCACGATCCCGTGGAGATATGGAATACGCAGATCAGCGTCGCGCAGGAGGCGATGAGAAAGGCCGGCGCGCGGCCGGAGGACATCGCGGCAATCGGCATCACCAACCAGCGGGAAACCACCGTGGTGTGGGACCGGGCCACGGGAGAGCCGGTATACAACGCCATCGTCTGGCAGTGCCGCCGCACCGCGGAATACTGCGACGAGCTGCGCGCGCGGGGGCTGGCGGAGCCGATTCGGGAAAAAACGGGGCTGGTAATCGACGCCTATTTTTCCGGCACAAAGCTGCGCTGGATTCTTGAAAACGTGGCGGGCGCGCGGGCGCGCGCGGAGCGGGGAGAGCTTCTGTTTGGCACCATCGATACCTGGCTCATCTGGAAGCTGACGGGCGGCCGCGTACATGTTACGGACTATTCCAACGCCTCCCGCACGATGCTGTACAACATCCGCACGCTCCGCTGGGACGAGGAGATTCTGAAGGAGCTGGATATCCCGGCCTGCATGCTGCCGGAGGCGATGCCCTCCAGCTGCGTCTATGGGCAGAGCGATCCGGCGATCTTCGGCGCGCCGGTGACGATTGCGGGCGCTGCGGGCGATCAGCAGGCCGCGCTGTTCGGGCAGACCTGTTTTGCGCCGGGCGAGGCGAAGAACACTTATGGCACGGGCTGCTTTTTGCTCATGAACACGGGAGAGACGCCGAAAACCTCCCGCAGCGGCCTGGTCACGACGATTGCCTGGGGGCTGGACGGCCGGGTGGAATACGCGCTGGAGGGTTCGGTCTTTGTGGCGGGGGCGGCGATCCAGTGGCTGCGCGATGAGCTGCGGCTTGTGGAGTCCGCGCCGGATTCGGAGTATTTTGCCACAAAGGTTGCCGATACCAACGGCTGCTATGTGGTCCCCGCCTTTGTGGGCCTCGGCGCGCCGTACTGGGACCAGTATGCCCGGGGCTGCATTGTGGGGCTGACGCGGGGCGTGAACAACGCGCATATCATCCGGGCGACGCTGGAGTCGCTGGCCTATCAGACCAACGACGTGCTGCGGGCCATGGAGGAGGACGCGGGCATCCGCCTTGCCGCGCTGAAGGTGGACGGCGGCGCCAGCGCCAACGATTTTCTCATGCAGTTCCAGGCCGACATCAGCAATGCGCCGGTGCGTCGCCCGGTGTGCGTGGAGACCACGGCCATGGGCGCGGCCTACCTTGCGGGGCTCGCCGTGGGCTACTGGCAGAGCAAGGAGGAGGTCCTCTCCAACTGGAAGATTTCCCGGGTGTTTGCGCCCGGGATGGACGGCGCGCAGCGGGAAAGGCTCCTCTCGGGCTGGCGGCGCGCGGTGGACTGCGCGCGGGGCTGGGCGCGGGAGGACTGAGCGCGGGGAAAAATGAGGATTCGGGCATACCGGCCGGAGGACTGCGCGCGCCTTGCGGCGCTGTTTTACGACACGGTGCATACCGTCAACGCGGCGGATTACACGCTGGAGCAGCGGAACGCCTGGGCCACGGGCAGCGTGGACCTCGTAGCATGGAACGCTTCCTTTCTGGCGCACTGTACGCTGGTAGCGGAGGAGGAGGGCCGGATTGTGGGCTTTGGCGATATGGATGAAAGCGGGTATCTTGACCGTCTGTATGTGGATAAAGCGCACCAGAATCGCGGTATTGCAACGGCGCTTTGCGACGCGCTGGAGGGGACGGTGCGGGCGGAGCGGTTTTGTACGCAGGCCTCCCTCACCGCGCTGCGGTTTTTTGCCGGGCGGGGCTACCGGGTCGTCCGGGCGCAGCAGGTGCGCAGAGGGAAGGTCCTGTTGCCAAACTATGTTATGGAGAAGGACCGCAGGGACGGCCTGCCCGGCGCCGAAAGGCAGCCGTAGCGGCGGTTTCAGACGCCGGTTGCAAGAGTTCACAATTCATCGCGCCGCAGGCTTTGACAGCTTTTGGCGTATTGTGCTATACTCTTGACATTCATGATGATTTTGCCGCGCGCTGGCGCGTGCTGTCGAAAGGACGAAGATAGATGACTGGTCGCTGCAAGCTGTTTTGTGCGGCACTGTTGAGCCTAACGTTTTCCGGATTGTTGTCCGGCTGTTCGGTTTTTTCCGGCGGGGAGGAGGAACCCAGCCCGACGCCCGTACCCACCGATACGCCGCAGCAGGTGGTGCTGCAGGCCGTGTATACGCCGGTGCCCACCGCCCTGACGCCCACGCCAACGCCGGAACCCACGCCAACGCCCATTCCCTTTTCCCAGTATGCGCCAACGGTGAACATGAGCTATGAGGAGCTGGTGGGAAGTCTCGACGATATGAGCAAAAAGGGCAGCGAGCTGCTCAAGGACGGCTATCCCGATCCCAAAACATATTATATCATTGTGGACAAGCAGTGGCAGGTGGTCCTCGTATATAAGCGCATCGACGACGGCACGAAGTTCGGCAAGCCCAACTACGACGAGCCCGTCCGCTACATGCTCTGCTCCACCGGCAACCCGGACTCCGAATACGGCCATGAGACAACCAGCGGCACCTGGGCGATCGAAAAGCCCAAGGAGCGCTTCTATCAGTTTGTGAACCTGGAGGCGGCGCAGTATCTGACGCTGATCCACAGCCGCACCTATTTCCATTCCGTCCTGTACGACAAGGCGCGGGATCTCAGCACGCTGGTGCGCAAGTCCTATGACGATCTGGGCACCAAGGCCTCCCATGCCTGCATCCGGCTTACCGTGCCGGATGCGCGATGGATCTGGTACAACATCGGCTATGGCACCACCTGCGAAATTCGCGACGGCAGCATAGACGACGCCGTGACCGCAGGCATCCGCGCGCAGCTGAAGCTGCCGCCCTCCAAGGAGGTTCGGCTGAAGGCGGGAGAGGTGCCGTGGACGGACAACTGGCGGATTGAGGACGTGGAGCATGTCCTGCCCTATAAATACGAGAAGGCGCCGCTGCCGGATCTTGGCGACGGCGACGACGGCGACACCTCTGCGCCCGGCGCTACGGCCGCCCCCGGCACAGGCGGCGTGGAGCTGCCCACCATCACGGCGGATCCCAATACAGGCGGGGTCGAGCTGCCAACCATTGTCGGCTGAACAACAAAACGGGAAAACCGCGGTCAGAGTCTCTCTTTGGCCGCGGCTTATTTTTCGAACAGGAGGTATGGTCAATGGAACACAGGGAAAGCCCGCGCCCATCCCGCACTCCGCTTTTTCGCGTTCTCCGCGTCGTGCTCTTCGTTTTGCTGGCGCTTCTTGCGGCGGTTGCGGGGTTTGTCGCGTATCTTAGCATCGCCGAGTTCCGGCCCGCGGCGGAGCAGGCCGCAGAATCCGTATCCGAAGCATACCCGGGGGATGCGGTTGCACAGGATACGGCGTATACGGTCATGAGCTTCAACATCGGCTATGCGGGCCTTGGAGAGGAATCCGACTTCTTTATGGACGGCGGAGCGCAGACCAGGCCCTCCTCGGCGCAGATCGTCCAAAAAAACTTTGCCGGCATATCCGCCGCCATCGCGGCGGCAGACCCGGATTTTGCGCTGCTACAGGAGGTGGACCGCGATGCCAAGCGCTCCTATGGCCTGGACGAGGCGGCGCAGCTTGCCGCGCTTTCCCAATGGGGCGCGGCCTTTGCGCCCAACCATGTCTGCCCCTATGTGCCCTATCCGCTGCCGGATACCATCGGGCGCGTGGAGGCCGGACTTTTGACGCTTTCAAAGGCCAGACCGGCGGAGCAGACGCGCGTTTCGCTGCCGGTGCCCTTCCGGTGGCCGGTGCGCGTGGCAAACCTCAAGCGCTGCCTGCTGGTGTCGCGCATCCCCGTTCAGGGGACCGATGCCGAGCTTGTGCTGGTCAACCTGCACCTGGAGGCCTATGACGACGGCCAGGGCAGGAACGCTCAGACGCAGCAGCTCACGGGGCTGCTGCTCTCCGAGTACGAAAAGGGGAATTATGTTATTGCAGGCGGCGATTTTAACCAGGCGCTGCCGGATATAGACCCGATCCGCTATTCCATCCTGCGGGAGGGCTATTGGAACCCCGACGAGCTTTCCCGGGATATCCTGCCCGGGGACTGGCAGATTCTCTGCGACGATGGCGTGCCAACCTGCCGCCTGCTGAACAAACCCTACGATCCGGAAAGCCCCGATACGCAGTTCTACGTCATCGACGGGTTTCTCTGTTCGCCAAACGTGCGCGTTTCCGGCGTGAAAACGCTGGATCTCAGCTTTGCGTATTCCGATCACAATCCGGTTTTGCTCACCTTTTCGCTCAAAAAATAAGCACACATAACAAAACCCTCCTGCGGCATAGGAATGTTGCAGGAGGGTGTTTTTGTATGGATTTGGATCAGTTCACGCTGGAACCCTTTGTAACAGACGAACCCGCGGGACGGCGGCCGCAGCGCAGCCGCAGACCGCAAAATACCAGACGCCGCGGGCGGCGCTCGGGAAACGCGGCGCTCATACAGGCGGTCATCTGCGTTGCCGCGCTGCTGCTGTTGCTTGGGCTGGAGCTGTTTGTTTTCCATGATCTGGAGGAGCCAAGGCCCGCCAGCGCGGCGCCGGCTTCCACAGACGCGGAGGAAACGGAGGAGAACGCCGGCAGGGGCGAGGAGGAGACCCTGGGCCGCCTGAAATTCGTAAACGGCCGCTTTTACAGCGTTTTCCCCGCAGACGCACGCTGGAGCCTGCCGCTGACAGCCAGCGAGATGGAGAGCCTCAACGAAGGGAGCCTGCTCAAGCTCACGGCCGATCCCGGGGAGAACGTCTGCGCGGCGGCGGCGGGGCAGGTGCGCAGCGTGGGCATTGACGAGCAGTATGGCAAATACGTCCGCATAGGCCACGGCGGCGATCTGGAGAGCGTCTATTACCATTTGGATGCGGTCTGCGTGGAGGAGGGGCAGCCGCTACAGACGAACGATACGCTGGGCACGGTAGGCAGGGACGGCGAACTCTATGTGGCCGTGCTGGAGGGGGGCCAGCCGCAGCGGGCGCTCAACTTCTATGAAGCGCCTGCGGGATCCTGAAGCATGCGGATTGGATACCTTGGGGAAACCGAGCTGCGCGTGCATCCGCTCCTTCTCCTGGTGCTGGCCGCCGCCTGCGTGCTGGGCAAGCTCAATGCGCTCCTGCAGGCGCTGGTGGCCATTGCCCTGCACGAGGGCAGCCATGCCATCCTTTGCCATGCCTTTGGCGCGCGGGTGTACGCGCTGGAGCTGATGCCCTTTGGCGCGGTGGCCCGGGTGGACAGGCGTGGCATGCAGGGGCATGCGGAGCTGTGCATCGCTGCGGCCGGGCCGCTGGCCAGCCTTCTCATCGCGGGGCTGACGGCGATGTGCGCCTACCTTTTGCCGCGCACCGCCGGGATGACCGAGGCCTTTTTGACCTACAACCTCGTGCTGGCCGCCGTCAACCTCCTGCCCGCAATGCCGCTGGACGGCGGGCGAATTCTGCGATCGTTGCTGCAAAAGCGCATGACGCTGCATGCGGCGACCCTGCTCTGCTGCGCGCTGGGGATTCTTGCGGGCGCCGGCTTTCTTGGCCTTACTGCCAGCTGTGCGGCGCGGGGAATCTATAACCTGACCTTCCCCACCATGGGAATCTTTCTGCTGGTGGCGGCCATCCGGGAGCTCAGGCTTCTTCCGGAAACCGAGGTGCAGGCCTATTTCCGGCGCTTTGACGCGCTCCGCAGCGGCGGAGGCTGCCGCATTACCTATCTTGCGGCGCATGAGTCCATGCCTGCGTCGGAGGCGGTGCGCATTCTCCGGCGGGACCGCTTCAATGTGCTTCGCGTGGTCGATACGGAAATGCGGCTTGTTGGCGAACTGGACGAAGGCGACCTGCTGCGGGGCATTGCCGCATACGGCGGGGAGCGGAGTATTGGCGAGCTCATCGCATTTGACCGCGGGCATTGAGTATGCTATGATAAATAAGGAACAATATGGAGGTAAGCATGCTCGGGCAGGAACGCTTGGACAGGCTGCTGGCCGCGGTGGAAAAGCCGGCGCGGTATCTTGGCGGCGAATGGAATGAAATCGTAAAGGAGGAGGCGCGGCTGCGCTTTGCGCTGTGCTTTCCCGATGTGTACGAGATCGGCATGTCCCATCTTGGCTCGCGGATTCTTTACCATTGCCTCAACGGCAGGGAGGAGATCGCCTGTGAGCGCGTTTATGCGCCCTGGACGGACATGGAGGCGGTGCTGCGGGAGGCAGGGGCGCCCCTGTTCTCGCTGGAGACGAAGCGGGCGCTCAAAGACTTCGATATCGTAGGCTTTTCGCTCCTGTACGAGATGTGCTATACCAATATCCTCACCATGCTGGACCTTTCCGGCATCCCCTTTTTCGCCTCCGAACGGGGGGAGGACATGCCCCTGGTGGTCTGCGGCGGCCCCTGCGCCTGCAATCCGGAGCCCATCGCGCCCTTTATGGACGCGGTGATGATCGGCGACGGCGAGGAGATGATTCTTGAGCTTGCGGACGCCTGCCTGGCCTCGAAGGCTGCGGGGGAGGACCGGCAGGCCCTGCTGCTGCGTCTTGCGGGGATCGAGGGCATGTACGTCCCTTCTCTGTACCGCGTCACGGAGCGGGGAACCGTTCCGGCGGCGGCCGGCGCTGCGGAGCGCGTTACACGCCGCATTGTGAAGGAGCTGGACGGCGCGCCTTTCCTCGGCAGGCCCATCGTGCCCTATATGGGTATCGTACACGATCGGGTTTCGGTGGAGGTCATGCGGGGATGTACGCGGGGCTGCCGCTTCTGTCAGGCGGGCTATATCTATCGCCCCGTGCGTGAGCGGAAGAAGGAGACCCTGCTGCATCAGGCGCAGGCGCTGGTGGACTGCACGGGCTACGACGAGGTTTCGCTGCTGAGCCTCAGCACGGGAGACTATTCCGAGGTACACGCGCTGGTGCCGGAGATCATCGACAGCATGGAGGCGCAGCGGGTTTCCGTATCCCTGCCCTCGCTCAGGCTGGACTCCTTCCTCAAGGAGGATCTGGAGAAGATGCAGTCCATCCGCAAGGCGGGCCTGACCTTCGCGCCGGAAGCGGGGACCCAGCGGCTGCGGGACGTGATCAACAAAAACGTCACAGAGGCGGATCTCCTTCGCGCCACCACGGACGCCTTCGCCTGCGGCTGGACGGGGGTGAAGCTCTACTTCATGCTGGGATTGCCCACGGAGACGGATGAGGACGTGCTGGGCATTGCCGAGCTTGCGAGAAAGGTCAGCGCCGCGTTCTATGCCCTGCCCAGGGAACAGCGCGGCAAGGCGCTGCGCCTGACGGTCAGCGCCTCCACCTTTGTTCCGAAGCCTTTCACGGCGTTCCAGTGGTGTCCGCAGGTGCCGCTGGATGAGATTCGGAGGCGGCAGGCTCTGCTGCGCGAGGCGCTGCGGGGAATTCGCGGCGTTCAGTTCCAGTGCCATCTGTCCGATCTGTCGGTGCTGGAGGCCGCTTTCTCCCGGGGCGACCGCCGCCTTGCAGCGGTGCTGGTTTCCGCCTACCGCCGCGGCTGCCGCTTTGATTCCTGGTCGGAGTGCTACCGGCCGGAGGCCTGGCGGGCGGCCTTTTCAGAGCAGGGCCTTGCCATGGAGGATTACGCCGGGTGGGCGCCGCCGCTGGATGCGCCGCTGCCCTGGTCGCATATCGACATGCTGGTTACGGAACAATATTTACGCCGGGAGTACGAAAAGGCCATGCAGGCCGTTACGACGCGGGATTGCCGGCAGGGCTGCAACGGATGCTTTGGGGGTCGCTATGCGGATGCTTGCGGTATATCATAAGGGAGAGACGGTGCGCTTTGTCTCCCATCTGGATGTGCAGCGGACGCTCCACAGGGCGTTTCGCAGAGCGAAGATGCCGCTGGCATATTCCGCGGGCTTCAATCCGCACCCGGAGCTTTCCTTCGCCTCGGCGCTGCCCACGGGCGCGTCCAGCGACTGCGAGTGGTTCGAGGTGGAACTGACGGAGGACATGGCGCCGGAGCAGTTTCTGCGCGCAGTGAACGCAGCGCTGCCCGGGGGCTTTTTCCTCTCCGACGCGCAGCCCATGCCGGAGGGCGTAAAAACCCTGTCCGCGCTCACGCGGGCTGCGGAATACCGCATTACGGCCCTGCTGGACAGGCCGGTAACGCAGCAGCAGGCGGAAGAGGCGCTCTCCGCCCTGCTGTCGGGAGAAATCGTTGTCAACAAGCGGACGAAGAGCGGGGTCAGGCCCGTGGATATTCGTCCGCAGATCATGAGGGCGTCCGTGGAAGGAATTGAGGGCCATGCGCTTTCCCTCCGCGTTCTGGGCAAACTGCAAGCCGATGGCGGGCTGCGCGCCGAGCTTTTGATGGGCGCGCTGTTCGACCGTTTGGATGCAAGCGGCAGCCTGCGGATACACCGCAGCGCCATGTACTTTGCTTCGGATGGTTCCTTGCCGCGTATCCCCCTGGATTAAAAGAGAAAGGGAAGTATGAACAAAGAAATACTGGTGGATGCAAACGGGTTTTCGACCCGTGTTGCAGTGGTGGAAAACGGCGCGCCGGTGGAGCTCTATGTGGAGCAGGAGAGCTCGCAGCGGCTGGTCGGCAACATTTACAACGGCCGGGTGCAGAACGTTCTGCCCGGCATGCAGGCGGCGTTTGTCGACATCGGCCTCGAGCGCAACGCCTTTTTGTACGCAGGGGACATCGTTTTGCCGGACGGCTCGGACGACGAGGTGGAAGCCCCGCAGGAGACGAGGAATATTCGCGACCTGCTCAAGCCTGGCCAGACCATCATGGTGCAGGTGGCCAAGGATCCGGTGGGCACCAAGGGCGCGCGGGTGACCACGCACATCACGCTGGCAGGCCGCTCGCTGGTGCTCATGCCGACGATGGACTATGTGGGCATTTCCCGCCGCATCGAGCGGGACGAGGAGCGCACACGCCTGCGCAGAATTTTGAACGAGATCAAGCCCCAGGGCATGGGCGTAATCGTGCGCACGGCCTCCGCGGGCAAGAGCCGCGAGGCTTTCAAGGAGGATATGGAGAGCATCCGCAACCTCTATAAGGAGATTGAAAAGCGCGCAAAGCGGAAAAAGGCCCCGGCGCTGCTGCACGAGGAGCAGTCGCTCCTGTTCCGAACGGCGCGGGACCTGCTCATGAAGGATGTGGATCGCGTGTTCGTCAACGACGAGGCGACCTTTGAGCAGCTTCGTGAGATCACCGAGGTCATGGCGCCAAAGCTCAAGCCGCGCATCCTGCTCAAGCAGAGCGAGGCCCTGTTTGACCGCTATGAGACCGAGAGCAAGATCGACAAGGCGCTTGCCCGCAAGGTCTGGCTCAAGAACGGCAGCTACATCATCATCGACCGCACCGAGGCGCTCACCTGCATTGATGTAAACACGGGAAAGTACGTCGGCAAGGACGATCTTGAAAAGACCATCACCGCGGCCAACTGCGAGGCTGCGCTTGAGATTGCGCGGCAGCTTCGCCTGCGGGACATCGGCGGCATCATCATCATCGACTTCATCGACATGGAGCGGGAGAGCAACCGGAGCATGGTGCTCAACACGCTGAAGAACGCCCTGAAGGACGACCACACGCGCTCGCATGTGTTCGGCTTTACGCATCTGGGGCTTGTGGAGATGACGAGGAAAAAGACCGGCCGCAGCCTGGGCGATACGCTTCAGGTGACCTGCCCGTATTGCAATGGCGACGCGCATGTGCTCGCTGCCGAAACCGTCATGGGCAAGGTGAAGAAGCAGACCATGCAGGTGTTAAAGGGCAGCAACAACAAGCGCATGCTCATCGAGGTGCATCCGGACGTGGCGGCGGCGATGGAGTTTGCGGAGAAAAAGCACGGCCGGGTGTTCCCGGAGGATGCGGGCGGGCAGTATTTTGTGCGCGCCAGCGCGCAGCTGCATATGGAAAAATTCACCGTGCGCCCGCTTGCCGAAAAGCGCCTTGCGGAGGCCAAAAAGGATTGTAAAATCATTCATTGACACGGGCGTTCTTCCTGTGATATTATTTATCGGTGAGCCGCACCGTAACGGTCGAAGTATGCAGTTTTGCATCACCGTGTTCGGGCGAGTCTGGTAAGAGGAGGTGCAGCACTGTGTATGCAATCATTCAAACCGGTGGTAAGCAGTATAAGGTAGAAGCCGGCGACGAGATTCTCGTTGAGAAGCTGAATGCGGACGTGGATGCCGAGGTGGAGTTTGACGTTCTGCTGGTGTCCGACGATGCCGGCGTGAAAATCGGCAAGCCCGTTGTGGACGGCGTAAAGGCAAAGGCCAAGGTTGTGGAGCACGGCAAGGGCGAGAAGGTCATCGTCTTCAAGTACAAGCCGAAGAAGAACATCCGCACAAAGCGCGGTCATCGTCAGCCGTACACCAAGGTCGAAATTCTTTCGATCGGGTAAAGGCATATGATCCGGGTTGTGATGCTCCGGCAGGGCGGCAAAACGCTCGGTTTCGAGTGCAGCGGACATGCCGGATATGCGGATGCCGGACAGGACATCGTGTGCAGCGCGGTTTCCGCGCTCACCACGGCCACGGCCAACGGGCTGACCGAGGTGGCGGGGATCGCCGCGAAGGTCAGCGACGACGGAAGAACCCTCCGGTGCCTTGTGCCGGAGAACGTTGCCGGGCGGCAGCGGGAGGACGCACAGCTCCTCTTTGATACGCTGGAAATGGCCCTTTCGGGTATTCGCGACAACCATCGACAGTATTTGAAAATTTCTGACAGGGAGGTGTAACAGATGTTGCAAATGAATCTGCAGCGCTTTGCGCACAAAAAGGGCGTCGGCTCCTCGCGCAACGGTCGCGACAGCGAGAGCAAGCGGCTTGGACCCAAGCGCGCGGACGGCCAGTTCGTGCTGGCGGGGAACATCCTCGTCCGGCAGCGCGGCACGCATTTCCATCCCGGCAATAACGTCGGCATCGGCAAGGACGATACCCTGTTTGCCAAGATCGACGGCGTGGTTCGCTTTGAAACCAGGCATGCCGGCAAGAAGCAGGTCAGCGTATACGCCGAGGCGGTCGGCGAGTAAGCTGGCCGGTGCAAAGGACAGAAAAGAGAAGCGGACGCAACCGCTTCTTTTTTGTACGTTGAAGTTGCGAGCCATCCTTTGTGCCGGACGGGAACAAAAACCGCCGGTTGCCGGTTCGGGCCCCTCTGTGGAGGGAAGCGGAGACTTCCTCGTTGGTACAAGCGCTTTCCGTTTCAACAGACAGCAAAGCGGTAGCGCGGCCGGTACGGCACAGACAACCCGACGTGGCGCCCGGCAGGGGAACGGGGACTTTTTTCCACAGCCTGCAAAAAAGCGGATGGCTTATGGCTGCCTCGACGAGGGAGATTGGGGGATGATACGAGAACGCGGCGAGGAAATCGAACCGGCTTGTCGCGAGGAAAGCGCGGGTCAATCCGCAGTTCAGACTATCCCGTCCTGCCAGCAGCCGGGGCAGAGGAAACCGCATACTGTCCGGCCGGTTCGGTATCGGATCGCCCGTGCCGCTGCTGTGGCATCGGCGCGGACGATATGCCGGGGCTGCGCCCCCGGAGCGGTATTTGGGAATCCCTGGAAAACGGGTGTAAACGAGCTGTAACCATTTCGTAAACTGTGGCCCCATTCCCTTGAGATTTGTCCCTTCGGCGGCTACACTCACAGGTAGCAGACCAGGTGTGGTCTTGGGGGATTATTTTGATGAAACGTAGGCTTTTCTGTATCCTGATGCTTCTCGGCATGCTCCTTATGAGCGCGCCGGTATCGCGCGGCCTTGCGGCCCAGAGCTATACCACGGGCGTTATCAACGCCGACGGCGTGGCTTTCCGCAAGGGCGCGACCACCGACAGCGGCCGTATTCGCAGGCTCAAGAAGGGGACGGTGGTGGAGGTGCTTTCCACCAACGTCAACGCGGAGTGGCATAAGGTCAAATACCGGGACGAAACGGGCTACGTCAACCGCATGTATGTGACGCTCCAGCCGGATGCGGGGGAGGACGCCGACTATTGCGGTACGGTTGTCAACTGCAAAAAGGACGTCAACGTGCGCGGAGCCGCGGACAAAAGCGGCAAGCTGCTCGGCACGGCGGAGAAGGGCGAGAGCTTTACCGTTACAAAGCCGAACGCAGCCGAGGGCTGGCACGAGATCAGCTATCAGGGCGGCAAGGGCTATATTGCCGCAGAATACCTTTCGCTTTCCCGGGCAGGGAGCAGCGGCCAGCTTGCGTCGCTCCAAATCGACGGCGGAACGCTGTATCCCGCCTTCTCGCCCGACGTGTACGGCTATGTGATCGAAGCCTCATCGTCCAAAGTGACCATCAAGGCGGAGGCCGTGGGCAAGAGCAAGCTCAGCGTGGGCGATACGGGGAAGGACAGCGTATCCGTCTCCATGCCCAAGTCCGGCAGCAAGACCATCCGCATTTCGGTGGGCGGCAAGGTGAAATACAGCCTCTACATCGTGCGCAACGTCATCACCGTCGGCACCTGGAACATCAAGCGCGGCAATGGAAACCTTACGGCGATGGGCTGCCTGATCGAAGCCCAGCAGCCGGATCTGATGGGGATTCAGGAGGTGTACCGCAGCCGGCCCAAAACGGGGTCCGTGGTGGACAACCTGCTGTCTCTGCGCACCAAGGAGATGCAGAACGTCAGCTTTGCAAAGACCGTTTCCTACGCGGGCGGTGGGGAGTACGGGATTGGCCTGCTGTCGGCCTATGACATCGAGTCCGCCAGCGCCACCAATCTCAGCAGCGGCGGCAGCGAACAGCGCGTGCTGCAAAAGATCGTCGTCAAGATCAACGGCCACCGCGTTTCCGTTTACAATACGCATTTTTCCTACGATTCCTCCGCGACGCGGGCAAAGCAGTTTGTCGAGGTGAAGAAGATCATGGACGCGGACAAGAATAAATATAGAATTCTATTTGGCGATTTTAACGCCAAGGCCTCGGAGTTCTCGGTCTTTCGCAGCGGCTATACCGTGCTGAACGATACGAACATGAAGTTCTACGATTACAGCGCCTCTCCGATCTCCAAGAGCGAGATCGACAACATCATCGTGTCGGACAACATCTCCGTGCTGAACGTGCGCATGCTGAACGACAGCCTTTCCGACCATAAACCCATCTTTGCCTATCTGAAACTGGGCTGATGGGAGCGTTTCCGCCGGTGCATCCATCCGGTATTGAAACAGGCCTGCAACCTTTTTGCAGCTTGCGCGCGCCGCATTTGGGCGTTTGCGGCTGCGCGGCGTCGGGCTGCGGAAACCGATGGAGGCGCCCCTCCCGGTCCCCTGCCGGGAGGGTATCAGACGGCATAGCCATCGAAGGTCAGGCAAGCTGCCATTTCTGCCGGGACCATTCCAAAGGCGTGTTCGCCCGGTCAGCAGTCTGCCGCAGAGAGAGCCGAAAAAAACCTAATCTGAGTGAATATAAATGCCCGGAAAAAATAAAAAAGCTTCGGGCATTTTGCCGTACCGTTTGATAAGCTTGTAAATTTTCGTCTTCCACCGTTGGTTAACCGCATTACCTGTCGTTGCCTTGCGTACCATTTGTTGACCTTTCGCCGTCCTTAGGCGATAATACCAGCGAGCCGGGTTCAGGTTATAGTGAGCGCCTTCCCTTGGCAGGAGGGACGTTCACTTATTTACCGCAATATGGTAGAAAATAATAATTTATGGTAATATTGAGATGCAAAACTGAACGGAAAATTTCAAGCTGGAGAGAAAATGAATTATGACGCCGGATAAAATTCTAGAATATTGCCTGAAGGAATTGGATGGTACCGTGTTAGTTCGCAGCTGGGGAGAAAGCGGAATTTTCTATAATCCTCAAAACAGGCTGAAGCGTGGCGTTTATATTTTGACGGTAAAGGAAAAAGACGGCAATCACGATAAAAGTTCAAAACTGGACAGAGAAAATATTTATCGCGTAAATGTGGGCGTGCGTAAAAATACTTTTGCAAAAATGTTTGGTGTAATACCCCAACGTCCCCCAAAAGACAGTGTCGTTGAAATGGGGTATGGTTTTTCTGAAACGGATCGGATTCTTCCACACCCAGTTTATGCCTGGATGGGATGGATCTGCTCGCTCAATCCGACGGAAAAAACTTTTGAAAAATTGATGCCTCTCATTAACGAGGCATACGAATTTGCAAAAGAAAAATATGAAAAAAAGAAACTGTAATTATTTTATTGATTAAAAAAAGAAAAATGAATTATTTAAATTAAGCGGGGCGTGAACGGATATCAAATTTTTTCGCGCAAAAGGCGCGCTTTGATGCGCTCCCGCCGGGCAAAAACGGCAAGCCCTCAAATGCTGCGTTGCGGAATTCCGCCAGGAGAGTTATGCCTCTTGCGCCGCGAAAGCAGTCATCCCCTGTGGCCTTGCCGCCCGCGATCGGCTTTGATAAACTGCCCGCCGCCAATCAATTTGAATCACAGGCATAAAGAATAATCCTCCGCAGGGGCAGCGCCAAACGGAGGATGAACGGTTTTAGGGGCAACGTCTAAAAAAGCGGCGGGCGGTCTGCAAAATTCTGCGTTTTTGAGAATATTTTCAGGGCTGCATGCGTCGGCGGCGCGGTCAGCAGACCTGGCAGAGGAAGCCCTTTGCCGCGGATGTGTTAAGGCTCCGGCGCACCTCCGCCAGAGCCAAACGGTGTTTTCGGGGACCGCGGGGCGTTTATCGGCAAACGCAACGTCCCGCCCCAAAGGGGCGGGACGGGAAACACAAAACGGTGTACGGCTCACGCTTTGCCGTTGCAGCCGAGCACGTCCACGATCTTGCGGGCGACCATCGCCTTGATGGCTTCACGCGCGGGCTTGAGGTACTGGCGCGGATCGAAGTGCGAGGGATTCTCCGCGAAGTATTTGCGGATTGTGGCGGTCATGGCAAGGCGCAGGTCGCTGTCAATGTTGATTTTGCAGACGGCCATCTTGGCGGCCTCGCGGAGCATGTCCTCCGGAACGCCGATGGCGTCGGGCATTTCGCCGCCGTACTGATTGATCTGCTCAACAAACTCCGGGATAACGCTGGAGGCGCCGTGAAGCACGATCGGGAACCCGGGCAGGCGCCGTTCCACCTCTTTGAGAATGTCGAAGCGGAGCTGCGGCTTCGTGCCGGGCTTAAACTTGTAAGCGCCGTGGCTGGTGCCGATGGCGATGGCCAGGGAGTCCACGCCGGTGCGGGAGACAAAATCCTGCACCTGGTCGGGATCGGTGTAGGAGCCTTCGCCTTCGGCGACCTTGACCTCGTCCTCAACGCCCTCGAGCCGGCCCAGCTCGCCCTCGACCACCACGCCGTGATCGTGCGCATACTCCACAACCCGGCGGGTGAGCTTGACGTTATCCTCATAGGAATGGTGCGAACCGTCGATCATGACGGAGCTGAAACCGCCGTCGATGCAGCTCTTGCACAGCTCAAAGGTATCGCCATGGTCGAGATGAACGCAAATGGGCAGATCCGTCTCGATGCAGGCCGCTTCGATGAGCTTCATGAGATAGGTGTGATTGGCATACTTGCGCGCGCCGGAGCTGACCTGGAGGATCAGCGGCGCCTGAAGCTCTTTGGCGGCCTCGGTGATGCCCTGAATGATCTCCATGTTGTTGACATTGAACGCGCCGATGGCATAGCCGCCCTTGTACGCATCCTCGAACATCTTCTTGCTGGTTACGATAGGCATGGTATTCAATCTCCTTTTTCGGATGTATTTTACCGCGCTTATTATACCCCACCCGCTAAAAAATTGCAATGCAGACGAAAATTGGTTATAATACAAAAAGAATCATGAGGAGGAAGCGCACTATGGCAGAACGCAGTTTGTCCCTGATTATCCCCGTATTCAATGAGGAGGAGGTGCTGGAGACGTCCTATGGGCGCATGCGCGCCGCAATGGAGCAGACCGGCTACCCCTTTGAGATCATCTATGTCAACGACGGCAGCCGCGACGATTCCATGAAGATTCTCCGGCGGCTTGCAAAGGAGGACGACCGGGTCAAGGTGCTGTCCTTTTCACGAAACTTTGGCCATCAGACCGCGGTGACCTGCGGTATGGACGCGGCAAAGGGCGATGCGCTGATCATCATCGATGTGGATTTGCAGGACCCGCCGGAGCTCATCCCGGAGATGGTGCGGCGCTGGGAGAAGGGCGGCGATATCATCTACGGCAAGCGCCTCAAGCGCGAGGGCGAAACGCTGTTTAAAAAGCTGACCGCCGCGGCATACTACCGCCTGCTGGCATGGATGAGCGCGTATCCCATCCCGCTGGACACGGGTGATTTCCGCCTGATCGACCGCAGGGTTGCGGACGTGTTTCTCCAGATGCGTGAGCACAACCGCTTTCTGCGGGGGATGTCGGCCTGGATGGGATTCCGGACGGAGCCCATCGAATATGAGCGGCACGAGCGCTTTGCGGGCAGCACCAAGTACACCCTGAGGAAGATGCTGCGCCTTGCCATGGACGGGATTACCGGCTTTTCGGACAAGCCGCTTACGCTGCCGGGCGTGCTGGGCCTTGGCGTTTGCGTGCTGGCCGGTCTTGGGCTTGTGGCGCTGATCGTGTGCGCCTGCACCTGCGGCGTGGCGCCCTGGCTCTGGGCGCTGGACGGGCTTGTACTGCTCAACGGCCTGAGCCTTTGCTGCATGGGCCTGCAGGGGATGTATTTCGGCCGCATGTACGACGAGCTCAAGGGCCGCCCGCTGTACATCGTCGCCGAAAAGCACAATATCCAATAAATTTTTATCTATATGATAAAGATTTAGGTTGCACTTGCCTGCGGGATGAGGTAAGATATCTACGGTTTTTAAGGTTTTTTTCAGTTTATTATGGAAAAGGAGGCTATAAATTCTTATGGCAATCAAGGTTGGTATCAATGGCTTTGGCCGCATTGGCCGTCTCGTCTTCCGCGCTGCGGTTGGCAATCCCAACATCGAAATCGTTGGCATCAACGACCTGATCACGCCGGACTACATGGCGTACATGCTCAAGTATGACACCATTCACGGCCGTTTCAACGGCACCGTGGACTATACCGACAATTCCCTCATCGTCAACGGCAAGTCCATCCGCGTCACCGCGGAAAAGGATCCCGCGAACCTGAAGTGGAACGAGGTTGGCGCAGAGTACGTGGTCGAGTCCACCGGCCTGTTCCTGACCAAGGAAAAGGCGCAGGGCCATATCGCCGCCGGCGCAAAGCACGTTGTTATGTCCGCCCCCTCCAAGGACGATACCCCCATGTTCGTTATGGGCGTCAACCATGAGACCTACACCTCGGACATGCAGTTCGTGTCCAACGCATCCTGCACGACCAACTGCCTCGCGCCTGTGGCCAAGGTGCTGCACGATACCTTCGGCATCACCGAGGGTCTCATGACCACCGTACACTCCATCACCGCCACGCAGAAGACCGTGGACGGCGTTTCCATGAAGGACTGGCGCGGCGGCCGCGGCGCTTCGTACAACATCATCCCCTCCTCCACCGGCGCGGCCAAGGCTGTGGGCAAGGTCATCCCCTCGCTGAATGGCAAGCTGACCGGCATGTCCATGCGCGTTCCGACGCTGGACGTCTCCGTCGTTGACCTGACCGTCAATCTGGCAAAGCCCGCCAAGTACGACGAGATCTGCGCCGCAATGAAGAAGGCCGCCGAAGGCGAGCTTAAGGGGATTCTGGCCTACACCGAGGATATGGTCGTTTCGTCCGACTTCATCGGCGATCCGCACACCTCCATCTTCGATGCCAAGGCCGGCATCGCGCTGACGGATACCTTCGTCAAGGTGGTCGCCTGGTATGACAATGAGTGGGGTTATTCCAACAAGGTCCTCATGCTCATCGAGCATATGGCGAAGGTCGATCACAAATAAGCAGACGCGAAAGCGAATCGCAATCAGAGAGGAACGGGGCTTCACCCCGTTCCTTGAGTTTGTCGAAAAACCCCGGGGTTGATAAGGGGCCGCAGCCCCTTATGTTCCATCCGGCTCTGACGACATGTGCGTCAGAACGGATGAAAACCCACAGGGTTTCGTACGTTGCGGGTTTTGCCGCCCGGGAGCGAATGCGAGAGGCAAAACCTGTGAAAGCTCGAAAAAGTGGCGTTCAGCCACTTTTTCGACACTCTGCGGAACGGGGCTGCACCCCGTTCCTTTTTGCAATCCGGATTCCACAGGTTTAACACAGGGGGCAGATTCCTGAAAGGGGGGTGCTTTCTTCCGGGAAGCCTCTGTGATACAATATAACAAATGCGACGATAGCGGGCATGTGGCCGTTCCCATGCAGGACAGACGACAGCCTCTTGCCGGCTTGAACGGCGGGACGGAAGGCGTCATAAAACACGGAGGCAGGACATGAATTATAAGAAGCACCTCATGGAAAGCGGAAAGCGGATGCTCAGATCCGGACTGACCGTTGAAACCTGGGGAAACATCAGCGTAAGGGACCCGGAAACCGGGCTTGTCTATCTTACCCCGTCCGGAATGCCTTATGAGCGTATTACGGAGCGGGATATCGTGGTAATGGGCCCTGATGGGGAGAGGATGAAGGGGGATCGAAAGCCCACGATTGAATACGGGATGCATCTTGGCATTATGGGGAACAGGCCGGAGGTTAACGCCGTCGTGCATACGCATCCCGTGTATTCGCAGGTATTTGCGCTGCTTCATGAGGAAATCCCGCCGGTGATAGACGAGGCTGCGCAGATATTGGGCGGCGCAGTAAAGGTAGCGGCGTATGCCCTGCCCGGAACGCCGGAGTTGGCGAAGAACGTGGTGTCCGCGCTGGGCGGCGGCGCGGCCTGTCTGCTTGCAAACCATGGCGCCGTTTGCGTGGGCAGGGACATGGATGCCGCGTTCCGCGTGTGTACCGTGCTGGAAATGACGGCGAAGATCTACTATATGGCGCGCTGCATCGGCCGGCCTGCGCCCATTTCGGCGGCGCTGGTGGCCAGCCTGAAGGACTTTGCGGAAAACCATTACGGTCAGGGAAAATAGAATATAATCGAAGCGGCGCAGGAAACCGCGAGAAGGAGACGCCCGGGCGGAAAAGAAGAGCGGAGGCCTGCGCGGGAGCGCGGCAGCACGGGCCATGCGTTCCGCGCCGCCATAGTGCGCGGCCAGCGGGACGGAATTTCGACCTGCTTGCAACAGGGACCATAGCGGCGCCGGCGGTTTCCGCAGATTGCAGGGCCGGACAACCACAATCTGTCGTAATTTGAGTCAGATCATCTCCGCATCGGCGGATTATTTTTTTGATGACATAGAATAAAATAAAAAAATGAAAACGGAAAAAACAGAAATAAAAAAAGAAAATAATACCATGCTCAATTTTCGATCAATCGAACGGTTGATATGACGCTCGGAGGGAGCCCGATCCCACGGAACCGCCAGCCGCATTGTCAGGTCGGGAGGGAAAACGGAGGCGTCCCGTCCCCGGCGGCCGCGTTGCAGGGACGCAGCCCTGCGTCCAGCCGCGCTGCACTGAGGAGGAGAACCGCCGCCGGCCCAAAAGTCTGAACGGTGGCATAAAAAGCGGAACAGATCGGAGTTCCGTCCTGATGCCGTCCGCCATTTTGAATATGCGCCGTCAAAATGAAATTATTTAAATTTGCACGTCCTTCTCCTTAAAAAATATTTTAAACTAAAATAAAAATAAAATTTCGATTAAACAGAGAAGGGGATTTTTTTCGTTCCGCTATTTTTATTCCGCTGCCTCATGTGTTGTTTTGTATGCCATGCAAATCGTTGTATGCGCTTTGCCTCTGCCGCTGCTCATAATACCGGCGCTTGAATTCAGGCGCATCCATGGTTCGATTCCAGCGTTCCATCGCTGCTTTTGCCGCTTCCCTGTTGGGGAAATTGCTTCCCTCAGGAAATGGCTTCGCTTTCCTGACTGCGCCGTTGCAGGAACCGTCTCAAGCTTGTGTTCTTCAAAGGAGATTTTCCAAACCTTTCCATAAAGGGCGGCACTCCGCTTTTTCGCTCAATATTTTTGCGATATTTTCCTGTTTTGCGTATTGGGAAGATGCATTTATTGATCGGTATAACGGGAGACGGAAGCAGAAAATCCGGAAGCTCCAATATTTGATCGATGGGGGGGTGTGATTATAATCAAAAATTATTTTCAAAAGGACACAGGATTTTGGTTTTGGGCAATTGTGTTTGTGTGAGGCGGGAAGAAGGAGCTCGTCTGCCAGGGAATACAAATAATTTATTTTTTAATTACATAAATAAAAAGATTTTCAGCAGCTGATATTTAAAATTTGTAAAAATTAAAAAATTATAATAAAAATATTCCGGAAAAAACATGCCCCGGCGGTTCGGAGAAATTCCTTCGGAATTGTGGTGGAATCGAATCAGCGCGGCAGCAGTTTTCAGGCGCCGGCAAAACCGGGGTACGCGCCTTTGTAGAATACGAACGCATCTGCCACCGCGCCCCGGAGGGGGGATGCAGCACGCAGGGAGCTGTCCCGAGTCTTTCAAACAGGGCGCGCAGCAGCGGGAGGGCAATGCTGGAAGGCCGTTGCAGGGGCGCCGGGCCTGCGCGGACGGCTTGTCCTATCATTCCATTGTATCGAGAAAGGCCGCGCCGATGATGCCCGCATCGTTGCCGAGCATTGCCGCCACCACGGGCGGCAGCGGAACCAGCTTGTGCGCAAAAGCATAATCCGGCAGCTTCCGATTGACGGGCTCGATCAGCGCTGCGCCCGCCTGGCTGACCCCGCCGCCCAGCAGCACAATGTCCGGCCGGAACATGCTGATAAAGCCGCCGAGGCCCGCGGCGACATATGTGGTATAGGCGTCCACCACGCCGGCCGCAGCGGGGTCGCCTGCCCTGGCGCAATCAAAAGCGGTGCGCCCGGTGACGGCGCCGCCCTCGCGGGCCGCATATGTGTGCAGGGTGGAATCCGGACATCGGGCCATCGCTTCCCGCGTCATGCGGATGAGCGCTGTCGCGGAAGCATAGACCTCCAGGCAACCGCGCAGGCCGCAGGAACAGCGCAGGCCGTCGAACACAAAGGGCGTATGGCCAAACTCCGCCCCCATGGCATTGCCGCCGGTGAACAGCTTGCCGTTCAGGATGATTCCGCCGCCGACGCCTGTGCCCAGCGTGAGTATGAGCGCGTTTTTTTTGCCCTTTGCCGCGCCCGCCAGCGTTTCTCCGATGATGGCGCAGTTGGCGTCGTTTGCAATGCGTACCGGCAGGCCGAGCCGCTGGGACAGAGCGCGGGCAAGCGGCGCTCGCCGCCAGTTCAGGTTGCCCGCATGCAGCACTTCGCCGGTTTGGGGGTTGATGCAGCCCGGTGTGCCGATGCCGGCCGCAGAAAGCGCGTGAACGTCGAGACCGGCATCCGCAATAACGCGCTTTGCCAGGTCTGCCATGTCGGCAGCCACCGCGTCAAAGCTCCGCGCCAGCGGATCGGTTGGCGCGCTTGCGCGGCGAATCATTTGGAAGCTGCTGTCTACAAGGCCGATCTTGAAGGTGGTGCCGCCAAGATCGATGCCCAAACGGTATTCCATATCGAATTCTCCAGGAAGGATAATGCGCTCAGGCGATGACGCGTTTGTTCTTCCATTTTCCGCTGAGATACCGGAGGAAGAAACATGCGCTGCGGCCGAGCCAGTCGCAGTACATTGCATACCAGACGCCAGACACGCCCAGATGCATTAGATCAACAAACACATAACACATGCCGACGCGCAGCGACCACATGGAGATCATGGAGACCACCATGGTATAGCGCACATCGCCCGCGGCGCGCAGCACGTTGGGGAAGGGGAAGGCCATGGGCCAGATGGCGGCCATGACGAGCGCAAAGGTGGGCAACAGCTCCAGCACCAGGCCGCGCGCCGCATCGGACAGGGGAAAGAGCCCGGTCAGCGGCTCGAGAAGGAGCATGAGCGCAGCGGACATGAAGGCGACGCAGGCGTAGACCAGCAGCATCAGCCGCTTGATGTAGAAGCGCGCCTGATCGTAAGCGCCCGCGCCCACGCACTGCCCCACCACCGTGATCAGCGCCAGAGCGACCGCGTTTCCGGGAACGAGAAGGACGCCGGAAATGCTGCCAGCGATGGCGTTTGCCGCGATGGCCGCGGTGCCAAGCCCCGTAATAAAGCCCTGCACGATGAGCTTGCCGATGTTGAACAGACCGTTTTCAATGCCGTTGGGTATGCCCACGCGCAGAATGTTTTTGATCATGGGCCATTCAAAGCGGATCCGTTGCAGGTGTTCCACAAAGACGGCGTTGCGGTGGTCGCCCACCAACCGCAGAATGATGATGGCTGCAAGCGCGCGGGAGGCGAGCGTTGCTGCGCCGGCGCCTGCGACGCCCCAGCGGAACCCATAGATGAACAGGGCGTTCCCGCCGATATTGACCACGTTCATCAGCAGGGAGGAGAGCATGGAAACCTTGCTGTTGCCCATGGAGCGGAACAGCGCGGCGCAGGAATTGTAGATGGCCAGAAAGGGGAAGGAGATCGCCGTGAAGGTCAGATAGGTGACGGCGTTTTCCATAACATCCGCATCGATTTCGCCAAAGAGCAGCCGCAATATCGGGCGGCGGGCAGCCAGCGCTGCAACAGCCAGCAGCAGCGCCAGAACGGTCGTGCTGTAGAGAAGCTGCTTTGCGGCCATGCACGCGTTTCTGCTCTCGCGCCTGCCGAGAAACTGCGAGACAATGACTGCGCCGCCGGTGGAGAGCGCGGCCAGAATCTGAATGATCAGATTGTTGATGACATCCACCAGCGAGACGCCGGAAACGGCTGCCTCGCCAACGGAGGCGATCATGAAGGTGTCGGCCATGCCGACCGTCACGGCGAGAAACTGCTCGATGATGAGCGGGATGATCAGGCGCGTCAAATCCCGCGAGGTAAACAGCCGCTCACCGGTAAGCGCATTGTTTTGCATGACTGCTTGTAATAATTAGAATTTTTTAAAATCGGCAACGTCCAGAACGAACACCGTCGCACCGCCGACAACGACCGTCAGCGGCATGGCAGCGCTGTCCGCCGTGTGGGGAATGCCTGCGGTGGGAACCGTAACAGAATGTCTGCGGCTGGATTTTTCCCGGATGATGGAGAGCGCAAATTCCAGCCGTTCTTCCTCAATGCCGATCATCAGGGTGGTGTTGCCGCCGCGCAGAAAGCCGCCGGTGGAGGAAATGCGGGTAACGCTGATGTCGTGGTCGACCAGCGCGCGGGTGAGGGACTTTACATCGTCGTTTTGCACAACCGCAAACAGTAGTTTCATGCTGAAACCTCCTCAAAGCAAAGCTTTTGTCGCCGCCGGTTGGGGCTGCTATCAGTATATCACAGATTCCGGCGGTTTCGCACAACAATATGGCGCGGCGGTGCGCTTCTCGAAAAAAACACGCCGCTACGGGGCAGCCCCGCGCGCGGCCTGCGGCCGCGCAGTCCCGGCGCGCCGGCGATTTTGCCGCAGGCTGCGTCTGCTCGGGGCGCGCCGGGGCGTTCCGGCTGCGGAACGCGGGACTGCCCTGCGTCTTTCTTGTATCCATGTTGAGATACAATACATAGGTAACAGAAAAAAGGAGCAAAGCCTGCACAGAAATGGTAATATTGGGACTGCCGGGAACCAATAGCCAAAGGAGTGAC
>SFNQ01000018.1 GCA_004554165.1 Clostridiales bacterium | reverse complement strand
CGTGATCGCCGCCGTCAGCGTCGTCTTCCCGTGGTCCACGTGTCCGATCGTTCCGATGTTTACATGCGGTTTCGTTCTTTCAAACTTTGCCTTTGCCATGATAGTTCTCCTTTAAAATATTGTAAATGTCAATAGCCGCTTCGTCTGCTGATCATTTTTTCGCATACGGAAGCGGGTGCCTGCTCGTAATGCTCGAACTGCATCGTAAAGGTACCCCGGCCCTGTGTGCGCGAGCGGAGATCGGTGGCATAACCGAACATCTCCGAAAGCGGCACCACAGCGTCCACCACCTGCGTACCGCTCCGCATCTCCATGCCGGAAACGCGGCCGCGGCGCGCGGTCAGATTGCCCAGAATGTCGCCCAGATATTCCTCGGGCACCAGCACCTCAACCTTCATCATCGGCTCCAGCAGCACCGGGCCGGCCTTGGGCAGCGCCTCCTTGACCGCCAGCGATCCCGCGATCTGGAACGCAATCTCCGAGGAATCCACCTCGTGATAAGAGCCGTCGATCAGCGTTGCGCGCACATCCACCACCTGATAGCCGCCCAGCGCGCCGGATTCCAGCGCGGCGCGGATGCCGTTTTCCACTGCGGGAATATACTCCTTCGGAATTACGCCGCCCACGATCTTATCGACAAACTCAAAGCCGGCGCCCGGCTCCAGCGGCTCGAAGGTTACCTTGCAATGGCCAAACTGGCCGTGGCCGCCGGTCTGGCGGACATAACGGCCTTCTACCGTGACGGTCTTTGTGATGGACTCCTTGTACGCCACCTGCGGATTGCCCACCGTGGCCTCCACGTGGAACTCGCGAATCAGCCGGTCCACGATGATCTCCAGATGCAGCTCGCCCATGCCCGCGATAATGGTCTGACCCGTCTCCTGATCCGTATAGGTCTTGAAGGTCGGGTCCTCCTCCGCCAGCTTGACAAGCGCCATGGTCATGCGCTCCTGCCCGGCCTTGGTCTTGGGCTCGATGGCCACGCGGATGACCGGGTCCGGGAAGCTCATGCTCTCCAGCAGGATCTGATGGTTCTCCGTGCAGAGCGAATCGCCCGTTGTGGTGTCCTTCAGGCCCACGATGGCGGCGATGTCGCCCGCATGCAGCTCGTCGATCTCCGTGCGCGCATCCGCATGCATCATCATGATACGGCCCACGCGCTCGCGCTTGCCCTTGGTGGCGTTGTAGACATAGGAGCCGGACTTGAGCGTTCCGCTGTAAACGCGCACAAAGGCCAGCTTGCCCACAAAGGGATCGGTAACGATCTTGAAGGCCAGCGCCGCAAAGGGCGCGTCGTCGCGGGGCTCCGCAACCAGCTCCTTGGTGCCGTCCCGGTTGGTTCCCTTGGCGGGCGGTACGTCCAGCGGCGAGGGCAGAAAGTCCACAATCGCGTTCAAAAGCGGCTGTACGCCCTTGTTGCGATAGGATGTGCCGCAGCATACGGGCACAAGGCGGCCCGCGATGGTGGCGCGGCGAATCGCCGGAATCAGCTCCTCCGCCTTGAACCACTCGCCCGCAAAATACCGCTCCATCAGCTCTTCGTCCTCGCCGAGAATCTCGTCGAGGAGCTTGGCGCGCGTGTCCTTGGCCAGCTGGAGCATATCCTCCGGGATCTCCTCCTCGCGCACGTCGGTGCCATCGTCGTTGTAATAGACCTCCGCCTTCATCGTGAGCAGATCGACGATGCCGCGGAACTCCGCCTCGCTGCCGATGGGCAGCTGGATGGGCAGCGCGTTGGCGCGGAGGCGTTCGTGCATCATATCCACGACGTGATAGAAATCCGCGCCCGTAATATCCATTTTATTGACATAGGCGATGCACGGCACGCCATATTTCATGGCCTGATGCCAGACCGTTTCCGACTGGGGCTCCACGCCGCCCTTGGCGCAGAACACGGCGACAGCGCCGTCGAGTACGCGGAGCGAGCGCTCCACCTCCACGGTGAAATCCACGTGGCCGGGCGTGTCGATGATGTTGATCCGGTGATCGCGCCAGTACGCCGTGGTGGCGGCGGAGGTGATGGTAATGCCACGCTCCTGCTCCTGCACCATGTAGTCCATGGTAGCAGCGCCCTCATGCGTCTCGCCGACCTTGTGGATTTTGCCCGTGTAGAACAAAATCCGCTCGGTCGTGGTGGTCTTGCCGGCATCAATATGCGCCATGATGCCAATGTTTCTGGTTTTTTCGAGTGCTGTATCTCTGGGCAAAAGGGTCACCTTACCATCTGTAATGTGCAAACGCCTTGTTCGCCTCGGCCATCTTGTGGGTATCTTCCTTCTTCTTGAAGGCGTTACCGGCCGAATTGCAGGCGTCCAGAATTTCCCCGGCCAGGCGTTCGCTCATGGTGCGTTCGCTGCGGGCGCGGGCATAGCTCACAAGCCAGCGGAGGCCCAGGGTCTGGCGGCGCTCCGGGCGGATCTCGATCGGGACCTGATAGGTCGAACCGCCGACCCTGCGCGCCTTGACCTCGAGCACGGGCATGATGTTGTTCATCGCCTGCTCGAATACCTCTCCGGGCTCCCGGCCGGTCTTTTCGCGGATGGCGTCAAAGGCATCGTAAACCGCCTTCTGGGCAACGCCGCGCTTGCCGTCCAGCATAACCTGGTTGATGAGCTTGGTAACAACGGTGCTGTTGTAAATCGGGTCAGCCAGCACTTCTCTCTTGGGAATGAATCCTCTTCTGGGCATCGCTTCGTCCCTCCTTACTTCTTCGGGCGCTTGGCGCCATAGAGCGAGCGGCTCTGCTTGCGGTCCGCAACGCCTGCGGTATCCAGCGCGCCGCGGATGATGTGGTAACGCACACCGGGCAGGTCCTTGACGCGGCCGCCGCGAATGAGCACAACGGAGTGCTCCTGCAGGTTGTGGCCGATGCCGGGAATATAGGCGGTACCCTCAAGGCCGTCGGACAGACGGATACGGGCAATTTTGCGAAGCGCCGAGTTGGGCTTTTTGGGTGTCATCGTACGCACTGCCGTGCAAACGCCGCGGCGCTGCGGGCACTGCTTGAGAATCGGAGCGTTGGACTTGTACTCCACCTGCTCGCGACCCTTGCGAACCAGCTGATTAATGGTCGGCATGATAGTCCTCCTGAAATCTTTCCTTTAAAATACTATTTATATCTTACAACTCCCTGCAACCCTTGTAGGGATGATTGTCCCAGTTCATGTGGCGTCCCGTACGACGCCAGCCACCGCCGCGCCGATGTCGATTCCTGCGGCGCAGCCCAGTACGCTCATGCTCTCGGCCGGAATGACCGGCACGTTCCGCATGCGGCAGCGTTCGATCACGCGGCTGCGGATGTGCTCCTCCGCATCGTCCGCCAGATACACGGCGGATAAACGATCCGCATCAAGCCCCCGCAGCACCTGCTTGAGGCCCACTACGCCGGGTTTTCTACTGTCCGAATCCATCCTTTTTTCCCTCTTTTGCCGCCAAAGCGATATTTTATCAGCCTTTTCGGCGTTTTGTCAATGGGTTTCTTCCCCGCTGCTCCGGATGGCGGTACCCAGTCCGCGCACACGGCGGCTTTTGGAAAAGACCACCTTAACGCGGCTCTCCCTGGAGATGGGGAACCAGCCCTTGTCCAGCATCTCCCGTACGACGGGATGCTGCAATACGTCCGCATACATGGTGCGGGAGGCGCTTTTCTGCCTGCTTTTGGAAGCGAGTCTGCCTATGACCACGCCCAGCGCCACCATGGCCGCCCAGATGGCAAAGGGCAGCCAGTTGGCCCGCAGAACCAGCGCATCGTTTACCGCCGGAATGGAAAGCAGCCCAAGCCCCACCATGGCCAGCGCCAGCGGCACGAGTATCGGGAGATACTCTATCAGCAGGAGTTTTCTTCTGCAATGCCGGCAGATGGAAAACTGCAGCGGTATCATCGTTCCAAAGGGGGCGACCCGCTTGATGAACAGCTTGCGCTGGATGCGCTTGGGCTCCGGGTGCGCCATGTCGAGGATGGCATAGCCCTCGCGCTCGCCCTTGGGTTCGCTTTTGCAGAACTGGCACTGGCGGCTCAGAAACAGCTGCGCAACGCCGCCCTCCGGCAGGAGCGATTCGTACAGATCGAGATCTGCCATGACCTGCTCGGGTGTATCCCCCGCGCCGCCGATGGTGCAGCGCTCGCAGGTGCCCATGTTGAGCAGATCGCAGTACCGCGTATCCGAAAGCGGACACTTGGGATTGTTGGGTCTTCTTTCCATTGGCTCCCGCCTCCCTTTCAACGCCTTTTTTCCGCGTGCCCCGGCATGCCGCAGGGGCCGCGCCTTCTCTCTCCGTGCGCGGCGCCAGGCGCCGCGCACGGTTTCGTCCTGTTACTCGATGGCGCTGGAACGCTCGCGCACCGTCACGTTGCGGTAGCGCCGGAGGCCGATGCCTGCCGGAATCAGCTTTCCGATGATGACGTTCTCCTTGAGGCCCAGCAGCGGATCGACCTTCCCCTTGATCGCGGCCTCGGTCAGCACGCGGGTGGTCTCCTGGAAAGAGGCCGCCGAGAGGAAGGAGTCTGTGGCAAGCGAAGCCTTCGTGATGCCAAGGAGCTTGCGCTTTGCGATGGCGGGCTGTCCGTCGTTCTCGACCACCTTTTCGTTCTCTTCCTCAAAGCGGAAGATATCCACAAGCTCGCCGGGCAGCATGGTCGTATCGCCCGCATCCTCAATCTGAACCTTGCGCAGCATCTGGCGGATGATGATCTCAATGTGCTTGTCGGAGATTTCAACGCCCTGGAGCCGGTACACGCTCTGCACTTCCTTGAGCAGGTAGGCCTGTACGCCCTTGATGCCCTTGATCTTCAGGATATCGTGCGGGTTCACGGAGCCCTCGGTGAGCTCGTCGCCGGCTTCGATCACGTCGCCCTCCTGCACCTTCAGCTTGCTGCCGAAGGGGATGAGGTAGCTCTCGCTCTCGCCGTCGTCGCCGGTAACCACGGCTTCACGACGCCTCTTGCTCTCGTCGATGTGAACGGTGCCGTTGATCTCGGAGATGACCGCAAGGCCCTTCGGCTTTCTCGCCTCAAAGAGCTCCTCAACGCGGGGAAGACCCTGCGTGATGTCGTCCGCAGAAGCCACGCCGCCGGTATGGAAGGTACGCATGGTGAGCTGCGTGCCCGGCTCGCCGATGGCCTGCGCGGCAATGATGCCCACGGCCTCGCCGATGTTGACGTTGCTGCCGGTGGCCAGGTTTGCGCCATAGCACTTGGCGCAGACGCCGTGGTCGGAACGGCAGGTAAAGACGCTCCGGCAGACCACGCTCCTGACGCCGGCCTGCTCGATGGCCTCGGCCTGCTCATAGGAGATCATCTGATCCGCCTCCACGATGACCTCGCCGGTCTCGGGATGCACCACGGGCTCCACCGTATAGCGGCCGATCACCCGGGCCTTGAGCGGCTCAACCAGCTTGTTGCCGTCCCGAATCTCGGTGATAACCATGCCCTTGGGCACCTCGCCGCGGGAGGCGTAGCAGTCCTCCTCGCGCACGATCACATCCTGCGAAACGTCCACCAGGCGGCGGGTCAGATAGCCCGAGTCCGCCGTGCGCAGCGCCGTATCCGCAAGGCCCTTTCTGGCGCCGTGGGAGGAGATGAAAAACTCCAGCACGGACAGGCCCTCGCGGAAGTTCGCCCGAATGGGAACCTCGATGATCTGGCCGGAGGGGTCGGCCATCAGGCCGCGCATGCCGGCAAGCTGGCGGATCTGCGCCGTGGAACCACGGGCGCCGGAGTTGGCCATCATGTAGATGGGATTGAAGGGGTCGAGGGAATCCATCAGGGCCTTGGAGACCTCTTCGGTGGTCTTTTCCCAGACCTTGATTACGCGCTCCCGGCGCTCGGCGTTGCTCAGGAGGCCCATGCGGAACAGGCTGTCGATCTCGACGACCTGCTTTTCCGCCTGCGCGATAAACTCCTTTTTCTCCTCGGGCACCTGGATGTCCTGGAAGCCGACGGTCACGCCGCCGCGGGTGGAGTAGGTGAAGCCCAGCTTCTTGATGTTATCCAGCGTTTCGGCGGTCTTTGTGGGGCCGTACTTGCGGTAGCAGTGATCCACGATGTTGCCCAGATCCTTTTTGACCACCAGATGGTCAATCTCCAGGCGGAACATGTCGTCCAGCGTCTCGCGGGGCACGAAGCCCAGATCCTGCGGAATGGCGTTGTTGAAGAGGATGCGGCCAACCGTGGTGTCGATCACGCGGCGGTAGGTCCTGCCCTCGAACTCCCGCGCGATGCGCACTTTCACCCTGGCCTGCAGGGCGACCTCGCCGGTCTGATAGGCCATGACGGCCTCGTCCTCGGAGTGGAACACCTTCCCCTCGCCCTTTGCGCCGGGGCGCTCCAGCGTCAGGTAATAGCAGCCCATGACCATATCCTGCGTGGGAGAAACAACCGGGCGGCCGTCCTGCGGCTTGAGAATGTTGTTGGAAGCCAGCATCAAAAAGCGCGCTTCCGCCTGCGCCTCCACGGACAGCGGCACGTGGACCGCCATCTGGTCGCCGTCGAAGTCCGCGTTGAACGCGGTGCAGACCAGCGGATGGAGCTTGATGGCGCGCCCCTCCACCAGCACGGGCTCAAAGGCCTGAATGCCCAGCCTGTGCAGCGTTGGCGCGCGGTTGAGCATGACGGGATGATCCTTGATGACCTCCTCCAGCACGCCCCAGACCTCTGCGGAAACGCGCTCCACCATGCGCTTTGCGCCCTTGACGTTCTGGGCAAAGCCGCCCTTGACCAGTTTTTTCATCACGAAGGGCTTGAACAGCTCCAGCGCCATCTCCTTGGGCAGGCCGCACTGATACATCTTGAGATCCGGGCCGACCACGATGACCGAGCGGCCGGAGTAGTCCACGCGCTTGCCCAGCAGGTTCTGGCGGAAGCGGCCCTGCTTGCCCCGCAGCATGTCGGAGAGGGACTTGAGGGGCCGGTTGCCGGGCCCGGTGACCGGGCGGCTGCGGCGGCCGTTGTCGATCAGGGAATCCACCGCCTCCTGAAGCATGCGCTTTTCGTTGCGCACGATGATGTCAGGCGCGCGCAGCTCAAGAAGCCGTTTCAGGCGGTTGTTGCGGTTGATCACGCGGCGATACAGGTCGTTCAGGTCGCTGGTTGCAAAGCGTCCGCCGTCGAGCTGAACCATGGGGCGCAGCTCCGGCGGGATGACCGGCACCACCGTCAGGATGATCCACTCGGGCTTGTTGCCGCTCTTGATGAAGGCCTCCACCACCTCAAGCCGCTTGATGGCGTTGGCCCGCTTCTGGCCGGAGGAACCCGCGATCTCTTCCCGCAGCTCCTTTTCCAGCGCCACCAGATCCAGCGCGCACAGCAGCTCGCGGATGGCTTCCGCGCCCATGCCGGCCTTGAAGGCCTTCGGGCCGTACTGCTCCTGCGCGTCCCGGTACTCCTTGTCGGTGAGCACCTGCTTGTAGGCCAGCGGCGTTTCGCCGGGATCGGTCACCACATAGGCCGCAAAGTACAGCACCTGCTCCAGGGCGCGGGGGCTCATGTCCAGCAGCATCTTCATGCGGCAGGGGATGCCCTTGAAATACCAGATATGCGACACCGGCACGGCCAGCTCGATGTGGCCCATGCGTTCGCGGCGCACCTTGGCGCGGGTGACCTCAACGCCGCACTTGTCGCACACGATGCCCTTGTAGCGGCCCCGCTTATAGCGCCCGCAGTGGCACTCCCAGTCCTTCGTGGGCCCGAAAATGCGTTCGCAGAACAGGCCGTCCTTTTCCGGCTTCAGCGTTCGGTAATTGATGGTTTCGGGCTTTTTGACCTCTCCGTGCGACCATTCCAGTATCTTTTCCGGCGAGGCGAGCCCAATTTGCAAAGCGTCAAAATTCGTGAGTTCAAACACTGTATCTTCTCTCCCTTCGGGCAATGCCCAGTACAGGCTGTCAGTTCAGGTCGTCCAGATCCGGGTCGTCCAGATCAAGCTCCAGCGCCTCGTCCAGCGCGTCCGGCGCCTCGTCCAGCTTGTCGGGATCGGGCTCCGCGTCGTCAAAGTCGTCCTCAAAGTCCTCGAACTCCTCAAAGTCCTCGTCGAGGTCGCCCTCTGCCTCCGGCATAATCGCAGGCATATCCTCGGGGCCTGCGATGTTGACATCCAGCGGCATCATATCGTCGTCGTCGTCCTCGCCGATGAAGATCTCCTCGCGGGTGTCGGAGAGCACCTTGATGTCCAGCGCCAGCGACTGCAGCTCCTTGATGAGCACCTTGAACGATTCCGGAACGCCCGCAGGCGGCACGTTTTCGCCCTTGACAATGGCCTCATAGGTCTTGACGCGGCCCACCACGTCGTCGGACTTGACGGTCAGAATCTCCTGGAGGGTGTTTGCAGCGCCGTAGGCCTCCAGCGCCCAGACCTCCATCTCACCGAAGCGCTGGCCGCCGAACTGCGCCTTGCCGCCCAGCGGCTGCTGCGTGACGAGGCTGTAGGGGCCGGTGGAGCGGGCGTGAATCTTGTCGTCCACCAGATGGTGGAGCTTGAGGTAGTACATGTAGCCCACGGACACGCGGTTTTCAAAGGGCTCTCCGGTGCGACCGTCGTAGAGGATGGTCTTGCCGTCTTCATCGCAACCGCCCTGCACCAGCAGGTCCTTGATGTCCTGCTCGGTGGCGCCGTCAAAAACCGGCGTGGCGATGCGGATGCCCAGGGATTTACAGGCCATGCCCAGATGCAGCTCCAGCACCTGGCCGATGTTCATACGGGAGGGAACGCCCAGCGGATTCAGCACGATCTGCAGCGGCGTGCCATCCGGCAGGAAGGGCATGTCCTCTTCCGGGAGGATACGGGAAATAACGCCCTTGTTGCCATGGCGTCCGGCCATCTTGTCGCCCACGCTGATCTTGCGCTTCTGGGCGATGTAGACGCGCACCATCTGGTTTACGCCGGGGCTGAGTTCGTCCTTGTTGGCGCGGGTGAAAATCTTCACGTCCACGACCACGCCGCCCTCGCCGTGGGGCACGCGCAGGGAGGTGTCCCTGACGTCCCGCGCCTTCTCGCCGAAGATGGCCCGCAGGAGCCGTTCCTCCGCGGTCAGCTCCGTCTCGCCCTTGGGCGTGACCTTGCCCACGAGGATGTCGCCCGAGCGCACCTCCGCGCCGGGGCGGATGATGCCGAATTCGTCCAGCTGGGCAAGGGCGTCCTCGCCGATGTTGGGGATGTCGCGGGTGATCTCCTCCGGCCCCAGCTTGGTGTCGCGGGCCTCCACCTCGTGCTCCTCGATGTGGATGGAGGTGAACACGTCGTCCTTGACCAGCTTTTCGCTGATGAGAACGGCGTCCTCATAGTTGTAGCCCTCCCAGGTCATGAAGCCGATGAGGATGTTGCGGCCCAGCGCGATCTCGCCGCCGTCGGTGGAGGCGCCGTCCGCGATGACCTCCTTTTTTGCAACGCGCTGGCCCTTTTTGACGATGGGGCGCTGGTTCAGGCAGGTGCCCTGGTTCGAGCGCTGGAACTTCGTGAGCTTATAGATGTGCTCAACGCCGTTGTCATCGCGGATGGTGATGGCGCGGGCGCTGACATGCGTCACCACGCCGTCCACCTCGGACAGCACCACTACGCCGGAGTCTGCGGCGGCCTTGTATTCCATACCGGTGGCGACCACGGGCGCTTCGGGCACGAGCAGCGGCACGGCCTGGCGCTGCATGTTGGAGCCCATGAGCGCGCGGTTGGCGTCGTCATTCTCCAGGAAGGGGATCATGGCCGTCGCCACCGAGACAAGCTGCTTGGGCGAAACGTCCATGTAGTCCACCTCGGTGTTCATCACCTCGATGATCTGGTCCAGCAGGCGCGCGGTGACGCGGTCCCGTTTGAACCAGTGGGTATTCGGGTCGATGGGCTCGTTGGCCTGCGCGACGATGAAGTTGTCCTCCTCATCCGCGGTCAGGTACTCGATGGTATCGGTGATGATGCGGTTCTTCTTGTCCACGCGGCGGTAGGGCGCCTCGATGAAGCCGTACTCGTTGATGCGCGCATAGGTGGACAGGGAGTTGATGAGGCCGATGTTCGGACCTTCCGGCGTCTCGATGGGGCACATGCGGCCATAGTGGGAAAAGTGAACGTCGCGCACGTCGAAGGTGGCACGCTCACGGTTCAGGCCGCCGGGGCCCAGGGCCGACAGGCGGCGCTTGTGCGTCAGCTCCGCCAGGGGATTTGTCTGATCCATAAACTGGGACAGCTGCGAGGAGCCGAAAAACTCCTTGATCGCGGCGGTTACGGGGCGGATATTGATGAGGTTTGAGGGCATGGCCACGTCCATATCCTGCAAACCCATACGCTCCCGCACCACGCGCTCAAGGCGGGTCAGGCCCACGCGAATCTGGTTTTGCAGCAGCTCGCCCACGCTGCGGATACGGCGGTTGCCCAGATGGTCGATGTCATCCGTGTGGCCGATGCCGTAGGGCATGCCGATAAGGTAGGAGATCGACGCCACCATATCGTCGGGAATGATATGGCGCGGGATCAGGTCATAATAATGCTTGTGCAGGAAGGCCTTCTTCTGCTCCTGGTCCATGCCCTCCATTTCGGGCAGCAGCGCCTGCAGGGTCGGGATATGCACATCCTCGTTGAGGCCCGCGTCCATGGGCGCAAAGGGCAGGAAAGCCGAGGCGTCCGCAAAGTTGTTGCCGACGGCCTTGACGCGCTGCTCGCCCACGCGCAGCCAGACCGAGTTGACGCCCGCACACTGGATGGCGCGCGCCGTATCCCGGTCGATGATCTGCCCGGCCTCGGCCAGAATCTCGCCCGTCAGAGGGGAAACCACGTTCTCGTCCGCCATCTGGCCCGCGATGCGGTTTTTGAGGGCCAGCTTTTTGTTGAACTTGTAGCGGCCCACGCGCGCCAGATCATAGCGCTTGTCGAAAAACAGCGAGTTCAGCAACGAACGGGCGCTCTCCTCCGTGGGCGGTTCGCCGGGGCGCTGGCGCTTGTAAATCTCAATGAGGCCCTCCGCCACCGAGCGCGTGGGGTCCTTCTGCAGCGTGGCCATGAGCCGCTCGTCCTCGCCCAGCAGCTCGAGGATTTCGGAGTTTGCGCCGTAGCCGATTGCGCGAAGGAGCGAGGTGACGTGAACCTTGCGCTGACGGTCGATCTTGACGTAGAGGATGCCGTTGGAGTCGGTTTCATACTCGAGCCAGGCGCCGCGGTTTGGAATGACCTGCGCGGCAAAGAGCTGCTTGCCGACCTTGTCGAAGCTCTCGGAAAAATAAACGCCGGGCGAGCGCACAAGCTGGGAGACGATGACGCGCTCTGCACCATTGATGATAAAGGTGCCCTGGGGCGTCATGAGCGGGAAGTCGCCCATAAAGACCTCCTGCTGCTTGACCTCTCCTGTTTCCTTATTAATTAGGCGAACGCTGACACGAAGGGGCGCGGCATAGTTGACGTCCCGCTCCTTGCTCTCCTCCATGGAGTATTTCGGATTGTCCAGGTCGATCTTGTAATCGACAAACTCCAGCACGAGTTTTCCCGAGTAGTCCGTGATGGGCGAAATATCGTCCAGCACGTCCCGAAGGTCTTCCTTCAAAAATCGGTAATACGAGTTCTTCTGCACCTCGATGAGGTCGGGCATGTCCAGAACTTCCTGAATCCTCGAGAAGCTCTTGCGCGTCCTTTGACCCATTTTGACGTCATGCATTATCGCGTTCACCCCTTGCCGACACGGCGTTTCGCGCCGCGTCAAATTTGCTGTTTTTGCCCGTTCCGCACCTGCGGAACAAATTTTTCCGATCCACTGTGGAGCATTCCCAAATGCTGGTTTTTTCATGCGGCCGGTCCGTATGAAACCCGCCATTTTGGGCATATTACCACAGTATATCCATCATAAGTCAATTTTGAATGATATCATTAGAAAAATCAACTGTCAAGAGAAATGTTTCATGAAAGAGGCCGCTTTTGGTGAAATTTTTGAAAAAGTTGCCAGTTTGTCCCCTTTGCGGTATCATAGGTCTGAGGTTGCGGGGACGATGCTCCCGCACGCCGAAGAAAAAACAAAACGATTTTAACGGGGAGTGACAATGCAGATGAAAACACGGGAGGATGCGCTCAGGGTATTGCAGCAATATAATGAAACCGAATCCCTGCTCAAACACGCGTACGCGGTGGAGGGCGTGATGCGCCGCTTTGCGGCGGCCCGGGGCGAGGACGTTGCATACTGGGGGCAGGTGGGCCTTCTGCACGATGTGGACTACGAAAGGTGGCCAAATGAGCATCTCAAAATCGCGCCCCGCCTGCTGGCGGAGGCGGGCTATGACGAGGCCTTCATCCACGCGGTCTGCGCGCACGGCTACGGCATCTGTACGGACGTGAAGCCGGAGCTGCCCATGGAGCAGGTGCTCTACACCATCGACGAGCTGACCGGGCTCATCACTGCGGCGGCCTATATGCGGCCTTCCCGCAGCGTTATGGACATGGAGGTCAAAAGCGTCAAAAAGAAGTTCAAGGACAAGGGCTTTGCCGCAGGCGTCAGCCGGGACGTCATACTGGCGGGCTGCGAAATGCTGGGCCTGACGCTGGATGAGGTGATTGCAGAAACCCTGGAGGGCATGCGCGACGTACACGAGGCGCTGGGCCTGTAAATTGCGGCTCCCCCGGGGTGGGCATTGTTCATAGGACAGTACATATGCAAAAGGCGTGACGAAAGGGGTCACGCCTTTTGCGTGTCGAAGAAGTGGCGGAACGCCACTTTTTCGAGCTTTCACAGGTTTTGCCTCTCGCATTCGCTCCCGGGCGACAAAACCTGCAACGTACGAAACCCTCTCGGTTTTCATCCGTTCTGACGCACTTGTCGTCAGATCCGGATGGAACATAAGGGGCTGCGGCCCCTTATCAACCCCGGTTTTCTTCGGCAAGCGCAAGGCGTGACGCAAGGGGTCACGCCTTTTGCTTTCAGAGGATCGCCGCAAAGCGACGCAGGGGATGCAGACCCTTGTGCGGAATGCAGTGAGGCAAGGCACACATATAGAAGTGCGCCCTTATGCCTGTTTGATAAACCGGAAGCCGTCTCAGTGTTTTTCTTTAATAACCATGGTAATTCTCGATAATCGTAACAGGCAACCCTGCGACCAGCGTATCCCACAGAGATCAGAGCGGTCGTAATTAGATAATTTTTGCGCGTTCCTCCATGGATTTCTTTTCCCGCTGTATTACCTCTTCTGCAGGCTTTCCAAAGGGAATAATCGTCCGAATCGTTTTCCCGTCCGGGATAGAGAGCAAAGATGTAAGTTTTTCCCCCGCTCCATCCAGACGAACCATTCCGTCCATCCACACTCCGGCATAACCGGACGCAGTGATGGCCAACATGATATTTTCTCTGGCCGCACCATAGTCTACCATTTCAAAATCCAATCCATTATGGGAAACATTTGACTCTGACATGACGACAAGGATCACCGGCGCTGTTCTGGTAGCCGGGGTGGAAAGAATGTTGGCAATCTCCGCTTTGATTTTTGCATCCCGGACGGCAATGAAAGTAGTCGTTTGCAGGTTATACCCTGAGGGCGCTCTGATGCCCGCATCCAAAATATTGTTCAGATCCTCTTCTCCTACGTCTATCGGCAGAAATTCGCCACGGTAGCTTCCTCTATTTTTTATTACATCAAAAAATTCCATGTTGTGACTCCTTTTCCATTTCCATTTTTCTCTATTGTTTTTGATTGGAACAACATAGCAAATTCCGATTCTCCGGACTGTTCGCTGTCATATTATCACATAACAGGATCGCATACAAGAATCAGGACGGCAGTTCATACTGCTGTCCCGATCAACCGTTTTATGCGCAATGCCCATTGGGGGGTGGGTTTTCGTTTGTGACGGCCCGCCTGTTGGAGGAGGCCGTTTTTTGCCCCTTTGCCGCTCTACAGCGCCATAACCAGCGTACCTGCGGTAATAAGCGCCGCGCCGATCAGGGCCTTGGGCGTAAATTTCTCATGCAGAAACGCAAAGGCCAGCACCAGAGTGATGACCACGCTGAGCTTGTCCACCGGCACCACCTTCGACGCCTCTCCGATTTGCAGCGCGCGATAGTAGCAGAGCCAGGACGCGCCCGTGGCCAGCCCGGAGAGAATGAGAAAGACCCAGCTCCTGCGGCTGATCGATCCAAGGCCTGCCTGCGCATCCGTCAGAAACACCATGCCCCAGGCCATAACGAGCACAACCGCGGTGCGGATGGCCGTGGCCAGATTGGAGTTGACCCCCTCGATGCCCACCTTTGCCAGAATCGAGGTGGCCGCCGCAAAAACCGCCGACAAGAGTGCAAGCACAAACCACATATTGCCTCTTCCTCCCTTTCCTTTCCGCAATTCAGCGCCCTGTTTCCCCGTCCGCCGCCGTTCTCCGGCGCAGCCGCCGCAAAAGCCGCCGCGCAGCAAGCGCAATGCCCCGGCGGAAGAAATGCCGCCAGCCGCGCCCCTCCTCCGCGTTGTTCAGGTCCACATGCCGCGCGCTTTCCGCGCAGAGTCCCAGCCGCCAGGCCACGTTATGGATCATCCATTCCTTTTCCATGGAGCGGAGCGTCCTGCGCCAGGGCGGGTCCAGAGGGAAACGGGCGTCATAGTCCATCACCGCGCGGAGAATCTCCCGCTTTTCCCTGCGCCGCACAATCCGGCAGGAGTCCACCAGCCGGAAGGAGGGGTCTGCCGCGCCCCGGTCGTCGATGACGAGAAGCTCAGGCAGCGGTAGCGCCGGATACCGTCCGTCCTCCCGCGTTTTCACAAAGCGGAGCGTATAGCCGCAGGGCAGCGCCTCCGTATGCAGGATTTCCGCTGCGCCGGGCCTCATTGCGCAGGCTCCGGGGCGGGCGTTTGGGCAGACTCCGGCAGCGTCTCCTCCGGCGGGCCGTAAACCGCGTGATAGGGGTTGTCCGGATCGGGATCGGTGGGATCCCAGCCGTAGCCCGGCTCCGTCTCATAGGGCGCGCCCGCAATCAGCGCCGGCGGCGCGGTGGGTACGGGGCCGTCCGCCGCCGTCATTACCACCACGGTGCTGCGGTCACAGTTGTCATAAATCCACTTGGCGTCGATGCAACTCAGGCGCACGCAGCCGTCCGAAGCCCGGGTCCCCAGCTTTTCATACTCTTCCAGCTTCATGCGCTGCTTGCCGTCCTCCAGCCTGCGGGCGTTCTCGTCGATCGGCACCGAGTGGAACAGAAAGTGGTCGATGATGCGGCAGCAATACTGCCCCCGCGCGCCGAACAGCGAGTGGTAGCGATACTTGGTATGCACGCGCCATGCGCCCTCCGGCGTGGTCTTTCCCGTGGAGCAGATCATCACGCGCTCCGTCACCCAGCGCCCGTTCTCCGCCCGGTAGGCCGCCACCGACTGCGTGCCGAAATAGACCACCAGCTTATACAGTCCCTCCTGCTCCGGCACATCCGCCGGCACATAGTCCGGCACGGGCGTCGCCGTGGGCACGGGCGTGGCCGTGGGCGCAGGCGTGGCTGTGGGCGCAGGCGTGGGCGTTTGCAGGGGCGTTTGCAAAGGCTCTGCGGTCGGAACCGCAGTCCCGGCAACGGCGGCCGGCGCCTGCCGCAGGTCCTGCTCTTCCAGCGGCGCACAGCCGCAGAGGGCTGCGGCAAGCAGGGGAAACAGGGCAAAGACGACGGCGCGGCGCAAACGCATGAAACTCTCTCCTCGGGCAATAAAAATTCTCTACATATCTTACTACATGCGCAAGAATCAGACAAGCCGCGCGCGTCATAGGGTATAAACAGAAAAACATTTGCCAATACTCGGCCATACCCTGGAGACAAATTACAGCGAGGTGAATCTATTTCATGGAATTGATCAAGATGACCCGGGCGCACGCCGGTTGGACAGAGGCCGAGGACGCGCTGCTGTTCGACCTTGCCGAGCGCGCGAGGCAGGCGGGCAGGCCGCTCAAGTCCGTATTCGACGAGATGGCCAAACAGTCCGGCCGGCAGCCCAACAGCGTGCGGAATTACTACTACGCGCGCGTCAAGAGCGGCGGCGAGGCGGGCGGCCGCCACAGCCCCGCCTTTGTGCCCTTCACCGAGGAGGAGGCGGAGCAGCTCATGGAAACCGTGCTGCTGGCGCAGGCCGAGGGCGAGTCCGTCCGCAGCTGCACGCTCCGGCTCGGCGGCGGGCAGCAGCGGGCCATGCTGCGCTACCAGAACAAGTACCGCTCGCTCATCCGCAGCGATCCCGCGCTGGTGCGCCGTGTAATGGAAAAACTGCGCAGCGAGGGCAGGCCCGTATTCGACCCCTACACGGAGCCCCGGGCGCACAAGGTTGGCAGACCGCGCAAGCAGGACCGCCCGGCGGCGGATATCGCCGCGGAGGTGGTGGACGCGCTGGAAAACGTGGAAGGGCTGGACGTTCCCGCGCTGCTGAACGCGCTGGGCCGGCTTGCCGTGGGCGCAACGGGCAACGCCCAGCGCATGCGGCAGCTGGAAACGCAGCTGCTGCACGAGCGCGAGCGCAGCAAGGTGCTCATGAAATGCTTCTCCGAGCTTCTGCGCGTCAACACGGAGTTTTTGCAGGCGCCCATGAAGAGCCGCGCCGCAAAGCTCTCCGACTATCTGCGGGATCTGGAGTCCAGCGTCCGCCCCTGCGCCATGCTGCTGCTGGACGAAATCGGCTGAGCTTACCTTTGCCGCACCCGAACCCGCCAAGGCGGACGGCCCGCCTCCCCTGCGCTGGCCGTCCGCTGTTTGCGCCTTGCTTTTTTCTTCTCTTCTGTTATACTGGCCTTATGAAAAACGAAACAGCGCAGCAGCGCCCGAAAATCGAATGGAAGCAGGAGCTTTTTACGCTCCTCATCATCCTGTCGATGGTGTTTGTCCAGTGCGTCGCCATCAACGGACTGTATAAGCCCAACGGCCTGGTCAGCGGCGGCTTTACCGGCATCGGCATGCTGGTGGAGTATGCCCTCGCCGTTCCGGCCTGGCTGACGCTCCTTGTGCTCAACATCCCCGTGCTCATCCTGGCCCTGTGCAAGATGCGCCTGAAGTTCACCGTTTATACCATCATTACTTCCCTGTGGTTCACCGCCTGCATGGGCCTGACCGCCGGGATCCGCATCCCCTTTGATTTTGAAGACCCCGTCTCGCGCATTACCAGCGCCCTGCTGGGCGCGGTGATCTGCGGCGCCTGCGGCGCGCCCATCATCCGCCGCGGCGCGTCCGGCGGCGGCACGGATGTGATCGCGCTGCTGCTGAACCGGCGCTTCTCCTTCCCCATGGGCTCCATCAGCCTCGGGATCAACCTGCTGATCATTGCGGGCCTTGCGCTCATCCGTGGGCTGGACGTGGCGGCGCTGTCCATCGTGGTCATGTTCGTGTCCAGCGTGGCCTTCAACAACGTCATGCAGGGTCTGAACCGCACCAAGACGCTGTTCATCATTTCGGATCATTGGGAGCAGATTGCGCCCCACGTTCTGGCGGAGGTGCATCGCGGCGTCACGCTGATTCCCGCCAAGGGCGCCTATACCGGCCGGGACAAAACGCTGGTTTATGTCATCGCAAGGACCACCGAGCTTTCCGTCATCCGCCGCATTGTGCGCGAGATCGATCCGGAGGCGCTGATCTCCATTATCGATACGCGCGAGGTGCTGGGCCGGGGCTTTGGCAGTATCAATTAGGAGGTAGCAGGACATGTTGAAACAATGGATCGACTCCCATATGGACGAGCAGCTCGAGGCGCTCCGGGGCCTGCTGCGGATTCCCAGCGTCAGCCGCGGCGAGCCCCGGGAGGGGATGCCGCTGGGCAAGCCCGTGTACGACGCGCTGGACTATACCCTGAAGCTGGCCAGGCGTCTGGGCTTTGAAAAGACCCGGATGCTGGACGGATACTGCGCCACCGTGGACTTTGGCGAGGGCGAGGAGCTGCTCATGATTATGGCGCATCTGGACGTCGTGCCCGCAGGCGGCGGCTGGCAGAGCGATCCCTTCGAGCCGGTGGAGCGGGCGGGCCGCCTGATCGCGCGGGGCGTTTGCGACGACAAGAGCGCCGCGGTTTCCGCGCTGTACGCCATGGCAGCCGTCAAGGCCGCCGGGCTGCCGATGAAGCGCCGCGTTCGCCTGTTCCTTGGCGGCGACGAGGAGCTGGGCTGGGCCTGCATCGACCGTTATAAGCAGACCGAGGAGCTGCCCGCCATGGGCTTTACGCCGGACGCGAACTACCCTCTGGTCAATTCTGAAATGGGCATCTGCCAGACCCGCTTTGACAAGCCCCGCTCCGGCAGCGGCGTCCGCATCCACTGCGGCACAGCGCCCAACGTGGTCCCCGGCGAGGCCAGCGCGGTTCTGCCCTTCCCCGCCGTGCCCTGCGAAGTGCCGGAGGGCTTTGCCGCCGAGTTTTCCGAAAACACCATCCGCATCCGCGGCTTTGGCGGGCATGCCGCGCACAATGAGCCGACAAAAAACGCGCTCCAGTGCCTGCTGCATGTGCTGGCCGAACAGCCTCTGGACGCGGAGGATTATGCCGACGCCACCGCGCTGGCCGCGCTGCTGGGCTTTGACAAGCACGGCGAGGGCTTCGGCCTGGACATCCGGGACGAATCCGGCCGCCTGACCCTCTCGCCGGACATGCTGCGCTGGGATGAAAACGGCATTTCCCTCACGCTGGATGTGCGCCACCCCTTCTCCCTCTCCCTTCAGGCGCTGCTTGACAGGGAGGACGCGGTTTTCGGCGCGCTGGGCTTTGCCCGCACCACCATTAAGGAAACGGCGGGCCATTTCATCCCCCGGGATTCGGAGCTCGTCTCCGCGCTCCTCTCCGTGTATGAGCGCAACATCGGCCATAAGGCGGAGCCCCTCACCACGGGCGGCGGCACCTACGCGCGCGCGTTCCCCAACTCCGTCGCCTTCGGCATCGACCCGGAGGGCGAAGAATCGGAGTGCCATATGCCCAACGAGAGCATCGCGCTTTCCAGCATCCGCTTCAACACGGTGGTCTTTGCCGAGGCCATCGAGAAGCTGGCCGTAAAATAGGATAATTTGCCCGCTTTTCGCTTGCTTTCTCAAAATGGCTGTGGTATACTGCCTACGCTAACGTCCTTCTTGCTCCGCACAAGAGGCGGAGCCAAAAGTCCATAAGGAGGTGAAATGAATGAATCAATATGAAGTCCTGTACATTATCGTACCCGAGCTCGACGAGGAAGCCACCCGCGCCTCCATCGAGAAGTTCAAGGGAATCGTTGAGAGCAACGGCGCAGAGGTCGTGGCCATCGACGAGTGGGGCAAGCGCAGACTCGCCTACCCCATCGACTATAAGACCGAAGGAACTTACGTTTTGATGTCGTTCAACAGTGCGCCCGAGTTCCCGAAGGAGCTGGAGCGTAACATGAAGAACGACGAGCAGATTCTTCGCTATATGGTCACCCGCAAGGAAGCGTAATGCTTCCCAACAGTACGGAAAGGATGGCACCGCATGAACAAAATCACGCTCATCGGCAACCTGACGCATGATCCCGAGGTGCGCTCCACGCCCAACGGCGTAACGGTCTGCACCTTCAACATCGCCGTCAACCGCCGTTTTGCCCCGCAGGGCGGAGAAAAGGTCACAGACTTTTTCCGCATCAACGCCTGGCGCCAGCTGGGAGATACCTGCGCCAAATACCTCTCCAAGGGGCGTAAGGTTGCGGTCATCGGCGAGCTTCAGGCCCGCACTTACGAGGCCAAGGACGGCACCACCCGCATGTCGCTGGACGTTTCGGCGGACGAGGTCGAATTCCTCTCCCCGCGCCAGCAGGACGACGGCAGCGGCTATTCCGCGCCGCGCCAGAGCAATGCGGCGCCGCAGGATCTGGCCGGGTTTACCGACATCCAGTCCGACGACATTCCCTTTTAATTCTTCAATCACAGGAGGCTAACCATGGAAGAACGTAAAATGCGGCCCCGTCCGCGGCGCAGCCGCCGCAAGGTTTGCAAGTTCTGCGTGGATAAGGCAACCAGCATCGATTACAAGGACGTCCGCACGCTCGAAAAGTTCGTCACCGAGCGCGGTAAGATCATGCCCCGCCGCATGTCCGGCGTGTGCGCCAAGCACCAGCGTGATCTGGCCATCGCCATCAAGCGCGCCCGCATCGTTGCCCTGCTGCCCTACGTTGCAGACTGAGCGCAAGCCGCGTTGCACGCTGCCGCCCATGGCGGCGGCGTAAAGGCACTGAACCAATAAGGATTGTTAGCTTGAGGGGGGAGCCGTATCTGCGGCTCCCCAGTCTGTTCTTCAGCGCCTGGTTGGCTCAGGAGGCTGCTTTTCTCAGGTTTTCCGGCTCCGTGGGCATGTTTTCCGGCGCGACGCCTCCCCCTGTCCGTTATGGGCGGCTTTCCTGTGCTGTTCCCGTTCGGAGGTCAAGTGTTGACCTGTCAACCAACTGCGCCGCCAGCCCCTGCATAGGGAGCCCCGTTGCGGCCCGGGCTGCTTTGAAAGGGTTTTAAACGCCTGCTTCTGTGTTTGTGCGCCTGCGGCTTCGGTCTGAAGCGCCCCCCTTTTTCGGAGGCAGCCCCTGCAAAGCAGGGGCCTTTGCGGATGGCTCCGCTCCGCCGCGCAAGCCATCCAGACGGCAAGGCCCCCTCCAAAGCTGCGATTTCTCCCGGAGTTTTTGGCCAAAGCCCGATAAACTGCGCTGCCGCTGTATAATTTTGGAATATTATCTCGAATTTTCTCGATTTCTTTGCTTTTTGGTGGATAAAATCTTATGATGGAATTGATAAAATTTTACCAAATGCTCGGTGAAAGGGGAACTGTTATGCAGGCAGAAAGGCTTTTACTCTCGTTGTGTGCTCCGCCGTCCCGCGTCGGTTTCCATCAGCTTGTCGCCACAATTGAATATGTTATGCAGCACCCGGAACTTACCAACATCACGCGCGACATCTATCCCGCGGTGGCCCGAGCGTGCCATACCAGGCCGTCCTGCATCGACCACAATCTCCGCAGCATCATCGAGGACATCTGGCGCTACGGCGATATGTGCAAGCTCAAAGCGCTCTTTCCCAACGCGCAAACCTACCGTCCCGGCAACAAGGCTTTCGTTTTCACAGTGGCAAGCCATCTGCTTCTGTCGCGGCGTGAGCAGGCCGCCGCACATTCGGCGCAGACCCCGTCCCGAAATTCCGCGCCCGGAGAAACGGACGCCTAGTTCCCGCCGACCCTGCACCCTGCCAGAGGTTCCAGCCGGCGAGCGCAGCATGGCGGGGAAGAGGCGCGCCCGTGCGGAGATGCGCATTCCCTTTGACGCAGTGCCCTCGGCCATCCACGGCGGTTGCAGGGCCCTCCTGAACGATCAAACGGAGCCCTGCATCGCGGACGCTGCTCAGCGCGGCGATACGGAAGCCGCTGTTGCGCTGAAGCGCGCCATTGAACGGCTGCTGAGCGACGCCCTTTTTCACGTTCTTCAGCCCGTTTTCTGCCTCCGGCGGGAGCTTTCTTGGTTGCGCGGAAAAACTTTTTCTTACATCACCTGAAAAAATATGCTATCATGGGGTATAACGTGCAGTTTTGACAAACGTAAGTCCAGTTGTCAAATCCGCACGTTCTTCCTTTTCAGAAGGATATTTCATTTGAGGGTGATCTTATGTTTCAGGCTGGCGACCTTGTGGTATACGGGCAGATCGGCGTATGCAGGGTCAGGGATGTACGCGTGCCGGATTTTTGCGAAGCCGGCGAACAGCGGCTCTACTATGAGCTCGAACCGCAGCAGCAGCGCGGCACGGTCTTTATCCCCGTGGATACGGAGGTATTCATGCGTCCCATTCTCACGCGGGAGGAGGCTGAGCGCCTGATTGGTCTGATCCCTTCCATACAGGCAAAAGCCTGCAACAGTTCCAATCTCCAGGAGCTGACGCAGCAGTACAGCGCGCAGCTCCGCTCACACAGCTGCGCAGATCTGGTCGCACTCATCATGTCCATCTATGCAAAAAAGCAGGACCGCCGCCAGAACAACAGGAAAATCGGCGCGGTGGATGAAGCCTACATGAAGCGGGCGGAAGCGCTCCTGCACAGCGAGCTGGCGCTGGCGCTGGGCATTGAGGAAGCCGCAGTCCCCGCCTATATCGCCGCCCAGGTGCGCCGGCAGAAGCAGCAGGCGAAGGACGCGCAGCCCCAGTCCTGAGGCGCTGGCCGGCCACAAAAGCGTGGCCGTTCCGGAACGGCCGCACCGTGAGGGCAGAGCGGCGGACTGTGGCGCCCGTCTTTGCGCCGGCTTTCGGAGGCTGTAAGGAGGTGCTCCCGCGTCAGCGTCTGAAAGCGCCAGCCGCGGCGGGCATTCCGCAGGCCCTGCCGCCCCCATATCCCGTCTTTCCAAAGGGACGGTCCTTTCCCCCTTCTTTTCCCATCGCCTTTCTCTGGCGCCCTGCAAGGCCGTATCCGCTGCGGCCCTGCCGTCACGCCTGTCCCCCGCGCGCTTCCGCAGTCCCTCGTTTCACGCAGAACCGGCAAAAGGCTGCGGCGGCGCTGATGGAGCGCCGCCGCCACAGACGGGTTTGCTATGCCGTATGCGCTATTCCGCTTTCTGCATGGCCACAAAGCGCCATGCGCCGCTGGTGTTGTCCACCTGCTTGATGCAGGCCTCGCTGCGGATGGCGTCGCCATTCTCTCCATCAAAGGCGATGTCCCCGGTGGCGCCGGAATATGTGGTGTTCCACAGGGCCGCATGTATGGCGGCGGGCTCGACGCTGCCCGCGGTTTTTATGGCTTCGAGCGCCGTAAAATAAGCGTCGTACCCCATGGCGGAGGCCGCCGACACCATATCGTTGCCGCCATTGTCCGCCATGGCGTCCGCATCGCTGTTCAGCCATGCTTTAAAGCCGTCCACAAAGCTCCTTCCAGCCTCTCGGTCCGTTCCCTCGTCAAAGAAGGTGGAAACATAAACCGGCAAATCCGTGCCCCGAACCGCGGCGGTGATGACGTTGGAATCCCAGGTGTCGCCCGCAAGAAGGGGCATGTCCAGGCCGTGCTCCGCCGCCTGCGCGATCAGCAGCGCCCCGGCCTCCGTGGAAACCGGAGCAAAAAACACCTCCGCCCCCTCGTTCACAGCCGCCGTGATGTAGGGAGTAAAGTCCGTCTCCCCCTCGGAAAAGGTTTCATAGACCACCTCTCCGCCCAGACTCTGAAACGCCCCGATGAAATAGCTGCACAGGCCGGCTGAATAGTCGTTTCCCAGCTTGGCCAGGCAGTATGCCTTTTTTGCGCCCAGCGTCTCCGCGGCATAGTTGGCAAGCACCGCGCCCTGGAAGGGATCCAGGAAACAGATGCGGAAATAGTATTGGTTGCCGGCCGTGATCTGCGGGTTGGTGCAGGTAACGCCGATGGCCGGGATTCCCGCCCGTTCAAACACGTCGCTGGCCGCCAGAGACACGCCGGAGCCGTAGGAACCCAGCACCAGAGATACCCCCGCCTCCGCAAGCGCCGCCGCCACGGTGGGTCCCTTTTCCACCGAGGACTCGTTGTCCGCAAGCACCAGTTGTACGCGGTAAGTCTCGCCCCCGATGGCAACGGTGGGCTGTACGCTGTTGGCATACCGTATGCCCAGCGTTTCCTGCCTGCCGCCCGCTCCATCCTCGCCGGTGGCCGGCTCATATACGCCGATCTTGATTACCCTGCCGTCGCTCCCGTTAGCCGCCTGCGGGGCGCAGCCCGTCATCGCGGCCAGCGCCAGGACGCCTGCCAAAAGGATCGCAATGATTCTCTTCATCCGTGTTTTCCTCCATAGCGATATCGTTTCGTTGCCGGAATCTCGCGCGTCCTGCGCAAACTCAGCCCACCGGTCCGTCAGCATCGTCAATGTCGCTCTGCGGCTCCGGCTCGGGTTCCGGGGTAGGTTCCGGAACCGGCGCAGGAGCGGGCTCCGGCGTCGGTTCAGGCGCTGGTTCCGGTGTCGGCGCAGGCGTTGGCGCGGGCACGGGCTTGGGCTCCTGCACCGTGATGATGCAGGTGGCAGAGTATAGCCTGCCCTCGTATCTTCCATAAATGGTGACCGTGTTGCTCCCCGGCTCTATTCCGTCTATGATGATCATCATGGTTTCCGGGTCATAGTAGCAGAAGGCTGCGCTGCCGAACTCCTCGCAGTAGATGCCCTCCCAGCCGGATCGCGGATTGGTGTATACGTTCAGGTAGCCTTCCTCGCCGGCTCTGACGGTAATGCGATCCCGGTCAATGCCGATATATGCGTCCACCACCGGTGCCGAAACCGACACCTTGCAGACCGCCGTGGTCCCATCGCCGGCGATGGCCGTAATCGTGGCGGTGCCTGCGCCTACGGCCTCCACCTGCGCCAGACTGCCGTCGCCAATGATATAAACCTGCGCAACGCTGCTGTCGCTTGTGGTCCAGTTGCTGGCGATGCCGCTGGTCACGCTGATATTGCGCATGTCGCCCTCAGTAAGGCTCATGGAGGAAGGGCTGATGGCCAGGGTCTGCACAGGGGTCGAAACGGTTACCGTACAGGCGGCAGTGGCCCCGTTGGACGCAATGGCGGTAATGGTGGTGGTACCCGACCTGACGCCCTCAATCTGCGCAACGCTGCCGTCGCCAACGGCATAGACCCTGGCAACGCCGTCATTGTCGGAAACCCAGTTGCTGGCAATGCCGCTGACGACCCGGATCTGGCCGAGCTCTCCCGCATTCAGGCGCATTGTGTCCATGTTGAGGCACAGCCCGTCCTCGCGTACCGTTACGGTGCAGCTTGCCTGCGCGCCGTTTCTCGAGGTGGCGATGATCTTCGCGGTGCCGGAGCCCACGGCCTGCAACTGCGCAACGCTGCCATCGCCGAGGATATAGAGTTCCGCCACACTCCGGTTGGTGGAATACCAGTTGACGGCGGTGCCGCTCTTGATGGAAAGGGTCTGGAGCTCGCCCCGGGAAAGGGTCACGGAGGCGGGGCTGATGACCAGGCGATCCTCGTTTACCGTCACCTTGCAGGTCAGGCTGTCGCCGCCCTCGCCGGTGATGGTAATGGTGGCGGAGCCCACCTTCTTCGCGGTTACAACGGCAGTCGAGCCGCTGTGTTTGACGGTAGCCACGCCCGTATTGCTGCTCTTGCTGCTCCTGATGGCTTCGCTTGCGGTGATCTTTTCCTGCTGCCCCACCGTCATCTGGAGGGCGGCGGGATGAATGGTAAAGGCGTCGGTCTTGAGCACCTCAACCTGGCAGACAGCCTCTGCGCCGCCCGCGCTCACCGTGACGGTGGCGCTTCCCGGCTTTTTCGCGGTGATGCTTGCTTCTCTGCCGCTGCCGCTGACGGAAACCACCGCGCTGTCGCTGCTCTTCCAGAGGAACGCTGCGTTCTGATCCGCCGGCGTAAGGCTGGCCGTGAGCTTGACCTTGTCCCCTGCCACCATGACAAAGCCTGTATAGTCCAGCGTCAGCACAGCAGCGGGGCCATGCCCGGCCGAGCGCTGTTCATACAGGTAGATTTTCTCCTGCGCCGGGAGCAGCAGCTCCTCCGGCGTGAGATACTTGGCAAACTCCGCCTTGCGTTCTTCCAGTTTCCACTCCAGATCCGCGTCGCTGATCAGCTCCAGCTCATAAGCGGTGAACCAGCCCGCCGCCTCCTGGCGGATCTGCTGCATCACCGTTGCCGCGTTCTGCTCCCGTAAAATCTGCTCGTACCACTGCGCCGGCATGATGGGATTGGGATTTATGGCCGCCTGCTGAACAAACACGGTATCCGACTCGCCTTCCTTTATCCTGCGGCCGAATATGAGAAGCTCTGCAGCCCTGCCGCCGGAGTCCGTCAGCGTACCGTCGGTGGCGCGGACGGTGATAATTTCATCCTCCGGCGCCGCGTATACGGGCAGGTTCAGCAGCGAATGCTGCTGTACGCTCAGCAGGAAATCGCGGGCCTGCTGGTCGCTGGGGGAATTGATGCAGCTCTCGTAGGGCAGGTCCTCAGCGCCCGGCTCGCACAGCACGACGCCAAAGACCTTGTACTTTCCGTTCCGATACACGCTGTTGAAGGTCAGAACGGGGTGCTCTCTGTAGTAGTCCAGCGACTTGTAGTTTGCCAGCTCGCTGAAGATTCCGTTTCTGCTGGCGTCCGGAACATAGATGATCAGGTTGGCGCCTTGCGTTTTTACGTCCGCGCGATAGTCCAGGAAGGGAACGCTGCCGCCGTCGCGCCCGTCGAAACCGCGCTGCTCATAGTAGGCGTTGTCGGCCGCCTGCACGACGGGGCTGCCCAACTGGGTTCCCTCCAGCGTAAGGTATCCCTTGAAATCGTTATTCTGATTCCAGAGGTCTTTGAACTGCGCCTGATACTCCGCAGGGTAGACCCCCGTTCCCGCCGGGGCTGCCGGCTGGTTCATTTCACCGCAACCTGCGACAAAGCAGGCCGCAAGGGCCACCATCGCAGCCATCGCTGTCCTGAGCAGGAACCCCGCGCGGCGCGCTCCGCCCTCTTTCTTTCTGATTTTGCTCACCGTATCCGCCTCCTTGCTAAAGCCAAAGCTCTGTTGTTATCCTCTCAGCGGCGCTTGCGGCGCGCGCCCAACGGACGGCGCTGCCGCATTCCATATGCTTTGTATCCGCTTCAGGTTTCCATGCCTGCATCCTTCTGGTTCTGCGGGCGTTTCCCTTTCGTCCAGCCCCGTCATTTTTCCCAGAGATTCTCTCAGAACTCCCAAAAGACGCCTGTTTTCCCCCATTTGTTTTATTTTAAGAGGTAAAAGACGGCAAAAGAGTGACAAGAAGGCTTTGTTTTATCAGTTTTTATCACGCCCTGCGCCTGCGGGCCGGCGGCAGGGCCGGGAGCGCTTGCCGCCGTCTTCTCAGCCGCAGGTCTGCAAGGTTTGTCGGCGCGGCAGAGCGTTCCGCCTGCGCTCCGCCGCCCCAGACCGCAAAGCCGGGATCTGGTCCGAACCGCCCCCCTGACGAACCTTTCCTTTGAAACGCTCGCATACAAAAAAAGCCGCAGCGCTGTCCTGACAGCTTGCAGCAAGGCCGGTTTGCCCGCCCCGTCTTTTCAGACCGCGCCTTTCATAGCCCGGCATTCTCAATTCTTCCCCTTCCTGCACACCTGCCCGCCCGCGCCCCGCTGCCCCGGCTCCCCCGGGCCGCCCATTCCCCGCCTTATCTGCCGTCAGCAGGCGGGAACGGGTCTGCTGCGCTACGACGCCAGCAGGAATACCCCGCTCACAAGCATGAACCCGTAAACCACCTTTTTCAGCGTTTCCCGGTTGATCCGGTTAAAGATCCGCTTGCCCGCCGCCGCACCCAGCGCAACGGCCGCAAGGCTGAAAAGAAACGCCTGGAACACCCTGCCCGTCAAAAAGCCGGACGCGCCGTGCAGCACAGCCGAATAGACCGCCACCATGGCGAAAAAGGTCTGAATCGTGGCAAGATAGTCCTCCTTCTCCTCCACGGAGAGCAGGTATACCGCCATCGGCACGCCCGCCATACAGAACAGCCCGCCCAGCACGCCGCTCAGCGCGCCGGTGATGAGGCCGGAAACGGGCGTCATGCGGATGTGCAGCCGCCCCTGAAAGAAGATCATGTAGACGCCCAGCCCCACAAGCCCTGCGCCAAGGAGCTTTTGCATGAGTCCGTTGGGGTCCGCCGCAACGATGCGTACCATCAGAAAGGACACCGGCAGGTACGCCGCCAAGGGCCACAGGATCACCCGCCAGCGGATATGGCCGCGCAGACGCAGCATGAACGCTGCGCTGACGCAGAGCATCAGCAGGTTGGACAGCCCCGCCGCCTCGCCAAAGGTGGGCATGAGCGCAGAAAGTACGCCCATGACCACAACCGCAAACCCGAAGCCGCAGGCCGCCTGCACCAGACTGCCAAGAAAGCAGACGCCCGCAATAAGGGCGATTGCGCCCGCCTCCATCAGCCGCGATAGGGTTCGTCCGCCATGCACAGATGCACGGCGGATAGCCGGAACGTGCGCGGCAGCGCAAGGATGTTGGGATTGTCGCCCACATACTTTTTCTTCGCGTCGGCCAGCGCCTCCTCCAGCGTGGCGCGGGTTTTCAGGCCCATACCGCGGGCCCAGCCGGGCTCCTTTGCACCCACGATGTAGATGGCGGCGGTGTTCATCTCCGCGATGTGGCCGCAGCTCATCATCGAGAAGCCGTGATACGGATGGAACGCGCCCGCAAAGCGGTACTTGTCGATATAATCCTGCCGCTGGCCGAACGCCGCGCCGTAGGCATCCATGTCGGGCAGCACGTTGCCGTTCTTCTGGAAAATTTCATACACCTCCCGCGCATAGGGCCAGCGCGCGTCGTTGAAGAAGCCGTCGCAGGCGGAAAACGCGATGTATACGCAGCGCTCGCTCATGATGCGCTTGTGGCGGATCACCTGCGCAGACAGCGCCTGCATCAGCTGGATCGGGTTGGTGCCCATGCCGTCGCCGTAGTGGAAGTCCTGCGGCATGCCGAACACCACCACGTCGTACTTCTTCTTCGCCCAGGGCACATAGGTGCGCCGGTCTGCCATCTTCCAGGACAGGGGCTGCATCTCCTTTGCGTAGCCGCTCCAGATCTCGATCTGGCGGGAGCCGGTGTCCAGCACCGCGTCGCAGCAGAAGAACTTCTTGCCCATGCGCGCCTCCATGTGCTGTCCGATCTCGTCGAACTTGTGCCGCATGAGCGAGTGGGTGGAAACAGGCGTGAAATCCTGCTGGTGCATGACGGCAGGGACATGGTGCGTGGCGATGCTCCGCCAGTGGGTAATGCCGGTGGCGCAGTGCTTGTAGCCGCCGGAATAGCCGCCGTACGGGTTGCCCTGCACATGGCCGATCAGGATGGCAATGTCCGATTCGTACACCTGCCGGTTCATGAGCACCGCGTCGCCCCGCGGCGTTGTGCCAAGATCGACCAGGTTTTCGTAGTCCTCGCTGTCATGGCTCGTGATCTGGCCGGAGGGATAGAATTCGTTGAACAGCGCCTCGCCCAGAATCTTCAGCATCTCGTCCGGATTGGTGCGCGGATGCAGGCCATTGGAGAAGATCAGCAGGATGTCCTTCTTCTCCACGCCCGCAGCATACAGCTCGTCCAGAATCACCCGGATGGACACGCGGCGGTGCGCGGTCGCCTGCAGGCCGCCCTTGACGATGTCCGGAATGATGATCGTCACGGTGCTGCCCCTGTGGGCCAGCTTCGAGAGCGGTTCCATGCCGACGGGGTTTTGCACGCTCCTCTTCGTGGCCGCATAGAGGCTGTCCCAGTCCTGCGGCAGGCAGGGCGGGTCCGCAACGGTTTCGCCCGGCACGAACACGTCCGTGCTGTCCGGCAGCTTTGCCGTAATCATCCCTTTTCCGTATTCAAACTGCAATTCCATACGCCTTTCTCCTTTATCCTTCGATGCCCAGATACCGCCTTATGATGGCGAGGTATTCCCCGGGATAGAACCCGATCTCCCCGCTGAAACGGGTCAGGGCGATCAGTCCGCCGTCGATCTCGGGGATCGAGGCGAGCATTGCGGCGTTATCGTTCTTCAGTCCGCCGCCGTAGACCACATCCACGCCGCCGGTCTGTGCCTTGATAAAGCGCGCCGTCTCCTGAATCGCTTCGCGGCCCGCCGGCGTCTTGCCGGGGCCGATGCTCCAGATCGGCTCATAGCCGATGACCACATTCTCAAGCGCCGCGCCGTCCAGCCCCACGGAGAGCTGGCTGCCCAGAACCCGCTCCTTGTCCGGCAGCTCCTCCGCGCTCTCGCCGATGCAGTAGAGCACCCGCAGCCCCGCCCGCTGTGCGGCAAGCACCTCCCGGCGGAGCAGACGGTTCACCGCCTGCGGATCGGTCACGCCCGCCTCCTGCAGCACACCCGCCTTCTCGCGGCGCTCCTCGCAGTGCCCGATCAGCGCCCAGCCGCAGCCCAGTTCGCGCGCGGCGTTGCCCGTCAGCAGCGTCGTAAACGCGCCGAAATTGCCGCCCGCCGCCGTATCCTCGCGGTGCAGGCCCTGACAGCCCAGCTGGATGCGGCTCCGCCCGTCCCTGGCAGCCGCCGCGCTCAGCAGATGCGCCTCGGGGAAGAACATCACATAGTCCGCCCCCGCGAAGGCCTCGCCCTGCAGGGCCGCATCCGTGCCGCTGATGATGGTTTCGGCCCAGTCCTTCACCGGGGCAAGCGTGTTCACGCCGCCGCAGGCCTTTGGAATATCAAACCGCTTGAGGTTCAAAAAAATATGTTTCATGGAATACGCTTCCCTTTCTGTTGCAATACTTCGCAGCTCTTTTTGCGCAGCGCCGCTTTGCCCTTCTCCGGCCCTGGGGCCTCCGCTTCAACGCAGGTGCGCAAAGACCGGCAGCGCGCCGCCCAGCAGCGGCAGACAGTAATCGGCAAACGCCGGGCTCACCCCAAAGTCCTCAATCCATTCTGCGGGGAATTTCTTCTCCGCGTTTGCAACCCCGGCAAGGGGCGTTTCGATGAACTGCGCGGCATACTGCGGACTGCGCTCGGCGCGGATGGCGATCATGCTGCCGCTGCGTCCCGCAAGCGCGGCCTGTACCGCCCGCCGGCCCACCTCATAGGCCTCCTGCCGGTCCACCTCGGAAACGTGGGCCATGCTGGCGCGGCCCAGCAGTCCCGGTTTTTCCGAGCGGGATTTGATCGACAGCTCCTGCATAATCAGGTCCGACAGGCGCTGCGCCGCGCCGCCCGGAACCCTGTGGCCAAAGCCGTCCACAATGCCGCTGTCGGCAATGGGCCTGCCGTCCAGACCGCAAACGCCCTCGCTGACCGCAACGAGCAGGCCGCGGCCCAGCCGGAAGCGGCGCTCCGCCTCCGCGAGAAACGCCCCCGTATCCAGCGGCCGCTCCGGCAGCAGCGTCATCATCTCGCAGCCGGAGACCGCCGCGCCCAGGCTTGCCGCAGCCGTCAGCCAGCCGGCGTTGCGACCCATGACCTCCATCACCACGATGTGAATCGGCAGCGCAGAGGCGTCCGCGCCGATCTCCGCCGCCGCCACGGCCGCAAAGCGCGCCGCGCTGCCATAGCCGGGCGAATGGTCCGTCACGGCCAGATCGTTGTCGATTGTCTTTGGGATGCCCACGACGGACAGCTCCATGCCGGAGCGCTCCGCCAGCAGCGACAGCTTGTGGCAGGTGTCCATGGAGTCATTTCCGCCGTTGTACAGGAGGCACTGGATGTCGTGCTTTTTCAGGCACTGGAGCACCGCGGGATAGTCCGCCTCGCCCAGCTTTCTGCGGCACGAGCCGATGGCCGAGGCCGGCGTCGCGCCCAGCAGCGAAACCTGGCCCGCCGGCGCGTCCGTCAGGTCCAGCAGGTCGTCCCCGAGGATGCCCTCCGCGCCAAAGCGCGCGGCAAAGAGCTTCCCGCCGTTGGACGCGCTGCGCGCGCCCTCGATGACGCCCTGCAACGAACTGTTCATCACGGGCGTCGGTCCGCCGCCGTGGGCCACCAGAATGTTCTTCTTCATCTCCCGTTCCCTCGCTTCCGTTTTCTCGCTGTTTCTCCCGTTTTTTCCCGCTGCTTTCCGCTCAGATACCGGCCTTGCGGTACCGCTCCGCCATCTCGTCCAGCGAAACCTTTTCCACAAGCGGCGCCTTTCCGTAGCTGCCAAACTGCACCACCAGCGTGCCCACCGCCTCCTTCACGCCGCGCTCGAGGCACTCTACCACCGCCGCCACGTCGCCGTCCGGGATGCCGCCGTACATGACCGTGTCCATGATCGGGGGCAGGAACACCCGCGGATCGAAGGCCTCCGGATGCGCCTTCAGCAGCGCCCACATCTGCCCGACGGACGCGCTTTCGCGCAGCGCCGGGCGGTCGCGGAACAGTTCGCGCAGGTTGCGCGTCACCGCGAGGCGGATGTCGGTATCCACATTGATCTTGCCGATGCCGCAGCTGGCAACCTCCTGCAGCTGCTCGATCTTGATGCCGTAGGCGTTCTGCACATTGCCGCCCAGCCCGTTGATCTCCTCCACGATGTAGGCGGGCACGGTAGAGCTGCCATGGCTGACCAGAACGCCGAAGATGTTCTCATGCAGCAGACATTCCTTGATCGCAATGGCAATCTCCTTGCGGATGACGGTATTGGCGCCCTTGTTGGCGCCATGCTTGGTGCCATAGCTGATGGCAAGGCAGTCCACGCCCGTCTTCTGGAAAAACTCCACCGCCTTGAGCGGATTGGTATAGGTGCTGGTGGCGGCGAACACATGGTCCTCCACGCCCGCCAGCACGCCCAGCTCGCCCTCCACGGTCACGCCCCGGGCATGGGCATACCTGACCACCTCCCGCGTCAGCGCCACGTTCTCCTCAAACGGCAGCGCCGAGCCATCGATCATGACGCTGGTGTAGCCGCCCGCGATGGCGGCGGCGCAGGAATCAAAATCCTTGCCATGATCCAGATGCAGCGCCACAGGGATGGGGCTGTCGCCGGCAAAGCGCTTCACCGCCTCGGCGATGTTGCGCGCGCCGCGCTTTTTATCCTCCAGCGTGGCGTTCTGGAAGTCCGTGCGGCCTCCCATAAACCCGTTGGCAAGGTCCGCGCCCTGAATGATCGCAGCCGAGCGGAACATCTCGTGGACCTCGATGACGGCCCTGGCCTGCGCCACGGCGTTGACGTTAAACGCGCCCTGCGCATAGCGGTATTTGTCAGTCGCTTCCAGAATCGATCTCATGGGTACCAGCGGCATAGGTGTGTTTCCTCCTTTGTTGCAGTAAACTTCTCTTGGTTCGGCCTGTATGCCCGGCCTCAGGCCTGCGCCTCTTCGGCGCAGATATATGTTTTCCGCACGGCGCCGCCTTCGTCCAGCAGCACGAAGTCCGCCTGCGCGCCGGGCTCGATGCCGCCCGGCGCCTCCGGGCCCAGCAGCGCCGCGGCGTTTTCGCTGAGCATGCCCGCGGCCCGTTCCAGCGGCAGGCCGGCAAAGGACATCAGATTCCTGAGCGCGCGGTCGAGCGTGAGCGTACTGCCCGCGCGGACGGGCCTGCCCTTGAGCATGGCATCGCCGTTTTTTACGGTAATCTCATTCACGCCAAGACGATAATCGCCGTCCGGCAGCCCTGCGGCCATAATGGAGTCCGTGACCGGGATGACCCGTTCCGGCCCCTTGGTCTTTACCAGCATGCGCACCGTGCCCGGGTGCAGGTGCAGCCCGTCGCAGATGGCCTCGCAATAGACCTCCGCAGTCAGCGCGGCGCCCATCAGGGCCGGCTCGTGCTGGTGGAACAGGCGCATGGCGTTGAAGGTATGGGTGATGCAGACCGCGCCCGCGTCGATGGCGGCCATGGCCTGGTCATAGGTGGCGTTGGAATGGCCCAGAGCCACGGCGATGCCCTCCGCCCGCAGCGCAGGGATCATCTCCGTAACGCCCGGAACCTCCGGCGCCACGGTGATGGTTCGGATTGCGCCGCCGGCAGCGGCCTGATAACGGCGCACCAGATCGATATCCCCGGTGCGAAGCAGCCCCCCCGGCATGGCGCCCGCATAGGTCTCCGCAAGAAAAGGCCCCTCCAGATGGATGCCCAGCAGCCGCGCGCCGCCCGCCTGCGCCGTCCGCTGCGCCCGCATCAGCTCGCATGCGGCGCCGATGGCCCGCAGGGTTTGCGCCTCCGTATCCGTCAAAATGCTGCACAACCAGCCGGTCACGCCATGGGCGGCAAAGAAGCGGCCGATCTGCTCCAGTCCCGCCGCGTCCGCCGCGTTGACGTCAACGCCCGCAGCGCCATGGGTATGCAGGTCGAGAAACCCGGGCGCAAGCAGCGCGCCGCCTGCGTCCAGTACACGGGCGTCCGAAGGCGCAGCCGCATCAAAGACGGCGGAAAACCGCCCCTTCTCGCAGAGCAGCGAGCCGGTTTTTACAGTGCCGCCGCGCAGGATACGCGCGTTTTTGACATACAGCGGACGCGTCATACCGGCAGTTCCGAGGCCACGTCGTTGGCAAGGAGCATTGCGTCCGGGTGGCGTTGCAGCAGCGTGACGGGGAAGGCGCTGGTAATCTCGCCGCAGGCGGCGCGGCGCAGCACAGCCCGGTGCCACGGGCGGAACACCCCCAGCCGAACCCGCTTTGCGGACAGGATTTCCTTCATGCCGATGGTAACCGCATAGCGCGGCATATCCTCCAGGGCCCCGCCCAGATCGCCGATGGCGTTGGCTGTGCGCGTTTCCGGCGAGATGGCGAGCACACGGGCTGTCCGTTCGGCAAACGCCGCCGCGTCCAGCGACGGCTCCGGCTCGTTGAACGCCAGGTGGCCGTTAATGCCGATTCCGCCGATGCACAGATCCGCGCCGCCCAGCGAGGCAAGAAGCTCCGTGAGCTTTTCCGGCGCTGCGGGGTCGGGAAACCGGCGCTGCGCCTCAGGCATCACCAGAGAGGGCTCGATCCTCCCGTACACCTCCCGCGCCATAAAGCCGCGGAAGGAGAGCCGGTCCTCCCTGTCGATGTACTCGCGCCCGTCCGTCAGATATTCGTCCATGTTGAAAAACCAGCAGTTGCCGAGATTGATGCGCCGCTGGTTGACCATGCGCACGAAATGCGGGTAGTGCCCCACGGGCCCCACCGGGCAGATCACCACCGTCCGCCTGCCCGCAGCATTGTGCGCCTCGATCAGCGTCGCCATCTCGGCGGCCAGCTGCTCGAACACCGTCTCGGAGGACGACAGGCACCTGACCGGCAGCGCGGCGCGCTGCATCAGCTCTCCGGCCGAATACCCGTAATATTCCTTCATATGCTTTCTTCCTTTCCCAAAGTCCGGAACATCGCCCGCTTGTACGCCTCCACGCCCGGCTGATCGAAGGGATCCACCCCCGTCATGCGGCAGGAGAACACGCAGGCAAGCAGGAAAAACATATACAGCGCCCCGAACGCGCGCTCGTCCAGCGTTCCCACATCCACGGTCAGGCAGGGATGGTGGGCACTGTGCGCCGCCAGCGTAGCGTCCTGCGACGCCGCGTTGAGCGCGGCAAAGGGCTTGCCGTCGAGATAGGCGAACCCATCGTCCACCCCGTCCGGCAGGAGCGTCGGCCCCGCCTCCTCCTCCACGCGCAGGAAGGTCTCAAAGGCCACCGGCGTACCCTCCTGCAAAAACTGTCCCATGGAGTGCAGCTCCTCCGAGCACTGGCAGGAAACGGGCAAAAGCCCCCTTCCCCGCTTGCCCTCGCTCTCGCCGAAGAGCTGAATCCACCATTTGGAAAACCACCTGAGCCTTGGCTCAAAGCTGCTGAGACATTCCGCCCGGTATCCCCGCTCATAGAGAAGCGTTCGCGCCGCGGCGTACAGCAGCGCGGGGTTCTCCGCAGCCGGCAGGGAGAGCAGCATCCGCTGCATCTGCCGCGCGCCGTCCAGCAGCGCGCGGATCTCCGCGCCAGCCACGGCCATGGGCAGCAGCCCCACGTCCGTAAACGCCGAATAGCGGCCGCCCACCGCCTCCGGAAAGGGAAAAAACTCCCAGCCCTTCTCCAGGCACAGCCGGTGCAGGCGGCTGCCCGGCGTGCCCGTGGCCAGAATCCGCCGCGCCGCGTCCGGCCCGTATTCGGCGTAGAGCCGCTGCCGCAGGACGCGGAAGGCCGCGCCAGGCTCCAGCGTTTCAAAATTCTTTGCTATGATGTTAAGGTAGACCGACCTGCCCTCCATACGCCGGAGCACGTCCTGCATGGCGGAGGGCGCGGTGGCATTGCCCGCGTAAAGGATCTCGATTCCGCGCCGGGAAGCGGGCAGCGCTTCGATGACGGCGCGCGCGGCGTTGTTGGACCCGCCCACGCCGATGATCACGAAAGCGTCGGCCTCCTGCCGGATCTCCGCCGCCTTACGCGCAATGCGGAAAAGGGCCTCCTCTCCCGCCGTTTCGGAGAGCCGCATCCAGCCCGCGCAGCTCCGATCCCCGGGAAAGCCCGCCCGCGCCTCGTCAACAAGGCCGGCGTATGTCCCGGCACGCTCCGTCACCGCCGCACCATCGAGATGCGGCGCAATGTGGTCAAGGGATAAAAACTTCTGCATGCAGCCTTTCTGCCGCTCTCCCTCCCGAAAGGCGGCACGCGGGGCGGCGGCCGTGTGCGCGCCGCCCCACTGTTCAAGTCGAGGGTCCTGTGCCTGAATCAGCCGAGGGTCTCCACGGCGGTCTTTGCAAAGGTATCGATGTAGACCTCCTCCATCGGGATGTCGCCGGTGACCTTCGCGGCCTGCGTGGAGCGGAGGTTGACCAGCATGTTGGTGAAGGCGTCGGTGCCGTAGTACTCGGTGAACTGCTCCAGCGTGGGGAAGATGACGTCCGCCAGCTGGCCGGTCAGCTCGTTGGTCGCCTGCTGCGCATAGGTGGACGCATAGGCGCAGGCCTGGTTCTGATTTTCGGCGCGGTAGACCTGCGCCTTGGTCAGCGCGTTAACAAAGCGCTGCACAACGTCGGGATTGTTGGCGACATAGTCCTTGTTGGCGACCCAGGTGCTGGGGAAGGCATAGTCCGGATAGGTGGAATTGTCCGCCAGCAGGGTATAGGCGCCTTCGCCGCCCAGGGCTTCCTTCAGGCTCGTGGTGGCCGGCTTCCAGCCCGCCCAGGCGTCGATGGAGGCGTCGCCGAAGGTGGAGGCCAGGTTGTCATTGCTGATGTTGAGAACCTTGACGTCCGCCGCGGTGAGCCCGGCTTCCTGCAGCGCCACCAGCAGCAGCGTGTAGCCCGCGGCACCCTCCTGAACGGCAACGGTCTTGCCCTTCAGGTCGGCGATGGAGGCGATGCCGCTGTCGGCACGGGTCAGTATCTCCTCGGTCAGGGCGATGTTATCCAGCGCGATGATGTTGACCTGGCCGGAGAAGGCCAGCCACGCGGCGCCGCTGCCGATGAAGCCGATGTCAGCCTGACCGGCGACCATGGCGGCGATCTCCGGCGGGCCGGAGGTGTACATCTGCAGGTTCACGGTCAGGTTCTCCTCCGCAAAGAAGCCCTGGGTGATGGCCGTGGCAATCGCCGTGGAACCGCCGATGGTGGGGTGGTAGATCACATTGATGGTCGCGGGAGCCGGGCCGGCTTCCTCCGTGGGTTCCGGATCGGCTGTGGGTTCCGCCGCCGCATTGTTGTCCACAGCGGGCGCGGGGGCCTGGGTTTCCGTCTTCGCGCAGCCGAAAGCCATGGCGGCCAGCATGACGCAGAGCAGAATCGCAATCGTTTTTTTCATGTTGCTCCTCCTGTTTTTTTGTTTTACGGGTTATCCGTTATCTTCAGGCTTTCGCCATGAATTCCTCTTCCAGCTTCTTCAGCCGGTCCAGCTGGAGGCGGAGGCCCGCCTTGACCCGCTCCGGCTCGCACTCGTAGCGGTAGTCCTCCATCTCAAACGACAGCGCAGGCGGGCCGCCCGGCAGACCGTGGCACAGCGCGAGGAAGCGGGGCCAGTCGATCTCGCCGTCGCCAATGACGGTGTGCCGCCACCACTGGTTTTCCTCAAACCCGCGCTCCGTGCCGGTATTGTGCAGAATCCCCACGTCCGCCAGCTTGGCCCGATCCAGCGCGGTATCCTTCATGTGGATGTGCTCGATGCGCGCGCCGAACTCCGCAAAGGGGCGATAGACGTCGATCATCTGCCAGACATAGTGGCTGGCATCGTAGCAGACGCCAAGTCTCCCGGGGCCGAGGGCTTCAAAAATCGCGCGCCACATCAGGGGCGAGGTGGCGATGTTGCGATACATCGGGCAGTTTTCAAAGCAGAGCGTCAGACCGTTTTTTCCGGCATGGTCGATGGCTTCTTCGAGAAAGGCCACTGCCCTGTCAAGGCTCAGCAGCGGATTGCAGCCCCCGCTGTCCGGAAGGGAACGCGCCCGGCTGATGCCCGTTGAGCAGATAAAGCGCTTTGCGCCCGCCCTGCCCGCAAACGCCATGCGGCGGTAAAGTTCCCCGCGCTCCCGCGCCGCCGCTTCCGCGTCGTCGTCGATGAAATTGCGGCAGTAGATAAACGCCTCATAAGCAACGCCCCGTTCGGCCGCGCGGGAAAACGCCGCCTCGTCCAGCGCGATGCCCGGGCCAACCTCCAGAAAGTCAAAGCCCGTCTCCGCGGCAAAGGACGCGATCTGTTCAATATCGTTCACCCCCGCCCAGACAAAGGCGTTGGTATGAAAGCCCGTTCTCATCGTAAAACCCTTTCCGTCCGCCCGCTCTCCGCCGCCTTGGCCGCCGCATGCAGCACCTCCTCGACGTACAGCCCCTGCGCCACGTCCGCCCCAGGGGAGGGCCTGCCCTCGATGCAGTCGAGGAAGGCGGACATCTCGCCGTCAAACCATCCGTCAAAGGGCTTTTGCGGCGCAAGCCCGTACTGTTTCACCGCGCCGGTGTAGCCGCCGTCCGGCTTCTTCTCCCAGTAGATCAGGCTTTCCGGTGCGCGCAGGCTCAGTTGGACCATGCCGCCCTCGCCCGTGATGAGCAGCATCACGTCGTCCATGCCGGTCCGGCTGACGGTGTAGCTGCCGATGCCCTGCCCGCCTTTGGCCACAAAGGCTGCGGCGTCATCGTTCTCCACCGGCGCGGGGCCGTCCTCACCCTGCCGCTGCGGGATGACCGTCTCGGTCATGCAGCTCACCGTATCATAGCGCTGGCCCGCCACAAAATCCGCAAGATCGACCAGATGGCTGCCAAAATCGCCCAGCGCGCCGCTGCCCGAGGTCCGCCGGATCATGCGCCATTCCAGCGGGAGCGTCGGGTCGGACAGCCGCTTGCCGCCAAACCAGGCCGAGAGGGTGTAGATCTGCCCAAGCTGTCCGCGCACAATCCGCCGCGCCTCCAGCACCGCATTGGAAAACCGGTAAACAAAGCCCACCATGTTGCACCGCCCGTAATCCTTCACTGCCTCCGCAAGGGCGCGGCAGTCCTCAATGCTGACGGCCATGGGCTTCTCCACAAGAAAGTGCTTCCCGGCGCGCACCGCGCCCAGCGCATACCCGCAGTGGAAGGCGTTGGGCACGCAGATGCTCACCGCGTCCACGCAGTCCAGCAGCGCTTCATAGCTGCCGCAGACCGTCGCAGAAAGGCCATGCTCCTCTACCCAGTCCCTGGCGCCGTCCATGCGCGCGTCATAGACCGCGGCGATCTCTGCCCTGCCGTCGTGCAGCAGGCCCTGGGTGTGGAAATGGGAAATCCCAACGATATTTCCGGTTCCGACGATGCCGATGCGTATCATGGCTCTGCGCCCTCTTTCCTGAAAGATTCCTTCGCTTTACTGGTCCGCCGGAATTGGCGGCGTGTGCGGCGGGCTCGGCGCCCCTGCGCAAAAGCGCGGCCGGCAGCCGGGGATCCTCCCGCGCAGCGGGAGGCGCTGCGCCGGTTTATTTCTTAAACTCGATGTACTCCTTGTACACCTGCGACCAGATGGCGTTCTTGTACTCGTTGAATTCCGGCAACAGCTTGGTGGCCTGATTGCGCGGATAGGGCAGGTCGATGGGGATGATCTCCTTGACACGCCCGGGGCGCGCGCTCATGACCACCACGCGGGTGGCCAGCAGCACGGCCTCCTCCACGTCATGCGTGATGAAAAAGCAGGTTTTCTTCTCCTGCTCCCAGGTCCTGAGCAGGTCCTCCTGCAACTGGGCGCGGGTCTGCGCATCCAGCGCGCCGAAGGGTTCGTCCATCAGCAGCACCTCGGGGGCAACGGCATAGCCGCGGGCGATGGCCACGCGCTGCTTCATGCCGCCGGAAAGCTCCTTGGGGAAGGCGTTGGCAAAGTCCTGCAAATCGACCATGCGCATGTACTTGTCAACCAGCGCGTCCCGCTCCTGCTTCGTATATTTGCGGTAAACCGTTGTCTCCACCGTCTCGCCGGTCCTTTTGTCCTTTTCCTGCTTCTTTTCGGCCTTTTTGAGATAGTTGAAGCCGAAGCCGATGTTCTGCCGCACCGTCAGCCAGGGGAACAGCGCGTATTGCTGGAAGATCACGCCGCGGTCGTTGCCCGGCCCGATAATGGGCTGTCCGTTCATGGTGACGTCGCCTCCGGTTGGCGTCTCCAGCCCGGCGATGATGTTGAGCAGCGTGGTCTTGCCGCAGCCGGAGGGGCCCACGACGCAGACGAACTCGTTTTCAAATATATCCAGGTCCACACCGTTGAGCGCGACGGTCTTTTTGTCGTGTCCCTGAAAAATCTTTTCCACATGGTTGATGCGGATTTTCGGCCTTGCTTTGGTTTCCATGGGCGTTTCCTCCTCTCTTACTGCCAGCGCGTGAGCTTCTTTTCCGCCAGCAGCAGCAGGCGGTCCAGCACGAATCCGATCACGCCGATGCAGATGATGCCCAACATGACCTTATCCATGCGGAAGTAGATCTGCGCGGTCTGTATCATGCTGCCGAGGCCGTAGAAGGTGCCGGTCATTTCCGCCGCGATCAGCGTGGTGAGCGCCGTGGAAACGCCGAGGCGCGCCGCCGTCAAAATGAAGGGGAAGGAGTACGGCACAACCACGCGCACAAAGATGGACAGGTCGCTTGCGCCAAAGGTGTAGGCGGCCTTGACCAGCGTATAATCGAGATTTCTTACGCCCTGATAGATGGTAACCGTCATCACGAGGAAGGAGGTGATGAAAATGACGGTGATCTTCGCCTGCTCGCCGGTACCCATGAGCAGGATGACCAGCGGGATCAGCGCAATCGGCGGGATGGTGCGCAAAAACTGCACCCAGGGATCGACGATATCGCGGAAGGTGCGGTACCAGCCCATCAGAAACGCCGTGGGGATGGACGCGGCAAAGGCGATTGCCCAGCCCAGCACAACCCGCTGGAAGGACCAGCGAATGTGCTTGAACAGCAGATATGCCTCAAACTCCCCCGTTGCGCCGTTGTTGAGCAGCTCCGGCAGCGCCTTGTTGATGATGTCCTGCGGGCCGGCGAGGATGACGCCCACGCCCGGCAGCGTTGACAGCAGCCACCAGATCAGGACGCCGCCCAGCAGCGACAGCACGTTCTTCACCGTGCGCGAGGTTGACGACCCATCGCTGAAGTCCTTCAGCTTCCGCACCTGCCGGCCGTTCCCGCCGGATTTTTTCAATTTCTTAGCCAGTTCTTCCATAGTTTGCAGTACTCCCCGTTCCTCGATTGATGGCGCATGCGGTGCACACAGGTTTTTGTTATTTCATGGATATGTTTTTGTTTCTTTTTGAGTATATTATAAGCATCTTTGCTTCCGTCTGTCAACACGGAACCTGCCATTGTATGAATATATTTTCTGAAAATATGCCTTTGATGCCTGCCGTTGGGCAATTCACGCCCAAGAACGCCGCAAAATGGGCAAGTGTTGATAAAGTGTTTGCACTTCTGCATGACGAATGCTATAATAAGCAGTAAAGTTTTTTGGAGGAGTTTCCCCATGCGCGAAGAACGGCTCACTCAAATGGAAGCATATATCCGTACCCACCGCTCCGTCTCGCTTGACACGCTGTGCGAGGTGTTCGGAATCTCCAAGAATACGGTGCGGCGCGACATCGGCGAAATCGTGGCCCGCACCGATATCCGCAAAATTTACGGCGGCGTCAGCACCCAGTATAACGGCCTGATTCCGCCGCCGTTCATCGAACGCTCCGGCGTCAATTCGGAAGCCAAGGACGAGATTGCGCGCTGCGCCGCCGGGCTGGTTGCGGACGGCGACATCATCTATGTGGACTCCGGCACCACCACCTGCCGCATCGTCGATCACCTGCAGGGCCGCAGCAACGTCACCATCCTCACGCACTCGCTGGACGTCATCAACCGGGCCGCAGCCAATCCCGCGCTGACGCTGATCTCGCTCTCCGGCACGCTGAACCGCAAAACGCAGTCCTTCACCGGTCAGAGCACCATCGACGTATTGCGGGACTGCAACATTGGCAAGGCCTTCATGGCGGCCAACGGCGTAACCGTACAGAACGGCGCAACCCAGTCCACTTCCATTGAGTTCGCAATCAAGAAAAGCGTTGTTGAGCGAAGCTCCAGCGTCTATCTGATGGTCGAGCACCGCAAATTCGGCACGGTTACGCTGCTCACTTACTGCACGCTGGACAGGATCGACGCGATCATTACGGAAAAGCTGCCCCCGAAGGCGTTTCAGGAGGCGTTTTTAGAGCTGGGCGGCAGAATCGTCACGCCGGAAGGCGAGCTCTGAGCGTCCCGCGCGGCTGCGCCGCTCCTCACCCCCTCCAATTCTGCGTTTCAAGGAGTGCCCATGCTGTTTACGCTTCTGTCCGTTCTCTGCATCTGTCTCCTCGCTTCAACCGCCGGCGCCATCTGCGGCATCGGCGGCGGCGTGATCATCAAGCCGGCGCTGGACGCCATGCAGATCATGACGGTGCAGCAGGTCAGCTTTCTCTCCGGCTGCACGGTATTGTGCATGAGCTTATACTCGGTGCTCTGCTCCGTCTGCCGCGGCAAGCAGGCCTTTGAAACCGCCACGATCCTGCCGCTGGGCGCAGGCGCGGCCCTTGGCGGCCTCGCGGGCAAGCTCCTGTTTCAGCGCATCAGCAGAGGCTCCCGGGCCGCTGCCCTCGCACAGGCGGCCTGCCTGCTCTTTCTGCTGCTCGGCACGCTCGTTTACACGCTGCTGGAAAAGCGCATCCGAACGCGCAGGATTAAAAGCCGCTTTGCCGGCGCGCTGATCGGGCTGTTTCTCGGCTTTTTTTCCTCCTTCCTCGGCATCGGAGGCGGCCCGTTCAATCTGGTCGTCCTCTCCTATTTTTTCTCCATGGATACCAAAACCGCGGCGCGGCACTCGCTCTGCATCATCCTCATCTCGCAGGCAGCCAGCCTGCTGTATTCCTTTTCCAGCGGCAGCGCGCCCTCCGTCTCGGCGCTGATGCTCCTCGTCATGGTAGCGGGCGGCGTTGGCGGCGGCGTGCTGGGCCGGCAGATCAACCGCCGGCTCTCCGGCGCGGCTGTACACAGGCTCTTCGTGGCGCTCACCTTCGTCATCATCGGCATTTGCGTCTATAATATGCTCCGCGCCTGAGCGGACTGTGCCGGCAAAGCTTTCCCCGGCGCGGCTGCGCGACACCCCGGAGCGCCAGGCCAGGCCGTCCTCCGCCTGCCGCACAGCGTCACATCGGCCGCATCATGCCCTGCGCACTGCGGCACGCCTCCGTTTCAGTCTCCTCTTCCTCCGGCGCGTGTCTTTCCATCGGTGTTCTGCGTGCAACAATTTTCTCAATGGATATAGATTTGTTGCTTGATTTGCAATATATGGTTTTTCTTCACAAGGGGTATCACTTTTGACTTTATCTAAAAATACAGGACAAGAATTATTCTTTACTGTCATCAAAGAGTCAGACGCAAAGACGCAGAGCCGATGAACTTGTGTGCAAACACAGTCATCGGCTCTTTCTTTATAATTGATCAAGCCCACCAAATAAAAAAAGGGGTTTTGGGTGGGCTGCTTTGTCACGCTCAGATGAAAACTTGCCCCTCTAAACCCGTTTTAGGGTTTGGAGGGATTTTTATGTGTTGGTCTGAAATGACCACACTGCTGCTTGTCAGAAGCAGCAACTACATAACATTTATGCGCACTTGGATTATTCCTCGAAAGTCACTTCGGCACAGGCGATGGAGAAAGGATTGCCGCTGTCCACAGCGGGAGGGTTCGCAAGCAAGTGGACAGATCGGATGAAACAGGGCTAAAAAGTTTGGGCAGCTTTGCAAAGTCCGTAAACGTCCTATATAAGCGGCTTTGCAGGCGTGCTTTCGGATTTTGGGCAACATGTGCGAAATGGAGGGCAATTTCTCAAACGCTGATTTTGCCCCGTATGAAAGGAAAAACCGGCAAAGACGGGGTGCTTTCGGGAGAGAAAGCGAGGGAGAAAGAGTCAAAAGCCGCTTGCTCTGCACGGAAAGTTCGAATAAGGGAAAAAGAAAAAGCCCGAAAACTCAGGCTTTTTGATGGCGCAGAGGGTGGGATTCTCCGCGCCTCCTTCGGGCAGCTTGCATTCCATGCAGCGCAGCCTCTGGGATTCTCCGCGCCTCCTTCGGGCAGCTTGCATTCCATGCAGCGCAGCCTCTCGGCGGCGCTTCCCGGGGCGGAAAAACGCCGCACTGCGGCCTTTTTCACCCGCCCTTCGAATCCCAACCATCTTCATGTACAACAAAGCACCCATGCTTTGCATGGGTGCTTTGTTGTGGCGCAGAGGGTGGGATTCGAACCCACGTGACGTTTCCGCCAAACTGATTTCGAGTCAGCCCCGTTATGACCACTTCGATACCTCTGCGTGTATGTTCTGTGCCGCAAGCCGCTTTCAAAGAAAAAATCTTTGGGCAACTCATTGGGCAACACAACCGCAATATTCCATTTTCGAACCCTCGGAAAACCCGGAAATCACGGGATTTCCCATGGCTTAAACAACCAATTGGCAGGAGCCTGCCCCGGATTGCCAGGGCTGCAGGAAGCGTTCCAAGCGGGGTTTAGTATACCGTAAACCATCAGAAATTGCAACGCTTTGTTGAAAAGAAATCCGAAAGAAGTTTGGCGCACTCCGCTTCCAGAATGCCGCCGACCGTGCGGATGCTGTGCAAAAACCAGTGATCCGTCAGATCCGCCACCGAGCCGCAGCAGCCCGCATTTTCGTCGTAAGCGCCGTACACCAGTTCCGACAGCCGGAGATTCACCGCCGCGCCCGCGCACATGGCGCAGGGCTCCAGCGTCACATAGAGCGTACAGCCCGCCAGTCTGCCGCCAAGCTGCCGCGCGGCATGCTGCATGGCAAGCAGCTCCGCATGCGCGGTAAGATCCCTCCGCTGCTCCGAGCGGTTGTGCTCTGCGGCAATGACCCGGCCGCAATGAACGACCACCGCGCCCACCGGCACCTCCCCCTCTGCGGCCGCCTGTTGCGCCTCGGCCAGCGCAAGGCGCATGAACGCATCGTATCCCGTCCGCTCCGTCACAGCGTTTTCAGCACCTCCGCCGTGTCAAAATCCTCATATCGCACCCGATAAAGGGTCAGCCCGTGGGCCGGGGCCGTCGCGCCCGCATCGGAACGCCTGCCCGAAGCAAGCGCCTCGCGGATCGCCCCCTCCCCGCGTCTGCCCGCGCCGATTTCCAGCAGCGTACCCACAAGAATACGCACCATGTTATACAGGAAGCCATTGCCCGCCACATCGTAATGCAGCAGCTCCCCCTCCTGCGTCCACTCCGACAGCCCGATCCTGCGCACCGTGCGCTCCATCTGTACGCCCGCGGACATGAAGGCCCGGAAATCGTGTTCGCCCAGCACATCCCGCGCGGCGCGGCGCATCCGGGCTACGTCCGGCGCAGCGTGCAGGTGCAGCGCCGTATTTCTGGCAAAGACCCGCGCGTGGGGCCCTGTCTGCACCGTATAGCGGTACTGCTTGTCCTTTGCCGAAAAGCGGGCGTGAAAATCCTCCGGCGCTTCCTCCGAATACAGCACGCGGATGTCCCGCGGCAGGTGCGTATTCAGCGCGATGGCAAACTTGTCCGCAGCCATGCGCGCAGCCGTATCAAAGTGCGCAACCTGCGCGCGGGCGTGTACGCCGCTGTCCGTCCTGCCCGAACCGTGCAGCGCGGTTCGCTCCCCCGTGACCGCAAGCAGCGCCTGCTCCAGCAGCATCTGTACGGCAGGGCCATTGGGCTGGGTCTGCCAGCCGACGTAGTTCGTGCCCTCGTATTCAACAACAATCCTGATCCTGCGCATCAGAAGGATACCCGCGAGAGCAGGATGACCGCGGCAAAGAGCGCCGCCATCACGGCCGCCGCCACCAGATCGCGCCTGTGCAGGTGCAGCTCGCGCATCCGCGTTCTGCCCTCGCCGCCGTGATAGCAGCGGGACTCCATCGCCATGGCCAGCTCGTCCGCGCGGCGGAAAGCGGACACGAACAGGGGGACAAGGATCGGAATCATGCTTCTGGCGCGGACGATGAGGTTGCCGGAGGTAAAATCCGCGCCGCGGGCCATCTGCGCCTTCTGGATGCGCTCCACCTCCTCCATGAGCAGCGGGATAAAGCGCAGGGCAATGGTCATCATCATGGCCAGCTCGTGGGCGGGAAAGCGGAAAACCGCAAGGGGCTTGAGCAGCCGCTCAAGGCCGTCGGTCAGGACAATGGGCGAGGTTGTGAGGGTCAGCAGCGAGGTGCCCATCACCAGCAGCAGAAGGCGGAGCGTAATGAACACCGCCTGGCGCAGCGACTCCTGCGTAATGCGGAAAATCCACCATTCCACCAGCACCGTCCGCCCCTGCGTGAAAAAAAGATTGATGATAAACATGAACACCAGCAGCCAGCGGATGGGCCGGACGGAGGAGCCGAGATACCTGAGCGGCACCCGCGCCAGCAGGACCACGCCTACCACAAAGGCCGCAGGCAGCAGAAAGACCGGCAGCCGGCCCACCAGAAACACCAGCACGATATACGCCACCATGAGCAGAATCTTCGTGCGCGGGTCCAGGCGGTGGACAGGGCTGTCCCCCGGCAAAAACTGTCCGAGCGTCATCTTCGCGCCCATCGTCTCACCTCCCCGCCGTCAGCGCGTCCCGCAGCTGGTCCATTCGCACGATCCCCGCGGGCAGCGCGAGCCCCCGCGCCCGCAGCAGCGCGGCCAGCGTAGTGGCCTGCGGAACCGACAGGCCCATATCGCGGAGCGTTTCCATCTCGGAGAACACCGCCGCGGGCGTGCCCAGCATGGCCAGGCGGCCGTGGTCCAGCACGGCGATGCGCTCCGCATAGCGCGCCACATCGTCCATGGAGTGGGATACCATGATGATGGTGCAGCCGGTCTCCTGCCTGAGCTGCTGGAGCAGCGCCAGAACCTGCCGCCGCCCCCGCGGGTCCAGCCCGGCCATGGGTTCGTCCAGCGCCAGATACTTGGGCCGCATCGCAAGGATGCCCGCCAGCGCGGCGCGGCGCTTCTCTCCGCCGGACAGATCGAAGGGCGACTTTTCGGCAAAGCGCGCCGGGTCCAGTCCCACCAGCGTCAGCGCCTCCAGCGCGCGCGCCCTGGCCTCCTCCTCGGACAGGCCGAGATTTTTCGGGCCAAAGGCCACGTCGCGCGCCACGGTTTCCTCAAAGAGCTGGTATTCCGGGTACTGGAACACCAGCCCCACAAGCGCGCGGGCGCTGCGGCACTGCTTTTTGTCGCGCGTATCAAAGCCGTCCACAACGACGCTGCCGCCTGTCGGCAGCAACAGGCCGTTCAACAGCTGCATAAAGGTGCTCTTGCCGGAGCCCGTATGCCCGATGACGCCCAGAAATTCCCCCTCACCGATGGTCAGGGAGACGTCGGCAAGCGCGGTAACAGCCTCCGCGCTGCCCGCCATGTAGGCGTAGGTCAGTTGTTCAATAAGGATCGACATATCGCATCCGCCGTTTCTGTCATCGTCAGGGGATCGCCGGGCAGCGCCAGCCCCCGTTCCGCCAGAGCATCGCGCAGCCAGACCGTCTCCGGCACGTCAAGCCCCAGCTCGCGCAGCTCGCCGCTGCGCCGGAACACCTCCCGGGGCGTACCGGTAAAGGAAATCTTCCCCCCGGCCATAACCACCACCCGGTCGCACAGCAGCGTTTCCTCCATATGCTGTGTAATCATCACCACGGTGATGCCCGTCTCCCGGTGCAGGCGCGAAACGATGTCCAGCACCTCCCGCCGCCCCTCGGGATCCAGCATGGCGGTGGCCTCGTCCAGCACCAGCACCTCCGGCCGCATGGCCAGCATGCCCGCAATGGCGACCCGCTGCTTCTGCCCGCCGGAGAGGGCATGGGCGGCCCTGTCCGCATAATCGGTCATACCCACCTCCCTGAGCGCGCTGTCCACGCGCTCTCGGATCTCCGCAGGCGGAACGCCCAGATTTTCCGGCCCGAAGCCCACGTCCTCCTCCACAATGGCGGTCACCAGCTGATTGTCCGGGTTCTGGAACACCATGCCCACCCGCTGGCGGATGGACAGGAGTTTTCCCTCATCTCCCGTATCCATGCCGTCCACCAGCACGCGGCCGGAATCGGGCGTCAGCAGGCCGTTCAGATGCTTGGCCAGCGTACTCTTGCCGGAGCCGTTGTGCCCGACAATGGCCAGCATCTCGCCGTCCAGAATGGTCAACGACACCCCGGACAGGGCGCTTTCCTGCGCCCCTTCATAGCGGTAGCTAATCTCATTCAGCTCAATCATTGCGCCATTCCCGTCCTCTCCCGGCGCGCAGGGGACTGCGCCGGATAAAGTTCAACCGTTTAACCGCTTTAGTATAGCAATTTGCTGTACAGTTGGCAACTTTTTCGGTATAATCGGATTATGAAAACATTATTGAAAAACATTCGTACCCTTGTTACCTGCGACGATGGGGACCGCGTTCTGCACAACGTGGACCTGCTGCTGGACGGCGCCGCGGTTGCGGCCATCGGCTCCGTCTCCGTGGAGGCCGACCGCGTCATCAACGGGCGGAACCTGTTCGTCTACCCCGGCCTTGTCAACACGCACCACCACCTGTACCAGTATTTTACCAGAAATCTCCCCGAGGTACAGGGGCTGGAGCTGTTCGACTGGCTCACTGCGCTATACGAGATCTGGAAAAATCTCGACGAGGAGACCATCCGCTGCTCCTCCCTGGCAGGCATGGGCGAGCTGATGAAATACGGCTGCACCACCTGCTTTGACCATCACTATGTCTTTCCCGCAAAGGCAGGCGATCTCATCGGCGCGCAGTTTGCGGCCGCCTCGCAGCTGGGCATCCGCATGCACGCCTCGCGGGGGAGCATGAGCCTTTCCAAAAAGGACGGCGGCCTGCCGCCGGACTCGGTGGTGCAGGACGTGGACGCGATTCTTCGCGACAGCCGCCGGCTCATCGAAACCTATCACGACCCCTCCCGATACTCCATGCGCCAGATGGTGCTGGCGCCCTGCTCACCCTTCTCCGTAACGGCGGACCTGCTGCGCGAAAGCGCCGTGCTGGCCCGGCAGTACGGCGTGCGGCTGCATACGCACCTGTGCGAAACCAAGGACGAGGAGCGCTTCACCATCGAAAAGACCGGCATGCGGCCCTATGCCTACATGGAGTCGCTGGGCTGGACCGGCAGCGACGTGTTCTATGCCCACGGCATCCACTTCAACGACGAGGAGCTACAGGCGCTTTGTAAAACGCAGACGGGCGTTGCCCACTGTCCCTGCTCGAACATGAAGCTGGCAAGCGGCGTGGCGCGTATTCCGGAGATGCTGGAGCTGGGCGTGCCCGTGGGCCTTGCGGTGGACGGCAGCGCCTCCAACGACGCCAGCAACCTCATGGAGGAGATGCGCTCCGCCTACCTCCTGCACCGGCTCGTCTCCTCAGAGCGCGCGCCGAACGGCTATGCGCTTTTGAAGATGGCAACGCGGGGCAGCGCAAGGCTGCTGGGCCGCAACGACATCGGCGCGCTGGCCCCCGGCATGGCGGCAGATCTGTTCGCCATCCGCACCGACCGCATGGAGATGCTCTGCGCGGACCGCGACGCAGCCAACCTCTTTGGCACCGTGGGCTATCACCGGCCGGCGGATCTGGTCTTTGTCAACGGCGTGCAGACCGTAGCGGACGGAAAGCTGCTCACCATCGATGAGGAGGCCCTTCAGCGGGACGGCGCGGCCGCCATAGAAAAGCTGTTGAACGCATGAAGGTTAAGCTCCTTGCCCGATCTGGCGTCACCGCCGCGCTGTACGCGCTTCTGACCCTTGCGCTTGCGCCAATTTCCTACGGCCTTGTCCAGTGCCGCGTCTCCGAAGCCATGTGCGTACTGCCCTGGTTTTCTTCAGCTGCTGTCCCGGGCCTGTTCGCAGGCTGCCTGCTGGCAAACCTCATCGCCGGCGCGCCGCTGTACGATGTGGTGTTCGGCTCGCTGGCGACCCTGCTGGCGGCGCTTTTGACCCGCTGGATGCGCCGCTGCGGCCTTTCCAGGTATCTGGCGCCCCTGCCCTCCGTGATGCTGAACGCGGTTATCGTGGGTGCGCTTTTGTATTATGTCTATGAACTTCCCGTGGGTCTGCCGCTTGCGATGCTCTCCGTCGGCGCGGGACAGGCCGTGGCCTGCTATGGCCTCGGAATCCCGCTGCTGCTGGCGCTGGAGCGCTTCGGCGGGAAGCTGTTTTTGTAATGCCTCTCTTTTGAAAGGAGCCGTCATGAACCTGCCCCTCCTTCGCCGCAGGACCATCCCGTTGGGTCTTATGGCAACGCTGCTTGCCGCGGCGCTGGCGCTGCCCCTTGCCGGCTGCAGCGTGGCGCGTCAGGTCTTTTCCGCCGACGCCACACCCACGCCCGCCGCAAGTCCCGCGCCGACACCTTCGCCCGGCGTCTCGCCAAGCCCGACGCCATCGCCCTCCCCCAGCCCCGCGCCGAAGATCACCGACGCCTGGTATCTTGCCCGCAGGGAGGAGATGGCGGAGCACCTGATCGCTTTTGGCGGCTATTCTCCCGGCGAAGCGCTGGACCAGGTCCTCCGCAGCCGCGAAATCGACCCGGACCGGCCCATGATTGCTCTGACCTTTGACGACGGCCCCGTGGCGGGCGTGACGGATGAAATCCTCAACATTCTCGAAGAATACAACGTGCGCGCCACTTTTTTCATCTGCGGCTGGCGGCTCAAGCGGGAGGAGAACGCGGCGATTCTCTCCCGGATGTTGGAGCTGGGCTGCGAAATCGGCAACCACACCTATGAGCACGACCGGCTGAGCCGGCTGGGCCGCAGGGAGCGCGAGCGTACCATCACAAAGACCAACGATATGGTCCTTTCTCTTACGGGTTATACCGTCCGCTCGCTCCGCCCACCCGGCGGCATGACCAGCAGCGCCGTCCGTACCCACGCGGGCGAGCTCGGCATGGCCGTGGTGCTCTGGAGCCACAGCGGCAACGTCCACCTGACCGATCCCCGGGAGATCGCGGACAACGTGCAGAAGCAGGCGGTCAACGGCCGGGAGCTGCGCGACGGCGATATCGTGCTGCTGCACGACACCAAGGCGCATATGGTGGAGGCGGTGGCGATCATGGTGCCGGAGCTTCTGGAGCTGGGCTACCAGCTCGTAACCGTGCAGGAACTGCTGTCTCTCTCGGAGCCCGGTTTTGTGGCAGGGTTGCAGTACCGCCGCATCGACGACTACAAATAGTCCGGAGGAATCCAGATATGAGCGATTTTAAGGAAACCCGACTCTCTTCGGAGGAAATTTTTCAGGGCCGGGTGGTGCATCTGTTTCGCGACCGCATCCGCCTGCCCAACGGGAAGGAGAGCACCCGCGAGGTGATCCGGCATTCCGGCGCGGTCTGCGTTCTCCCCGTTACGGATGAGGGCGAGGCCGTTATGGTGCGACAGTACCGCTATCCCTTTTCCTGTATCATGCTGGAGGCGCCTGCAGGCAAGCTGGACCCCGGCGAAGCGCCGCTTGCCGCCGCGCGGCGGGAGCTGTCCGAGGAGACCGGCGTGGAAGCGGCGGAGATCATCGAGCTTGGCGCTTTCTATCCCTCCGTGGCCTATACGGACGAGGTCATTCATCTCTATCTGGCGCGGGGCCTGACCTTTTTGCAGCAGCATCCCGATGAGGACGAATTTCTGGACGTGGCGCGCATTCCGCTCAAAAGGCTGGTTGCGGACGTGTTGGAAGGCCGCATCCCGGATGGCAAAACCCAGTGCATCATCCTGAAGGCGGCGGCCCGTCTCCGGGCGGAGTAGCGATCGCCTCCACCCGCAAAACGGATGGTTTCTGGCTGTCGTAGCAGCGGCTCCGTCATTATTGCGCTGCGCGGCGGGTCCCTATTGCATCGGCAGGCCGCTTTCAGCGCTTTACGCCACGCGGAGTATCGTTTCCTGCGCGGCGGGGCGGGGGGCCCGCTTTCCTGCTGCATCGGCAGGCGGGGACTGCGCGGCGGGACGATAGTCTGGCGGCATGCAGTCCGGGAGAGCGGTTTCAGCACTTTACGCCGCGCGGAGTATCGTTTCCTGCGCTGCGGGGCGGGGGCCGCCGATGTGTTGCTACAGAAGGCGGAGGCTGTGCGCTGCGCCGCGCGGTTTGCTGCGTTGTCACGGGACCCGCGGGGCGCTGCGGGTACTTTTCTTTCTCGGCGTATCGCCGCCGGCAAAGAAA
>SFNQ01000061.1 GCA_004554165.1 Clostridiales bacterium | reverse complement strand
CTGCTGGATTTCTACGCGGACTGGTGCGGACCGTGCAAAATGCTCTCTCCTATACTGCATGAGCTTGCCGAAGAAAAAAGCGGTGCCCTCAAGGTGGGCAAGGTCAATGTGGACGAGCAGATGGAGCTGGCGATGCGTTTTCAGGTGTCCAGCATCCCGATGCTGGTTGTATTCAAGGACGGGAAAGCCGTCGCCAAGTCGGTGGGCTATCGGTCTAAGTCGGAGATCGCCGCAATGGTGGAGGGCGCAAGATGAAAGTTGTGATTGTAGGCGGTGTGGCGGGCGGTGCGTCTGCCGCCGCCCGCATCCGCCGTTTGGATGAACACGCCCAGATCATCATGATCGAACGCAGCGGCTATGTGTCCTATGCCAACTGCGGCCTGCCGTATTATGTGGGCGGTGTGATCAAGGAGCAGGAAGAACTGACACTCCAAACTCCGGAGAGCTTCTGGGACCGCTTTCGCATTGATGTACGGGTACGGCAGGAAGTAACTGCGATCAATCCCGCAGAGAAAACCGTCACCGTCCGTGCACTGGACAGCGGGAAGACTTATACGGAAACCTATGACAAACTGCTTCTTGCCCCCGGCGCAAAGCCGACGGTTCCTGCGCTTTCCGGCGTGGACAGCGAGCGGGTCTTTACCCTGCGCACCGTGGAGGATACCCTCCGCATCAGGCGCTTTGTAGAGGATCAGAAGCCGAAAACCGCTGTTTTGGCTGGCGGCGGCTTTATCGGTCTGGAAATGGCGGAAAACCTTGTGGAGATGGGTGTTTCGGTCACCATCATTCAGCGCCCCAAGCAGCTTTTAGCGCCGCTGGATGCGGATATGGCCAGCTTTGTCCATGCGGAAATGCGCAGACGCGGCGTAGTTCTGCGGTTGGGTGAAACCGTCACCGGATTCCGACAGGACGGAGATTCCGTGCTGACCCTGTTGGAGGATAGTGAGCCGCTGCGCTCTGACATGGTGCTGCTGGCCATCGGCGTCACGCCGGACACCCATCTGGCAAAGGAGGCCGGGCTGGAGTTGGGCATCCGGGGCAGCATCGTTGTGAACGAGCGGATGGAGACCTCCGTGCCGGACATCTACGCCGTGGGGGACGCCGTGGAGGTCACCCATTTCGTGACCGGCCAGAAGGCGCTGATCTCGCTGGCGGGCCCCGCCAACAAGCAGGGCCGCATTGCCGCCGACAATATCTGCGGCGGCAACAGCCGCTTTCACGGCTCCCAAGGCTCCTCCGTTTTGAAGGTCTTTGACCTGACAGCAGCCTCCACAGGGATCAACGAAAAGGCAGCGCAGGCAGCAGGGATCGCTTACGACAAAGTCGTACTTTTCCCAGCATCCCACGCTGCCTACTATCCCGGCGCACAGTCTATGGCAATGAAGGTACTGTATGAAAAGGAAAGTCTGCGGCTGCTCGGTGCGCAGATCGTTGGCGGCGACGGTGTGGACAAGCGCATTGATGTACTGGCAACGGCCATCCGCGCCGGTATGACGGCGCTGGAGCTGACAGAGCTGGACCTCGCCTACGCGCCGCCCTATTCCTCCGCCAAGGACCCGGTGAATATGGCGGGCTTTATGATCGAGGACTTGGAGAGCGGGAAGGTGCGCCAGTTCCATTGGGACGAGGTGGACGACCTGCCCCGCGACGGCAGCGCGGCGCTGCTGGACGTCCGCACGGAGTGGGAGTATCAGCGGGGCCATCTGGATGGCTTTCGGAATATTCCCTTGGACGATCTGCGGGAGCACTTGGACGAGTTAGACCGTGGTAAGCCTGTTTATGTGAATTGCCAGACAGGGCTTCGCAGTTATCTGGCCTGCCGCCTTTTGACGCAGTACGGTTTCACCTGTGCCCATCTCTCCGGCGGATACAGCTTTTATCGGGCCGTAACAAAAGAGCAGCAGACAGCGCGGAGCGCCTATCCCTGCGGAATGGAGAAGCTATGAGTGAAAATCTATTCGGTTTGACGGTTGCGGCAGATAAAGGCTTGGATGATCTGCAATGCCAGCGCCTTTTAAGTGAAAATCGCAGGTATCAGGAAGTCATGCTGCAATACCGCTGCGCACTGAAAGCACTTGAAAGCCGGTTGGAAATTCTGAACGAAGAGTTTTCATTGCAGCATGATCGCAATCCGATAGAAAGTATGAAAAGCCGCTTGAAGTCGCCGTCCAGCATTATGAACAAGATGCAGAAGCGCGGACTTTCTCTGGATTTTCCGACCATGCAGGCAAATATCATGGATATTGCCGGTGTGCGTGTGATCTGCTCTTTCGAGGAGGATGTGTTCTTTTTGGCAAAGTGCC
>SFNQ01000017.1 GCA_004554165.1 Clostridiales bacterium | reverse complement strand
GCACCGCTGCGGGGGCTGGCCCCCGCAGCGCACCCAAACCGCTTTCCCAGGCCTTCGTGCAAGCATCCAAAAGTGTAACCTATGTTTGACGCTCGTACAGAGCCTGTCGAAACGAGTTTTATCTTGACTTTCCATGCATGTAGTTATAATATAGAATCACCTGAGAGTAGGTGAAAATTGGACATTCTGTATAAAAATGTCGTCCGCGAACGGCGTTCCCGAGGAAACAGCGACGGGAGGGAAACCGGCGATGCGGGCGGAAAGAAAGGACGGGGTTCCCGATGGTCGGAAACATTTTTTCCGAGGTTGACAAGCTCAAGATGGGGCTCGACGCTTCCTGGAAGCGCAGCGAAGTGATCCTCAACAACATCGCCAACAACGATACCCCCGGCTACAACCGTGCGTCCGTCAAGTTTGAGGAATACTACCGCGCCATGCTGGAAAAGGAGGACGACGGCGGCTTTGCCATGAAGCGCACCCGGGACAAGCACATGTCCGGCGGCTTCGCGCCGGAGCCGCGCATCGAGGTGGTGGTGGACGAGGATACCACCATGCGCATGGACGAAAACAATGTCGATATCGAAAAGGAAATGGGCGATCTGGCCACCAACACCATTTACTACAACACCCTGCAGAGCAAGGTGAGCGCCGAGTTTGCGCAGCTTCGCGCAGCCATTACCGGAGGTTGATCAAAATGGCATTTTTAAAGAGCATGGACATCAGCGCCTCCGCCCTCAGCGCACAGCGCGTGCGCATGGACGTGATCGCGGAAAACCTCGCAAACATCACCACCACCCGCACCGCCAACGGCCAGCCCTATCGCCGCCGCTACGTCGTGTTTCAGCAGCGGGAGGACGAGGTCAGCTTTTCCTCGCTGCTGGACCGGGCGCAGGCAAGGAGCAACGGCAGCGGCGTGCGCGTATCCGAAATCCGGGAGGACGAATCGCCCTTCAAGCTCGATTACAATCCCGAGCATCCCGACGCCAACGCGGAGGGCTATGTGCAGATGCCCAACGTGGATCTGGCGGTGGAGATGATCGACATGATGGCGGCAACCCGTTCCTATGAAGCGAACGTTACCGCCATGAACGCCATCAAATCCATGGCGACCAAGGCGCTGGAAATCTAGCGCGCCGCAACAGGGAAGGAGGACGAGGGACTATGGCGGTTTCAGCCATCGACGCCGTTGCAAACGTATTGAACGGAAAGCCTGCGGGTACGGCAAACGTATCCGGCGGCGACGCGGCGTTTCAGGACTTTCTGACCCAGGCCATCGAAAGCGCGGAGCTGACCACTGCGGACAGCCGCGCCTATACGGACGCGCTGCTCATCGGCGAGGTCAACGATATCCACAGCGCCACCATCGCCGCGCGGGAGGCGGAGCTGGCCGTCAACCTGACCGTACAGATCCGCAACCGGCTCGTGGACGCATACACCGAGATCATGCGGATGCAGGTGTAAGCCGTGCCCGGAACAACGCCCGCGCCGGTGCAATTCGCGCCGGAGGGGCCGGGCTTTTTGCAGATACTGCTGCTGCTTCTGCTGCTGGTCCTGATCCTGATCGGCGTATACTTTGCAACCCGCTTTTTTGCCCGCTTTGCGCAGCGCGGCACGCTGGGGCCGCTCCCGGGCGGCGGGAAGGGACAGCGTCGTAGGCGCATCGTCCTTCTGGATCGTCTGGTGCTGGATCGGGACAGGAGCGTTGTGCTGCTGGAGTCGGAGGGCAGGCGGTATCTCCTCGGCGTCGGCGGGCAGTCCTTTGCGCTGCTGGACAAGGCAGACGCGCCGAAGGAGGAGGAGCCGGAGCAGAGCGCGGCGCGGGAACGCTCCGCCGCAGGAACCTTCCGCGATGTGATGGCCGTCTGGAAAAGACAGGAAAACGGAGAGAATGCGCCTGAGGAGTAACAAACGCAAAACCATATCGAAGCAAAAGACCGGGCCTGTCTCCCGCGCACCGCGGTGCAGACGGGCCGCTTCTTTGCTGCTTCTGCTGCTCCTGGTACTGGGCATGGGGATGCTTGTGCTGACGGGCTGCGTTTCCCAGGAGGAGATCGACGCCGCCATGTCGGCCCGGCCCAACGCTACGACGCCCGGGGAGCCCATGACGCAGGAGGAACCCGGCGGCGGTGACGAAGCCGGGGGCGCGGCCGGCCTGCTGGACAAGCTGGCGGACATGCTCGGCAGCCGCTCGCAGAGCCTGCAAATCATCGCGCTGCTGACCATTCTTTCGCTTGCGCCGTCGATCCTCATCATGCTCACGGGCTTTGTCCGGATCGTCATGGTGCTGTCCTTTGTGCGAAACGCCATCGGCATGCAGCAGATGCCGCCGAACCAGGTGGTGATCGGGCTGGCGCTGTTTCTGACGCTGTTTGTGATGAGCCCGGTGGTAGACGAGATCAAGACCGAGGCCTATCTTCCCTATGTGACCGAGCAGATCACGCTGGACGAGGCGCTGGACCGCGGCGCAAAGCCCCTGCGGGCGTTCATGCTGCGGCAGACCCGCAGTTCCGACCTGAACCTGTTCTGCTCCTTTGCCGGCGAGGAGATGCCCGCCACCGAGGAGGAGGCGCTGGAGGTCTCGATGCGAACGCTCATACCGGCTTTTTTGACCAGCGAGCTCAAGCGCGCCTTTGAAATCGGCTTCTTCATCTACATTCCTTTCATCGTGGTGGATATGGTGGTAGCCAGCACGCTGATGGCCATGGGCATGATGATGCTCCCGCCAAGCATCATTTCCCTGCCGTTCAAGGTGCTGCTGTTTGTGGTGGTGGACGGCTGGCAGCTCACGATACAGTCGCTGGTGAGCGGATTCCTCTGACGGGCTGAGAGAGTCGATGCCGCCGCTGCGGCCTGAGCGATATTTTCCGTCCAAACCCGAGGGAAAGGAGGCGAACCGCCATGACACAGGCCATGATCGTGACGATCATGCAGGACGCCATTATGACCGTGCTCAAATGCGCCCTACCCATGATGCTCACCGCGCTGGTGATCGGCGTGATCATCTCCATCTTTCAGGCGGCGACGCAGATCAGCGAGCAGACGCTGTCCTTTGTGCCGAAAATTGTCGGCACCTTTCTGGCGCTGCTGGTGTGCCTGGGCTACATTCTGTCGCAGCTTTCCGGCCTTGTGACGCGGCTGTATGGCTACATCGGCCAGATGATTTACTAGCATGGGGACCCTCCTTGCGCTGGCTTCGGCAGGGCTGGACTACGGCCTGCTGCTGTTCCTCCGGGTCTCGGGCCTGACGCTTTCCTCGCCCATCTTCGGCCGGGAGAACATTCCGCCGGCCGTCAAGATCAGCTATAGTCTGGCGCTGACCTATTTCTTTTTTACGATGCTGCCGGCGGGCGGGCCGGTGGCGTACAGCGGACTTCTCGCCTTTGTGCTGCTGTGCGCAAAGGAGCTGCTCATCGGCCTTGTAATGGGCTATCTTCTGACGCTCTTTTTCAGCGCCGCGTTTACGGCGGGCCAGCTCATCGACATGCAGATGGGCTTTGGCATGGCGAACGTGTTTGACGAGCAGTCCAACGCCAGCGTCCCCATGCTCGGCAACCTCCTGAACGTCATGATGATGCTGGTGTTCATCGCGTCGGACGGGTTTGAGCGGCTTCTTGCCATGCTGAACATGACCTTTCAGTACATCCCCGTGGGGCAGGTTGCGTTCTCCATGGACGTGGTATGGACCATCGTGGCCCTGTTCTGCGAAGCCTTCCTGCTGGGCCTGCGCATGGCTTTGCCGGTCATCGTTGCCGCGCTTCTCGGCGAGGCGGCGCTGGGGGTATTGGCCCGCACGGTGCCGCAGATGAATGTTTTCGTGCTGGGCCTGCCCATGAAGGTGCTGCTGGGCTTTCTGGTCATCCTGTCGGTGCTGCCGGTGTACGGCGCGCTGTCGGGCGAGGTCTTTGAGCGGATGTTTGCGGGTATCGAGCAGGTTTTTGCGGGATTGATCGGGGCCTGAGCCCCGGAGGGAACGATGGCACAGGAAGGCAGCGGCGGCGAACGCACAGAAAAAGCGACGCCGAAAAAACGAAAGGACGCGCGGGAGCGGGGCCAGGTCCGCAAGAGCATGGAGCTTGTTTCCGCAGTCATGCTGCTGGCGCTTTTCGGGGTGCTGCGGCTCACCGGGCCCGGCATGTGGGAACGGATGGGGAATCTTACGCGGGTTGCGCTGGCGGGGGAACTCCGGCGGGGCGAACTCCTTACGGCGGCCAGTATTTCGCCGCTGATGACGGAGGTTGTGACGGAGTTTGCGCTGATCCTGCTGCCCATTCTGGCGGCGGCGGTGATCACCGGGCTTGCGGCGAACCTTGTGCAGGTGGGCTTCCTGTTTTCCACAAAGGCGCTTACGCCAAAGATGAGCAGGATCAATCCTCTGAGCGGCCTCAAGCGGATGTTTTCGCTGCACACGCTCTTTGAACTGGCCAAAGCCATTCTCAAGGTGGCGGTGGTTGGCGTTGTGGCCTATCAGAAGTACCGGGCGGCAATCGGCTCCTTTGCCCGGACGGCCTGGCAGAGCCCCATAGACGCGGCGCGGGATCTGCTGCTGCTGATTACGGATATCGGGCTGGCCATGGGCATCGCGCTGCTGATCCTGGCGGCGCTGGACTACCTCTACCAGTGGTGGAAATACGAGAAGGATCTCATGATGAGCAAATACGAGGTCAAGCTCGAATACCGCCAGCAGGAGGGCGACCCGCAGGTCAAAGGGCGCATCAAGCAGAAGCAGCGCCAGATGGCCACCATGCGCATGATGCAGGCCGTGCCCGAGGCGGACGTGGTTATCACCAACCCGACGCATTACGCCGTTGCGCTCAAGTACGACGAAGCGCTGGCCTCCGCGCCGCTGGTTACGGCCAAGGGACAGGACTATGTGGCCATGAAAATTAAAGAGATCGCAAAGGAGCACGGCGTAGAAATCGTGGAAAACAAGCCCGTCGCTCAGGCGCTGTATGCGGCCTGCGATCTGGGGGCGGAGGTTCCGCTGGAGCTGTACCAGGCGGTTGCGGAGATTCTCGCGTATGTCTATAAGCTGAAGAGGAAGGGCAGGTAAGCAGGGGAGACCTATGAAGCTGAAGCTACAGGATGTCATCATAGCACTGGGTGTGCTCGGCATTGTGATGGTAATCATTTTGCCGATTCCCACCGTGCTCATGGACGTTCTGCTGGTGGTGAATATCGCCGCGTCGCTTCTCATCCTGCTGATGTCCATTTATATTACGGAGCCGCTGCAGTTTGCCAGCTTTCCGACGGTGCTGCTGCTGCTGACGCTATACCGGCTCTCGCTGAACATTTCCACCACCACGCTCATCCTCGGCAACGGCGGCAACGCGGGAAACGTCATCCGCACCTTTGCGGAGTTCGTCATCGGCGATAACCTGGTGGTGGGTCTTATCACCTTCATTATCATCGTCATCGTGCAGTTTGTGGTCATCACCAAGGGCGCAGAGCGCGTGGCAGAGGTTGCGGCGCGCTTCACCCTCGACGCCATGCCGGGCAAGCAGATGGCCATCGACGCGGACCTGAACTCGGGCCTCATTGACGAGCAGGGCGCCAAGGAGCGCCGCGCGAAAATCCAGAAAGAGGCCGACTTCTACGGCGCAATGGACGGCTCCAGCAAGTTCGTCAAGGGCGATGCCATTGTGGGCATTCTCATTACGCTGGTCAACATCGTGGGCGGTCTGGTCATCGGCCTGACCGGCAACGCGGGCATGACCACGGACGAGGTGATCAACACCTATCTGATCGCCACCGTGGGCGACGGCCTGTGCAGCCAGATTCCCGCGCTGCTGGTCTCCACGGCGACGGGCATCATCGTCACCCGCTCCACCTCGGAAAACAACCTCGGGCGCGACCTTGCCAAGCAGTTTGGTACGCAGCCCTATATCTTTATTATCCTTGCGGGCATGCTGCTGGGCTTTTCCCTGATCCCCGGCATGCCGACGTTGCCGATTCTCGTCCTTGCGGCGGGCTTCGGCGTACTGTCCTATGTGATGATCCGGGCGCAAAAGCGTGCCGAGACGGCCGAAGAGGCCGAGAGCGTCGACGCACATGAGGCGGCCGCGCAGGAGATGCGCAAGCCGGAAAAGGCGACCTCCCTGTTGCAGGTGGATCTCATCAGCGTGGAGCTGGGCTACGGCCTGCTGCCGCTGGTGGACGCCTCGCAGGGCGGGGACCTGCTGGAGCGCGTGGTCATGATCCGCAGGCAGTGCGTGATGGATCTGGGCGTGATCGTGCCGGTCATCCGCCTGCGCGACAACATCCAGCTCGGCACGAGCGAGTACGTCATCAAGATCAAGGGCGTGGAGGTGGCGCGCGGGGAGGTCATGCTGGATCACTTCCTCGCACTCTCCACCGGCGAGGTGCTGGGCAAGGTGGACGGCATCGAGACCGTAGAGCCCACCTTCGGCCTGCCCGCGCTCTGGGTCTCCGAGGCCAACCGCGAGCGCGCGGAGCTCATGGGCTATACGACCATCGACCCGCCCTCCGTGATCGCAACGCACATGACGGACGTGATCAAGCGGCACAGCGCGGAGCTGCTCACCCGGCAGCAGGTGCAGGTGCTGGTGGACAACCTCAAGACCCAGCAGCCCGCGCTGGTGGACGAGGTCGTTCCGAAGATGTTTTCTCTGGGCGAGCTTCAGAAAGTGCTGGCGGCGCTCCTTCGGGAAAATATCTCCGTGCGCGATCTTGGCACCATTCTCGAAACGCTGGGCGATTACGGCAACTTTACCCGGGATCCGGACGCGCTGGTGGAATACGTCCGCCAGGCGCTGGGCCGCGCGATTTCAAAGCGCTTTATTCCCGATGGCAAGGGCCATGTCATCACCGTGGATTCGCAGGTGGAGCAGCTCATCCTCGAGCGCATCCGAAAGACCGAGCAGGGCGCCTATGTGGCGCTGAACCAGAGAGAACTGCAGGGGATTTTCCTGAGCCTTCGCAACGCGACCGAGCGCGTCACGAAAATGGGGCTGACGCCCATCGTCGTGACCTCGCCCAACATTCGCCGGTACTTCAAGAAGCTGACCGAGCAGATCGCGCCGGATTTCATCGTGCTGTCCTACAGCGAGATCAGCCAGGATACCGAGATTATATCCGAAGGGATGGTGACCCTCTAGGATGGAAACCAAAACTTATTATGCGGACGACATGCCAACCGCCATGGAGCAGATCAAGCGGGAGCTTGGCGCGGACGCGATCATCGTCAAGAGCCGTAAGGTGCGGCAGAAGAGCGGGCTCTTAGGCCTGTTCCGCAAGACCGTGTACGAGGTGGTCGTCAGCTGTGAGCAGCAGATGCCGCCCGTCCGCCAGGGCGAAGGGGTAAAAACGCTGGATTTCGGCACCTTTGGGATGAACCCGCCGCAGCGCAGGGCGGCTGCGTCTGCCCCGGCCGGGAAGCCTGCGGCGGCGGACGGCGAAAAAAAGCCCGCCGAACTCCCAAAGGAGCCCGGGACCGCTACCGCGCCTGTGGAGCCGGAGCGCTTTGCGCAGCTTGTTCGCATGTGCGGCGATACCGTGGACGAGCTGGAGCAGGAGCGCGACATGCTGAAAATTCTATCCGGCGATCAGGTCGCGCCGCAGGCGGCGGTGAGTACCGCGGCGAAGATCGGCGCGTACGCTGCGGCAAGGGACGGAGAGGCGCGCGGCACGGAGCAGGCCGTGCCCGCTGCGCAGCAAACGCAGGCAAGCATCGTGACTGCCGTGGCTTCCGGCCCCGTGGCCACAGCGGAACGGGAGCCGGCGTCCTTACAGGCGGGGCCGGAACCGGACGCCGCAGTCCAGCCGCAGCGCAGGGGAAGGGGCAGGCCGAGAAAGCATCCCCTGCCGGAGGGCGCAGCGGCGCCGCAGCCGAAAAGGGAAGTCCCCCCGCAGGACGACGCGACCATGGCGCGGCTGGACACGCTGGAGCGTATGATCCGCGAGCTTGCGGAAAAGCTGGCCGCAAGCGGCGGGGCGGCGCCCGCCGAAGCGCCGCCGCAGACGCGGCAGGAGCAGAGCGGGGACGGGATTGAACCGTTCCTTGACCGGCTGGCGGAGCAGGATGTGGACGCGGAAGCGCTGCGCGCCGTTCGCGCAGGCGCAGAGGAATACAGAAAAGAAAACCCCGGCGCGACGGACGGTGAAGCCGTCGCCGGGGCGTTGCAGGCCATTCTCGGGAAACCCCGCCAGATCCGCATGGCGAAGCACCGGCCGCGCTGCATCATGTTTGTGGGCGCAACGGGCGTGGGCAAGACGACCACGCTGGTCAAGCTGGCCTCCGCCTGCGTATTTGACCGGCATGCGAAGATCGGCATCGTCAATGCGGATATGTTCCGCGTCGGCGCGCAGGATCAGCTCAGCGTCTACGCGGGCATTCTCAACGTGCCCGTCGCAACCATCTACAGCGCGGAAGAACTGCCGGAGGCCATCAGGACGCTCTCCGACTGCGATTTCATCTTTATCGACACCGGCGGCAAGGCGCCGCACGATCCCGAATATCAGGCCGAGCTGATCCGGCTGATTGCGCTGGGCGGTATTCAGGAAACCTATCTGACCATTTCGGCAACCACCTCCCCCAGGGTCTGCCGCCAGATTATACAGGAGTACGAGGGCATCGGCGATTACCGCCTGATCGTCACAAAGCTGGACGAAAGCGGCACCTTCGGCGCGCTGGTCAACCTCTGCCATGCCAGCGGCAGGCCGCTCTCCTATATCACGGTGGGACAGAACGTCCCGGACGACATTCAGCGGGTGGAGCCGCAAAGGCTGATCGAACAGCTGCTTGCGAGGTAGAGCCATGGATCAGGCGGAAAATCTCAGGCAACTCGTGAAAAATTCAATTGTGCAGGGCGGTCCCGTGATCCTTACCGTGGCAAGCGGAAAGGGCGGCACGGGCAAGACCAGCTTTTCCATCAATTTTTCCATTGCCCTGGCGCAGAAGGGCAAATCGGTCATGGTCATCGATGCGGACTTTGGCCTTGCCAATGTGGATCTGATGCTCGGCGGGAACCCCAGATACCACATCGGCGACGTGCTGGACGGCAGGGTGACGCTCCGCGAGGCCATCTGCCAGGGTCACGGCGGCATCTGGTACGTTGCCGGCGGCAGCGGCGTGATGGAGCTGCTGAACCTGAAGGCCAGCCGGCTCGACGCCCTGCAGCGGCAGCTGCAGGAGCTGGACACCAAGCTGGATTTCATCATCTTCGACTGCGGCGCGGGCGTGAACAGCCAGGTCATGCGCCTTATGGCCGCAACGGATGAATGCCTGCTGCTGGTTACGCCGGAGCCCACGGCCATTGTGGACGCCTTCGTGCTTGTGAAAAGCCTGAGCGCGCTGCAGCCGCCGCCGCCCATCCGCTTTGTCATGAACCGCGCGGAAACGCCGCTGGAGGCCATGACCATGGCGCGCAGCTTTAAATCCATCGTGCAGAAGTATCTGAACCGGGAAATGGAGTTTCTGGGCCACATCTCCTTTGACAAAAGCGTGGTCCATTCCATCAAGAAGCAGATGCCCTATGTGCTCTGCTATCCCAACTGCCAGGCGGCAAAGGACATCGAGCGCATCGCCGCGCAGTATGCGGGCGGGGAACCGAGACGCGGCAGCGGCCTGCGCAGTCTGCTGGAACGGATGGCAATGCGGCGCGATCGGTAGAGGGCCGCAGTCCTGCGGCCCGGCGGGGCCGGCAGCGCAGGCAGCGGCGGGACGCCTGAGGGGAGCACGGGCTGCGGCGCAGCGCGCCGGGCAGGAAACGGGGGCGGATTGACACTACGGGAGCGCGGACCGGACGCGGGCCGCAATTCCCGCCAGGGAGGCAAGCATGGAAGCAGAAGAAACCCTGAACGCCGAACAGGTTCGGGAACTATGGAGGGCGTACCAGGCCGGAAGATCCGTTGAGGATAAGAACCGGCTGGTATTGCACTACCTGTTTCTCGTGCGCAACATTGCAAGCCGCCTCATGCCGCTGTACAGCGCCCACACCAACTATGACGATCTGGTGGGATACGGCGTGCTGGGCCTGATCGACGCCGTGGAAAAGTATGTTCCGGAGCGAAACATCCGCTTTGAGGCATATGCGTCCAAGCGCATCAAGGGAGAGATCATTGACAATATGCGCAAGCAGGACTGGGCCTCCGCAAGCCTGAGAAGCCGAATCAAGCAGATTGGCCAGGCCTACGACAATCTGGGCTGTGCGCAGGACGAGGCCGGAGAGGAGAAGGTGGCTGCGGCGCTGGGCCTCGATGTACATCAGGTGCGGGACGCGCTGGAAAAGGCGTATATGTTCAACATGATGCACTTTGAGGCCATCCTCAACAGCGGAGCGGGCGGCGGCGCAACGCTTGAGAACATGCTTCCGGAGGATGAGGAGGACGGTCCCCAGCGCCAACTGGAAAAGCAGGAGTTCAAAAGGGTGCTGGCGCAGGCGGTGGAGCGCCTTTCGGAAAAGGAAAAGCAGGTTGTCACCCTGTATTATTACGAGGAACTCATGCTGAAGGACATCGCGCGGCTCATGGGGGTGACGCCGGCCCGGGTATCGCAGATCCATTCGCGGGCATTGCTGAAAATTCGCATGGAGCTGGAGCATTATCTTTACGGGGAGAGTTGACGATAAATAAAAAGACAAGAGAATAGATACGCCTGAGAATTACTTCTTCTGCGAAAGATACGGTACGCACAAAATCAGATATGGGATGGGGGGACATGGCTTTGCAACTGTTCAACAAAACAAAGGGGAATAAGGGCGAAAGCAACCCTGCCGCCAAATCGGGCAAGGGCAGGCAGAAACCGTCTGCGGACAAGGCGCCGAAAGAGGAGGCGCGGGGCAAGGCCCCCGCCGCGCCGCCGGAGCCTGCCGGGCAGGCACGGCAGCAGGAGCAAGAGGAGAAGAAGGGGGAGGTTCTCCTTGAATACACGCCAGAGGGGGTATTCATTACGCTGCCGCGCGCCGGGCGGATGGGACACGCCGAGCAGGAGGCGCTGGCGCACCACCTGTCGCAGAAGCGCATCGAACACCTGGACAAGGAAACCTTTGTGCGCGCGCTGACCTCGGAGCCGAACCAGCGTTGGCTGATTGCGCCCGCGCAGCAGGAGTACCATTACGACGAGAGCTGCCTTGTGACCATCTCAGGCGACCTCATGAAAGCGACCCTGACCCTGCTGCCGCCGGAGCCGGGCTTTGGCAGGCGTCTGGCGGAGGTGGACGTGCTGCAGGAGATCGCCCACAAGTACCACATCGCGCAGGGACTGGATCGCGACGCCGTGCACAGGCTGATGGAGCACCCGGTTTATGAGCAGCCCGTGGTCATCGCAAAGGGCGTGCCGCCGGTGACGGGCAAGGACGGCAGGCTGGAATACCACTTTGAGCGGCGCACCGCGGAGGAGGCCTATAAGGTTCGCCAGGTTACCGACGACGAGAAGGTGGATTATAAGGACCTGGACCTGTTTACGCTGGTGGAAAAGGATCAGCTTCTTGTGACCCGGGTGCCGCCGGAGGAGGGCTTTCCAGGCTACACGGTGACGGGGCGCGAGCTGCCCGCGGAGTCCGGAAAGAACTACCTGCTGCCCCGCGGCAGGAACACCTATATCACGCAGGACGGACTGGAATTGCGCGCGGACATGTCGGGACGCGTGGAAGAGGTGCACGGCAACGTGGAAATCTGCAATTTTTTCCGCGTGCCGGGCGATGTGGATATGGGCGTGGGCAATATCAACTTTGACGGCGATGTTGTCGTAGAGGGCAATGTCGGCAGCGATTTCAGCATCCGCGCCACCGGCAGCATCGAGGTTCGGGGCATTGTGGAAGCCGCCACGCTGGAGGCCGGCACGGACATTGTCGTCAACGGCGGCCTGCAGGGCGGCGGGCGCGGCAAGCTGGAGGCGCAGGGCAGCGTCTATGTGCGCTTTGCCGAATATGCCACCATCCATGCAGGCACCTCGGTCATCGCGGAAAGCCTCCTGCACTGCAACGTCAACTGCTTCGGCGAGGTGGAGGTGCTGGGCGGCCGCGGGAGCATCGTCGGCGGCAATGTCTGCGCAGGCACCTACATTGCGGCAAAATATCTTGGCACCAGCAACGGCAGGGCAACGGGCCTTGAGGTGGGCCTGTCGCCGCGGCACCGCATGAAGATCGACGAAACCGAAAGCCAGGTCGCTATGCTCAAAAAGGAGATGGATCGCCTGCAGGAGCTCATCACCGAGACGGCCGACGACAGCAGGGCAAACGAGCGCCAGAAGAAGGAGCGTATGGAGAACGTGCGGCAGCTTTTGCAGTGCAAAAAGCGCATGCAGGAATGTACGCTGGAGCTTCAGGACCTCAAGGGGCAGCTGGAATCGGGAAACAAGGGCCAGATCCACGCGCTGCAGATCGCCTATCCGGGCGTTTACATCTCCATTGGCCTGAATCGCATGATTGTGGGCCAGCAGATCAGCTATGCAACCTTCCGCGTTGAGGGCGACGCGGTACAGTTTACCAATTGCAGATTTCAACATCAACCAAAACGCGCAAAGAAGAAAAGGAGATGATTTTGCGTGATCCGGGGAGTGGATGCACAGGTGATGACACAGCGGGCGGCGGAATACTCCAAGGATGTGAGCGCCATGCTCCGGCGGGATGAGGTTGCAAACGAGTTTGCCAGCCGCATGAACCGGCTTAACGTACAACAGGAGATGCAGGCCGTCTCGCAGCTGGAAAAGGCGGAGCAGCAGCGCGTCAGGCGCGACGCGGAGCAGAAAAAGGAGGGCGGCAGCGGCGGAAAGCGCGGAGAGGACGGCAAGGACGCCGCCCCGCGCAGCAGCGAACCGGAGCTGCCCAGCGTCGGCAGGGCCGAGAGCAGGCCGCTGCTGGACATCGAAATATGAAGACCGAAATGCGGGAGCGGATGGAAACACCATGGATTGGCCTGCCTTTGCCCTGATATCCTATGCGTTTGTACTGGCGCTGCTGCTGGTGGTTCTGATTCTGCGGGGCAGCAGGCAGAACAAATCGCGCTATCAGCATATTCTCGAGGAAAAGGAGCGGAAGCTGGCCGCGATGCAGATCGACCTTGAGGAAACGCTGGAAGCCCTGGAGGCGCAGGCGAACGCCGCAGGCGCGCAGGGCGCGCTGAAAACAGAGGCGGACGCCAAAATGGTCAAAACCGTGCAGGCTTTGCAGACGCACATGCTGGGCCTCCAGAGCACCGTCATGGAGCTGCAATTCCGCCTGACCCGTCTCGAACGGGCGGTGCGGGGGATGGACCGGCAGCCGGCGGAGGCTGCGGAAAACCGGGAGGACGCAGATCCAGTGCCCGCCACGCAAACGCAGGCGACGCAGGACGGCGGCGCCCCGGGGGACGGAGAACGGGCCTTGACCGCCGCTGCGGCCGCCCCGGAGGCCGGGCAGCAGGCGCCCTTCCGGCCAGGGGCGCGGTCGGACCGGGAAACGGACGCGGAGAAAAGCGGCGCAGGCGCGGAGGGCGCAGCCCTGCACCGGCGGGTATGCGCGCTGCTGGATGAGGGCTGGAGCGTGCAGAAGATTTCGCAGGTGCTGGGACGCTCGAGCATGGAGATTTCCATGCTGGAAAACCGCTGGAGGCGCGGCTACCGGCCCGAAGGCGCATCCGAAGCGCCGCAGACAGGGCAGGATACGGAGAAAACGGTTTGAAGCGGCCGGCGCGCAGGCCGCCAGACGGCGCTGCTGCCGGACGGGATCTCCGCTTTCCGGCGAAAAGCAAAAGGAACCGCCCGCAAAGGGACGGACTGTTCCGGCGCACATGCCGCCGGGTTTGAACGGGGCCTCCGCTTCCTGCGGCCCGGGCTCCCGAGGTGTTGACAAACGGGGCGTTGTGCGGTTTTGCACGGCGCTTTCTTTATTGCCATGCGGGGCGCGATACCGCCGCATGAGGGGCGCTGTGGGCGGAGAACGGGAGGGAAATCCGCCCTATTTTGCCAAAAAGCCTAAAGTTGAACCCCGAAAACTGCGATATAAGAATAAGCAGGTACGTTTTACCCGCAGGACAGGAGGCTTTGACAGATGGTTCGTGGATTGTATCTCGCCGGGACCGGCATGCTGATCCAGCGGAGCAAGATGGACGTCATCACAAACAACATTACCAATATGGACACCGTCGGGTACAAGAAGGATTTGCTTCTTTCCCGCTCCTTTGAGGATATGCTCATCAGCCGCATGAACGACCCCTCCGTGGTCAACCGTACCCGCGAGGTGGGCCTGCTGGGGCCGGGCGTTCACATCGACGAGCTGACGACCTCCTTTGCGCAGGGCACGCCGGAGCAGACGGGCCGCGCCACCGATCTTTGCATCGTGGGCAACGGCTTCTTCGTCGTCAACACGCCGGAGGGCGAAATGTATACCCGCGCAGGCAACTTCTCGCTGGACGCAAACGGCTACCTTACCGACGTGGACGGCAACTATGTGCAGGGCGTGAACGGCAACATCCAGCTGCCCAGCGACAACTTTGTCGTGACCGAGACGGGGGAGATTTACGATCTCGACACGGAGACGCAGATCGCTGCGCTGCGCATCGTAGAGTTTCAGAACCCGCAGCAGCTTCGCAAGGCCGGCAACAACATGTATACCGGCGGACAGCCGCAGGAGGCGGCCAACTCCCAGGTCATGCAGGGCTATCTTGAAACGAGCAACGTCAACATTGCCCAGGAGGTGGTCGATATGATCGTCACCTACCGCGCTTACGAGAGCAGCCAGCAGGCCGTCAAAATGATCGATCAGACGCTGAACCGTGCGGTCAACGACATCGCCAAGTTCTAAGACGATATAGCGCAGGGAGAAAGGGAATACCACATGCTGCAATCCAACCTGACGGCGCGCAGCGGGCTCATCGCCCAGCAGCAGCGCATGGACGTCATCGCAAACAACATCGCCAACATCAGCACCACAGGGTACAAGCCGGCCCGTGCGGACTTTAAGGATATGCTCTACCAGACCATGGTGCGTCCCGTCCAGCCTCAGGACGGCCTGAACCTGCAAAAGGGACACGGCGTACTGCTGGGCGCGACGATGCGGGATTTTTCGCAGGGCTCCGCGCAGGTCACGGAGGACCCCCTGGACGTCATGCTGGTGGGCGACGCCTTTCTTGCGATACAGGACATCAACGGCGATACGCTCTACACCCGCGACGGCAACTTCGCGCTCTCCGAGGAGGATGGGACGAACTACCTCGTCACCGAGGACGGGCGCTATGTGCTGGACGTCAACGGCAACCGCATCAACCTCGGCCCGACGGAACCCTCCGGCATTGAGATCCAGACCGACGCCAGTGTCTGGATTGTGGAGACGGTGCCTGCGACGGAAACCACGCCCGAGGAGACGGTGCGTACGCAGGTGGCGACCCTGGGCCTGTACACCTTTATGAACCGCCAGGGGCTGGAGGCGGCGTCTGCCAACCGCTTCCGCGAAACGGAGAACTCCGGCGCGGCCACGGCGGCGGCCGCCGGCGAGACGCAGGTTCGGCAGGGCATGCTGGAGGCCTCGAAGGTGGATCTGGCCTACGAGATCACGCAGATGATCCGGGCGCAGCGTTCGCTCTCGCTTTCCTCCCGCGCGCTGCAAACCGCCGACGATATGGACGGCAAGGCGAACCAGCTTCGCGCCTGATGAAAGCAGGTATCATACGAGCAGAGGATAAGGGGGAGGCAAGAAAATGCAACTGAGCAAATGCAAGTGGTGCGGCCGGCCGTTTCAGAGCACCGGTATGAACTTCTGCCCCAAATGCATGCAGGAGCTGGACGACCACTACAAGGTCGTGCGCGACTACCTGTACGACAACCCCAACGCGCCCATTGAGGAGGTTGTGGAGAATACGGGAGTGCCGGAAAAGGTCATCCTGTACTATCTCAAGGAGGGCCGGCTCAGCATGGTGAATGCAACGGGCCTGCTCCGCTGCGAGCAGTGCGGCGCAACGATCAACTTCGGCAGGCTCTGCGAAAAATGCCAGAACAAAGCCGAGGAGCGCATTGTACAGCCCATGCAGCAGCGCATGACGAGGGAACGCGAGGCGGCCCGCCAGCGGGAGATGCTGGAGGCGAACCGCTCCAGAATGTACGTCAACAAGGGCAGGGAATAGAGGCGTTTCTGCGGGGGCGCGCCCCTGCATTGGCCACAAACGGCGTTCGCGTGGAAAGAGGAGGACGCATATGAAAGTCAATTCGGTCAATCCCGTCATTGGCCAGTACAGCAAGATTCGCAGCGATGCGGTTTGGCAGCGCCAGTATCAGGCGCAGGCCATGGACGAGGTGGAGCTGTCTCCGGAAGCAAGGCTGTTTACGGAAGCGTTTTCCGCAGCGCGCCGGAGTCTCCAGCAGAACGACGCGGAGCAAACCGTCCGCGTGAACGAGATCATGGAGCAGATGCGCAGCGGTGATTACCGCGTGGAAATTCGCGACATCTGCGACAAACTGCTCTCCTGAAGGGAAAGGGTCGGAAGGTTTTGTATCAGACGGTATATGAACAGCTCTGCAGGCTGGACGAGCTCTACGGCGATCTGCTGCAGCTGGCGGAGCAGAAGCAGCCCGTCCTGCAGCAGAACAGGGACCGGGAGGCGCTGCAGACGATGACAAACCGCGAGGAAGCGCTGGTTTCCGAGGCGGCGGAAACGGAGCGGCGCCGCATTCAGGCGGTGGAACAGATCGCTTCAGCGCTGGGGATGGCGCCGGAAACGCTGGACATCAGACGCCTTTCCGAAACCGCGCCGGAGGGGCTTGGCGAGGCGATTCTGGAAAAGGGGGCACACCTGCAGGAGCTTTTGAAACGACTGCGGGCGCAGAACGAAATGAACCGCCAGCTGCTGGAGATCAACCTGAGCTTCGCCGCATTCTTTATGGACATGGTATCCGGACAGAACGCGGGCATCGGCAGCATCTACGGCGCCAGCGGAAACGAGGCGGAGGCCGCGCTGCAGTCCGCCCGGATACTGGACAGCGAAATTTGAGGAGTTGAAGCAAGAGCTATGAGATCTACCTTTTATGGCATGGAGGTGGCGCGTTCGGGCCTGTATACCTCGCAGAACGAGCTGAACGTCACCGGCCATAACATCGCAAACGTGGATACGGCGGGCTATACCAGGCAGCGCCTGAACACCTCCGCGCTGCCGGCGCTTTCCATGAACGTGCAGTTCGCCGTGGACAACCGCGCGACGGCGGGCCGCGGCGTGGAAGCGCAGACCGTAGATCAGATCCGCAATCTCTTTACCGATGCGAAATACCGCGAGGAGTCCAGCTCTACCAGCTACTGGGAGGTCAAGTCCGACGAGTTTTATATGGTGGAGCAGCTTTTCAGCTCCGTGCTGGAGCAGGAACAGACCTCCGCCAGCATCTGGAACGCGCTGGACGTGTTCAAGACCGCGCTGTACGCGCTTGAGGAAAACCCCTCCAGCAAGGACCTGCGAACGAACCTGCTGACCGCAGCAAACCAGCTTACAGAATCCTTCCGCTATGTGTACGGCAAGCTGGAGGAGCAGCACGACAACCTCAACAGCGCCGTGGAGGTAACGGTGCGCCAGATCAACGAGCTGGGCGTATCCATAGCCAACCTCAACCGGCAGATCTTCGGTTACGAGCTGACGGGCGCGAAGGCCAACGACCTGCGCGACGAGAGAAACCTGCTGCTGGACCAGCTCAGCGAGCTTGTGGATATTCGCTACTCTGAGGACAGCCAGGGCTACCTGACCGTTACCATCGGCGGACGGGAGCTTGTCAAGGGCGTGGAGAGCTATCAGCTCACGGTAGACCCCCGGGGCTCCGCCAACCAGCTGGACGTGCTGGCCAACGCCGAGAACGCCGGCACCCAGTACAAGGTCGTTTGGGCGGACGCCATGGGCAATCCCAGCACCAGTCCCAACGACGTGGCCTATATCCAGGGCGGCGAGCTCAAGGCGTATATCGACCTGCGCGACGGAGCGACGGAGAACAATCCCGGCATTCCCTATGCGGCGGAGCTGCTCAACGACCTGGCGCGCTTAATCGCAAAAGAGGTCAACGATCTTCACCGTCAGGGCTATACCATGCCCTTTACCGAGGCGGACGCCATCGGCACGGCGGCAAACGTCAAGATTTATGCCGTGGACAGCGGCCTGCTGCTGGGCGACACCATGCAGACCGTGACTGCGGCCGACGGAACCGTATACTACGAGTCGATGCAGGGCATCAACTTCTTCGATACGGGCGCGTACAACGATTACCGCAAGATCACGGCCGGCAGCTTTCAGGTTTCCTCGGAAATCAAGAACAACGTGTTTCTCATTGCCGCGTCCAGCAGCAAGGTTACCATCTCCGGCGAGGTCAATGCGGACGGCAGCCTGAACCAGCAGACGGGCAACGCGGAAAACCTCAAGCGGATTACCGCGCTGTATGACAGAAAGAACGAGCTGGGCCTTTCGGACAATTTTCAGGACAGGCTGAAATCCCTCTATACCAGCATCGCCAACGAGATGGACGAGATGAACACCCTGTATGCGTCGCAGCAGACGCGGCTTTTGTCCATTTCGCAGCAGCGCCAGTCCGAATCCAGCGTTTCTCTGGACGAGGAGATGACCAACGTGGTGCGCTTTACTCACGCTTATAACGCAAACGCCCGCGTCATTACGGCCATCGACGAGGAGCTGGACGTGCTGATCAACCGGCTCGGCCGGGTCGGCCTATAAAGGATTAGCGGGAAAGGAGACAGGCCATGCGCATTACCAATGGCATGATGGTGGATAAATTCCTCGTCAACATGCAGACCAACATGGAAAAGATGGACCGCTATACCTCGCAGCTGTCCTCAAACCGCAAGATCGTGCGGCTGTCCGACGATCCGGTGGGCGTGTACAACGCGCTGACCGCCCGGCAGCGCCTGGCGCGCTATGAGCAGTACCAGCGCAACCTTGTGACGGCGCGCAGCTGGGTCGAGCAGTGCGATACCAGTTTGCAGGAGGTCAGCAGCAAGCTGACGGACGTAAACGATCAGCTGGTTTACGCGGCGACCAACGTGAAAACCGAGGGGGACCGCAAAAATATTGCCGCGCTGGCCACGGAGCTGCGCAATACGCTCATGGATGCGCTGAACGCCAGCGTCGGCGGGCAGTACATCTTCGCGGGATACAATACCGTGAATCCGCCGCTCACCAAGGTAGATCAGCCCGACGGCAGGGAGCCGCTCATCTACTACAACGGCGTTGACCTGACCGATATGACAAAGGCCGCCACCATCGAGGCCGAGCAAAAGCAGAAGTTCCAGATTGAGGTGGGGTACGGGCTCCAGATGGAGGTTGCCATCACGGCCATCGACGTGGTGGGCGTTGGCGATAACAACCTGTTCAAAACCTGCAACGCGATCATCGAGCTGATGAACTCCGGCGACGAAACCGCCCATGTGGTCGAGCAGCTCAGCGCGCAGCTCGACAAGCTCTCCACCGCACATGAGAACGTTCTGTCCAGCCTCGTGCGGGCAGGCGCCATGTACTCGCAGATCGAGATTCTGGAAAACCGCTATTCCGGCGATATCATCAACTACAACGACATTCGCTCCCGCATTGAGGACATCGATTCGGCGGAGGTCATCATGGACTGGAAGATGGCCGAGGCGGTCTACAAGCAGAGCCTGTCCACGGGCGCCCGGGTGATCATGCCCACGCTGATGGACTTTTTGAAGTGACACGGCTTTCCCCCTGAAAGGGAAGGATAGAAAAAAAGAAAAAGGCGGCCCGACGGGAGGCCGGGAATCACCGCCGGACGGATAAAACGGATTTTATTCGGAAACAGCAGGGAGGCGTATTCAGATGCGGGTCAGGAATCCCCTGCCGCAGTTTGATATCCACACGACCAGGGCGCAGCTGCAGATCAAGAGCCCGAAGCTGGAGCTCAAGGTTGACAGGGAACCGGCAAGGATGCAGGTTCACAGAACGCGGCCCAGAATGAAGGTCAACTGGGCCAAGGTGCGGGCGCAGAGCGGACTCCGGGGCTTGAGCGCGGAGCGGCAGCACCGCGCACAGATCTACCGGCAGAAGGCGCTGGCCGGAATTTCGCGCACGGTCAACGAGTACGACCAGATCAGCGACGGCTTCCAGAACTATGCAAAGGGCGGCCCGGAGATTGTGGCGACGGTAAGCCTGAACAGCGTAATGCAGCAGGATATCCCCGTGGTGGATGTGGCGTCCATGCCCTCCTCCTCGCCGGAGGTGGAATGGGAGCCGGGCAGCATCGAGATCGAATGGGTGCCGGCAACGCTGGAAATGCACTGGGAGGGCGAGGTCAGGCCGGAGGTTTCCGTCACGCCGCACACGGTGGAGATCCGGCTGATCAACGGCGAAACCATCCGCGTGGGCGAGGACGAGGCAAGGGCCATCGAGCGTCAGGGCTACGGAAAGCGGCTGGACAAGAAGATTTGAATCCCGGCGGCAGGCGGCTGCGCCTGCGGCACGAATAAGGACAGGCAGGTAACCCATGAACATTGAAACACTGCGCTTTGGGCGCGTCAACATCGACCCGGAGAGCATCCTTTCCTTTGACGAGGGGATTCTGGGCTTTGAGCAACTCAAGCGGTATGCGATTATCCTCTGCGACGCCACGGAGCCCATTCAGTGGCTCCAGGCGGTGGACGACCCCAGCGTATCGCTGCCGATCATCAATCCCTTCCTCATCAAGCAGGATTATGAGCTGGATGTGGACGACGCCGAGCTGCACAGCATCGGCACGCCTACGGTGGACGAGATCCTGGTGGTGAACGTAATGGTGCTGCCGGAGCGGATTCAGGATTCCACAATCAATCTCTCCGCGCCGATTCTCATCAACATGACCACCAGACAGGGTCGGCAGATCGTGATGGAATACGCGCAGAAGGACTCGATCCGCTACCCGGCGTTTGCTGCTCTGGCAGCGTATTACCACGAGAAGGAGCAGACAGATGCTGGTACTGACGCGAAAGATTGAGGAAAGCCTGATACTGGGCGGAGAGATTCGGATTACGGTACTGGGCGTCAATGGCGACAAGGTGCGCCTGGGCGTCGACGCGCCACAGTCGGTGAAGATTCTGCGCGGCGAAACCGTGGATCAGACCCGCGAGGCCAACCGCAGCGCGGTAGCCTCCGGCATGAATCTTGCGGCGCTGTTCAAGGACGCAGCGCGCACGATGGACGGACCGGAGAAGGAATAGGGACGGGGACGGAACACGGTCCCCTGCGGCAGGACATGGCGTTGCCATGTCCGCAGCGTGTCGAAAAAGTGGCGGAACGCCACTTTTTCGAGCTTTCACAGGTTTTGCCTCTCGCATTCGCTCCCGGACGGCAAAACCTGCAACGTACGAAAACCTATGGGTTTTCATCCGTTCTGACGCACCTGTCGTCAGAGCCGGATGGAACATAAGGGGCTGCGGCCCCTTATCAACCCCGGGGTTTTTCGACAGACTGAGGACGTGGCGTTGCCATGTCCTGTTGTTTTATCATCCGGGGGAGTGGCTTTTTCTGCGCAGAAAAGATTGTTATGTGGCGGGGGCGCTGGCGGATGCGCGGCGGGGCGATAGTCTGGCGGCATGCAGTCCGGGAGGGCGTTTTCGGCGCTTTACGCCGCGAGGAGTATCGTTCACGGCGGGGCGAGGGCCACGCGGCGGTGTGATGGTTTGGCAGCATGCAGACAGGGAGGCCGCTTCCCCCGCTTTACGCCGCGCGGTATGCTGCGTTGGTGCGGGGCCCGCGGGGCGCTGCGGGTACTTTTCTTTCTCGGCGTATCGCCGCCGGCAAAGAAAAGTACCCAGAAAAGAAGCCAGGCACTCTTATTTTTTTGAGCGGGACAGCGTTCAAGTTCACAAAAGCTGCCGTAAGGAGGCCGGGATCGCGGCTTTTCTTTCCGCATCTCAAACGCCGAAGGGAAAGAAAAGCCGCCCAAAAGAAAGGCCTTGGCTCCCGCAGGAGCGGGGGTGTTCGGAGAACGGGGGCGGCCCCGCGCGCGCCGCAGAGCGGCGCGCAAGGCGCAGCGGGCAGCGAAACCTCCGAGGTGTGAATTGTGCAACAGCCCGCAGCGCCCGTTCCGGTTCCGGAACACGGGGCCGCCCTTGGGGGCAGCACAACAGGGAACTTCACTCCGCAACGTGAACCCACCCCCCAAAAAATCTCTCTCCCACGCAGCCAAAAGAAAACTTTTTTCCTCTGCCCCCGACTGATACAGCGCGGAGCGCTGCGGATGCACGTGCCCCAGAGACGCTCCAGCCGGACGAGAGTGCAGGCCATAAGAGCCCATGATTTCTTTTCTGGCCGCTTTTCTTGATCAGCGGCGCGTGAGCGAAGCAAGAAAAGCGGCCGCAGCGCCCCGCGGGCCCCGCGCCAACGCAACACTCCGCGCGGCGTAAAGCGCTGAAAGCACCACCCGCTGCAACACGCCAGCGGGACTTCGCCCCGCCGCGCAGCCACCAGACCCTGCGCGGCGCAGCGCGGGAAAAGCACCCTCTACTGCAACAGGCCAACCCCGCCTCGCAACGCGAATCCACCCCACTTACCCCCCCGCAGAAAAAATTCAACGCATTCCCCCTTAATTTTCCAAAGCGACTTGACGATATAATTAATGTCCGGCGGATGCGCGGCACGGTACCAGCCGCAAGTTCAAAGGCAAACGGCGCGACAGGACGCCGCGTCGAAAAAATTATAAATATCTGGAGGATATTTGTTATGCGTATTCAAAACAACATCATGGCTCTGAACACCCACCGCTTCTACACCAACAACAACAACGCGGTCTCCAAGTCCGCTGAGAAGCTCTCGTCCGGCTACAAGATCAACCGCGCCGGCGACGACGCTGCGGGCCTCGCAATCTCCGAGAAAATGCGCCGTGAAATCCGCGGCCTGTCCATGGCCTCGAAGAACGCGCAGGACGGCGTTTCCATGGTGCAGACGGCAGAGGGTGCTCTGCAGGAAGTTCACTCCATGCTGCAGCGTATGAGCGAGATCGCCGTGCAGGCGGCCTCCGACTCCAACGACGACGCGGTGGACCGTCCCTCTCTGGACGCTGAGTTCCAGCAGCTCATCAACGAGATCGACCAGATCGCCGAGACCACAACCTTCAACGACATGAACCTGCTGGACGGCTCCTTCACTGGCAAGCAGATTCAGGTTGGCTCCAACGCGGGCGTTACCCTGGATATTTCCATCGACTCCATGGATTCCGCGGGCCTTGGCCTCACGCCTGCGGCGGGCACCCCCGGTACGCCCGGCACCGCGCCCACCGTTAATGGCACAGAAGCCACCGCGCAGTTCTCCGGCGGCGGTAATAACACTACCCCCGGTAAATACACCATCGACATGAGCGGTTTTTCCATCATTGCGCCTAACGACGGCAGCACCGGCGCTAAGGCGGAGTTCTCGTTCAATGGCACGAAATACACCATTAACGTTACCGCCAATATGGATGCTGAAGCGATCACCAAGGCTGTGGCAGACGAGATTAACGCTACGGGCGCTACGGTTGAGATCGCTGGTGCAAACTACGGCCTCGCCATACAAAACAAGACAGAGCTCGTGTTGACTGAGCAGGCGGATGGCGGCACGGGTAATTTTTCCAGCGCAGCGAACCAGAACCTGAAGATGAGCGGCGGCAGTGGCGTAGCCGGCGAGATTCCGGCCAAGGGCGCCGACGTAACGACCAGAGCGACCGCTTCTACTGCCATCACCACGGTGAAGGCCGCGATCCGCACCGTATCCGACCAGCGCGCTGCGCTGGGCGCCGTGCAGAACCGCCTGGAGCACAAGATCTCCAACCTGGACAACACCGTCGAGAACGTGTCCGCTGCCGAGAGCCGTATCCGCGACGTGGATATCGCCAAGGAGATGACCAACTTCACCAAGAACAACATCCTCTCCCAGGCTGCCACCGCGATGCTGGCCCAGGCCAACGCAGCGCCGCAGGGCGTGCTCAGCCTGCTCCAGTAAGGACAGGAACTTTCCTGAAACAGAATCGACACTTGAACGAGAAGCAGCGGGCGGTACCGGCCCGCTGCTTTCTTTTGCGGCGGGGCGCGGGCCCGCTTTCCTGCTGCATCGGCCGGGACCCGCGGGGCGCTGCGGGTACTTTTCTTTCTCGGCGTATCGCCGCCGGCAAAGAAAAGTACCCGGAAAAGAAGCCAGGCACTCTTATTTTTTCGAGCGGAGCAGCGTTCAAGATCACAAAAGCTGCCATAAGGAGGCCGGAACCGCGGCTTTTCTTTCCGCATCTCAAACGCCGAAGGGAAAGAAAAGCCGCCCAAAAGAAAGGTCTTGGCTCCCGCAGGCGCGGGAGGGCGTTCGGAGAACGGGGGCGGCCCCGCGCGCGCCGCAGAGCGGCGCGCAGGGCGCAGCGGGCAGCGAAACCTTCGAGGTGTGAATTGTGCAACAGCCCGCAGCGCCCGTTCCGGTCACGGAACACGGGGCCGCCCTTGGGGGCAACACAACAGGGAACTTCACTCCGCAACGCAAACCCACCCCCCAAAATCTCTTCCACGCAGCCAAAAGAAAACTTTTTTCCTCTATCCCCGACTGATACAGCGCGGAGCGCTGCGGATGCACGTTTCCCTCAGGCGCTCTGGCCGGATGGAAGCGCAGGCCATAAGAGCCCATGATTTCTTTTCTGGCCGCTTTTCTTGATCAGCGGCGCATGAGCGAAGCAAGAAAAGCGGCCGCAGCGCCCCGCGGCCCCGCGCCAACGCAGCCCCCCGCGCGGCGCAGCACGGAGGAAGCGGCTTTCGGGGCCGCTCGCAAGCGAAGCCCCGCCGCACAGCACAAGCTCCACAAACCCAACCCCCAAAACCCATCCCCAAAACCTTTCCCGCGCAGCCAAAAGACCCCCTTCCTCTCTCTGCCCCCGACTGATACAGCGCGGAGCGCTGCGGATGCACGTGCCCCAGAGACGCTCCAGTCGGAGGGAAACGCAGGCCGTAACAGCCCATGATTTCTTTTCTGGCCGCTTTTCTTGATCAGCGGCGCATGAGCGAAGCAAGAAAAGCGGCCGCAGCGCCCTGCGGGCCCCGCGCCAACGCAGCACCCCGCGCGGCGCAGCGCGAAGGAAGCGGCTTCCGGGCCGCTCGCAAGCAAAGCCCCGTCCCGCCGCGCAACCACCACCCCGCGCTGCGCAGTGCGAAGGAAGCGGCTTTCGGGGCCGCTCGCAAGCAAAGCCCCGTCCCGCCGCGCAGCCGCCAGCCCCCCGCGCGGCGTAAAACGCTGGAAGCACCCTCCGCTGCAACCCGCCAGCGAAACTTCGTCCCGCCGCGCAGCCGCCGATACCCCGCGCCAGCCCCCGCGCGGCGCAGCGCGCCCCTGACCCGCCAGCCTTGACGCAACCGACAAAAAACGCTAAAATAACCCAGGAAATCTCCTCCGAAAGAGAGCCTGAAAGCACGTCGCAGGCGCCCGCCTTTGGCCGGACAACGCCTGCTCTTCTGCCGTGTGCGAGCGCCGCGCATTTTGGCGGGCGAAAGGGTAAAAAGGCATGAACGGAGGATTTCTGTTGCATTTACATGGAAAATGCATTAAGATAAAAGTGAATTAATGTAATATTATGAGGAAAAGAGCACTCATAAGCGCTTGCATTGATTCGCCGCAGACACAAAATTTTTACCATGGAGTCCGTAAGCCCTGATGTCCAGCGCCCGCGTCCTGCGCCGGGCAGCGCTTGCGGAAGCCCGGAGAGCGTTGGCGAATGGAAGAAAAAAAGTCGTCGTTTACCACAAAGGCGAAGGAATTCTGGCAGGGCCTGAGCAGGACCCTCCGCGTTCTGATTGTCGCCGTATTGGCGGTTCTCCTTGTGGTGATCGTATACCTGGTCGCCGTTTCGGGGCGCGTTGAGTACGAAGTGTTGCAAAGCGGGCTTTCCTCCGCGCAGGCGGCGGAGGCGACAACCATTCTCGGCGATCTCGGCATTCCCTACGAGGTTGAGGGCGTGAGCAGCGTTACCATCCGCGTGCCCAAGGGGACGCGCTCCGAGGTGCTGCTGCAAATGCAGAGCGAGGGCTATCCGGCTTCCGACGCGGATCTGTACAATATTTATATCGAAAATGCGGGGGGCATGGGCGCGACCGATCAGGACAAGCGCATGTACTCCCAGTTTACGACCGAGCAGCGCCTTGCCTTCCAGATCGAGCAGATGCAGAAGATTAAGGACGCCAACGTCATGGTCACGCTGGCGCAGACCAGCCAGTTCGCCATCTCCAGCGCGAACCAGCCCGCCCAGGCCAGCGTCGTGCTGACGCTGGAGAGCGGCGCCTCCCTGACCGACGCGGAAGCGGAGGCCGTTCGCTCCCTTGTGGTGAACAGCGTCGCAGGCCTGCTGCCGGAAAACGTTACGATAGCGGATACCAGCATGCGCGTCTACCGCATGCAGAGCGCCGACGCCGCAGCGGGCGTTTACGCTGCGGACCAGATTTCTTTAAAACAGCAGCATCAGCAGCTCATTCAGGAGCAGGTTTATAACTTCCTCGCGCCGGTATTCGGCACGGAGAATATTACCGTTTCCGCCACCGTGGAGATCGATTTCGACAAAAAAAGCACGCAGACGGTGACCTACTCCCCGCCGGGCGACGAGGACAACATGGGCATTATCGTCAGCCTCCAGCAGGCGGCGGAGCGCGCGGGCGTGGCCGACATGGCCGAGGGCGTGGCGGGCTTTGACGCCAACGGCGCGGCGCCCTTTTATCCCGAGGACCTGACCGGCGACACCGCGCCCATCTACAGCTACTCGCAGCAGCTCAACGCCGAGGTGAACGAGGTGCGCGAGCAGATCGAGCAGGCGCAGGGTAAGGTGACGGACCTGCACGTTTCCATCATGATCGACGCGGGCGAGGAGCTGGACGAGGAGCTGGAGAACATCCGGGCGCTGGTTGCCAACGGCCTTGGCGTCGACAGCCAGTATGTGTCCATCATGCGCACCTCCTTCAAGGTCAACGAGGACTACCAGCAGCTGCTTGCGGAGCAGCAGGCAGCGCAGACCGAGCTTGAGCAGGCGCAGCAGGAGCGGCAGAACAGAATCCTTCTGTTTGCGGCAATTGGCGCGGGCCTCGTTCTGCTGTTCGTCCTCATCCTCATCGCCCTGCGCTCGCGCAAGCGCCGCCTGGCTTACGAGGCCGAGGTCGAGCGGATGCGGCAGGAGCAGGAGGCCGAGGCGCAGCGCCGCGCGCAGGAGGCCGAGGATTCGCTGCGGGACAAGCTGGGCGAGGATTTGGACACCCCGGCGGCCAACCAGCTCAGGGACATTCAGAAACTGGCGGAGGAGCGGCCGGAAATCATCGCAAACCTGCTGCGCAACTGGCTGACGGACGACTTCGGCGGCTAAGAAAGCGGAAGAAGCCGCAGGCGGGCAGGCAAAGGGAAAGGAAGGGAAAGGGCTATGGCGTATGTCAGCGATCTGCCGTCGAAGCAGAAGGCGGCGATCCTCATGGTGATGCTGGGGAAGGAATATTCCTCCAAAATCTACAAGCATCTGTCGCAGGACGAGATCGAGCAGCTCACCCTCGCCATTACCAACCTGGACCGCATCGACAATCAGCTGGGCGACAGCGTGATCGAGGAGTTTTACGACATCACGCTGGCGCAGAAATACGTCAACGAGGGCGGCATGGACTATGCGCGGGACGTGCTCGTGGCCGCCATGGGCGCGGATCAGGCCGACGCGCTGCTGGGCCGGCTTACCGCCTCGCTTCAGGTGCGCCCCTTTGACTTTGTACGCCGCGCGGACAGCGCGCAGGTTTTCAACTTCATTCAGAACGAGCACCCGCAGACCATTGCGCTGGTGCTTTCCTATCTCGATACGAACCGCGCCGCCATGATCCTCAGCTCCCTGCCGCAGGATGTGCAGGCGCAGGTGATCAAGCGCATTGCGCGGATGGGCATCGTCTCGCCGGACTACATCCGCGAGGCGGAGCGGGTACTGGAGCGCAAGTTCGGCAGCATCGGCTATACGGCGAACGTGGCCGTAGGCGGTATCGATACCATCGTGGAGATTCTCAACTCCGTGGACCGCGGCACCGAGAGCTATATTCTCAGCGCCATCGAGCAGGACGAGCCGGAGCTTGCCGAGGAGATTCACAACAAGCTGTTCGTCTTCGAGGATCTGATCAAGCTCACGGACATCGCGCTGCAAAAGGTGCTCAAAGAGGTGGACAGCGACGTGCTCACCATTGCGCTCAAGAGTGCGACGGAGCAGATCACGCAGAAGATTTTCAAGAATATTTCCAAGCGTCTCAAGGAGACCATCGAGGAGAACATGAAGTTTATGGGGCCGGTGCGCGTGCGCGACGTAGAGGCTGCGCAGCAGAAGATCGTCAACATCGTGCGGCGGCTTGAGGACAGCGGCGTGATCGATATTGCAAGGGGAGGCAAAGAGGATGAGCTCGTCTGACCGGCCGGACAGCGTCAGGCTGCCGGACTTTGAACAGATGCTCTCCCCCGGGCAGGTTCTGCAACAGGAGCAGCGCCAGCGGCCGGAGCCCGGCGAAAACAGCGTGCTGCTGCCGGATTTTAACGAAATGCTTTCCATGCAGGGGCGCCAGACCCCAGCGCCACGGCAGGGGACGCCGCAGGAGGCGGACGATCCGCAGCGGGTTCTCCTGCCGGACTTTTCCGGCCTGCTTGAGCAGCAGGCGGCGGGGGCCGGGGCCGAAACTCCGGAATCCGAAGAGAATCCCCCCTCCGGCGGCGACGCGCCCAAAGCGGCGGCAAAGCCCGTTTCCGCGGCGGAGGACGAGATCGCGCGCACGGAGCAGCTCTGCGCCGGCATGCGCCGCGAGGCGATTGAGCAGGCCAGACAGACCCGCGAGCAGGCGGCGCAGGAGGCCGTCGCCATCCGCCACCACGCGCGCAGGGAGATCGAGGCGCAGCTCAGGCAGGAGAACGAGGCGCGGCTGGCAGGCCTGCAACAGACGGTGGAGGCGGCTGCCGCCGCCCTTTCCGAAACGGTTAACGGCCTTTACGAGGCGCTGGAGCCCCGCCTGCTGGACACGGCGCTGCGGATTGCGGAGAACATCCTGCAATATGAGCTTGACCGCGACAGCAAGGCTTACCGCGCCATTGTACACAACGTGCTCGACCAGGACTATCAGGCCAAGGCTCTTGTGCTGCATCTGCCGCCGGGGCGCTACGATGCGCTGACCGGCGGGGAAGCGGAGTTTTCCGAGGCCATGCGCATGCGCGGCGTTGAAGTAGCCCGCGATCCGGCGCTGGACGAGACGGACTGCATGGTAACGAGCAACATGGGGAGCATCCGCGGCGGCGTAAAAACCCAGCTCTCCCGCATTCGCAGCGCGGTGCAGAACCAGCAGCGCGGAGAGGAGCAGCCGTGAACAGAGAGCAGCTTCGCCGCATGGACGCCTACTTTGCCTCCATAAACCGCCGCATTGCCGAAACGGACAGCCTCGAGCACAGCGGATCGATTGCGCAGATTGTGGGCATGACGGTCGAGGCCAACGGCCCGGCCGCCAATATCGGAGACCTGTGCAAGATCTATCAGAACCGCGGCAAGGGCCATGTGCTGGCGGAGGTGGAGGGGTTCCGGGAGAACAAGGTGCTGCTCATGCCGCTGGGTCCCGTGGCGGGCCTCGGCCCGGGCGACCGGATCGTTTCCACGGGCTTCTGCCTTCAGGTGGGCGTAAGCGAGCAGCTCCGGGGCCGGGTGCTTGGCGCGCTGGGCGAGCCCATTGACGACGGCCCGCCGGTTGCGCCGGAGGCGTACTATCCGCTGGACAGGGATCCGCCGGGACCGCTGGAGCGGGAGCGAATTCGCGAAATATTCCCCATGGGCGTGCGCGCCATCGACGGCCTCCTGACCATCGGCGTGGGGCAGCGTATGGGCATTTTTGCCGGCTCGGGCGTTGGAAAGAGTACGCTGCTGGGCATGATCGCAAGAAACGCGAAAGCGGACATCAACGTGATTTCCCTTGTGGGTGAGCGCGGCCGCGAGGTCAAGGACTTTATCGAAAAGGATCTGCGGGAGGAGGGGCTCAAAAAGTCCGTGCTCGTGGTTGCCACCTCCGACCAGCCCGCGCTGCTGCGGCTCAAGTCCGCCATGGTGGCAACCTCCATTGCGGAGTATTTCCGGGACAGGGGCAAGCGCGTTCTGCTCATGATGGACAGCCTGACGCGCTTTGCCATGGCACAGCGGGAGATCGGCATGGCCGTCGGCGAGCCGCCGGTGTCCCGCGGGTTCACCCCATCGGTGTACGCCATGCTGCCGCGCCTGCTGGAGCGCTCCGGCACCAGCAGCAGGGGTTCCATCACGGCGATCTACACCGTGCTCGTGGAGGGCGACGATATGAACGAGCCCATCTCCGACACCGTGCGCGGCATCATCGACGGGCATATGGTGCTCTCGAGAAAGCTGGCCAACAGCAACCATTACCCGCCCATCGACGTGCTCCAGAGCATCAGCCGCCTCATGAAGGAGATTGTCCCGCCGGAACATGCGAAGGCGGCCGCCCGGATTCGCGAAAACATGGCGGCCTACCGGGACGCGCAGGACCTCATCAGCATCGGCGCCTACAAGCCGGGTTCCAGCCCCGCGATCGACCAGGCGGTGCGGCTGCGGGAGCCGATTGAGAAGTTCCTTGTGCAGGCCATGGACGAGACCGACGGCATGGATGCCACCGTGGAGCGGATGAAACAGCTGTTTGAATGAGCGCACCGCCGCTGAAAGGGGCGGCGCGGCGAAAGGGGGTGGCGCGATATGAAGAAATTTGTATTTACCAACGAAAAGTATCAGGGCATTAAGGAAAATGAATACGAGCGCCTAAAGCTGGACATGCAAAATGTCGATAAAGAAATAGATATGGAGAACGCTGCCCTGAAACGCCTGGAGGAGAGCTTTGACACCGAGCGGGAGAGATTCGCCGCCGACTGTCGCCGGGGCGTTGGCGCCAGAGAGCTGCTCTCCTATCAGAGCTATTTTGATTATTTGCAGCAGGAGCGCAGCTTGCAGCTGGACAGGCTGGCAAAGCTCCATGAGCGCAAGCGTGAGCTGACCGAGGCGCTGCTGGCCGTACACAACGAGCTGCGGGTGCTGGAGGAGATGCGGCAGGAGCAGTACCAGCAATACTGCAAGGAGGTCGCGGCGGACGAGGCCAAGGAGCTGGACGCGCACATTTCCTTTACGATTTACGAAAGGGCGGTATAGTCCGTGGAGAAGAGACCGCTTGCGGCTCCGCCGCAAAAGAAGGAAAAGGAGAAAGGGGGCGGCGCGGTTCTTACGCTGGTTCTGCTCCTTCTGATTCTGGCTCTGCTGGGCGGTTTCGCCTACTGCTATATGAACGACTACTTCGGCGTACGCAGCGCCATCGTTCACTTCTTTATCACGCAGGACGAGCAGTATGAGAGCAGCCTGGCGCAGCTGGAGGAGCGCATGGCGCAGCTGGAAGCCTGGGAAACCACGCTGGAGGAGCGGGAGGCCACGCTGAACGCAGTGGACGAAGCGCAGAAGAAGCAGCAGACCAAGCTGGACGCGCGCAGCGCGGAGCTGGACGAGCAGACCTCCAGCCTGAACTCTAGGATCACGAGCTTTGACAACCGCGTGGCCGAGTTTGACAAGATTGTGGAAACGATCAAGGGCATGGATCCGAAAAACGCCGCAGCCATGCTGGAAAAGATGGGCCCCAACAGGGACGCGGCGGCAATCCTCGCGCAGATGGAGCCCAAGGACGCGGCGGCGATTCTCGATGAGATGAGCACGGAGGCCGCAAGGATTGTAACCCAGCAGCTGATTGCCATGAGCCGGTAGCATCGGCGCAAAGCGCCGTTTGCCGGGGGCAGGGAGGCCCCCGATACAGAAAAACAGGAGAGGAGGAGAGGCACAGTTTTGACAACACAGACGGTACAGCAGGCGAATCTGGAGGTTGCGGTCAAACCCCGCCAGACGGCAAAGACGGAAACCGCTTCCCCCAAAGAGGGAGACTCCTTCCGCTCCAGCATGGAGCGCGCCGAGCAGAACGCTGCCAGGGCAGCGAAGAACAGTAACGACAGGGGAGACGCACAGGCGGCACAGCAGCCTGACGCGATGCGGAGCGGGGAGGAGCTCGCTCCGGAGGAATCCCAGCCCCAGCGGTTCGGGGCGGAGGCAGAGGCGATGGACGGCATTCTGTCTCTCATGAACCAGCAGACGGAACAGAAGCCGGACACGGAAGAGCTTCCGGCAGGAACGGAGGAGCAGATGTCCCTGCTGGCGGCGCTGACGGTACAGCAGCCGCAGCAGACGGAGCTTCCGCAGGACATGCCTGCTGAGGACGCACAGGGCGTGGAGACGCTTTTGGCGCCGCAGCAGGAGCAAACCGCAGCGCTTAGGCGGATGGCCGCCCCGCAGGAAGACGGGGATGCGGCGGCCCGGGAAGGGCAGACCGCCACGCAGCAACAAACGATCGAAACCATCGGTTCCGGGACAGCCGGCGCCGCATCCGCCGTACAGGCCGATGCAGAGCAGGCGCAGGCGTCCGCAGAACAGCTTATTGATAATACGTCCGAAGCGCCAGCGCAGGAAGCGGCCGGCGCAAAGGAAATCCAGTATCCGGCGGCATCCTATGTGAAGCCGGGCTTTGATGCGCTTATGGAGCTGTTTACGGCAGAGGGAGAGCCGCTGCCGGGGACGGAGGCAGGCCCTGCTCTGCGCGAGAGCATTTTTGAGCAGGTGCAGACCGCAGCCAGCACGGGCAAGGAGGATATCTACATCCAGCTCAAGCCGGAATCGCTGGGCGGCCTCGCCATCCACCTGACCATGACCGAGGAGGGCGTCAAGGCGCAGCTGCGCACGGGCAGCCAGAACATTCAGAGCCTCATCAACGCGGAAATCACGCAGCTGGAGGAGGCGCTCCGGGCCAGGGATATCCCGATTGTTCAGATGGAAGTGCTGTACGAGCAGCCCGCCGCCAACAATTTCCTGGACCAGCGCCGCGGCGCGTGGCAGGGCGGCGGCAGCGGCGGCCAGTTCGGCAGGAACCTCGGCGGCGTGGCCCAGGTTGACGAGGCCGGCAGCCTCTACGAGACGGCGCTGGGCGTCATGCCGGATGCCGAAACGGAGGGAGAGGGCCGCGTTTACAGCGCCTGACCCGGCAACACAGACTTACGAAAGGATTGTTTACGATATGGCAGCAGTCGATTCCACAAGCGCCGCCAGCGGCATCCGCGTCAAGGACACGGCGCTCAAAACCGGCGCAAACAACGAGCTGGGCAAGGATGCGTTTTTGCAGATCCTTGTGGCGCAGCTGGCGAATCAGGACCCGCTCTCTCCCACCAGCGATACGGAATTCATCGCGCAGATGGCGCAGTTCTCCTCGCTGGAGCAGATGCAGAACATGAACGCCTCCATGCAGGCCCAGATGACCTACGGGTATCTGGACAGGGACATTACCTCCGCCCATGCAATGGACGGCGAAGGCAAGCTCTACCGCCAGGAGGTCTACGGCCGGGTGGTAGGCATCGCCAAGGTCAACGGGACGGATGTATTGCAGGTGCAGGACTACGAGGACGGCCGCATCTACCGCGTTCCCACGGATCAGGTGCTCGAGACCATCGCCAACAGCTCCACGGAGGAGCGGCTTGCAAACCTTACCGCACTGGTGGGGCAGCTGGTTGCCAACAGCGGCGCGCAGAACAGCAGCATGCAGGCCCTGCTGGAAAAGCTGACCTCGCAGCTGGATCAGTTGCTCGGAAGCTCTCAGGAAAAAGAGGAGGATTCCGAGCGCGTCAACCTCTGAGCGCGACACGCGCGGCGCCTGAAACAGGCATTATCACAACAAGAATTTGGAGGATTACTCTTTATGATGCGTTCCCTTTTCTCCGGCGTGACGGGGCTTCGCAGCCACCAGACGCGCATGGATGTGATCGGCAACAATATTGCAAACGTCAATACCGTGGGGTTCAAAAAGAGCAGCGTAACGTTTAAGGATCTCTACAGCGAGACCATCAGCGCGGCCGCCGCGTCAACGGGCGTGGGCGCGGGTACCACGGGCGGCGTCAACCCCAAGCAGATCGGCCTTGGCGCCGCAGTGGGCAGCATTTCCACCGTGCATACGGCCGGCTCCGCGCAGTACACGGGCAACGGCATGGACGTGGCCATCTCCGGCGACGGCTACTTCGTCGTCCAGACACCCACGGGCAACATGTACACCCGCGCGGGCAACTTTTATACCGACCTGTCCGGCAACCTGATCACCTCCGACGGCTACTATGTGCAGACCGTTCTGCCCACGCAGAAGGCGGTGCAGGTATTCTCCTTCGACTCCGTGAACGCGGCCACCATGGAGGGCCAGTATATCTCCGCGCAGGACGGCGGCGTGATCCAGACCGGCAACGTTACGGCGGATCTCTCCAAGGTGGACGGGAAGACCTACAGCTTCAGGTTCGTTCCATCCACGCCCGCCTTTACCGCCAAGAGCACCGGCAGCAGCAACTACTTCCCGAGCCTGTACCCGATCATGGAAAACGGCGCGATCAAGGGCGGTATCCAGGCGGAATCGGATCCTGCGGGCACCACCTGGGACAGCGCCTCCATCGCGGCGATGGTACAGGCCAAGGTGGACGCGCTGGGCGACACGGCGACCACCGGCGCGCTGGGCGTGCAGTTTGAGGCGGACGCCGCAAACAATGCGGTGCTGCTGAAGGCAGGCAACATTACGCTTGCCACGGCCACCATCAATGCCGCGGACTATGACCAGGCTGCCGATACGCTCAAGGCGGCGGGAACCATGACGCTGGACTTTGGCAACGGCCTTGCAAAGGTCAAGATCACAAACCACAACACCTCCTCGATCACGCTGTCCAGCCTCATCGAGAAGATGAACAATGCGCCGGGGCAGACGCCGCCCACCATTACGGTATCCGAAAACGGCGAGTGGCAAATGCTCGACCAGGACGGCAATCTCATCGAGACGGTGACCGTTGCCACCTCCCCGACGGCGGGCGGCGGCCTCGGCAGCCAGTTCAAAATCATGACCACCGATTTCGGCATGTTCAACCTCCAGGTGAACACCAACAACTTTGGGCCGGTCAATAACCAGCAGCAGCTGAGCAAGGCGCTGGCGGACAGCGGCAGCACCTTCTCGGTGAACGTGAACGCGGAGTGGGCCGTGGATTATTCCAGCCCCGGGCAGGTGCTGGAGAGTCAGCTCAAGACCCTGCAGATCGATTTTGACAAGTATTCGAGCCTTGCCATCGACTCCACGGGCGGCATTATCGCCCAGATCAAGCAGGACCAGCAGGTGACGCTGGACGGACATACCATCACCCTGAAAGCGGGCGACAAGGTGACGCTGGGCTATGTGACGCTTGCCAACTTCAACAACCCCACCGGCCTTGAGAAGATCGGCGACAACCTGTACGCCGTTTCCGCCAACTCCGGCGAGCCCACCTTTGAGATGCCGGGCAGCGGCAACGCGGGGCAGCTTTCGCCCTCGAATCTGGAAATGTCGAACGTGGATCTCTCTGAGGAGATCGTGAATATGATCATCACGCAGAGAGGCTTCCAGGCCAACTCCCGCATCATCACCACCACCGATACCATGCTGGAGGAGCTGGTCAACCTCAAGCGCTAAAGCAAAGCGCGCCTGAGGCAGGATACTGTTTTGCCCTGCCGCCGTTTCCGGGCCGGTGCGTCCGGAAACGGCGCGCGGCGCAGAGGAGGCGCTCATGATTCTAGTACATACCATGCAGGGAGAACCGTTGTACATTAACCCCAGCATGATCGAAACCATCCGGGTTACGCCAGACACGGTGCTGTTTCTCAGCACCAACAAGCGCATTCCCGTGAAGGATTCTCCGGAGCAGATTGTGGACCGGATCGTTGCCTATCGCCAGAGGATCATCGAGGACAGGCGGGATGCGCGGATCATGGAGATGCTCGACGAGGGCGAGAACAACGAGTAAAGCGAGGTACCTCTTACATGACTTCAACCATTGTCGGACTTGTTGCAGGCGTAACCTGCGTTCTCGTAGGCATGCTGCTTGCAGGTCCGCTCGACAGCTTCTGGGACTTGACATCCCTCTTTATCACTGTAGGCGGCACCCTTGGTTCGCTCATCATGTCCTTCCCCTTTGCGCAGCTGACGGATACCGTTAAGAGTATCTCGCTGGCGTTCAAGCAGAAGGACATCGACCATACCGAGTGCATCGAGCAGATCATCAACCTGGCCAACATTGCCCGCAAGGAGGGACTGCTGGCGCTGGAGAACATGCTCGAGGATATCAAAAGCCCCTTTATGCGCAAGGGCATCATGCTCATCGTGGACGGCTCAAACTCGGAGCTGGTCAAAAACGTCATGGAGACGGAGATTTACTATTTGCAGGAGCGTCACGGCCGCAGCATCGCCGTACTGAACACCGGCGCGGCCTATGCGCCGGCCTTCGGCATGGTCGGTACGCTGATCGGATTGATCGTCATGCTGCTGACGCTGGAGGATTCCTCCGCGCTGGGTCCTTCCATGGCAACGGCGCTGATTACGACGCTGTACGGCGTGCTGCTTGCGAACCTGGTGTTCTCGCCGCTGGCAAAGAAACTGAGTGCGCTCAGCGCGCAGGAAGTGATGTATAATGAGATGATTCTCGAAGGGATTCTTTCCATTCAGGATGGCGAGAACCCGAGGATGATCCGCGACAAGCTCGAATCCTTTATCTCCAGCAGGCAGATCGAAGCCCTGGATCACCGGCTGAACGGCACCAAGCCTTCGGGAGACAAGGAGTAATCGCTGCCGGTCGCGGCCGGGTACGGACGCTGTCGCGGCGCTGATGCGGCCCCAGCGTTCCGCATGAAGGAGATGAATTGCTATGGCAAGAAAGCGTCCGCCGTCGGACGAAGGCGGCGGCTACAGCTGGCAGGACACCTATGGCGACATGGTTACGCTGCTGCTCTGCTTTTTCGTACTGCTGTTCGCGTTCTCGAGCGTATCCGATGAAAAATGGAACACGCTTGTGGAGGCGTTCACCGGCGCGCCGCCGCTTCGCAGCATTGCGGCGGTGGACCTGCTCTCGATGCCAAATTTCACCGAGGATCTGCCGTCGAGCTATGTGAACCTGAGCTTTGTCGGCGGCGGTGCAAAGGAGGAGAACGGCGAGGAGGACGAGCAGGCCACCGGTTCTCCCTGGGAGGAGCTTACGCCGGAACAGCTCCAGCGGTTGCAGCTGGAACTGACGGAGGAGCAGGTCAGGATCATGTCCTCGGAGGAGTACCAGCGGACGGAGCAGCAGTTCAGCAGGCTCTATGAGCGGCTGGTGGTCTATATTGAAACCAACGGCCTGGAGGACATGCTCTTTGCAGAGCGCGATCTGGACAGCATCTATGTCCGCGTTGCCGCAGGCGTGCTGTTCGATTCGGCAAAGGCGCGGCTCCGCAGCGACGCCAGGCATGTGCTGGACACGCTGGAGGAGATTTTTTACACGGAGATGGACGCGCTGTCGCTGGTCAGCATCGAGGGGCATACGGACAATATGCCGATCAGCACCTATTTTGCGGACAACTGGGAGCTTTCCACCGCGCGGGCGTTGAGCGTGATGCACTATCTGCTCGACAAGGGCCGGCTGGATCCGGAGATGTTTTCCTGCACGGGGTATGGCGAATACCAGCCCATTGCGGACAACGATACCGAAGAGGGCAAGCAGAAGAACCGCCGCGTAGAGTTTGTACTGCGCAAGAAAACTATAACGGCAGAGGATATCGCACAATGAACAAAAAGATTATCATTATCATCATCGCAGTCGTACTCGTTGCCGGCGTGGCAGCGGCAATCCTCCTGATGCAGCCCAGGGAGATCAAGCAGTTTTATTACTCGCCGGGCGACGCCTTCGTTACAAACGTGCTCGACTCCGACCGGCTGATCAAAACCACGCTGGTCATCTGTACCAACGGCGATCAGGAGACGCTGATCAGCGAAAAGAACGCGGTCATCCGGGATACCCTCCTGCAGGTTTTCAGAGAGACCCCGGAGGAGCAGTATAAATCGGCAAACCTCCAGACCTACCTCTCCGATATTATGGTGGCGCGGCTGAACGGGCTGTTCCCGCCGGAGGAGGGGGGAGAAAATGCGGTTCCCCGGTTTGCAAGGATTTATTTTAACGACTTTGTCATGCAATGATGGAGCGCCGGATTGGCGAATGGAGCGAAGGAGCGAAGGGAGATACCTGATTGGCGAATGTACTGACACAAAGTGAAATAGACGCGCTGCTCAATTCGCTCACCTCGGGAGAGGACGTTCAGCCGGAAAAGGAGGAACAGCCGTCCGATCAGGCCGTTCGGCTCTACGATTTCCGCACGGCCAACAAGTTCTCGAAGGAACAGATGCGCACGCTCCACACCATCAGCGACAACTTTGCGACGGTGCTTTCCACGCGCATGACCGGCATGCTGCGCACCCTCTCGGAGGTGACCGTGATTTCCGTGGAGGAGCAGAGCTTTGGGGAATTCAACAACTCCATTCCCCTTCCTGCGCTGATTGCAGTGGTCAACGCACAGCCGCTGAACGGCTCGATGATTTTCCAGATGTCCTCCTCGGTGGTCTATGGCATCATCAGCTGCCTGTTTGGCGGCACGGCGGACTATACGGACGAGTCGAAGCCCTTCTCGGAAATCGACCTTGCGCTGATGCAGAACGTAATTCCGCAATACCTGAAGATCCTCGAGGATTCCTGGGAGCGCGTGGCAAAGCTCCGGCTCAAGCTGGACCGCATCGAGACCAGTCCGCAGTTTACGCAGATCGCCGCGGCGAACGAACCCTCGGCGCTCATCACCTTCAATGTCAAGATCGACAGCATTGAGGATATGATGACCATCTGCATGCCCCACTTCATCATTCAGCCCCTGTCCAAGCAGCTCAATTCGACGGCCTGGGCGCTGGGCGAGCAGGGGCTGGTCAAGCGGGAGCGGGATCTGAAGCTGGAATCGCAGGTGCTTGAAACGAAGGTCAGCCTGCGCGCGCGCCTGCAGTCCAGCCGCATCACCATGGCGGAGCTGCTGCGCATGAAGCCGGGGGACATTCTGTGTACCAGCCACAGGATTGACGATTTCGTCCTCATGGACGTAGAGAAAATTCCCAAGTTCAAGGCGGTGCTCGGGAAGGCAGACGAGAAGCGCGTTGTGCAAATTGCAAAGATCATAAAGGAGCAGGAGAACATTGAGCGACAATAGCATTATGTCCCAGGAGCAAATCGAAGAAATGCTGCGCAACGCGGGGCAGGTGGACGCCGCGCCGCCGAGCGACAATGCCGTTATGTCCCAGGAGCAGATTGAGGAAATGCTGCGCTCTGCGGAGCAGGGAGACGCGGCCGCATCGGCCACTTCTGCGGAGGATTTCAGCCTGGATTCCTATTTTACGCGGGACGAGCAGGATGCGCTGGGCGAAATGGGCAACATCTGCATGGGCACTGCCGCCACAACGATGTATACGCTGCTCGGCAAACAGGTGACCATTACAACGCCCAGCCTTTCCATCCATACCTGGGAGACGCTTGCGGCGGAGCATCCGCTGCCCATGGTCGTGGTCGAGGTGCAGTACATCGAGGGCATCAGCGGCAACAACATGCTGCTGCTCAAGGAGTATGACGTTGCGCTGATTACCGATCTTCTGATGGGCGGCAGCGGCAACATTGATCCGGATAATGTTGTGCTGGACGAGATCAGCCTGAGCGCGATCCGCGAGGTCATGAACCAGATGGTCGGTTCCTCCGCAACTTCGCTGGCATCCATGCTGCACAAAACCATCAACATTTCCACGCCCGCCTCAAAGCGCGTGCTCATCGCCGAGGAGCCGCTGTCGGAAAGCCTGGATGGAAACGAAAAGATTCTCAAGATTTCTTTTCGCATGGAGATCGAGGGGCTACTTTCCAGCGAGATCATGCAGATTTTGCCGATCGATTTTGCGCAGCAGATTGCCGGCGAGCTGCTGAATCCGCAGCCCATGGAGGACCCCGGCGCAGGCGCTGCCCAGTCCGATGCAAGCGTAAACGTCCACGCGCAGCAGCGTGCGGACCATATACCGGAAGCGGTGCAAACGCCGCCGCCCGCTCCGAACCCCGCGCCTGCACAGCCGCAGCCGCAGCCGCCGCAGCCTGCGCCCGAGATGCAGCAGCCGGCGGGCCAGCCGGCCCAGGGCGCATCGCAGCCCTACGCCCCCTACCCGCCGTACCCCTATGCGCCCTATCCGCAATATCCGCCGCAGTATCCGCAGTATCCGCAGTATCCGCCGCAGGGCGCGCCGCAGCCGCAGCCGCAGCCCTATCCCGCGGGCGGCATGCTCAGGGACCCGGCCAGCGTGGATGCGAAAAAGGTGGAGTACCCGGTATTCGGCGCAGGAAGCGGCGAGGGAGGCGCGATCGATACGCAGAATCTCTGGCGCCTGCTGGACGTTCCGATGGAGGTCACGGTGGAGCTGGGCCGCTGCACCAAGACCATCAAGCAGGTGCTGGATCTGAACGTGGGCTCCGTCGTCGTGCTGGATAAACTGGCCGGCGAGCTGGTGGAGGTTATGGTCAATGGCATCCAGGTAGCAAGGGGCGAGGTCGTGGTGATCGACGATAGCTACGGCGTGCGCATTACCGAGCTGAACGCCGCAGAGCTTAGCGAGATTGCCAGGAAGGACTGAGTCGCTTCGATGAAGCACAGGATTTGAAAGAGAGCTGGACAAGGGAGGGGCAAAATGAGCGCAGGTAGGAAAATACGGGTTCTGGTCGTAGACGATTCCATCATGTTCCGCACGGCGATCTGCAAGGGCCTTGAGAAGGATCCGCAGATCGAGGTTGTGGGAACGGCCTTCAACACATACAACGCCCGCGACAAGATTCTTGAGCTGCAACCCGACGTCATGACGCTTGACGTGGAAATGCCCGGGATGAGCGGCATTGAGTTTTTGAAGATCCTTATGCCGCAGCATCCGCTGCCGGTGATCGTTGTCAGCGCGGTGGACGGCATCGTGTTTGAGGCGCTGCGCGCAGGCGCGGTGGACTTTATCGCAAAGCCGGATCAGGGCAGCATGCCGGGCTTTGTCCAGGAGCTGGCCGCAAAGATCAAGGTTGCCTCGGTGGCAAAGCTGGCGCCGCAGCCCAAAATTACCATGCCCTCGGATCCGGCCCGTGCAGCGGCGCCGTCCACGCTCGGCGCGCCTGCGGCCAGCGTCACACAGTCGCTCAAGGCGAACTGGGATACGGGCCTGCTCATTGCCATTGGCGCGTCCACGGGCGGTACGGAGGCCACAAGCCAGATTCTCAAGGCCCTGCCTGCGGGCTTGCCGGGCATGGTCATTACGCAGCACATGCCGCCGGTCTTTACGCGGATGTACGCGGAGCGGCTGGACCGCGAATGCAAGCTGAACGTCAGCGAGGCCAAGGATGGTGTCGTGGTCAAGCCCGGCTGCGCCTACGTGGCGCCCGGCGATATGCACCTGCGGGTGGTAAAGCGGGGTGTGGACATCGTGCTCAAGGTAGGCGGGCAGGACAAGGTGAGCGGGCACTGTCCCTCGGTGGACGTGCTGTTCCAGTCCGTGGCGGAGACCATGGGCTCCCGGGCGGTGGGTATCCTGCTGACTGGCATGGGTGCGGACGGCGCAAAGGGCCTGCTCAAAATGAAGGAAAAGGGCGCCTTCACCATCGGACAGGACCAGCAGTCCTGCGTGGTATACGGCATGCCGATGGAGGCCATGAAGCTGGGCGCGGTGACGCGGCAGGCCTCGCTGGACATGATCCCCAGCGTTCTGCTGAACCAGATTCGGCGTCCGGGCATCGGATAAGAGAACAGACGCAGGATTCACAACAAGGGGGCGCTGCCCCGCCGGGCTGGCGGAGCGGCGCCCCCTTTTCACCTAGAGATGAATGAAAACGAATCCTGCCGGATGTCCGCCGCAAACGGGTGCAGAGGGAGCGGCGAATCCGCCCGGCGCCGCCGCAGGCTCGGGCTTTTTTGCAAGCCGCATGTCCGCCAAAAGCCGCAGCAGCGCAGCCACAGGAAAGCCGGCACGCGAGAATCCCTACTGACTCCCAAACCGCAACGCGCGGCCAGGGGCCGGTTCCGCCCGGATACAGGCCCGCTCAGCGCAGACGCCGAAACTTTTCGCCGGCCTTGGCATCCATTTCCGAAACGAAGAGCAGGACCTGTGCCACCGCTTCGTACAGCACAGGGGGAATCTCGTCGCCAACGGAAAACCTGGTAAGCAGCTCCGCAGTGGAACGATCCTCCACAATGGGCACATTGTGCTCCCCGGCCACGCGGAGAATGTTTTCCGCAACCTGACCGCGGCCGGTCGCCGCCAGAATCGGCGCAGCATCGGTGTCGGGATTGTATTTCAGCGCTGCGGCATGGCGCTCCGGCTTTTTCTCTTCCATGGGGCCTCCCGAAAGTCAAATACTGATGTCAACGCCGGGCCGTGCTTTGCGGCCAAAGGCGGAGAGCAGGGTCTTTCCCGCGTTTGCAGGGGTCATGGGCGCCTCGCGCAGCCGCACGCTGGCGCCGCAGAAGCGGTACTGCGGCGGAAGGCAGAGGGCCGCTGCACGGGGCAAATTGTTCTGAAAAAACTGGCGCACCGGCTCGCTGTCCACCCGGAATTGCAGCGACAGCTCGTTGCGCTCCACCTGAATGAGCGAGTCCACCATGCCGAGATTCTGCGTATCCAGGCAGACCGCTACGGTCACGTTGGAACCGTCCACCCTGCTGCCCCGCCCGCCGCGTTTGAGCACGTACAGCGCGGCCTCCTGCTGCCGCCCGTCGCGCAGCTCCAGCGGAAGCTGCATGCAGATGAGATTGCCCAGCTCGCTGCCCATCTGAATCTGCGTGGTCAGCGTCTGGCCGAGAGAAACTGCGGCGCGGGTCTGCTGGCTGGTCTGGGACGCATGCGTGGCCAGCGAGTCGACAAAGGCGCGGATGCGCGGCGCCAGCCCCTCCGCCGCCTGCTGAAGCGCGGCGCCCGGTTCCTCCGTGGGCAGGGCCTGAAGCGCGGCAAACAGGCCGGCAAAGGCTTGCGCAAGCGAAGGCGGGCCCGCCGGCGGCTGCGGGACGGCATCCGGCGTCGCGCCGGGGAGAGGGGCGGCCTGCAAAGTTTGGGTCAGCGGCTGTTCCGGCGCCGCCCTGCCGCCGGAGGCAAGGCGCTGGAGCGCCTGAAGGAGCGTGCTCCGCTCCGCCGCCGTGGCTTCGGGCGGCAGATCGGTCAGAAGCTGAAGAATACGGCCCCGGGCCTCGCCGGGCTGCATCTGCGGCAGGCTGTTGGCAAGGTCGGTCCAGACGCCGCTCTGCTCAAGCAGGGAGGAAAGCGCCGGAGAAAGCCCCTGGGGCAGCGCGGCGGGGTTCTGCGCCGCGGAATTGCCGCCCACAGGCGCAGCGGGCTGCGCAAGGGCGGCGGACACGTCGTTCATGGCCTGCGCGGCCTGCGCCAGTACGGCGGCTTCTGCGGGGCTCTCCGCCGGAAGCTGCGACGCCAGCGCGGACAACTCCGGAACCTGCGCGGGGTTTGACAGCCACTGCCGGAAGGCTTCCACGGTCTGCGCATTCAACGGCAGGTCGGAGGCGGCGAACAGCAGGGCCTGCTCTGCGGGAAGCTGCGGGAAGCGCGCCGTCAGTTCCTGCATGCGGGAGAAGGTTTCCGGCCGGATGTCCGCGCCAATCTCCGTGAGTGCCTGGGCAATGGCCAGGTTTTCACGGGTGGGGGGGACCTGAATCCGGAGCAGAGAGAACTCGGAAAGCGGAACGCCGGCCTTGAGGGGCTGGCCGTTGACGCTGACAAGCTCCAGCGGGGCCGCGCCCTCTCCGCTCTGCGCGCCGACCTGCAGAAGCACCTGGTCGCCCGATTCCAGCGGCACGGAGGAGCGCTGGCTGGCGGTCAGCGTTTCACCGCCCGGCAGGCGCAGGGTAACTCTTCCATCCGCTGCGTCCACGACCTGCGCGCGGACGAGATCGCCCTCCGACAGGCCGGAAAGCGCCCGCTGCCCCTCGGGGAGGGTGAACTGCGGAGAGACGGGGGCGACGGATTGCACGTTCATGCGATACTCCTTTATGCTGCGCGGGAGAGGGGACGCAAGCGCGCAATTTGCGCGACATTTGCAGCGTGATATCTCTAAATATAATCGTTCTTTTCGCGCGGATGATTAATCTTTTGACAAAAAATCCCGATATAAATTACGATAGGCAGTAACAGACCAATTACTGCGACGAAAACAGACTGCGGGAAAAGAGGGGAATCCTATGGCGATTGATGCACTGACAATGGATGCGCTGGGTGAAATTGGAAATATCGGTACGGGCAACGCGGCCTCCGCACTGTCCACAATGCTGGACAGCAAGGTGGACATCGGGCTGCCGAAATGCGCCATGGTACCGTTTTCCGAGATTACCAACGGCTTTTCCAGCCCCGAGGAGCTTGTGGTGGGCGTGCTGGTACAGCTCTCCGGAGATATGGACGGCTTTATCATGATGGTGCTCACCGTGGATTCCGCGTTTGAGCTGCTCAAGCTCCTGACGGGTGAGGAGGCCGGCTGCGACCGCTCGGATTTCAACGCCTACTGCGAAGCGCTCCGGCCCATCGAGGAGATCGGCAATATTCTGATCGGCGCGTACCTTTCCGCGATCTCCGGCATGACGGGCATGTCCATCACCCCGTCGGTCCCGGCGCTCAGCGTGGACATGATTATGGCGCTGATGAACGTTCCGGCGGTGGTGTACGGCTCGGTGGGCGAGTCTGTGCTCAATATGGAGACGGATTTTCACAACGAGGTCGCGACCGTCAAGGGCCGGTATTTCCTCATTCCCACATCGGATTCGTATGGCCGGCTGATGTCGGCACTGGGACTGTGACGCGGTGTGAAGCGGACCGGGCAAAGGAAGTGAGCGGCGAAGCATGAGTACGGTTGTAATCGGAATCGGAGATTTGAACGTCGTCAGAGTGCCGGACAGGATTGCTACGCTGGGCCTGGGCTCCTGCTGCGGCGTGACGCTCTATGATAAAACGAACAAGATTTGCGGCATGGTACATGTGATGCTGCCACGGGCAACGGCGGCCATGGGCGAAAACGTCAACAAGGCCAAGTTTGCGGATACGGGCATCCTGCTGCTGCTGGACAAGATGCAGCGCTCGGGCGCGCGGCGCGCGGGCCTGACGGCAAAACTTGCCGGCGGCGCGCATATGTTCGGCAGCGCGACCATGAACAACGATCTGCTGAAGGTCGGAGAGCGGAACGTTCAGGTTTGCAGGGAAATGCTGCAAAAGCTCGGCATCCCCATCCTCGCGCAGGATGTGCTGGGCACGCACGGAAGAACCATTACCTTTGATCCGGCCACCGGCCTGCTGCACATCAAGACGGTGGGCATGGGAGAGAAGGATATTTGACACAATGGGGCGGAAAAGGGAGAACACTTACGGTGATACGGGTGATGATCGTCGATGATGCGCTGTTTATGCGCAGGCTGTACCACAATATGCTGGAAAAGGACGACATCTCCATCGTCGCGGAGGCGGCCAACGGCTATGAGGCGATCGCGCTCTATCAGGAGACGCGCCCGGACGTTGTGCTGATGGATATTACCATGCCGGGCATGCCGGGCATCGAAGCGCTGGAGGAGATCATGCGGATCGACCCCGAGGCAAGGGTTATCATGTCCTCCGCCATGGGGCAGGAGGCATTCGTTCGGGAGAGCGTGAAAAAGGGCGCCAAGGGTTTCCTCGTCAAGCCCATGGTGGAAGCCACGCTCCTGCGGATGGTCCGGTCGGTGGCGCAGAGCCGGAGCGGCGCATAAGAAGAGCTTTTACGGGAGAGGTACGAAATTTGAACGCAGAACAGATTCGTACGGCGCTGGGCGCGCTGAACGCCTACCAGCAACGGAATACCCTGTCAACCGCCGCCGGCAGCCCCGGGGCCTTTGCCGGCATACTCGCGGAGGCGCTGCAGGAGGAGTCCGGGCCGGTTTCCCCGTCCGGCGAGCGGGCCGAAAGCAGCGACGCGGCGCTGGAAGCGGGTCTCGCCTACGCAGCCGAGAGAGAGGCAGCCGCAGCGGCCGCCATGGTTGCGGCAGGGCTGGCGGATGGGACGGCGGCAGACGACGCGGCGGAAACGGGCGATGCGGGTTCGGTGGAAGCGGCAGCGGAAACCGGCGCGGCAGATCCTGCGGCGGGCACGACCACGGATGCGGGCGGCGCGGCTCCGACGGATGCAGCGACGGAGGCCGGCGGGACGGGTTCCGCGGCGGGAGAGGCAGGCGGCGCCATAGCGGATGCCGAGCTGGAAGGGATTGACATTTCCAGCGAGGACGAGATTGAGACGGAGCAGCTGCTGGCCGGGCTGATGGCACAGCAGGCCGCCTCGGCTGCGGCCATCCGCGACAGCATTATGAGCATGCTGCCGCTGTTCCTGGCGGGCATGATGTCCGGCGGCAGCAGCGGCGAGAGCGGCGAGAGCAGCATGATGATGATGCTGGTGATGATGCTGGCAATGAACGCGCTGGCCGACAGCCTCGGCGGCAGCACGGGCGGCAGTCTGAACAGCACGGGCAGCGCTCTTGGACGCTATCTCAGTACCGGCGGCACAGCAACGGCAAACGGCGGCACCGCAAACGCCGCCATCCTGAACTATCTGTTCGGCGGCACGGGCAGCAGCCTGGCGGCGGCGGGAAGCTACGCCCTTTCGGGCCTTGCGGCCGATTCCCTGGGCGTGGGCAGCAGCGCCCGGCCGGGAGCCCGCGTAACGCCGGCGCTGACATCGGACACGTCCAATCGGAGCAGTTCGTTGTACCGCGCCGTGATCGACCAGTTCAACGTGGAGGTCAATCCCCGCTACCAGCCGAACCAGCGGGGCTACGGCGACACCTACTGCAATATCTTCTGCTGGGACGTGACCAGCGCCATGGGGGCGGAAGTCCCCTACCTCACGGACCGGGATACCGGCGAACCGCTGAGCGAGGAGACGGGCAACGCAAAACGCATGAACGCCAACAGCATGTGCGAGTGGCTCAACACCTACGGCAGCCGGTATGGCTGGTATGAGGTGACGGCGGAGCAGGCGCAGGCGCTGGCCAACCAGGGAAAGCCCGTCGTCACCGCCAAATCCAACCCCACGGGCCACGGGCATATGCAGATCGTATCCCCGTCGGAGGACGGCCTGTACGATCCGGAGCGGGGCGTTGCGCTGGCGCAGGCGGGCGGAAAACTGCGCAATTACACCTATATGCGGAACCTGTATTCCGCCAGTTACGAGGCGCAGGTCCAGTATTTTGCGCACCGGTGACGCTTTTTGGATAAAAATCGCCTTCATGCGGTTAATTCCAGCTAAAAAATGGCGATATAAGTAGTGAAAGGAAAAAGCATAAGTATTGCTTCAACGATAGAATCGAGCGGAGGTTCAAAGAATTATGGCGATCAATATGAACGGTTATTCAACCCAGAGAATCACCGGCCTGTTCTCCGGAATGGATACGGAGTCGCTTGTCAAGAATCTGCTTGCTACGGAACAGTCAAAGTACGACAAGGTCTTCCAGCAGAAGGAAAAGGCGCAGTGGAGATACGACGCCTATTCCGCGCTGAACACTTCCGTTTCAAGCCTGCGCAACGATTATTTCAGTGTGCTGGGCGAAAAAAGCCTGACCAAGAACGCGGCCTATAACGCCTACAAGGTCACGATGGACACAAATTCGGCCGTGCGCGTGACGGGAACCGCCAACGCCATGCCGACGAACTTCAGGATTCTGTCCGCCTCCCGCGCAACCGCCGCGGGCGTTACGGGCATCGTCAATTCCAGCCAGACGGAGGCGGCCGGGCAGAGCGGCATGTACCTGCAGGCCCAGGCCAGCGGGACGATCGCTTCCGACGCCGCGCTGTCCGCGGACAGCACCATTGCAGAGCTTGCGACTCAGTTCGGCCTCGGCGCGGGCGAGAACCTCTCCTTCAGCGTCAACGGCGAAACCTTTACCTTTGAACAGAGCGCAACGCTTGCCCAGGTGCAGAGCCGGATCAACGACTCCGAAAAGGCAAACGCCACCCTGTCCATTGATTACGCCAACAAAACCTTCTCCATCAAGAGTGACACCATCGGCAGCGACACCGCCCTGTCCCTGGGGAACATCACAGGAAAGGCCTTCGCAACGGACGGCGGCTTTGCCATGGAGGGACCTGCCGCCAAGAAGAGCGTCATCGACGGGAGCATGACCTTTAAAGAGCTGGCCAGCCTCAAGGGGCAGGAGCTCAGCGGCGATTATTCCTTCCGCATCAACGAAACAGATTTTAATATCACGGAGAACATGACCATTTCGGAGGTCATGAACCAGATCAATACCTCCGGCGCGGGCGTAAAGATGTCCATCGACGATGCTACGGGCGCGTTCATCTTCCGCAATTCCTCCGGCACGGAGGCGATCCGGCTGGAGGGCGCCATCTTCGGCAAGGACAGCGTTACCGGCATTGAGGCGGGCGAGCACACCACGGCGGGCAGGATCAACCGCAGCGACAGCCTGCAGACCGCAGCGCGCAAGCTGGGCCACACGCTGTCCGACGAGGTGACCGTCACGGTCAACGGCAAGGACTTTACCTTCAATACCAGGACAACGACCCTTTCGGGCATGATGAGCACCATCAACGGAGACCAGCAGGCAAAGGCCACCTTCTCCTACAGCGAGCTGACGGACTCTTTCCAGATTGCCAGCGACGAGACCGGCAGCAGCGCCCGGCTTACCTTCGACTTTGGTGAGCTGGAGGACGTGTTCGGCCTGTCCATGAACGGCAGCGCCTCCCTGAGCGGCACGGACGCGCTGATGAAGGTGGAGAGCAACGGCGTGACGCGGGAGGTCGTGCAGTCCTCCAACAGCTTCACGCTGGACGGGATGACCTTCCAGATCACCGGCGAGCTGACCGAGGCGCAGAGCCCGCTGCAGGTCAGCGTGGAGCGCGACGTGGAGCCGACCATCAGCGCGATCAAGAGCTTTATTGAGGATTATAACAAGCTCGTCGTCGACCTCAACGGCAAGTATTATGAAAAGGCCTACAGGACCTATACGCCGCTGACCGAGGACCAGCGGAGCGAAATGAGCGAGAAGGAAGCGGAGCTCTGGGACGAAAAGGCAAAGAGCGGCATCCTCCGCAACGATTCCACCATCGGCAGCCTTTTGACGAATCTGCGCAGCGCCTTGGCGGTCAAGGTCGGGGACACGGGCATGTCCGCCTATGACATCGGCATCTCCACGGTTGCCTGGAAGACCGACAGCTGGCGCACGGAGCAGGGCAAGCTCCAGCTGGACGAGAGCAAGCTCCGCGCCGCGCTGGAAAAGGATCCGGACGCAGTGCAGAAGGTGCTTTCCGCCGTCTCCACCGGCAGCGACGGCACGGCGGACACCTCCGTCAGCAGCGTTAACGGTACGCAAAAGTCCGAAGCCGGCCTGTTCACGAGGATGAACGCATTCTTTACGAGCTTCAACAGCACCATGCGTTCCAAGAACATCGTGAACGAGCAGAAGTCCATCAGCAACTATACGGAGAAGCTCAGCGAGATGCTGACGAAGATGTCCGAGAAGGAAGAAAAATACTGGGCCCAGTTCAGCAAGCTGGAGACGGCGCTTTCCGAGATGCAGTCCCAGCAGAGCTGGCTATCCTCACAGCTGGGACTCTCCGCCTGATGGCGGCACGCGATGCAACGGAAACAGGAGGAACTGAGCCTTGTACGCAACCAGTGACGCAGCGCTTTTGAACAAATATCAGAACGACAGCGTAATGACCGCAAGCCCCATGGATTTGGTCGTCATGCTGTACGATGCTCTGATCAAACAGATCAAGCTTTCCGATATCTTTCTGGAGAACAGGGAATATGAAAAGGTCAACCAGCACCTGTCCCGGGCAGAGGATATCGTATCCGAACTCCTGTGCAGTCTGGACCTCAGCTACCCCATCTCCGAGGAGCTGATGAAGCTGTATGATTTCATGTTGCAGGAGCTGATTCAGATCAACCTGCAAAAGGATCGTTCGCGGATCCCGCCGCTGCTGGAGATCGTGGAGAGCTTGCGGGAGGCATGGGTTTCCGTGCGCAATGGGAGCGCGCGCGCCTTTGCCGTTGAGGAGTAGACCTTGGCCGGCAGGGGAGGCGCCGTGTATAAACTGATACACGACAAGACCAACGCCGTCAACGCCATCCGGGAGTTGACCGAGACCATGGTTTCCAAACTGGAAAGCAGCGGAGAAGACGACGAACAACTCACCGCCGTCCTCTCCATTTTCGAACAGCGGCGAAGCTTTATGGACGAGGCGGACCGGCTGGACCGGCAACTCAAGTTCCTGGAGGACTCCGGCTATGCGCCGGATGAAGCGGAGCAACGGCGCATCGCGCTTGAGGAAGAGACGATCATAGCCCTGCTCAAACGCATCCAGACGCTGGACACGCGGGCGCGGGAACTGATTCTGGCTGCACAGGAGAATCTCATGAACGAACTCAAGGACGTCAGGGACGGGCAGCGCAGCATCATGGCCTACAACCCCGTGCAGGAGGAGGAAGAGGGGCAGCAGGTGGATACGCGCCGCTAGAGCGCCGCTGCATGAGCGACTATGAAGATACAAAAGATCGACCAACCGCTGGCGGATCCGGCAGCCCGGCTCCCGCGGGATGAGGCAGCGCAGCCAAGCGCCAGCAGCGTTCCTTTTTCAAGGCACCTGACGGAGCTTTCCGAAAGCCGCTATCAGGCTTACATTTCCCAGCTTGTGGGCAGCATTGCCGAGCAGGGAGAGCGCATGGCCAAGCGGGCGGATCTGCGGGAATTTCACCGCTACCGGGAGATGATACGAAAACTTCTGGACGAAACGGTGAGCAACGGCTTCGCTTTCCGTAAATTTCGGAAGTTTGACATGCGCGGACGCAACAAGACCTACGCCATCATCCAGTGTGTCAATGAGAAGCTGGACGAAATCCTCAAGGCCCTGCTTTCTGAGGAGGCGGATCATCTGGCGCTGCTGAGCAGCGTGGACGATATCCGCGGAATGCTGGTCGATTTGTTGATGTGAACAGTACCACAGCGAGGAGAAACGATATGGAGACAAAGGTTCAGGACTTGCAGGAAACGGAATCCAATACCAAGGAGGACCGTTTTCTGGTCTTTACCATTGGAGAGCAGGACTATGCAATTGAAATCCATTATGTGATTGAAATCATAGAGCCGATGCCGCTTACGCCCATTCCCTTTTTGCCGGGCTGCATTAAGGGGATTATCAACGTGCGCGGCGATGTCATCCCCGTCATGGACGTGCGGATGCGCTTTGGCCTGCCGGAGCAGGAATACACCGAGCACACCTGCATCATCAATCTGGATAATGACGGCGTATCCCTTGGCCTGATTGTGGACGAGGTGCAGTCGGTCATGCGGATTCCGGAGTCGGAGCGCATGCCCCTGCCGGATGAGCAGGCCACAGAAGCCAGCATGCGCTATCTTAAGAGCGTTGGCAGTGTCAATCAGGGAATTCAGCTCCTGCTGGACTGCGATAAACTCATGGACATTCAAGGTTAAACCGCTTATGAAGATCAGCGATAAGGACTTTATTCGCCTTAGGGATTTCATGTATAAAAAATTCGGCATCAATCTTGCCGAGAAACGTCTTCTCATTGAGGGCCGGCTCAGCATGATGCTCCAGAAGCGGGGCTATACTGACTTTGGCCCCTACATTGACGACGTGATGCGGGACGTCAGCGGCAAGGAGCTTTCCGTTCTGGTTTCAAAGCTGACAACGAACTTCACTTACTTCATGCGCGAAGAGGGGCATTATGATTTCCTGACCAAAAAGGTCTTTCCCGCATGGAAGGCAGACATTTCCCACGCGAACCGCCGGATATGGAGCGCCGCCAGTTCTTCCGGCGAGGAGCCGTATTCCCTGGCCATGGTCGTTTCAAACTTCTTTGGCGTTGCGGCGCGACAGATCAAGATAGAAGCTTCCGACATCTCCGACAACGTGCTGGAGCAGGCGCGGGCGGGCGTTTACAGCCAGGACAAGATATCAAAGCTCCCCAAAGCCTGGGTTACTCAGTATTTTGACAAGCGCAGTGAAACGGAATATGCGGTCAAACCGGCGCTCAAGTCGCTCATACAGTACAAATATTTCAATTTAAACGATACCGCGCATTGGCTTACGCGCGCCTATGACGTTATCTTCTGCCGCAACGTAATGATCTATTTCGATCAGCCCACCCGGCAGGCACTCACCAAGCGCCTGTATGACGCATTGAAACCGGGCGGGTACCTGATTATCGGTATGTCCGAGACGCTTGTGAACCTGAAAACGGATTTTGTCTATTTGCAGCCGTCCGTTTACCAGCGTCCCGCCGAGACAGCGGCGATCAAATCATAACTTGGAGGTTTGAACATGAAGAGAGTTCTTATCGTAGACGACGCGGCTTTTATGCGGGTCTCGATCCGGAATATCGTATCAAAGAACGGTTACGAGGTTGCCGGCGAGGCGGAGAACGGCGCTGTTGCAGTGCAGAAATACGCCGAATTACACCCGGATATCGTTACCATGGATATCACCATGCCTGAGATGAACGGGCTTGAAGCGCTGATTGCAATCCGCAAAGCGGACCCGGGCGCAAAGGTCATCATGGTATCTGCCCTTGGGCAGGAGTCCATGGTGCGCGACGCTGTCATGGCGGGCGCGAAGGGCTTTGTTGTCAAGCCGTTCAAGGAGGAAACGATCACGGCGGCGCTGGCAAAGCTGTAGGCAGGGAGAGACTCGCTTTTGACGGAGCCAGGCCAAAAACCGGGGAACCCCCGGCTTGGCAGGGCAGAGAACGCCGGGATTGAATTTAATAGAACCCATGGCCGGGCAATTGCGTTTGCGAGCCGCCGGCCATGTTTTGTTTCCCATCGGGCCTGCGATGCGCGCGGTATTTGATCCGAACCGCAGAGGGAAGCAGCGGGGAGACGGGCCGTTTGGCCTGCCGCCGTGCTCCTGCGGGGGCGTGATATGACGCAGGCTCAGACTGCGACAGGAGAAGAAGGAGGAGAACGATGGTCTGGGACGACAGCTACGCGCTGGGCGTGGAGCAGATTGACCGGCAGCACAGGGCGCTGTTCACCGCGGTGAACCGTGTTTCCAGCGTGCTCGAACAGGAGGATTCCCAGCGCAACCGGCGCATCTGCATGGAAGCGGTGAAATATCTGAAAAACTATACGCTGCAGCACTTTGCGGACGAGGAGGCATACCAGCGTTCCGTCGGCTATTCGGGCTTGGAACAGCACAAGCGCCAGCACGAATCGCTTATTGAGGCGGTGGGCTATATGGAGAAGGAGCTGGAGGAGACCAACTATGCGCCCGCCTCCGTGAAGCGTCTGGAGGGCGTGCTGACCAGCTGGCTGCTCTACCATGTGATGAATGCAGATCAGGCGATCGTAGGCAGGGTAGCGCGTATTGACGGCTGCGACGACAGCATTGCCCATGCCGTGGAGGCCGTGTTCATCCAGACGGCGCAGCAGGTGTTCCGCGTTTCGGCGGAGGTTTCGGACAGGAATTATGCCGGCGGCTTTTCCGGCAGCGAGCTGTTCAGCATTTTCGATATCGAGACCGGCGCTGCGGACGGGCCTGCCTATCGCTTCGTCTTTGCCATGGAGGAACTGCTGGTGCTTCGCATGATCGGCGGACTTGCCGGTCGCTCCGTGCGCGCGGTAGACGAGATGGTCGTCTCGGCTCTGCAGCAGCTTTTCGGCGACATGGCGGTGCGCTCGCTTGCCCTGTACGGGCAGGGAGGCGGGCGCATTATCAGACGGCGCGTACTCCGCCATGCGGAGGCAAAGAGCTATTTTATAAAGGAGCAACCGCTTTGCAGGCTGCTGTTCAGCTCGGAGCTTGGACCGTCGGTGGTCTGCGTCTGGACAATCTGAGCGCGCAAAAACCGGAGCGGCGGCGGAAGCAATGGCCGCCCCTCTTTTTGTAATCCGAAAGCTCCGCCTGCAACGCGGAGCTTTCGGATTAAAACGCCATGCAAACGTGTTGCATGGCGTTGAAGGACCTCTGAGGGCCGAAATTCAGTTGACCGCACTTCCGATCAGGTTGTTGACATCAAGAATCAGGCTGATCGAACCGTTGCCGAGAACGGTACAGCCGGAAATGTAGGGCAGACGGCCCACAAGCCGGGTGATAAAGCCTGGCAGCGGCTTGATTACCACCTGCTGCTCGCCCACAATTTTATCCACAAACAGGCAGATGCCGCCCTTTTCGTTTTCCAGCAGCATGAGAATGCCCTCGCGGATATTTTCCTTGGCGTCGGGTACGCCAAGGAGCTGGTGGAGCCGCCGGACGTGGTAGCACTGCCCGCGGATGATGATGTTTTCGGAGCCGTCCGGCTCCACGATCAGGTTCTGTGTGGACAGCTCGAAGGACTCGCGGATGTTCAGAATCGGGATGATATAGTGGTTCTTGCCAACCTGAACGTCCATGCCATCGATAATGGCCAGCGTCAGCGGAATGTGCAGCGTTGTGGTCATGCCCTTGCCGGGCTCGCTGTCGATGGAAACCGAGCCGCCCATTTTCTCGATGTTGGTGCAGACAACGTCCATGCCGACGCCGCGGCCGGAATACTCGGTGACCTCGTCGTTGGTGGAAAAACCGGGAGCAAGGATGAAGTTGTAGGCCTCGCGATCGCTGATATCGTTCTCGGATTTTGCGGTGAGCCCCTTCTCCTGCGCCTTCTTGATGATTTTCGCGCGGTTCAGACCCTTGCCGTCGTCGGACACGGTAATAATGATATCGCCGCCGGTGTTGCGCGCGGCAAGCTCGATTCGGCCGCAGGCGGGCTTGCCTTTGGCAATGCGCTCCTCCCTGGACTCAAGCCCGTGATCCATGCTGTTGCGGATCATATGCATCAGCGGATCGGAGAGGTTTTCGATTACGTTCTTATCCACCTCGGTCTGCTCACCGATGAGGACCAGCTCGGCCTCCTTGCCGGTGTTGTGCGACATATCGCGCACAATGCGCTGCATCTTGTGGAAGGTGGAGGAAATGGGCACCATCCGGATGGACATCACCACGTCCTGCAACTCGTCGGTGAGCTGTACGAGACGCCGCGCCTGCTTTTCGAAGGATTCAATCTTCAGGTTCGCGATTTCGGGATGCTTGGTTACCATGGACTCCGCTGTGACAATCTCGCCGACGAGGGCCATGAGCTTGTCCACCTTGCCTACGTTGACGCTCAGGAAATTCTGCGTGGTGGCGCGGTGGCCGCCGTCCTTGCTCTCCGCTTTCGGTGCGGGCGCGGGCTTTGTGGCGCCGGTCTCCGCGGCAGGCGCGGGCTGCTTTTCGGGCTGAGGGACAGCAGGCGCTTCTGTAGCAGGAGTCGGAGCAGGAGCGGGGGCTTCGCCGCCGAATACGTCCGCCAGACTTTCAGCGGAAACCTCGGAAAACTCGAGGCTCTGGAGGAAAAGCGTTTCGGAGAGGCATGCCTCGATTTCGTCGCCCGGGCAGGGGGATTCAAGGTAGAGACGGAAGCCGTTGCTTACAATCTCCTCGTCGCAATTGACGTTCAGGTCCTGCGGTTCGTGGGCAATGCGCGTATAGCGGCCCTCAAGGGAATTGACCACGGCGAAAGCGCGGACGCTCTCCATGGAGCAGCCGTTGGTGAAGCGCAGGAGCGCTTTGTAATAGTGCAGCGGGCCGTCCCCGGCGGGTGCGGCCTGAGCGGAAGGAAGGGACGCCGCAGGCGCGGCGTCGCCGGGCATGACGATCTCATCCTTTGCGGCGGGAACCTCGGCGGCGGGCTCGCCGGAGATTTTATGCAGCAGCTCCACGGCGCGCTGGTGAAGCGACTCCACCTCGCCGTCCGGCAGCAGGCCGTCCTGGACCTTGGCAATCTCATCCTTAAAGAAATCGATGCACTCCAGCACGAGGCTGATGATGGGCTCCCAAATATCCATGGGGACATTCGGGTCCTGTCTGAGCGGCGCGAACATGTCCTCCATGCTGTGCGCTAGCTTGGTCAGCCCCTCGTAGCCCATCATGGCGGAGGAACCCTTGATGGTGTGCATGACGCGGAAAATCTCGTCGATGTGGGACTTTTCCAGCACGCCCTGCTTTTCGCTGTCAAGCAGCATTTCCTCCAACTGCTCCAGAAGCTGGGAGTTCTCATAAACATAGACATCGGTCAGCGAATCAGTGGTACTCATGCCAAATACTCTCCTTCAAAAACTGCTTGAAAACTATATGCTTAAAGACGACGCCGGGGCCGGCGCAAACAAAGGCCGTTCCCGGCCGCCGGGAAAACGCTCAGCAGAGCTTGTTCAGGGTCGCCACGATGGTATCCTCCTTATAGGGCTTGACGATAAAGCCCTTGGCGCCGGCCATTACGGCGTCGCGCACCATGGCCTCCTGGCCAAGCGCGGACACCATGATGACCTTGGCGTTGGGATCCAGCTTGCGGATTTCCTTGAGCGCGTCAAGGCCAGTCATCTCCGGCATGGTAATATCCATCGTTACGGCATCGGGCTGAAGCTCGGCATATTTCTGCACGGCAATGGCGCCGTTTTCGGCCTCGCCCGCTACCTCAAAACCGTTTTTCAGCAAGATATTGCGAATGGAAACACGCATAAACGCAGCATCGTCAACAATCAGGATTCTGGCCATGGTTACAGTCCTTCCTGCACAGCAATTACAAGCCTGAGCATTGCGGTGCGCAAAATACAAAGCGATAAAGCAGGCTATCTATAAATATATCGACAAAAGATTTTCCATCATTAGCAAAAATGAGAAAAAATTCCCGAAAAAACGAAAATTAATTGGGAACGTGGCGGTTGACCATATAAACTTTCAGGTGAATTTAACGATGATAATCATAATGGGCATGCATAAAAGGGCGCAGAGTTTGGCAAAGCGACGCCCGGCTTTGCATAAAGATGCAAGAATTCTATGCGCAGTATCAAAACAACGAAACTTACAGGAAGGGACCCCCATGAAAGATTTAAAAGTGCGCACCAAACTGATTCTGGCTTTTGCTATCGTGCTGGTACTGTTCATCGCGTCGGTGCTCATCAGCCTCTTTGGCATGCAGAGCGTGCGGACCGAAATCCATGATTTTTATACCGGTGCGTATGAGGTGCGGGCGCTGGCCAACGAGGCGGAGCAGAACTTTGAAGCGGCGCAGAAAAACATGCTGCATGCGCTCGTTGCCGAGACGGCGAACAAAAGGAATTCCTATATTCAGAGCGCCAGGGACGCCTCCTCGGCTGCCGCCGCCGCGCTGAACGGAATCAGCGCCAACGCAGCGGGGGCTTCGGCTGCGCTGGACGATATGCTGAAACTCCTGCCGGATCTGCAAAGCGGCTTCGACCAGGTTCTTACCCTGGCCGAAGGCGGACTGCATGACCAGGCAATCCATTACACGGAGGAGACCTACATGCCGCTTGCCGACCGGGCCTCCGGCTACCTCGCCTCCATTCTCGATAAAGTGCGCACGGAAGCGGACGCCATGATGGACCAGGTTGAGGCGACGGAGCTGCGCTCGCAGATCACGCTGATCGCCATTTCCGTTGTCAGCGCTCTGGTCGCCGTTGCCTTCTGCCTGTATATCACCGCCAGCATCACAAAGCCCATCGAGGAGCTCAAGGCTGCCGCCGCCGAAATGACGCAGGGCAATCTCCAGGTGACCATTGCCTACCACTCCAGGGACGAGCTCGGGAATCTTGCCGACAGCATCCGCGAGGTGGCCCGGACGCTGGGGGTTTATGTTGCCGACATCAATCGCGCCATGCGCCTGCTGGATCAGGGGAAACTCGATATCACGACGGATGTGGAATTCCGCGGCGAGTTTGTTGAGATGGCCGAGAACATTCTGCATGTGGGGCAGTCCCTGAACACCACCATGGTGCAGATCAAGCAGTCTGCCGACCAGGTGGCCAGCGGTTCCGGCCAGGTGGCCAGCGGCGCGCAGGCTTTGGCGCAGGGCGCAACGGAGCAGGCGAGCTCCGTAGAGGAACTGGCCGCCTCGATCAACCAGATTTCCGCGCAGGTACGCCAGAATGCGGAAACCGCAGACGAGCTCAACCGCTATGCGGCGGAGGTGGGTGCAAGCATCAACAGCAGCAACCGTCAGATGCATGAAATGACCCGGGCCATGCAGGAGATCAGCGAGAGTTCGATCCAGATCGGAAAGATCATCAAGACCATCGAGGATATCGCTTTCCAAACCAACATTCTGGCGCTGAACGCCGCGGTGGAGGCCGCAAGGGCGGGCGAGGCCGGCAAGGGCTTTGCCGTTGTTGCGGACGAGGTGCGAAACCTTGCAACCAAGAGCAACGAGGCCGCAAAGAGCACCACCGCGCTGATCGAGAGCACAATGCGCGCGGTGGAAAACGGAACGGAGATCGCAACTGCTACCGCAAGCTCGCTTGAAGCGGTTGTGCGGCAGGCGCAGGAGATCACGGATGGCATCGCGAAGATCACGCAGGCCTCGGACGAGCAGGCGGAGGCCATCACACAGGTTACGCTGGGGGTCGATCAGATCTCCACGGTCGTGCAGACCAACTCCGCCACGGCGGAGGAGAGCGCCGCGACCAGCGAAGAGCTCTCCGGCCAGGCAAGGCTGCTGGACGAGCTGCTGGAGCAGTTTTCGCTCAGGGAAAACTGAACAGGAGAAAACCGCAGGACCTGCGGCGCGGGGAACCGGGGAAGGACGGTTCCCCGATTTTTATGCTGCGGGCTTGCCGACCGGCCCCCTTGCTAGCGCCTTTGCTTCCATACATCCAGAAGGAACCCAGCTGCGGCGGGTCCGGGATACCCAAAAGACGCGCTCCCCTGGCGTATACGAACCAGTCAGGAACGCATTTGGCGGCCTGCTGCGGATTCGGAAAGGCACAGGCCGCGTACCGCTCCGGCTTCTTTCGGCCTGCGGCTACGAAGAGCGTCCCGGTAAAACGTCAAAAAACCGCCCGGACAGCACTGCGCCCCAAAGCGAATTCGGGGAAGGGCTGTTCCGGCGGTTTTCGGTGTTCAGGGGGGGTATCCCGGGGACTGCCCGGGTTACATGATCTTCTTCCAGGTGTTGTTGACCGCATCCATGCATTCAAGATATTTCTGTGAAATCACATTCTGCGAAAGACCCAGCTGTTCGGAAAGTCCGGAGATTTTGTTCCAGTTGGCGCTCTCATAGCCCAGCACAAGCTGATACAGCAGACCTGCGCGGCCTGTGCCGTTGAGAAGCGCGTCGAGAATTTCCCGGGGAAGCTGCAATTCATCCAGCGCCTGTTCCATGGGCATCTGCAGCAGCGAGCCCAGGGTGGAAAACAGACCCATGAGGTAGGCCTCGGAGGCGGAGATGGGCATATCGCCCACGCAGTCGCAGAGCGCCTCGCAGAAGCTGGCCCGCATGAGCGAGGTCTTGATAAACTCGGAGGGGGCGCGGCTGCTGTCGGGGTTGAAGCTCAGCAGGTAGACCCACTGCTTGAGCTGTTTGATGCCCAGAATGGCCAGCGCCTGCCGAACGGAGGTAACCTTGGTGCGCAGCGCAAAGAAGGCGGAGTTGACCAGCTTGAGCAGCGAATAGGTCAGGGTTACGTCGCGGGAGATGATCTCATCGATCTCGTAAAGATTCGGTTCATCGCTGGTTACGGCGACAATCAGGCGGAAAAAGTTGCCGGGAATGAGATCGAGACTGTAGGTTTGCGCGGACAGGCTGCTGGCGATATAGGTACCCTGAAAGTATTTGGCGCCGCTGCGCTTGGCGCGGGCAAAGGCGGCTTCGCTGTCGATCCGGTAGCCGATGACCTCCTTGCCCAGCCCCTTGAGCACATCAATGGCGCCCTCGTGGGCGGGATCGGCGTTTTGGAAGCTGAGCTTTACATAGTCCACAAGGTCCAGCACGGACAGGTACATGGCGTTGAACTCAAAGCCGGACAGCGCCACACGGTAACCCTCGTCGTGATATTCGCGGACCAGCTGGAGCGCATCGGGCAGCAGCAGGAAATCGTGGTCGATCTGCAGAACCAGCGCCTGCGGGGAAAAGATTTTCGGGACATTGCGCCGGAGCAGGTTTTCCGTGAAGGTGACAAAGGCGACCTTCCCCTCGAGAAAACTCTCCGTATTGCACTGCATCAGCAGCGATTGCAGGGTTGCGGCCGCCTCCGCGTCGCCGGGCGCGGAGGCGCTGGCAACGGATGCGTTGCTGTAGAGGATCTCATAAGCCCATACCTTTGCGTTGGAGTCGTGTATGGGCTGCTTTACAATACAATGCATGGGAATTCTCCTTCTTGTCATGAAATCAAGAAAATGCTGCAAGGCTTGCTGAAAGTTGCCGGCGCCATGGAAGATCAACGCCCTCTAATCTATTATATCGTCATTCCTCCGGCGCAAATAAAGCCCGCCGGACAGGGAAAGGAGAAATTGCCCGGGAAGGCCGGAACAAGGGGCGCGCCCGCCCGCTGAGCGCTGGAAAACCCGGCGGCTTGGCGGGAGGAATGCGGCCTGGTCGTTTCACCGAACTGGCGGCTTCGGCACGGCCTGAGGCGCACAGAGCCGGCTGCTGCTCTGGGGCGCATGGGGCTCGGGCTCCGATGCGCGCAAAAAGCGGCTTCGATGCTCCGCAGCATGAAATTTGTTATTGCCAATGAAAAAAACTTCTGTAAATTAATACCGAATGTTTTTTGAAAAACATTCGATTGCCTTTATTAAACCTCAACGGGAGCTTCTGCTGTGCGATTGGAAGAAAATCATGCGATAAAAACCGGGGCGGTAATCGTAGCCGCCTGCCCATCGAGACACACAAACCGCTTTCGCCCCATCCTCCGGATGGGCGGACAATCCATGATCCGGCAGCTCGTCCGAACCTTTCGCGCTGCCGGCGTGGAGCGCGTGGTGGTGGTGACGGGGCTGCATTCGGAACAGGTGCGGTCCGAGCTGGAGGGCGAGGACGCGCTGCTGCTCCATAACCCCGATTTTGCCCATACGGACATGCTGGATTCCATCAAGATCGGTCTGAGGGGATGTCGAAGCGCCTGCGATCGGGTCTTTGTCACGCCGGTGTGCATTCCGCCTCTGACCTTTGCAACGGTGCGTCAGCTTATGAACTGCGGGGCGGAGGTCTGCGTTCCCGTGAGCAACGGCGTCGCAGGGCACCCGGTGCTGCTGGGCGCGCAGGCGGCCGAAGCGCTGCTCTCCTATCAGGGGCGCGAGGGGCTTCGCGGCTGGCTGTGGCAGGAGAAGGACAGAGTCTGCCGCGTAACCATCGAAGAAGGGGGCAATGCGTCCAAACGGTCCTTTCATGAGCGGGTGCAGGTACGGCTTGTGGGCGAGGGCCCGTTCTTCGGGCCCGGCCCGCAGCAGCTGCTGCTGGGTATCCGCTCGCGCGGCTCCGTTGCGGGCGCCTGCCAGGCGATCGGGATTTCCTACTCAAAGGGCAGGAGAATCCTCCGGCAGATGGAGCGGGAACTGGGCTTTTCGCTGGTAGACCGGGTGTAGGGCGGCGCCAACGGCGGCAGCGCACAGCTGACCGCCAGAGGGGAGACCTTTCTGGAGATCTTTGCACGGTATGAACAATCCGTGGCGGACTACGCCGCAGAGATATTTGAAGATTACTTTGGTGAACTGGAGGAGCTGGAACAATGCGACTGATGCGAACGGAAGAGGCGGTGGGGCAGGTGCTGTGCCACGATATCACCCGGATTATCAGGGGCGTTACCAAGGACGCGGTGTTCCGAAAGGGCCATGTGATCCGGGAGGAGGACGTCCCGGTGCTGCTCAGCGTCGGCAAGGATCACATCTACGTCTGGGAAAACGACGAATCCATGCTGCATGAGGATGAGGCTGCAGAGGTTCTGCGGCAGATCTGCCAGGGGGAGCACATGCGCGCCACGCCTCCCAAGGAGGGAAAGATCGAGCTGATCGCGGAGCGGGACGGCCTGTTCCTTGCGGATACGGAGCGCCTGTTTGCGGTAAACAGCCTTGGCCGCATGATGATTGCAACCCGTCCCTCGGGCGTCCCGGTCAAGGCGGGGGACAAGCTCTGCGGCGTCCGCGTCATCCCGCTTGTGATTGAACGGGAGGCCATGGCGCAGGCGCAGGCGGTTGCGGGCAGCCGGCCGCTCACGCGGCTTGCCCCCATCCGGGCAAAGCGCTACGGCGTGGTCACCACCGGGAACGAGGTGTTCCACGGCCGCATACCGGATACCTTTACGCCGGTTTTGCAGGAGAAGCTCGGCGAGTACGGCTGCGAAATGGCGGCGCATGAGATCTGCGACGACGACCACCGACGCATTGCCGCCGCCATCCGGAGGATGCTGGACGGCGGCGCCGAGCTTGTCCTCTGCACCGGCGGCATGAGCGTTGATCCCGATGACAGGAGGCCGCTTGCCATCAAAAACAGCGGCGCGAACATCGTGACCTATGGCGCGCCGGTGCTGCCGGGCGCCATGTTTCTGCTTTCCTATATGGAGGATGGGCGGCCGGTCTGCGGCCTGCCCGGCTGCGTGATGTACGCAAGGCGCACGATCTTCGATCTGGTACTGCCCTACCTTCTGGCGGACGTGCCCGTTACGAGGGAGATGCTCGCGGGGCTTGGCAACGGCGGCCTGTGCCTGAATTGCGGCGAATGCCACTTTCCCAACTGCGGCTTTGGAAAGTGGCGGTAAACAGGGGCGAAGGAGACAGGCATGGGCTTTACACAACTGGATAAAAACAAAAACGACATAATGGCGGACGCGGGAGAGGAGGCCGTTGCCCGGCGGCAGGCGGCGGCAGGCGGCCGCATCCGCGCAAACGACGCCATGGAACCCGAGGCGCGGACAGGGCCCCGCCCCTACCAGGCCGCGGTAATCACCCTGTCGGATCAGGGGGCGCGGGGCGAGCGGGAAGATCTTTCGGGCCCTGCCATCGTGCGGCGGCTTGCGGCGGCGGGTTATGAAATCGTCGAAACACTGCTGCTGCCGGACGGAGAACATCCGCTCAGGGAACAGCTTCTGCGCCTGTGCGACCAGCGGCGGCTGGATCTCATTCTGACCACCGGCGGCACAGGCTTTACCCCCGGGATCAGACGCCTGAGGTCACGCTGTCCGTGGCGGAACGGCAGGCGCCGGGCATTGCCGAGGCCATCCGCGCCCACTCCCTGCGGATCACCAGGCGCGCCATGTTCTCGCGGGGCGTAGCCGTACTCCGGGGGAAGACGCTGATCGTCAACCTGCCCGGCAGCCCCAAAGCGGTTCAGGAGAGCCTGGACGCCATTTTGGACGAGCTGCCGCACGGACTGGATATGCTGAGAAACAGCGTGCAGAACTGCGCGCGGGATGAACGGCTTTACGGACAGGGGCAAGAACGTGTAAACCCACGTTTTGCATAAATCATTGCGAACAGCAAAGAAAGAAGAGGAAGTCACATGAAACATTTGAAACCCCTTGCTGCGCTGCTGCTGGCGCTGCTCATGGCCGCCGGCATGCCCGCGTGCTCCCCCGCCCCCGGACAGGAGGCCCCTGCGCCCGCCGCGGAGGCCACCCAAGCGCCCGCGCCGGAGCCCACCGACGCGCCCGCCGCAACGGACGAGCCCGCCCCGGAGATCGAGCTGATCGTCTTTGCGGCCGCCTCCATGACCGAGACGCTGAACGAGATTGCAGAACTGTACAGGGGGGTTGCTCCCAATGTAACGCTCCTGTTCAACTTCGATTCCTCCGGCACACTGAAAACACAGATTCAGGAGGGCGCCGACTGCGACCTGTTCATTTCCGCAGGCCAGAAGCAGATGAACCAGCTGGACATTACCGCCGACGCTTCCGTGAACACCGAGGGCCTGGATTATGTGCTCGAGGGCTCGCGCATTGATCTGCTGGAGAACAGGGTTACCCTCTGCGTCCCTGCGGGCAATCCGAAAAACATCGTGAGCTTTGACGATCTTGCCGCGCTGCTCCGGGATGGCGAGATTCTCTTTGCCATGGGCAACAGCGGCGTTCCCGTGGGCCAGTATACGCAGAAAATTCTCGCCTATTACGGCCTGAACGAGGAGGAGCTTGCAAGCGCCGGAAGGATTACCTACGGCACCAACGTGAAGGAGGTTACAACGCAGGTCAGCGAGGCCAGCGTGGACTGCGGCGTCGTCTACTGCACGGATGCGTTCAGCGCGGGCCTCACCGTTGTGGATTCCGCTACGGCGGAGATGTGCGGACAGGTCATCTATCCGGCTGCGGTCATGAAGTCTGGCGCGCAGACGGAGGCGGCGCAGGCCTTCCTTGACTATCTCAGGACCGACGAGGCAATGGCCGTTTTTGAGAGCGTCGGCTTTGCGCCTGTGGCATAAGGTCTGCTTCGGGCAGGGCGCGGCTGCGCTCTGCCCCATTCTGTAATCCGAAAGACGGGGGTGATCCGCTTGGACTGGTATCCGCTTTGGAATTCTCTGCGCATTGCGGCGATCAGCTGCGCGCTGGTGTTTTTTTCGGGGATTTTTGCCGCCTATTACGTTGCAAGACTGCCCAGAGTCATCAAGGGCGTGCTGGATGTGATCCTGACGCTGCCCATGGTGCTGCCGCCTACGGTTGTCGGCTACTTTCTGCTGCTTCTGTTCGGCGTCAAACGGCCGCTGGGAATGCTGTTGGATCAGGCGGGCATCCGCTTTGTCATGACCTGGTATGGCGGGATTATCGCCGCCGCGGTGGTGGCCTTCCCGCTGATGTACCGGACCGCGCGGGGCGCGTTTGAGAGTTTTGACGATACGCTGGCCTGCTCCGGGCAGACGCTGGGCCTTTCCAACACCTACATCTTCTGGCGCATCCGCATGCCGTATTGCCGGCAGGGCATCCTGGCAGGCACGGTGCTGTCCTTTGCACGGGCGCTGGGCGAGTACGGCGCAACAAGCATGCTCATCGGCTACACCCCCGGGAAAACGGCCACCATTTCCACCTCCGTCTACCAGTATTGGCGAACGAACGATGAGGAGAGCGCCTTTGTCTGGGTCATGATCAACCTGGCCATCTCCGCGGTCGTGCTGCTGGTGGTCAACATGCTGGAAAAGAAGAACCATCGGGGAGGCGCGCGGGCATGAGTCTCAAGGTGGATATTCGCAAGAACCTGGGTGCGTTCCGCTTAAATGTACGGTTTGAGGCGGAAGAGGGCGTCATGGGCATTCTCGGCGCCTCCGGCTGCGGCAAAAGCATGACGCTCCGCTGCATCGCGGGCGTAGAACGGCCGGACGAGGGGCGGATCGAGCTGGACGGCGAAACGCTGTTTGACAGCCAAAGGCGCATCAACCTGAAGCCGCAGCAGCGGCGGGTGGGCTATCTGTTCCAGAACTACGCCCTGTTTCCGAACATGACGGTGCGGCAGAACATCCTCTGCGGCCTGAACCGGGAAAAGGACAGAGGCAGGCGCGAGCGGCTCTGCGCGGAGCACATCGAGCTGATGCAGCTGCAGGGCCTGGAGAGGCGATATCCCGCGCAGCTCTCCGGCGGACAACAACAGCGCGTCGCTCTGGCGCGGATCCTTGTCAGCCAGCCCCGTCTCCTGATGCTGGACGAGCCCTTTTCCGCGCTGGATTCCCATCTGCGGGAGAAACTGCTGGTGGAGATGAAGGAGCTGCTGCGCGGGTATGGCGGCGTTTCCCTTGCCGTGACCCACAGCAGGGACGAGGCCTACGACCTGTGCCGCACCATTGCGCTGATGGAAAACGGCAGCATCCATGCGCATAAGCAGACCAAGCAGCTCTTTGCCGACCCCGGCACGGTGACGGGGGACATGATGACGGGCTGCAAAAACATTGCGAAGGCGCACCGGGTGGACGAGTTTAGCGTAGAGGTCCCCGACTGGGGCCTTCGTCTGCGCACGGCCCGGCCGGTCCGGGAGAATCTCTGCGCGGTAGGCGTCCGCGCGCATTATTTCAGCGCCAACAGCAGCCAGAACAGCTTTCCGGTTCGGATTCTGGATATGGTGGAGGAGCCCTTTGAGGACATCATCCGCTTCCGCTACCGCAGCCAGACGGACGGAACGCCCGACCTGTGGTGGCGCATTCCCAAGCAGTACAGGCCGCAGGACAGGGCGAAAAACGGCGATTTTTCGCTGGGCATCGCGCCGGCGAACGTGCTGCTGCTGTATGAACCGGACCGGGAGGAAAGCGCCGCCCTTTGATCAGAAAGGCAAGCAGCCGCTGAATCTCAGAAACCGGATTTTTCCGGCTGCCGCGGCAAAAAGCACAATAATTGTTGCAGGAGGCATGAACATGAAAATCAGCGCGCGCAATCGGTTCCGGGGCATTGTGACCGAAATTCAGAAGGGCGCGGTAAACGGGATTGTCAAAATCGACATCGGCGGCGGAAACCTAATGTCCGCAACCATCTCCATGAATGCGATCGAGGAGCTGGGCCTGGCCGTGGGCAAGCCCGCATACGCCATCGTAAAAGCAACGTCGGTTATGGTCGGTGTCGATGGGTAAGAAACAGACCGGTCCACGACGCGCGGCCAGCGCGCGGCGCCTTGCCGGCCATCGGGAGGTGGAGAGAAATCCCCGCTTGGCCTTGCGCTGCGGAGAACGGTATGGGATATCCCGAGCACATGGAATCCGGCGCTTGGGAGGAACGCTGTGCCGCAAGGGAAAACGGAGCGTGCGTTTGAAAGCGAACGCCCGGTCAAATCAATGGAGGAAAGTGCGAAGGATAGTCCTGGATATACTCTTGCACTTTTCCGCCTGCGAACTGCCAGACGGGGCGCAGGGGCAGACCAATAACGCGAACAGCTGCGCAAAATGCATCGCTTTCAGAGTTCTTATTTTTCAGCAAGTCCCCTGTACCAGGTTGGAACGGTGTTCTGCATATCGTCATACCAGCGCAGCACATCGTTTGCCTGCTTTAGCATGACCTGAATTTGCTCATCGCCAAAGGGAATTGCCCATGGCAGAGAGGACAGGGTGTTACTGCTGATGTAAAGCGCAAGAAGCTCCCAAAACGCCATAGGCACAGCATTATCAAAGTAGCCGTTTACCATTCCTGTTGCAAACAGGGGGCTGCGCTGCGCGCACCACACAATGCGATTGAACTCTTCCCACGGATCTCCGAAGTCATTTCTGTTAAAATCAATGATGTAGAGCTGCCCGTCGTTGCCTATCATCATATTGCCGATATGATAATCTCCATGCTGAAAGGTCCGGGGACGATCCCGGAGCAAATGCCTGTGGGCATTCATGTAATCAATAAAGGCTTGTCCCTTTTCGTATTTGACAGGACAGGCTTCATACATTTTGATCTTGCGGTCCGACTTCCGGTTAAAATAGACTTCCCAATGCTCTGTTCCTTCGGGAGCAGGAATTCTGTGAATTTCTTTTAATATTTTAATCAAAGCAGTATTCAAGTCCAGAATGGAGAAAGGCTTGCGTTGTAGCGGCTCCATTCCCTACGGCTACAAGCGTACCAAGGACGATAAACAGCAGCTTCTTGTGGACGAGCCTGCTGCCGAAGTAGTCAGAAGAATATTCCGTCTGGCTTCCGCTTTCCAATGTGGCAATTACCGCAACAAAGGTGGCGGTTGTTTCTCCCACTTTGTAAAAACATCGGTTCTGGAAGCGGCAATTTTACAGGCAATCCAAGCGGTCAGTAAATATGTCCTTGAAAACGAGGACGAGTTTATTTTCCAGCTTAAAGCCGTTTGGAATGACAACAAATCCAAGCATACAGACCTCGGACAACAGGAGCTTGACCAAGCCGTAAAGCGAATGGCAGAGCTTGACACTCTGATACAAAATCTCTATGAAAGCTCTGTGAAAGGCACTCTGCCGGAGCGACAGGCTCAGAGAATGATTCAGCAGTATGACGAGGAACAGATTCTCCTCGAAAGGCGTGTCGAGGAACTGAAAAGCCAAATCCAGTATTACAGGTTGCAAATATTAGCATGACGGATTCTGACACGATAAATATTGCAAATCGTCTGTTTCAGCATAATGCGTTGACTCTTAGAGTTGGAGAAAAAATCTCCATAACCAATCCTGAAACTGGCGATATAATGTCATTGTCCTTGCCTGCTTTTGGAGCTGTCGTTTCTAATCTTCCGTTTGTTGCTTTTGAAATTATTCCTGACGATGATAAGGACGAAATTGCAAAAATGCCGCTTGCAGAATTTTTAGATGGCAGGTCGGATTTGTATTGTTATATTGCAATTAAGATTGCGGATGTTATTAAGCCGGGAGGAATGTTGGGTATTATTGTCTCTAACTCCTGGCTTGGCACAAACGCAGGATTAAAACTTGTAGAAGTATTGAAGCAAAAATACAATATTCGCCAAGTTCATATTAGCGGAAAAGGACGATGGTTCAAAAACGCAGATGTAGTAACAACTATCATAGTTTTAGAAAAGAGATATAACAACGAAAAACCGACCACCGAGTTCTGGCTTTGGAAGAAATCGCTGGAGCAGTTAGTCGAGGATGTTGATGCGGAGAATACTCTCGTAAATTCTGTATTGCTGAACACGGAATTGAACAGAGATATATCCAGGTTATCTCAATACACACAAAAACAAATCGAAGCTATTTTAAGCTTGGATGTTTGTTACAATGCATTGTTTCATAACGTCGATTGGCTGCTTGACATCAAGGATAAAATCGTTCCTATCAATAAAGTAGCGGTATCGGGGAAAATAAACTGCGCGAGCTTATGGATAGTGGCGAGCTTGAATATATACAAAATGGAAACCGTCGTTTGATAGCTGACGCTGCAAT
>SFNQ01000060.1 GCA_004554165.1 Clostridiales bacterium | reverse complement strand
TTCCGTGTTACTCTTTCATTGCAAAGCCTGTCACTCCTTTGGCTATTGGTTCCCGGCAGTCCCAATATTACCATTTCTGTGCAGGCTTTGCTCCTTTTTCTGTTACCTATGTATTGTATCTCAACACAGGAATTTTCATAAATTTTTAAACAAGTCGTAACAACGCCCGGAGGAAAGCATGCTATAATACAGGAAAGCGGGAATGTTCGTTTGGGCAGACCCGCCGGGATGAAACAGATTTGGAGCGAAAACTTGAAGGACATTGTGATGAAATTGCTCTGCGGACTGGCCATTGGCGTCGGCTTTGTGCTGCCGGGCGTGAGCGGCGGCGTGATCGCCATCTCCATGGGCCTGTACGAGCGGATGCTTTCGGCAATCCGGAATATTTTTTCAGAATTCAAAAGGAGCCTGCGCTTTCTGCTGCCCATCTGCGTCGGCGGCGTGGCCGGCGTATTGCTGACCAGCAATGTGCTCAAGCTCATCATTGAGCGGCACGAGTCGGAAACGCTGGCGCTGTTCTGCGGCTTTGTGCTGGGGAGTTTGCCCACGCTCTATGAGGAAACCCGGAAGGGCGGCAGGCGCAGGCCCCGCCTGCGGGATGTTCTGGCGGCCCTGTGCGGGCTGCTGTTTGTGCTGCTGTTTGAGTTTCTGGATACCAGCGCGACGGCGGAGACCGCCGCCACCGCGGGACAGGCCCTGCCGCCGCTGCTTGCGATGCTGGGCGGCGCGGTGCTGGCCATCGGCGTGGTAATCCCGGGGCTCAGTTCCTCCTTCCTGCTGGTATACCTGGGGCTGTACAAGTCCATTTTAAACGCCATTGCCAGCGTCTATCTGCCGACGCTGTTCTTTGCAGGGCTGGGCTTTGCGCTTGCGGCGGCGCTTCTGATCCTGCTGGTGAACTATCTGCTCCGCAGGTTCCATATCGTTTCCTACTTTGCCATCATGGGCATTGCGGTGGGCAGCATGGGGCTGATCGTGCCGGATGTGCTTCGCGGGTTCCGCTGGCTCTGCATTCCGCTGCTGCTGCTGGGACTGGGGCTGGGGCTGCTGCAAAGCCTCGGACAAATCCGCAGAACGCGCAGGGCGAGCCTGTCCGCCGCCGGGCAGGAGGACGATGGAAACGGAGAGGCTTCTCTTGAATCATCAACGCTGTTGTGATATAATCAGTCGTCACAGTACGACAAAAATTCAGGAAAGCGGTTGATGATACGATGAAAAAAGCGCTGATGATTATCGCGATCGTGGTGCTGGTGATCGTTCTTGGCGGCATCGGCATTTTTTACTATTATACCGGCAGGTTGCAGCAGAACAATGCGGTCGAGATCGTGGAAAAGCCGGTGGAAACGCCCCAGCAGCTGGTCCTTGGCACGCTGGACCCGTCCTCCATTACGCCCTCGCCCACGCCGGAGCCCACGCCCACGGCGCACCCGATCTACGCCGTTGACACAATCAATGAAAACATCATCAACATCCTGCTGGTGGGCATCGACCCGCGCTCTGAAGATGCCAACGCGGAGAGCACGGGAAATTCGGACTCCATGATGCTCGTTTCCTGCAATCTGGTGACAAAGCGGGTATGCATCTTTTCCTTTATGCGCGACGGCGCGGTCTATATCAACGACAAGTCCGGCTGGTATGACAAGATCAACAAGGCCTACAGCAACGGCGGCATCGGCATGCTGATCAATACGCTGAACGGCCAGCGCAATTTCCAGCTGGACGTGCAGAACTACGTTTCCATTACCTTCAAGATGTTCGAGCACATCATCGATACCTTCGGCGGCATTGAGGTGGATCTGACCGAGGAGGAGTGCGAGTTCATCAACATGAAAATCTACTGGGAGGCCTATGACCACGACTTCCGCGATGAATATGCAAATTATACGAAGCTTGAGGTGAAGAACGGCCCGCAGCTTCTGACCGGCGAGACGGCGCTCTGGCATGCCCGCGACCGCTACAGCGGCGGCACCTCGGACTATGGCCGTACCGGGCGGCAGAGGAAGATCCTTGAGCTGCTGTATCGGAAGGTCAAGGAAGAGTGGACCGTGGGCAAGCTCATGGATGTGATCAACTATGTGGCGGAAAACGCAGCCACCAACCTTTCTGCAGACGCCATCGTACAGCTTGCCTCGATTGCGCTCAGCAATGATTTTACCATCGAGAGCAGCACGATTCCCTTTGCCGGAACCGGACACAACAGCACCAACAGCAAGGGCAACTACCTGCTCAAGTACGATATGGACGAGACCCGGGAAACCCTGCTGGGCATCATCTATAACGGGGACCCCATGCCGAGCGGCGTAGAGACCAACTTCGGCGGCAGCGACGAGGACTGACCGGCCCGCGCAGCCGGAACGGAATATGCATCGACCGGGCGCCATCCCTACGGGATGGCGCCCGTCAGACCGTAGACAAACCCGCTTTCGGATTAAGTCGAAAGCGGGTTTGCTGCATAAATGTTGAAAGAATTGAGAAGGAAGTCTTGGAGAGCGTAAAAAA
>SFNQ01000039.1 GCA_004554165.1 Clostridiales bacterium | reverse complement strand
GTATACTTTCTTGCCATGAAAATGACCTCCTGTCGTAGCTTCTATTCTACAACAGGAGGTCGTTTATTTCATTGTCCGTTTAACGGGATACAGTCCAGTTCTGGGGCCGCAGCCCCGGGAAGTCTTTTTTGGACCCGGCGGCACGTGCGCCGGAACGAACCGCCCGCTTATGGGCGGGCGATCTGCGCGTTTCGCCGCCCGGAAGTCCGTCATGGCCTTCGGCTGAGAACGGCGATTCTGTCAATCAGCAGCGTTGATTGGCGGCCAACCCGGGTACTACAGCGTCCAGTTGCTGGTATCGATGACGGCGTCCGCATGGAAAGCGGGATCCAGCGCGGAGAAATAGCGTGCTTCGAGGGGGAGCCAGAGGGAGAAGAAGCGCTCCGCGCGCGCCGCCCCTTCCCGGGCAATCAGCCGGGCCCGCTGCACGGCGGGCTCCACCCGTAGAACGATGCTGTAATCATAGCGGGCACGGAGGACGGGATGCATGGCATAGCTGCCCTCCACGATAACGCAGCCCGGACAGAGCACCTCGTCTGGGGGAAGGAGCGAGAGGGTTTTGCAGTCAAAGCGGCGGAGCAGGATACGCGTTTCTCCTGCGCAAAGCGGCGCCAGCACCTCCTCCAGAAACCGTTCGTGATCGATGTTTCCTCCGGGCAGGGCCAGGCGGGCGGGGCTGCGCTGCTCCGGGCGCAGGTAGAAGTCGTCCATGTGGAACACCTGCGCGCCAAGATCGGCGGACAGGCGCGCTGCCAGCGTGGTCTTGCCGCTGCAACAGTTGCCGTCAATTGCGAGAATGTGCGGCTGCGCACGGCGCAGCGTTGCGGTGAGTTCTTCAGGGCGCATACCTGAAGCCTAGCAGAAAATGTGCGGAAAGGCAATGCGAAAAAGAGAATTCCCGGACGCGCTCTCCGTCATCCGGGAAGGTCTGTTGAAACGGCGGCATGGTCCCTCTTTCTGCGGAGCCTGCGCCGGGAACACGGGGGCCGTCGCCAGCAGCGCGGCTCCCGGCGTTTTTCCGGCTTTCATGCAGGGGCAGGGGCTGCGGAGACGGCGGCGCCTCTTGTCATAGGGCCGGGGATGTTCCGGCGGGCCCGCCCGCCAAGTCAGCGGAAGTCTACATAGATTTCGTTGGTGTTGGCCAGCGGCGGGATGGTCCAGGTGAGCTTTCCGGTGTAACCGAAGGTGGAGGCGCAGCGCATCGCCGCCGACTTGAGCGCGTTGCATGCCGAGGAGAGCGCGCTTGCGTCGCTCTTTGAGGAGCCGCCGCGCAGGGATTTGCATCGATCCAGCGCCTCCAGATATTTTTTATAGATGTTGCGCTGGGCCTCCGAATACCGCCGCGTTTCCTCCGTGAGCGCTGCCGCCGCGGGGATGGTTTCTCCGCTGTCCGTGGCCTCCGGCGCGGTCTCCGCGGTGGGCGTGGGCGCCGTTTGGCCCGGGGTGGGCGTGGCCTCCGGCGCTGGCTCTGCCGTCGGCGCGGGCGTGGGCGCCGGGGTGGCCTCCGGCGTGGGCGCGGGCGTTGCGGTAAATTCCGGCCGCAGATCGTCCTCCGCCAGCAGCGCCGCCACATATTTGGTCAGCGGGCCGCAGGTATTGATGTACTGGTTGGCAATCTTGGTCTGGTAGACGTTCAGTGCGTAGCTTTCCGTAATTTCACGGATGACGGGAACGTCCACGCCGTAGATTTCCCGGATCAGCTTCAGTCGGTTGTCCTGATCGATAAAGCTGAAGTTCCACGAGTACAGGCTGCGCATTTTGCCGGACATGGAGTGCATGCCAATGTTTTCGCCGGGCATGTTGTAGGCGTAGAGCGCCAGCGCAGCGGTCTGGCTGGCGCTGCAATTGGTGAAAAGCTGCCCCTCGAAGGCGCTGAGGATGTCCGGCACCTTGAGCAGCATGTTCTTCTTTTTGAGCTGCTCAAAGATGGCCAGCAGCATTTTCTTCTGGCGCTTGACGCGCTGGGCGTCGCCCTGCTGGCCGGGCTCAAGCCCGCTGCTCTCCTTGCGCACCCGCAGGTAGTCCAGCACGGCCTGCCCGTTCATGTGGCGCCGGCCCGCAGTATAGGTACGGCCCTGCATGGTAAAGGAGACATCCAGCCGGTAGTCCACGCCGCCGATGGCGTCCACCAGCTCCTTGACGGCGGGCATGGTGACGGCATAGTAATGGTCCACGGGGATGCCGCCCAGCAGGTAGCTTGCGGTTTCGCAGACCTTCTCAAAGCCCGCGCCGTTTTCCGCCAGCAGGCCGCCGCCGCAGTCCAGCGAGGCGTTGAGCTTGTAAATGCCGGATACGCCGGGGATTTTGGTGTAGGTATCCCGGGGCAGGGAGATGAGATCCGCCGTGTTTTCGTCAAAGTTTACCGCCAGTACGATCATCACGTCCGCATGCGCGGCGCTCAGGCCGTTCTTGCCGCCCCAGCTTTCACGCTCCTCGGCATAATCCACGCCGATGAGCAGGATGTTGACGATGTCCTGCATCATGGACAGATCCGCCTGCTGCTCCAGCACAGCGTAGGGATCGGGCGTCGGCGTCGGGCTGGCCTGAATTGCGGGGGTGCTTTCGACGGCAGGGGGCGCAGGCGTAGCGGAGGGCCGGGCGGAGAAGAACGCCGAGGGGTCGTTATTCAGGCGGCTCCAGTAGACCGCGGCCGCAGCGATCAGCGCCAGCAGAAGCGCGGCGACGGCCGCGAGGAGGAAAAACCGCCGCCTGCGGCGTTTACCCGCAGGGGCGTCCGGACGGAAATAGTCGGTGGGAAGGATGTCCTCAATGGCTGCGGAGCGATCCGCCTGTGCAGAACCGGCGGGCGCGCCAAAAATGCCGGATGCGCCGGGCTTGTCCGGCGCATGCGGATTCCCGCCCGCAGCCGGTGCGGCGGGCGGGCGGACCTCCGTATCTGCGGCCGTGCCCGCAGCAGAACCGGCTTCCGCCTCCGCTGCGGGCTGTCCGGCCTGCTGCTGTTGCTCCGGCGCGCCGGATACGCCCGGTTGCTTCCGTTTCTTTCTGCTCATATCTGCTCTGTCGTCCTCCAGACGGTAATATAACCCATTACACCGCTTTTATGTCAAACGGAGGATTCCGTATGGCGCTGCAATCCGCACCCGTCCGCAGGACGCATGCGGGCGCGCCGCCGTTTTCGGCGCGCCCTGCCCGGCCGGCAGGTCAGCGGAAGTCCACGTAGATTTCGTTGGTCTTGGCCAGCGGCGTGATATCCCAGCTCAGGCCGCCGCCGTAGCCGAAGGTGGATGCCGCGCTTGACGCCAGGGACCGCAGAGACTCGCAGGCCGCGGCAAGGGACTGGTCATAGCCGCCCATGTCGGCCGCTTCATAGCCGAGATAGCGCTTCGCGTGCTTGCTGGCGTCGTTGAGCTGCTGGCGGCAGTGGTCGTAGGCCGCGATATAGTTGTAATAAACCGCGCGCTGCGCGTCGTTATATTGGCGGTAGCCGTCGCGAAGGGACTTCCCGCCCGCCGCGCGCACGTCCGAAAGGTTTTCAGCGGGCGCGGGGCGCATGCCCAGGACGCCGCCCGCCGCGCCGCCGGGGTCCGGCGTGTTGACCGGGGGCTCCGGCGTGGGTTCCGGCGTGGGTTCCGGCGTGGGCTCCGGCGTGGGCGCGGGGGTGGGTTCCGGCGTAGGTACCGGCGTGGGCGCCTGCGTAACAATGGGCTCATAGGGCGTGGGCTCCGGCGTGGGTTCCGGCGTTGGAGAAAACTCCGGCAGCAGGTCGTCCGCAGCGATCAGCGCGGAAACATAGCCGGTCAGGCCTGCGCAGGTATCCATGTACTGCTCGGCCAGCTTGGAATAATAGAGATAGGTTGCGTACTCCTTCGTGCAGTCACGCAGATCCTTTACCTCCACGCCGTAGACCTCCTGAATGATTTCGCGGCGGTTTTTCGGCGTGGGGAAGCAGAAATTCCAGGTATAGAGGTTTTTCGTCGGGCCGCTCATGGAGTACATGCCGATGTTTTCCTTGGGCATGTTGTAGCCGTAGAGCGCCAGCGCAGCGGTCTGGTTGATGTTGCAGTTTGTAAACAGCTGCCCGTCAAAGGCGTCCAGAAGCTCGGGGATTTTGCTCATGAGCCCGGCCTGCTTGATCTTATCGAAGATGGCGACGAGCATCTTTTTCTGGCGGTTGACGCGGTTGGCGTCGCCGGTATCGCCGGAGGAAAGGCCCGAGCTGGATTTGCGCACGCGCAGATAGTCCAGAACGCCCTGGCCGTCCATATGCTGCAGGCCCTTTTCATAGGAACGGCCCTGCATTTTGAAAGAGATCTCCAGATCATAGTCGATGCCGCCGATGGCGTCTACCAGCTGTTTGACTGCGGGCATGGTTACCGCATAGTAGTAGTTTACGGGGATGCCGCCCAGCATCCAGGAGGCGGACTCGCAGACCTTTTGGAAGGCCGCGTCTCCCGCCGCAAGTCCGCCGCCGCAATCCAGCGAGGCGTTGAGCTTATAAATGCCGGAAACGCCGGGGATTTTGGCATAGGTATCCCGGGGCAGGGAGATGAGATCCGCGGTATTTTCGTCAAAATTGACCGCGAGCACAATCATTACGTCCGCGTGGGAGGCGGTCAGGCCGTCCTTTCCGGACCAGGTTTCACGCTCCTCGGCATAGTCCACGCCCACCAGCAGGATGTTGACGATGTTCTGCATCATGGACAGGTCCGCCTGCTGTTGCAGCGCGGTATAGGGGTCGATGGTAGGCGAGGCCGTGGGATCGTCCGCGCCGGGCGTGGGCGAGGGGGTAAGGTTCTGCGCAAAAACCGTTTTATCCTCGAAGAGGGACGCGGGGTTGTCCATGAGCGAGCGCAGGTAGAAAAACGCGCCGCCAAACAGCAGGATCAGTCCGGCCAGCACGCCAACCAGAACAAACTGAACCCGGCGGCGCCTTTTTGCGCGGCGCTGCGCCTCGTCAAGAAGAATCAAATCGCCGGGCAGCAGTTCCTCAATGCCGGAGTCTCCGGTTTCGGGCCGCGACAGGGCCGTGTTGCCGGACTCCGGGATCTGGTCCGCCCGGTAATCGCCGATGGATTTACGGCGCTTTGCTCCATCCATACGCATCATCCGTCCTTTCAGAGGGAGTGATGGACATACCACTCCATGGTGTACATTATATAGCAAAAACACGACGGCATACTCCAAAGTTGCAAGAATTCACATTCTTTTCAGAAAAACCAATCTAGGCAGAAAAGCAAAGATGGATTATAATGTATATTCGAATCAGCACAGGCTGCCGGAAAACCGCCGGCGCAGAAGCCTTGAAACATTCAGGAACGGAGGAACAACGGTTGATCGTCATCATACCGGCCTACCAGCCGGACGAAAAGCTTGTCCGACTGGTGGAGGAACTGCGGGCGAACACGGATTATTCCATAATTATCGTCAACGACGGCAGCGACGCAGACCGGGCGCCGCTGTTTGAAGCGCTCAAAGCGCAGGCCACCGTGCTGCACCACGCAGAAAACCGCGGTAAGGGCGCGGCGCTTAAAACCGCGCTCCGCCATGTGCAGGAGCATTTTGACAGGAGCGAGGGCGTAGTCACCGTGGATGCAGACGGACAGCATCTTGTGGCGGACATTGTGCGCGTCAGCGAGGACTGGGCGGCCCATCCGGAGGCGCTGGTGCTGGGTTCGCGGCGCTTTACCGGCAGGGTTCCCTTCAAGAGCCGGGCGGGAAACGCCATCACGCGCTGCGTGTTCCACGTTTCCACGGGCGTCAAGGTGTTCGATACGCAGACGGGGCTGCGCGCCTTTTCCGCCCGCCGCATTCCCATGATGCTGGAAATGCGCGGCGACCGCTATGAATACGAGATCAACGTCCTGCTGTATGCCACGCGCCATCGGGTACCCATTCGGGAGGTATGGATTGAAACCGTCTATATCGACGACAACGCCTCCTCGCATTTTCATCCGGTGCGCGATGCCTGGCGGATTTACAAGATGATCCTGCTCTTTGTGGCCTCGTCGCTGGCTTCGTTTTTGATCGACGTGCTGGCGTTTCGCCTGCTGCGCATTCTTTTTCCCGGCTGGGGCATGCTTTTTGCTGAGGTGACGGCGCGTGTGGTCAGCTCCCTTTGCAACTACTTCATCAACCGGGAGCTGGTGTTTGAAGGGAAAAACCGTTCAAGCATCGTCCGCTATTATCTTCTGGCCGTTGGCATATTGGCGGCGGATTACGGCATACTGTCCCTGCTGACGCTGCTGCTGCCGGAGCTGTGGGCGAAGGTGCTTGCAAGCATGCTGCTATACCCCGTCAGCTTCTATATGCAGCGCAGATTTGTGTTTATCACCGAGGACAAAGGAGCGAGTCATGAAGAAGCGTAGCAAAACCGGGAAAATCATACGAATGGTGGTATGCGACCTGCTGGCGCTGGGCGTTTTCCTCGTGGTATTCTCCTACTTCCATCATGTGCGCGTCGTGCCCATCGAGCCGCAGCAGATCCAGCGGCGGACACCCCTGCCCACCGATGCGCCTGTGGTTACGCCCCAGCCCGTGCAGAGCGGGGAAACCACGACGGCGGAGAGCACGCCGGAGCCGACGCCGGAGCCCACGGGCCTGCTCATGGGGCAGTACAGCGACAAATTCAGCAAGATTACCGTTCAGGACGAAACCGGCTATCGGAGCCAGAATGTGGCCATTGAACTGACCACGCAGGAGATGTACGACAGCACCGTCCACATTGCGGACATTTATATCAACGATATTACCAGCTTCCGTACCGCCGTGTTCGACGAGTTTGGCAAGAACTATATGCAGACGCTGGATATGGCCAACGCGGCGGGCGCCATCCTGGGCCTGTCCGGAGATCATTTCTATGCGCACCTGCAATCCGGCGTATTTGCCATCCGCAATGGCAGGCTTTATGCCGAAAAGCCGAACAGAAAGCAGGACGCCTGCGTGCTCTACTACGACGGCGCCATGGAGGTCTATACGGCAGACGAGATCGATCTGGACGCGATCTATGCGCGGGACCCCTATCATGTCTGGTATTTTGGGCCGGGCCTGCTGGACGAGGAGGGCTGCGCCTATGAAAGCTACAAATCCACCGTTGCGGGACAGAATCCCCGCAGCGCCATCGGCTATTTTGAACCGGGACATTACTGCTTTGTGATGGTGGAGGGGCGCTTTAAGGATTCCGACGGCGTGACGCTGCGGGAGCTGGCGCTGATCTTTGAGGAGCTGGGCTGCAAGGTGGCCTATAATCTCGATGGCGGCGGCACGGCGGTCATGACCTACAACGGCGAGGTCCGAAGCCGCCTGCTCAGCAAAAACGGCCGCGAGGTCAGCGATATTCTGTATATCGCAGAGCCAGCGGACGGGGCCCGGGAGTGAGGAGGAAGAGCCGATGAAACGATTCATTCCGCATTTGACGATCATCCTTTCGGTGATGACCCTGGTGTTCTTCGTCATCGACCGCTTCAATGAGATCATGGCCTTTATGACCAGTGAGCTGAGCAAATGGGTGTTTGCGCTGCTGGCCCTCTGCGCCATCATCACCTCGGTCTGCCTCATTATCGAAAACTTCCGTGAGGACGACCGGCGCGAGGCGCGCGAGCTTCGTCGCCGCCAGAAAAGCACGGGCCGGTAAACTCTTGCTCACGGTATAAGCGGGAAACCCCTTTCGGAGGGACTGCCCGGGGGCGCGCCCCTCAGGTTTTTCCGGCTCCGGCGGCCTGTCCGGGCGGGGGCGTGGAGGCACGACAGGAATACCCGGAGGAACGCCCGAAAGGAAGGAAGGAGCTCCGCCCGTGCCTTTTTCTGCGCGCGTGGCAAGCGCCTTCCCGTTTTTTTGGTGGGACTGCGATCTTCTGCAAAACGGCGAATCCGCATCTGGAGAGGTATGAAAAATGAAATTCAAAAGCCCGATGCTGGTTGTGGCGGATATGGATCAGGCGGTTGCGTTTTATGAAAAAGTGCTGGGACTTCATGTCGTGATGGACTTTGGAGCAAACAAAACGCTGACCGGCGGCCTGTGTCTGCAGACGCTTGAAACCTGGAAGGCGTTTATCGGCACAAACGCCGTAGCCTTTGGCGGCAACAATGCCGAGATTTATTTTGAAGAGGATGATTTTGACAGGTTCGCGGAGAAATTGACCCGGTTCGATCTGGAATATGTCCATCCCATCAGGGAACATGCGTGGGGACAGCGGGTGGTTCGTTTCTATGACCCGGACAGGCATATCGTTGAGGTTGGAGAGAATATGAAAGCGGTCTGCAGGCGATTCCTGAACAGCGGAATGACGCCGGAGCAGGTTGCGGAACGCATGGATGTACCAATAAAATTTGTCAGCGCGTGCATGCGCTGAGCGCGGGTTGGCGCGCCGTCGCAACCCCCTCCTGAGAAACGAAGGGGCGCGCTTTCATACGCGCCTGCGGGGGGCGGATTGCGCCTCCGGCAGCCCTGGCCTTCCGCCGCGGCAGTAGAAGCCCGAAAGGCCCCGATGCTGCGTCGCGGCGCGACCGCAAGACTACGCCCCCCTGCGCAGCCCGCAAGGTTGAAAGCGCCACAAAAGAACAGGCATCCGTATGACCTTAGCCTTACGGATGCTTCGCTGTTTTCCGGCCCCGCGTATAGCTGGGTGTACGTAAGACAGTATTGCGCTAAGATTGACGAAGCGGCACGAAACCGCATGGAGCTGATCGTGCCGGAGCTGGCGAAGCGAAACGGCGTGACCGAGAAACTGAAAGCCGACACCAAATGGAATGGGTACGGCAGATGAACGCTTGCAAGGCACAGGCAGAGGAAATTGTGAAAATCGAATTGATTTACGATTGAGTGAGGAAGTCCGGGCAGAAAACTGTTCGGACTTTTCTCATATATTCCAAAGTTGCGGTAGAATTGTTCACAAGTTTTATGGTATAATTTGAATACAAAAATTGAGCAACAAATCGGAAGTTGCAGAGTTGTTTCATCAAAACAGAGAAACGATAGAGTCGGAGGCCCTGTGGTTTAACATGGAAAAGCAATTGAGCGTGAGGAGAATGATTACAGCCGATCATTTGGACACGATGACGAAATGGATGTATGACTGGTGGGGAAAAGCTGAGAATTATTCTTATGAAGCAGTATATTCCTATATGTTACATAGCCTGCAGGGAAAGCGTCTTCCTCAGACTTATGGTTTGTTTCTGGATGAAACGCTAATCGGAATGTACCAATTTACCATGGAAGATTTGTTTTCACGGCCTGACATTTATCCGTGGCTTGCCAACGTTTACATCGATAAAGCATACCGGGCATACGGCTATGGACGGTTTTTGCTGAATTCTGTGAAGAAGACAGTCGAAAAAGCAGGACTGAAGGAACTTTATTTATTTACGACCCACGAAGGTCTATATGAAAAATTCGGTTGGGACTTCATCCAAGAAATAGACACTTTCCTTGAACCAAGGACACAGCGGCTTTACCGTCTGGATACAAACTCCCGTTTGATGAGCAGATGATGAAACGGAGACCGGAAGTTAATCAAACAAATTCCGATTTATCTATCCCAATCCTCAAAATCCCTGATATTTCAAGGAAAATCGCGGTTTTAATGCTCCGTTTTCGACTGCTTTCCCTTGTTTTTGCCCTTATCCGGCAAAACAAGGGAAAGCTTTTCTTTTTTACTCGCCGACCACCTTATCCAGCAGTCTTGCGGAGGAGCGTTTTGCTTCCTTTGTCGCGTGTGCGTAGATATTCATCGTGGTACTCACATCCGCATGTCCCAGCAGCTCCTGTACGTCCTTCGGCTGTGCGCCGCCCCTGAGCAGGTTGCTTGTGAACGTGTGTCTGAGTGTGTGGAAATGGAAGTCCTCAAGGCCCGGAACCTTCTCCTGCGCCGTCCTGCACATAAGGCTGACCGTGTTTGCGGATTCATAAGCCCCGTCGGGACGGAGACAGACAAAGGAGAGTTCCTTGTAGTCCTCCGGTACTTCTTCCGCCATCCCCAGCGTGTACAGTTCATAGTAGCTGCGGCCCTTCTCCTGTACCTCTTTGCAGTAGTTCAGGCTGTAAAGCTCTCCGTACTTGAAGCGATTTAGGTGCTGTTCCTTCTTCGCCTCTTTAAGAATCTCCGCCAGCGTGTCGCAGAAATCCACCGTGCGGATCTTGCTCCGCTTGGTGGGTCCGATCTCCGTCTTGTGCCTTGCCCCGTTGTACCGCATACTGCGCCGTACAGTAATGACCTGTTCTTTCAGGTCGATGTCATGCCAGGTCAGCGCACATACTTCTCCGATACGAAGCCCGGTGAAGTAGGCGATCTGAATGGGCAGAAGCGCCGGGTTGCTTTTCTTTTTGAGCCAGTCTGTCAGAGCTGTGTATTGCTCATAGGTGATGGTAGGAACAGTCAGCTCGTCGCTGTTGTCGTCCGAGAACAGTTCGTAGCTTTCCTGCTTCTTCCGCATGACCACATACTGCATAGGATTGTAGCTTAAGAGCCGCTTTGGGAATACCGCGAACCGGAACGCACCTTGAAGCACCGCCGAGAAGAGGCGCATATAGCCTTTGCTGATGGGCTTTACCTCTTTTCCGTTCGCATCCATCCCTCCGAAGGAGAGCAGATCAAGAAACGATTGCAGATGCTCCGGGGTGACGGTTTTCAGCTTTCTCTCTCCAATGGGAAACTGCTTGATGCGTCCCACCGTTCCCTGATACGCAGATACCGTTCCGTTGCTGAGACTGCCGGGTTTCAGTTCTTCCTCCACCCACATATCCAGGAGCTGTCCCACAGTGACATTTTCGGACTTTGCCACGAACTTCTTCGCCTCATAATCCTCCATCGCCTTGCGGAGCATGGCTTCCGTCTCGCTCTTGCTTGCTGTTCCCGCAAACTCCCGCTGTACCAGCTTCCCGCTTTCATCTTCCACATAGAAGCGGTAGTACCACTTGCTTCCTTTCTTTCTCACAGAACCTTTTGCCATAGATAATTATTCTCCTTTCTATCCGTGGCAGCCGGGTCTGTGACATATACGCTTTATTCGTTATCGGCTGAGATCAGCCGGTAAACTCTGTTGTCAAGGTGCCACGGATTCGTCTTTTTCAGGAAGCCTTCTCAATGCTTCCTGCTTAATCCCGAGGAGGTCGCCAATCTTAACATTGGTGCGTCCCTCATCGTAGATATGTAAAAGACCATCCATAAAACGTTTCATATCTTCTACGGGTGCTTCCATCTCTTTGCGATAGACCTTTTCGGTGATCGCACCGGATTCTATCGCATACCGCCTCAGAGATTCCTTCAGTCCTTCATCCTCTGCGATCTTGTCTACCTCTTTCATTGCCGCTGCGAAGTGCTGGCAGAACAGGGCGTAGAGATCGACGATCTCGCCAAGGAAGGTGGTCAAGAGCTGCTGGTGCGGCTGACCCTGTACGGCACTTGTCATGCTGTCAAGGTAATCGGAAATGTGCTGCTCAATAGCCTTCTTGCAGAGGGTATAGCTGTCATACTCCTTTGCGTCGGATTTGCCTGTCAGCCATTCCGGTGTCGTTTCCAGAGCTTCCGCAATCGGTACGATGAGGATCGTTCTCTCCGGATCAACGCCGCCTGTCTCGTATCTCTGTATGGTGGATTTGTTTACGCTCAGACGGTCTCCGAGCTGGCTCATGGACAGCCGCAGTTCCGTCCTGCGTTCTCTGATTCTTTCACCGACCTGTTTTGCGGTGAAGCTGTTATCTTTTGTCATGGGCTGATTCACCTCACTGACGTTAGTATAGCACATGCCGTTGCAATTTGCAATAGCAATTTGCAACTATTTTCATATTTTCTTTTTAATACGTTGCAAAATAAGTTGACAACTGATAGCAAGTTGCGTATACTATAGTTGCCATCGTTGCAGGATGAGAACTATTGAAAGGAGAAAGAAGATATGAGCGTTGCAAAAATCGGCATGACCATTGAAGAAGCGGCCGAAATGTCCGGGATCGGACGAAACACCATGCGTGCTCTGGTGGACTGGGGCAAGCTCCCGGTACTCAAGGTCGGACGGAAAACTATTATCCGGACGGATACGCTGGAGCGTTTCATGACCGTCAACCAGGGAAGAAACTTACGATGCAGGGACGAAGTAAAGGAGGTGGTATGATGCTTACGAAAAGCAGTCTCTTAAGGCCTCGCCGTCTGAGAGCGAAATACACCCCTCGCACAAACCTGACGGTTCGTACTCCGGGTATTTCGCTCCTGCGGAGGGCCTGTATCGAGTGTTCGGGAAGTGTCCTTCACATTCGATACAGAGAAAAATGCTGCGGCATTTTTCTATCGCTGCTCTGCTGGTCACTGACCACCCCCGCAGCGGCAACTGCCGGATGCAGTTGCAAAAAAGAACGGTGATGAACCATGCCGCGGCATTCGTTCATCCAGATGAGCAAGCTGCCCGATCTGAAAGGACGCATCAGCTATATCGCAAGTCCGGACAGGCAGGAAAACCTGTTCGCAGTCTATGACACCGCTGATACCGAGTTCTGGACGTGCCTTGCAAGGGAAAGCCGGCAGGAGTTCAAACGATGCGGCACTGAGGGCAAATGTATCGAGGCAAGGGAACTGATTATCGCTCTTCCGGAGAACTACACCCGATACGATCCCGATGAGGTACTGAAAGAGTTCACCGAGAGATTCAAAGGGCAGTACGGAGTGGAATGTACTTCCGCACTCCACTACAACAAGACAAAAACCAACTATCACATCCATCTGATTTTTTCCGAGCGGCTACTACTGGAAACGCCGGACAACAAGATCGCCATCCGCGCTGTGTACTTCGATGAGACCGGGAAACGGGTGCGGACGAAGAAAGAGATCACAGGAGAAGATGGAACGATCCGCAAAGGCTGCACGGTGATCCCCAAAGGGGAAATCTACGAGCAGCACATGTTTACGACAAAGAACACCTTTTTCAAAAGCAAGGGCTTTCTGACAGAAGTAAAGGAACTGCTGACCGAACAGATCAACCTTCATGTCAGAGAAGAAGAAAAGCTTGTCGTATTCGACCAGAACAGTGTGTATCTTCCGACAAAGAAGATCGGCAAGAATAATCCTCTGGCTGATGAGATACGGGCTGACAACGAAGCACGACAGGATTGGAACCGCACCGCTGACCTCGCACTGGTGGTCGGCGTACCGGAGGAGAAGGTACTTGAAATCAAGCGCGAGGAGATCCAAAACAGGAGTAAATACTTCATTTCCGAACACGGATGGCTACCGGGCTTATTTCGTACCATCATACAGAAAGCAAAGTCGATTTTGGAGCTTCTGATCCGTCAGGCAAAGCTGCCGCCGAAACCGAAGCCCGGTATCGACATGGCAGTATTCAAAGAGATGAAAGAGCTTTTGCACCGGCTCAGAAAGTGTGCATCCGAAATCAAGCAGATACAGGACACTAAGCTGCCGGAGCTGAGAGCGCAGCTTTCCGAAATCACAGGCATTTTCAAAGGTAAGGAGAGAAAAGCAAAAGAAGCAGAAATAGAGGCCACCGAAAAGAAAGTCAGCGATCTCAAAGACAGGATTTCCCGTATGGTTCGCGAATATGGCTACCCCGACGGGCAGGCATTCATGGCCGCCTACAATAAGGCTGAGCGCATAGTAAAGCAGTATGAGTGGGAGCTTGCGGAATGGAAGCAGCAGGTCGAGGGAAAACCAGCCGAAGAAAAGAAGCCGCCGGAGCGCAGAAGCGTTGTGGCACAGCTTCACAGAATACGGGACGAGGCACAGAAGCCTTCAAAGCGTTCCTACCGAGACAGGGTACCGTCAAGAGTTATGCGCAAATTCGTTTGCAGGCTCTGGCTGAATGAGGTCAGCCGGCAATAGAGACGTCTTCCAAAGTCGCCTCCAAGTGCTT
>SFNQ01000059.1 GCA_004554165.1 Clostridiales bacterium | reverse complement strand
TCCTCCCCGCCATGGCGGCCGGCGTATAGACAAAGGAAAACGGACGCGGTGTCCAGAGGAAACGGTAATATGGCCAAGCCTCACGGCCTATTAGTACCGCTCGGCTGTGCGCGTCGCCGCGCCTGCACCTGCGGCCTATCGACCCGGTATTCTCCCGGGGGCCTTCAGGGGGATCACGTCCCCAGGGACGCCTAGTCTCGTGGCGGGCTTCCCGCTTAGATGCTTTCAGCGGTTATCCCTTCCAGACTTAGCTACCCGGCGCCTACCCTTGGCAGGATAACCGGCACGCCAGAGGTCTGTCCGCCTCGGTCCTCTCGTACTAAAGGCAGCCCCACTCAGGCGTCCAACGCCCGCAACAGATAGGGACCGAAGCGATGAGCCGACATCGAGGTGCCAAACTTTCCCGTCGATGTGAACTCTTGGGGAAAATCAGCCTGTTATCCCCGGAGTACCTTTTGTCCGTTAAGTGACGGCCCTTCCACTCGGAACCGCCAGATCACTAAGACCTGCTTTCGCACCTGCCCGGCATGTCTGCCTCGCAGTCAAGCCCCCTTGTGCCTTTACACTCGCGCTCCGATTCCCAACCGGAGTGAGGGGACCTTCGCGCGCCTCCGTTACTGTTTGGGAGGCGACCGCCCCAGTCAAACCGCCCGCCTAGCCCTGTCCCCGCCCCCGCTCAAGGGGCCGGGTTAGAAACCCCATCCGGCAGGGCTGGTATTTCACCGGCGCCTCCGCGCAGCCTGACGGCCACGCCTCGCAGGCTCCCAGCTATCCTACACATGCCGAATAGGGTCCCAGCGCTAAGCTGCGGTGAAGGTTCACGGGGTCTTTCCGTCTAATTGCGGGTATCCGGCTTCTTTACCGGAACATAAATTTCACCGAGTCTCGCGTTGAGACAGCGCCCAGAATCGTTACACCATTCATGCGGGTCGGAACTTACCCGACAAGGAATTTCGCTACCTTAGGACCGTTATAGTTACGGCCGCCGTTTACCGGGGCTTCGGTTCGCAGCTTCGCCTTGCGGCTGACCGCTCCCCTTAACCTTCCGGCACCGGGCAGGTGTCACCACCTATACGTCCCATCGCTGGTTCGCAGATGGCTGTGTTTTTGATAAACAGTCGCCTGGGCCTGCTTTCTGCCGCTCATTATCATCTCTAACATGAGCCGCACTTCTCCCGAAGTTACGTGCGCATTTTGCCGAGTTCCTTAACGCGAGGTCGCTCGTGCGCCTCGGATTTCTCATCCTGCCCACCTGTGTCGGTTTGCGGTACGGTTCCCCCATGCCTGGCCTTAGACAGTATTTCCCGGCACCATGGCTGCGCCAGCTTCGCTTCGACTTTCTCTCCGCTCGCTCACGGCTCGGCTCGGGCGGTGGATTTGCCTGCCGCCCTCGACGCCCCGCCGCTCCGGCCGGAACTACCGTTCTCCGGCCTGGCCTCGCCTCATGCGTCCTGCCCTCGAAACATGGGGAAGCATCGGACTATGGACCGATTTCCCATCGGCTACGGCTTTCGCCCTCGCCTTAGGGGCCGGCTTACCCAGGGCAGATTGCCTTTACCCTGGAAACCTCGGGCTTCCGGCGGACGGGGATCGCACCCGTCTTTTCGTTACTTATGCCTGCATTCTCTCTTCCGCCTCCTCCAGCGCCCCTCGCGGGCGCGCCTTCATGGGTCAGCGGAATGCTCCCCTACCAGTCGCGCCATAAGGCGCGAATCCGCGGCTTCGGCGCCATGCTTAGCCCCGCTACATTGTCTGCGCGCGGATGCTCGACCAGTGAGCTGTTACGCACTCTTTCAAGGAATGGCTGCTTCTGAGCCAACCTCCTGGCTGTCTGCGCATCCGCACCTCATTTCACACTCAGCATGGCTTTGGGGCCTTGGCCGGCGGTCCGGGCTGTTTCCCTCTCGACTACGGACCTTGTCGCTCGCAGTCTCACTCCCGCGCGACAGGCGCCGGCATTCGCAGTTTGGTCGGAACCGGTAGGATTTGACTCCCCCTCTCCCGTCCAGAGCTCTACCTCCGGCGTCCCTGCGCGAGGCTGTCCCTAAAGGCATTTCGGGGAGAGCCAGCTATCTCCATGTTTGTTTAGCCTTTCACTCCTTACCACAGGTCATCGCTACCTTTTTTAACAGATTACCGTGCGGGCCTCCACAGGGTCTCACCCCTGCTTCACCCTGCCCATGGTAAGATCACATTGGCTTCGGGTCCGCGACGCGCGACTTTCTCCGCCCTGTTCGGACTCGGTTTCCCTCCGGCTCCGGGACTGCAATCCCTTGGCCTCGCCGCGCACCGCGACTCGCAGGCTTATTCTACAAAAGACACGCCGCAAGCTCCTGTGCCCGCGGCATCTTGGCGGTCCATGGTTTCAGGTTCTCTTTCACTCCCCTCGCCGGGGTTCTTTTCGCCTTTCCCTCACGGTACTTCTTCGCTATCGGTGGCCGCAGAGTATTCAGCCTTGGATCGTGGTCGACCCGGATTCAGGCAGGGTTCCTCGTGCCCCGCCCTACTCAGGCACCGCATCACGGAGGCGGGGCGCGTTGCGCGTACGGGGCTGTCACCCTCTCCGGCGGAGCTCTCCGGCTCCTTCCGCTGCGCGTCCCGATTCGTTCCCCTCCGCGGGTCATCCCCATGCGGCCCTACAACCCCGCTCTAGGCGGTTTGGGCTCCTCCCCTTCCGCTCGCCGCTACTCAGGGAATCTCTGTTGATTTCTTCTCCCGCGTTACTTAGATGGTTCACTTCACGCGGTGTGGCTCCGCCGGGCTATTTCATTCGCCCGCGCGGTGCGCGCCTCCCGGCGCGCGGGTTGCCCCATTCGGCTACCCCGGGATCACAGGATGTGTGCTCCTCCCCCGGGCTTTTCGCAGCTTGCCGCGGCCTTCATCGCCTTGCGGCCCCAAGGCATCCGCCATGGACCTGTTCTCGCTTGGCCATATTGCCTCTTCCTCTTTCTTACCTTCTCGTCTCGTCTTCCTTCCCTATCAGTTTCAAACAGCTTTCTTCGTTACTGG
>SFNQ01000038.1 GCA_004554165.1 Clostridiales bacterium | reverse complement strand
AAGAGCCTCCAATCACCGTCCTATGCGCCCTTTACTGTATAGCTCTCCCGACGATTTCCTTCATAGCTATACTGTCCAACATGTTTGACAAACCTACAATTCTTTGCATTTGCCCGATTATTCCTCTGTTTTCCGCACACATCCCGGGCTTTTGCCGCTCAGGGGATTTTTACCTCAATTTTCTGGGAAGCCGTTCCTGTCATGAGCTGCCCGTCAATCTCCATCTGCGGATGTACGGGAATAATATAATATTTGTAGCTTCTCCCTCGCTTTGGCTCTTCGTCCACATAGGTCACGGAACCGTCGTTGCCGGAAAACTCTCCGAGCATAACAGACTTTCCCTCGCTGTTCTCCCGGTACAGGCGGTACAGGCAATAACGGTTGGGCGTCTCAAAATACAGGCGGACACCCTTTTCATAAACCGTGGCGCGAAAAACCGCCGGCGCGACGGGAATGCTCCAGTAGGCGGTCATCTCCTCCGGCTCCGTTCCAACGACGAACACCTCGGAATAGGTCTGCTGTTCCGGCGTGAGCGCATTGGCCAGCACCGCGATATGCTCCGTATCCAGCGTATACCCATCGATGCGGTATTCCCTTACGCCAGGCGGCATAACGAAGTCCGGCGCTTCCCTGTCCTTGTAAAGTGTTTCAAAGACCTGATAAAGCACCCTGGCGGGATAGGTGCCGCCCGTCGCGCTCTTGGGCAGTTTTTTCCCTTCGCTCGCATCATCATAGCCCATCCAGACGGCCGCGGCATATTCCGGATTGTAGGCAGCCATCCAGATGTCCCGATTGCCCGCATCGTCGCCGGTTGTTCCGGTCTTTCCCGCAAGCGGGATCCCAAGCCTGCCGAGTCGCTTTCCCGTACCCTCCTGGACAACGCTTTCCAGCATGCTGGTAAGCACATAGGCGTTGGCGCGGCGCATCACGCGCGTCTGCTCTGGTTTATACTCATAGAGCACATTACCGTCCGCATCGGTGATCTTTCGCAGAACCGAGGGCGTGGAATAGGTGCCGCCGGCGGCAAAGGCCGCGTAAGCGCCCGCGATCTGATAGGGCGATACGCCGTAGGTAAAACCGCCCAGCGCAAGCGCCAGGCTCTGATCCCGCTGATCGAAAACGATGCCGAGTTTTGAAGCGAAGCGTTTGCTGGCCGGCACGCCAACCTGCGACATCACCGTAACCGCCGGGACGTTCAGCGAGCGTGTGACAGCCTCCCGCATTGTTACCCAGCCGGAAAACCTGTCGCCTGCGTTGCTGGGCTGGTAGCCGTCAAAGTCGATTTGCTCGTCCAGGAGCATGGTTGCTGCGGTATACCCCGCTTCCAGCGCCGGCGCATAGACCATGATGGGCTTGATTACAGAACCGGGCTGCCGACGGATGCGCACGGCACGGTTGTAGGCCAGCGCCGTATCGCTGTCCCTGCCGCCGAGCAGCGCTACAACGCCGCTGGTCTTCACATCGATTACGACGAGCGCGCCCTCCGGTCCTGCCTGCTCGGCCCTTCCCGTTGCCGGGAAATAGCTGTCGTCCTCAAAAACGGCTTCGCAGGCCGTTTGCAGCTTCTGGTCCATTGCGGTGTAAATCCGATAACCGCCGCGCAGAAGCTCGTCCATGCTGACGCCCAGCCGGTCGCAGGCATCGCTGAGCGCAAGGTCCACATAGTAGCCGCGCCGCGTATCCTGCGTGCCATGCACAATAACCGCTTCCTCTGCCATGGCCTTGGCGCACTCCAGCTCCGACAGGTAGCCGTACTGCTGCATCAGCTCCAGGATTACGTTTCTTCTGCCCAAGCTGGCGGCGAGATCAAGATGGGGCGAAAATTTGGAGGGCGATTTCAGAATCCCTGCCAGCTGCGCGGCCTGCGCGACGGACAGTTCGCTGGCGTGTACGCCAAAATAACCGCGCGCCGCCGCCTCAATGCCATAATAGCCGCCGCCGAAATAAACGTAATTCAAATACATCTCCAGGATTTCGTCCTTGCTGTAAAGGCCTTCGAGCTGGTAGGCCAGGATGGCCTCCTCCAGCTTGCGGCTCATCTCTTTCCTGCTGGTCAGGTGACTGAGCTTAATGAGCTGCTGGCTGATGGTGGATGCGCCCTGCACATAGCTGCCCGCCTTGATATCCGCCCAGGCCGCGCCTGCAATCCGCACAATATCGACGCCTTTATGTTCATAAAAGCGGGCATCCTCCGCAGAGATAAACGCATTTCTCACATGCTCCGGTATTTCGGACAGCGGAATCCAGATCCGGTCTTCCAGCGCATGCAGCGTAAGCACCTCCTGGTCGTCGCCGTCATAGACGATAGCGGACTGATCCACATCCAGAATTTTGGATACATCCAGTTTGTCCCAGGCGTCCATCTGGAAAATGGAAGCCGCCGCGAACATCAGTGCCGCCGTGAACAAAAGGAACGCTGCAAGAAGGACTCTTCTGCGGAGCTTGCGGCGGCGTTTTTTGCGTTGTATTGCGTTTGAATCCTTTACTCCCCTCATGGGGAGTATCTTGCCGTTGTTTCAGAAAAGCTATTCGGGGAAAACAGAAAATCAGCAGCAGCAAAACGTTCGTGTGCAGCAGTTGCACAGCAGCATTGAGGAACAGCCGTCGCAGCAATAGATGTGTTCCGCGCTCTGCCCCGCGCTGCGGCCATAGGGGTTCCCGGCGTTTTGCAGGGACATGTAGGCGTTTTTATATTCCGAGTTGTCCGGCTCCAGCTGATAGGCGCGCGAAATATACTCCTTTGCTCTTTCGTACCAGCCCTGCCGCAGATAGATGATCCCGTAGAGGTAATACCACTCGGCGTTGCGGCTCTGTATGCTGTCGAGCACGGCCTTCGCGCCGCCGAGATTGTTCTGGTTGATGAAGGAACGGGCGCGGGCAAAGGCGGTGGCATTGGGGCCGGAATAGCTGCGCCGCTGCGAGGAGGAGGCGCCACCGCCATAGGAGCTATGGCTTCTTCCGGAGGAGGTCGGGCCGGAGGATTGTTTTTTTGTCAGCATCTCATAGGCCTGGTTGATCTCCTTGAGCTTCTCGCCTGCAAGCTCCTTCAAGGGGTTATCGGTGTATTTGTCGGGATGGTACTTTTTGACAAGCGCGAGATAGGCCGCACGGATTTCCTCCTGCGACGCCGTCTCGCTCACTCCCAGTACCTTATACGGATTCATGCAGCTTCTCCTTCATGGCCAACCGCGTCCTCCCGCGGCAGCCCAAATGCACGATATTGTCCAGCAGCGCGCTGTGGCTGACAAGCTCCAGCAGATCAAAGCCCTTCTCCGCCTCCGTCAGCGAAACGTACAGCAGAAAGGATGCGTCCGAGCGGCTCGTCTGCGAGACGGAAAAGGGATTGTAACTGCCCCGCTTCTGATCAGAGTCGCGATCCTCCCAGGCGTCGATCAGGTAAATCCACCGCCCGAGATTATAGAACATCCATTCTGCGGGCGCGCGGTTCTTTTCTGAGACGCCCGGTGCAAAACGAATGATGTCCCGCATGAGACTTCCGAACGCATCCGAGGGGATGTCGGTTCCCGCCGTGTGCGCACGTTCGATTTCGGACAGCTTCGCAATGTGGGATGCCACCGCCTCCGCAAGTCCGGGTTCAATCGATTCGGCGCGACGAAGGGCGGGTTCCAGAAGCAGCTTTCCGCAGAATGCCGGCGGCCTGCGCTCATCCTTCCAATCGTCCGCCTGCTGATAATAGGCTAGCAGAACGTTGACGTCTGCGGCATAGTCCAGCGCGGGCTGCGCAGGCGCAATGGGACGGCGCGCGCGGCAGGGCTTTACAAGGCAGCCGCCCGAAACGCACTGCGGCGCCTCCGAAAAAGCGGAAAGCAGCAGCGCAAGAAAGGTGCAGTCATAGTTCAGCGCAACGCGCGCCACCTGCCCATAACGGCGGCCGATGGTCTTGCAAAGGCCGCAGTAATAGGCGCGGTACAGCGCCTGATCCCGCACTTTGAGCTCACACTCCAGAGGGCGAATATAGCCGAACATTTCCGCGTCTCCGATCGTATTTCAATGTATTGTATCATTTCGGAGGAAATGTTTCCAGCCGTAACTTTCTATAAAATGTGAAAGAATATGGCAGGCTTATTCAAAAATAACCAAAACTGCGCCGCACAGCAGCGGCAGGGCGACCAGAAACAGCGAGGTAAAGCCCTGCAAAAGCCGTCTTTTTTGAAAGCAATGCACGCAGTAACAGAAGCAATAGATTGCTGCACCTGCGAGAATTCCGAGAAAATACAGCATACCGCCGCGCTCCTTATTCAAATACCGATTTGTCCGGCGCGTTCGACAGCGAAATGCGCACGTCGAACACCGCCTCCGTGGAAGCGCACAGGGCCTTATAATCGAAGGCATTTCGGCTCTCCACATCCGAAAACCACCTGACCGCCTCCGTGCCAAGGCCAAAGGCGTCCGACTGAAGCTCCCGGCAGGCCGCAAACAGCCGATCGTAGCGATCGGTGAGCTGTTGGGAAATCCACTGCTCCATCTGCGCAACCGTCACGCCGCCGAGATGCTCCGGCTGCTCAATGTACGCCGTTAGCGCAATGGTAAAGCGCGCCTGGGGCGGATCGGAGGGGGTCAGTTCAATGACCGTCGGCCTTTGGCGCTTGAGCAGAATGCTGATCTCCATGCCGTTGACATTGCCAAAACGCACCCTGGCGCGCCGGAAATCGCCCACCGCCATCTGCAAAAGCTGGGTGTTTTGACCGTTCAGCAGGCCCACCAGCGCGCCGTCTGAAAACAGCGCCGCGCCCGCCAGCTCCGTTTTCATGTTGGTTTCTATCAGCAGATTTCCGCCCAGATAGGCGTAAGGCTCGCCGCCAACGCTGTCCTGCATGCCGCCGGGATCGTCCGAGGCGGTGCCGCACAGGGGCGCCACGATATCATGCGTATGAGAGAGCAGCGCTTCCTCGATGTGCCTGAGATTGGTAAGCGGAATCAGCCCCGTATCCTTTGAATAGGTTTCGAGGTTCTCCTGTATCTTCACGCCGCCGGGGTCGAGATCCGATTCCAGTCCCCGCAGCGCTTCCTCCGCCGGACAGAGCGAAACGAACAGGTCTGCATTATAGCGGATCATCAGGCTGGAGAGGGCGGTGTTGATGAGCTGCTCCAAAAAGGCGTCCTCCGTCAGCAACGATTTTTCCACTACGATCAGCACTGTGCGAACAAAGCTCAGTTGCAGCGGCAGGCTGGCGGAAAGCGTATTGATCGCTTCAAACAGGTTGTTCCCCTCCGCTGTAACAATGTCCAGTCCCGAGAGTTTCTGCTCACTGGACTCATAGTCGATCTTTTGCAGCATGCAGGTGAACCTGTATGGCAGCTTCTCTCCACGGTCAAAGCCGATCCCCATCACATAGGTATATTGATCCAGCCCCTTATTCTGAAGACAGCCCGTCATGCTGCAAAGCAGAGCGGCAACCAGCAGCAGACTCAACCAACGCTTTTGCACAGTTTGCTCTCCCTTCTGCACAGGCCGACAATGCTTGCCGTAAGAATCGGCGCAGCTAAGCCGAGCCACTGATATTGCAAAAGCAACTCCATCGCTTTTTCAAACCAGTCGATGTTGTAATGTCCAAACAGCGTTATCGTTGCGCCAAGTCCCGTCAGCGCTGCAACCGCCGGCCGCACGTCCTTCAGACGCAGGCTGCGCGTCATTTGCAGAGAGGCGGCATAAAGCAGCGCGGCCATTCCGGCCAGCGCCGCAGCAATCCAGAAGAACAGCAGAATCTTATCCAGACGCATGCTCTGCGCAAAGCGGACGACCATGGTGAGACGGTAAATGGGCGAATAAATCCGGCTGAGCTCTTCGGTGGTAAACATCAGACCCAGACAGAGCTGCACCAACATGCAGAAAATCCCGCTGAAAAGCAGGGCGATTGCGCCAAGACGGGCGGCGTTTTCCGGCCCATGCACGCCCCTTGCACAGATTAGGAGCATCAACAGCGGCGGCAAAAAGCTGAAAACGCCGGAAAGACTGGCCCTGAGAAACTTCTCCGTTCCGCCGCCAAGCAGGGGGTACAGCCGGTATGGCGCATAATCCGGAATTCCCGACAGGAGTACCACGAGAAAGGCCGCCAGCGTCGGAAAAAGGCACAGCTTTGCAAGCCGGCCCAGCGATTCCCAACCAAAAAGCGTCAAAATCAGCAGCGCGGCAAGCAGATAAACGGCAATAACCTCGCGACCCGCATCCACATAAATATATCGGTGCAGAACATACAGCACACGGATCAGCGGCATTGCGGCGGAGATGACAAGCAAAAGCGCGATTCCCGCGCCAAGTATACTCCCAACCGTCCTGCCAAAAGAATCGTTCATAAGCCCGTTCAGATCCGCCAGCCCCCGGTGCGCCATCGCCCTTGCCGCCAGCAGAAAGACGATGAGCGAAAGCGCAGCGGACGCCATCACGGACAGATAGGTCTGGTTCCCGCTGTGATACAGGCGCTGGCCCTCCGTCACAAACACCGTGTTGAGCACCGCGGCCAGCATCGTTACCGCCACGGCCTCCTGATTGCCGATTCTGCCCTCCCGAAGATTCATGCCTGCTCCTTTCCCACCGTGTTCGTGTAGTCTGGCGGCCGCCTGTGCTGCTGCAGCTTGCCGCGCAGAATGACAGGGCCCTTTGCATAGGTCTTGGGGGCGGCAGGCGCAAAAAAGGGGACGCCGTAGGATTTGATGGAGACAAGCCAGGCCAGCGTACAGAGCAGCGCGGTTGAAAGCCCCAGAAGGCCGCCGGCCCAGGAGGCAAGCGTCAGGGCCAACCGAAAGTAAAAGGCGGCCATTTGCAGCCGGTAATCCGCTATGGTAAAGTTTCCAAGCCCGGACAGCGCAACGACGATTAATACCACCGTGCTCACAATATTTGCGGACACCGCCGCCTGCCCCATAATCAGGCCGCCAATGATCCCAACGCTCTGGCCCAAAGCACCGGGCACACTTAGCCCGGCCTGTCGGATCAGTTGAAACAGCACCTGCATGAGAATCATCTCGAGCGGCAGCGGCAGATATACCATTTGCCGTGAAGAAATCACAGTAGCCAGAATTTCGCTGCTGAGCATTCCCTGATGGTGGAGCGCCAGCGCAACAAACAGAGGCGGCAGGAGAATGGACACAAAGGCGCCGAAATAGCGCGCAACGCGCATAAAAGCGCCCAGCGGGCGGCGCAGGTAAATGTCCTCCGGGGAACTCATGAGGGCAAACAGCGTGACGGGCATGATGGAGGCGATGGGGCTTCCGTCGAACAGCACCGTGACCTGTCCCTGCATCAGCGCAGCCGCCGCGCGGTCGGGCCGCTCGGTGGAAAGCGTCTGGGGTATGGGCGAAAGACTGTGCTCCTCCGAAAGCTGGTCGAGCATGCCGGTGGCAAGCACCATCAGGGTATCGATCTTTGCAAGACGCCGCTTGACCTCGTTGACAAGGGTGCGGTTTGCCACGCTCTCCCGGTACAAAACGGCGAGACGCACATTGTTTCTCCCCCCCGCGCTGCGAAACTCGCACACAAGATCGTCCACGCGCACGATGCGGCGAATCAGCGAGATATTGGTACGGATGCTCTCCGTGAAGGCCTCCCGCGGCCCGAGAACCACCGTTTCGTTCTGCGCCTCGCCGACGCTTCTGGTGGGAAAGCCACGGGTATCCATCACGATTGCGCGATCGTCCCCCTCGAGAAAAACGGCGGTGCGGCCCTCAAGGATGGCGCGCTTCGCCTCGTCAAAATCCCGTTCCGGGCTGGCGTCCTGCATGGCAATGACATGCTCTATGACAAAGCCGGTCAGATTTCCGCCGGCCTTCTCGATCCCGACTGCGTTCATTCCCTGACGCAGGATGAAATCGCTGATCATCTTCGCATCCGACAGTCCGTCCATGAAGACCGCCATTGCGGGCAGGCTTCCGCCTATCATAAAGCGGCGAAAAATCACATCCGGATTGATTTCGCTGCGGCACTCCTGCCGCAGGCGTCGCTCATTTTCCTGAAGCGAAGGGCTGACAAAGCGCAGCGGCTCCTCCGGCCCGGGGGGAAGATCCTTCCAGCCGCCAAACAGTCCCGGCGCGCCGCTCTCCGTCTCAAGCAGCTCAAAGGAAGACGGCGGCACGTCAAAATCAAGGTATTCATGCAGCTTCTTAGATTTCTTTTCCATCACTGACAGTATCTGCAAACCGACTGGGAAGTATGCAGGAGCAGCAAAACGCAGCGCCAGAAACAATCAACATCCACCGGCCAAGCCGGTGGATGTTTCGGTCTGTCGAAAAACCCCGGGATTGCCAGGGGCCGCAGCCCTTGACCTTCCATCCGGCTCTGACGGCATGTACGCCGAAACGGATGAAACCCTCATGTTTTCGCGCTTTTCTGTTTTTTCCGCTTTTTACTTTCCCTCTGCGATCTTTGCCTGCGCAGCCGCAAGGCGCGCGATCGGTACGCGGAAGGGCGAGCAGGAAACGTAGTTCAACCCGATCTTCTGGCAGAACTCGATGGACGACGGATCTCCGCCGTGTTCGCCGCAGATGCCCAGCTTCAGATCGGGACGCACCGAGCGGCCAAGCTCCACCGCCATCTTCATCAGCCGGCCGACGCCCTCCTGATCCACGCGGGCAAAGGGATCGAACTCATAGATCTTCTTCTTATAATAATCGTCCAGGAACTTGCCTGCATCGTCGCGGGAGAAGCCGAAGGTCATCTGCGACAGGTCGTTGGTACCGAAGGAGAAGAACTGCGCGGACTCTGCGATCTTGTCCGCAACGAGCGCGGCGCGGGGCACCTCAATCATGGTGCCGACCAGATAGGGGATCTCCATATTGCGCTCCTGCATGACCTCCCGGGCGGTAGCGTCCACAACGTGCTTGACAAATTCAAGCTCCTTCGCATCGCCAACCAGCGGAATCATGATTTCCGGCACAACTTCAATGCCGGCTTCAAGGCGCGTTTCAATGGCTGCCTCGATGACGGCGCGGGTCTGCATTTCCGCAATCTCCGGATAGGTGACAGCAAGGCGGCAGCCGCGGTGGCCCAGCATGGGATTGAACTCATGGAGGTTTGCCACCGTGAGTTTCAGCTCCTCAAAGGACAGGCCCATTTCACGCGCAAGCGCGCGGATATCGGCATCCTCGGTGGGCAGGAACTCGTGCAGCGGCGGATCGAGGAAGCGGATGGTAACCGGCCGCGCGCCCATGGCCTTGTAGATCCCCTTGAAATCGCCCCGCTGCATGGGCAGGAGCTTTGCGAGCGCACGGCGGCGGCTCTTTTCGTCCTTGGCGACGATCATCTCGCGCACCGCGGGAATACGGCTTTCCTCAAAGAACATATGCTCCGTGCGGCAAAGGCCGATACCCTCCGCGCCAAACTTAACGGCAACCGCCGCATCATGCGGATTGTCGGCATTGGTGCGCACGTTCAGCGTCCGAACCGCATCCGCCCACTCCATGATGGTCGCAAAATTGCCGGAAACCTGAGCGTCAATGGTCGGCAGAGCCTCGCCGTACACATTGCCCGTGCTGCCGTCGAGGGAAATCCAGTCGCCCTCGTTGAACTCGAGGCCGCTTGCCGTGGTAAAGCGCCGGCTCTTTTCCAGAATCATCACATCCGAACAGCCTGCCACGCAGCAGGTACCCATGCCGCGCGCAACAACCGCCGCATGGGAGGTCATGCCGCCGCGCGCGGTAAGCACACCCTCGGACGCATACATGCCCTCGATATCCTCCGGCGAAGTCTCCAGGCGAACAAGAACCACCTTCTCGCCCCGCTTTGCCGCTTCGATGGCATCCGAAGCGGTGAAGTACACGCGGCCGCAGGCTGCGCCGGGAGAAGCCGGCAGCCCCGTTGCGATGGGCTTTGCGCTCTTGAGCGCTTTCGGCTCAAAGGTCGGATGCAGCAGTGAATCCAGCGAGCGAGGATCAATCTTCATAAGCGCTTCCTCGCGGGAGATCATCTTCTCGTTGACAAGATCCACCGCAATTTGCAGCGCAGCGGCAGCGGTACGCTTGCCGTTTCGCGTTTGCAGCATGAACAGACGGCCGCGCTCGATGGTAAACTCCATATCCTGCATATCGCGGTAGTGTTTTTCAAGAGTGTTGGCAATCTGCACGAACTGCTTGTACACCTCGGGCTGCATGGTACGCAGCTCTTCAATGGAGGAAGGCGTGCGGATGCCGGCCACCACGTCCTCGCCCTGGGCGTTCATCAGAAACTCGCCGTAGAGCTTCTTTTCGCCCGTGGAGGGATTGCGCGTAAAGGCTACGCCTGTGCCGCAGTCGTTGCCCATGTTGCCAAAGACCATGGACTGCACATTGACGGCGGTGCCCCAGTCGGAAGGAATATCGTTTTTCCTGCGGTAGACGATGGCGCGGGGGTTGTCCCAGCTGCGGAATACGGCCTTGACGGCTTCGATGAGCTGAACCTTCGGGTCCTGTGGGAAGGGATGGTCTTTTTCGCTCAGATACAGTGTTTTATACTGCTCAACGATTTTTTTAAGATTCTCGGCTGTCAGCTCCGTATCAAGAAGGCACCCATTCTCACGCTTGACGCTGTCAAAGATGGCGTCGAACTTGGACTTGTCCACCTCCATGACAACGTCCGAGAACATCTGGATGAACCTTCTGTAGCTGTCATAGGCGAAGCGCTCATTGTTCGTAAGCTTTGCAAGGCCCTGCACGGTTTCATCATTCAGCCCAAGATTCAGAATCGTGTCCATCATGCCGGGCATGGATGCGCGCGCGCCGGAACGGACGGAAACGAGGAAGGGATTGGCAGGGTCGCCGAACTTTTTGCCAGCGTCGGCCTCGGTTTTTTCGAGCGCCGCAAAAATCTGCTCGATGATCTCCTCCGCGATCTTCTTCCCGTCGGCATAGTAGCGCGTACACGCTTCGGTAGAAACCGTAAAACCAAAGGGAACAGGAAGCCCGAGCCCCGTCATTTCCGCGAGGTTTGCGCCCTTTCCGCCGAGCAGATTGCGCATGGAAGCGTTGCCCTCATTGAACAGGTAAACATACTTGTGTGCCAATTGTTCATTCCTCCCGAAATAATCTAGCAATTCATTATACCGATAATAAACGCATGTCGCAAGCCCAAAACCATGTTCCCGAACGCCTGACACAGCGATTGGAAAGCAAAATTTCCGCAAAAACAGGGTGTTTTTTGCATTTCTGACAGGTTTGACATATACATTGAAAAAATCGATAATAAACGTGCCTTTTGGGGCCTGTCCTTGCAATGGTTGTCTTTTTGACATTTTGGGGCAGCGGTGCGCATGCTAAAAAACAAAGAGGGGAAAGGAAAAGCGGGGCCGCAGCGCCGTCCGCGCCACGTTCCCCGCTGTAGCCCTGTCGCTGCCGCGCTACTTCAGCGTCACAACCGTCACCCCCGCGTCGCCCTCGCCATAGGCGCCGATACGGTAGCTTTTGACGCGCGGATGGGTTTTGAGATAGGCCTGTACGCCTGCGCGAAGCGCGCCCGTCCCCTTGCCATGGATGATGGAAAGCTCGGAAATGCCCGCAATCGAAGCGTCGTCAATGAAACGATCGATCTCCACACAGGCCTCGTCCACCATCTTGCCGCGCAGGTCCAGCTCCAGAAAGCTCCGTCCCGCATCATGCAGGCTGATCTTCGCTCCGGCGGCCTTCGGCTTTTCCGCCTTCTTTTCGAGGATGCGCAGGTCGGACAGGGGCACTTTCATCTTGATCACGCCCGCCTGAATCTGCACCTCTCCCCTGCTGTCCGGCGCCTTGAGCACGGTCGCCTCCCTGTCCACGGACAGGACGCGAACGCGCTGCCCGGGCGCGACGGTTTTCGGCGCAGCGGAATCGTCCGCGCGCTTTTGTACCTGCTCCATGAGCCGTTCCTCGCTCTTTCGCATGGCGTCGCGCGTGCCCTGAATCGCGCGTTCCAGCGCTTTCTGGTCGATATCCTTGAGCGAGCGCAGGCTGCGGATGAGCTCCTCCATCTCCTGCCGCGTTTCAACGACGACCTTGCGGGCGTCCTCCCGCGCCTGCTGGCGGAGCCGCGTCTTCTCCTCATCGAGCTTCCGCTTTTCCTTTTCCAGCGCTCCACGAATGCGCGCCGCCTCCTGCTGCTCACAAAGCGCGGCCTCCCGCGCCTGTTCTGCTTCCCTGCGCGCCTGCTCTGCCCCCGCGATAACATCCTCAAAGGCCACATCCTTTTTCTCAAGGTAGGCGCGCGAGCGCTCTATGATATCGGCCCTCAGGCCAAGTCGCGCCGAGATTTCAAAGGCGTTGGATTTTCCCGGGATACCGATATAAAGATGATAGGTCGGGCAGAGACGGTCCACATCGAATTCCATGCTGGCATTCTGCATGCCGCTGCGGGTCATTGCAAAGGCCTTAATCTCGCTGTAATGGGTGGTCGCCATGGTGCGCGCGCCCTGCGCAAACAGCGCTTCCAGAATGGCCTGCGCCAGCGCCGCGCCTTCTACGGGGTCCGTGCCGGCGCCGAGCTCGTCCAGCAATACCAGCGATGTTTCTCCTGCGGATTCGAGAATCTGCACGGTGTTCTTCATATGCGAGGAGAAGGTCGAAAGCGACTGCTCGATGGATTGCTCGTCGCCAATGTCGGCAAAGACCTCCTCGAACACGGAGAGGCGGGTGCCATGATCTGCGGGAACGAACATTCCGGACATTGCCATGAGTGAAAACAGGCCGACGGTTTTCAGCGTCACCGTCTTGCCGCCGGTGTTCGGGCCGGTGATGATCAGTGTTGTAAAGTCCTCGCCCAGCCATACATCCACGGGTACCACTGTTTCACGGGGCAGCAGCGGGTGGCGTCCCTGTAAAATCCGGATCTGGCCAGCGTCGTTCAACGCGGGCTGCACGGCCCGCATGTCCCGCGCGAGGATGGCCTTTGCAAAGATGACATCCAGCCTGGCCATGACCGCAAGGCCCGTCAACAGCTCGTCCGCACAGGGATCCACAAGCGCCGTCAGCCCCGCCAGAATACGACCGATCTCCGCCTGCTCCTCGCTTTGCAGGCGGCGATACTCGTTCCCCAGTTCCACTGCGGCGGCAGGTTCTATGAACAGCGTCGCGCCGCTGCCGCTCGCATCGTGAATCAGGCCCTGCACCTGCGCGCGGTGCTCCGCCTTGACCGGGAGCGCAAAGCGGCCGTTGCGCACGGTGATGATCGGTTCCTGCAAAAACTTCTGGTAGGCAGGGCTCTTGATCATATTGTTGAGCTTTTCCCGCATTTTTTCGTTGGTCAGACGCATCTGGCGGCGAATGCGGGCAAGCCCGGGCGAGGCGTTGTCGGAAATCTCGTCCTCGGACAGGATGCAGCGGGAGATCTCCTCCTCCACCGATCGATGCGAAGGCAGGCGGTTGGCAAGCAGCGCAAGCAGGCCCTCCGCATCGCCGTCATGCAGCACCTCCCGGGCGCTGCGGCAGGCGCGCAGGCACTGCCCCACCTGCAACAGCTCTCCAGCGGAAAGCGCAAGCGCAGCGTGAATCCGCTGAAGCATTGCGCGGATGTCCGGGAAGCCCTCAATGGGCGTCCTGCCGGTGCGGCGGTACACGCTCTCCGCCTCGGCAGTCTGCGCAAGAAGGCGCTCCGCCTCGGCAAGCTCCGAAACCGGTCTGAGCGCAGCCGCTTCCTCCCGCCCCATATCGGAGGCCACGTGCGAACGCAGCATTTCCAGTATCTTATCGTATTCCAGCGTATGCAATACCCTTTGGTTCATTGTTTTTCTCCTGAAAATATAATGCCCCCGTCCTTTGGTTCGGACAGGGGCTGCGTTTCAAGGTCAGGCGCTACAGCGAGCGCATGAACGCGCCGATCCGCTCAAACGCGCGCTCGATGTCCTCCACCGAGGTTGCGTAACAGCAGCGGATAAAGCCCTCGCCCGCCGCGCCGAAAGCGTCGCCCGGCACGGTGACCACCTTTTCTTTCGCAAGAAGCGCATCGCAGAAGGCCTCGCTGCGCATGCCCGTGGACCGAATGCACGGAAATACATAGAAAGCGCCCTCTGGCTCGTTGCACGTCAGCCCCAGCGCATTGAAGCCGTCGATCATAATGCGGCGGCGGCGCGCGTACTCCTCCACCATGGCGGTCGTATCCGCAAAGCCGTCCTCAAAGCCCTGCTCGAGCGCAGCAATACCCGCAATCTGTGCAGGCGTGGGCGCGCAGAGCATGGTAAGCTGATGGATTTTGCGCATGGCTGCGATGATGGGGCTCGGGCCGGCGGCATAGCCAAGGCGCCAGCCGGTCATGGAAAAGGCCTTGGAAAAGCCGTTCAGCACCACGGTGCGTTCACGCATGCCCGGCAGCGAAGCCAGGGAAACATGGCGCTTGCCGTTATAGGTCAGCTCCGCATAGATTTCGTCCGTAATAACGAAAATACCCGTTTCCCGCACCACCTCGGCAATGGCCTCAAGATCCTCTTTCTCCATAATAGCCCCGGTGGGGTTGGAGGGGAAGGCCAGCAGCAGAGCCTTGGTCTTTTCGGTGATGGCCGCGCGCAGCACGTCCGCCCGGAGACGGAAGCGATCCTCCGCACAGGTGGGAACGGTCACGGCAACGCCGCCCGCCAGATCCACGGCAGGAATATAGGAAACATAGCTCGGCTCATGGATGATGACCTCATCGCCCGGATTGATGATTGCGCGCATGGCAAGGTCGATGGCCTGGCTGGCGCCCACGGTGATGAGCACATCGTCAATTCCGCTGTAGCCGCGGATGTCAAAACGCTCGTCAAGATAGCGCAGAATGAGTTCCCTCAGGTGCGGATCGCCGGAATTTGAAGTATAGGCGATCCTGCCGCTGGACATTTTTTTCAGCGCTGCCTGACGGATGCGCTCCGGCGTTGGAAAATCCGGTTCTCCTACGCCAAGGCTGATGTGCGATTCATCCAGCAGGTCGAAATACTTACGGATGCCCGAGGGCGGAATCTGCTTAACTACCGTTGCAATATATCGATCGTAATCCATAATCTTCCCCAAAGTCAATTTCTACAATTGTATCACGGAAGGACGACATTCGTCAACGCAATATTGTTTGGGGGTGCGGTCAAAGTTGTACGAGCGTCAAACATAGGTTACACTTTTGGATGCTTGCACGAAGGCTTGGGAAAGCGGTTGGGGTGCGCTGCGGGGGCTAGCCCCCGCAGCGGCG
>SFNQ01000016.1 GCA_004554165.1 Clostridiales bacterium | reverse complement strand
AAGAATGCAATCCTTTGCCCCTCGAAATAAAAATTGACAGAGATCAGCGCAACGGTAACCTCGTCAATTATTTTATCCATTCCAAGCCAAATGGAAATGGTTGGCGTAAGAAGATATAATAGAGCAATGCTGACAAACCCATATATCCAAAAACTAATAAAGTTATATACTCTGAATACAAAGAACCCTTTTTCTCTGCCCTCTGTTGCTATTAAATTCCCCATGCTTGGCAAAGTTGAATGAAAAATAATACCAACTGCAGCGGTGACTTGGGATACGATTAAACTATAATTCGACAATAAACCGACCGTGGTTACATTAATCATGGTGGAGATGATAATGTTATCCGTTTGATTAACGCTGATATCTCCAAGCTTATGCCAGATCAGCGCCCCTATATTTCTTTTTATCGGCGCGAGTTCCTCTTTGGACAGCGTCTGGGCCTTACCGTCTTTCAAATAGGGATACAGTCGATTCAGATATCGGGACAAAAAGACCACCCGTAACAAGCCAACCGCGCTCGCCGTGAGGAGATAAACGAAAAAGCTCCTAAAGATCAGCAAGGTGATCATCTGCGCGATCATCGTAAGGATGGATATGGCAGCGTCATATTTTGTGACCAAATAGTTTTTCTGTTCCGCATTTGTCAAGCTGAATTTATAGCTTACAAAATAGCTGATCACAGTATTGAAAAGAAACAGCAGATAGTAACCCCTGATATCTCCGATATTGCCGGGGTCCTTTACAATCAAATCCAGAAATGGCAGCAAAGCAAGGCCCAAGGCTGCGATTACACCGGCAATGATATAATATGCCGTTTTATAAAACCGCATCAGGGATTTAATCTTTTCCCTGTCGTTCTCGGCAACCGGTTTATATAGTGCATAATTGAGGGCGGTACCAATCCCCAGTTCCGCAAAGGAGAGGACGCCCAGGACCTCTGTGAACAGGCCGTTTACCCCTAAATATTCTACCGATAAGACGCGCAAGAAAACGCTGCGCGAGATGAAGCTCAAAACAGTGGTAATGATGCCCGCAGCATATTTATAAACAATATTTCTCTTTGTATATTCGATACGCGAGGTGGTCATGCAAGCGTCCTTCTCAATCACATCATGAAAGCATTCCCTCTGTTTTGTCATGGAGCTTCTTCCGGGCAGCGTTCGCCAGATCCCACAAACCCAAATTTTGCAAAGCGGATTTGAGCAGCGTCTGCCAGGTCCATGTTTCTTTTGCATATCGGGCAGCCAGACAATCAAACGCTTGATCGTCTAAATGTTCAAAGAAACTTGTGCGCCCTTTACCCGACTGGACGGATCGAAAATACGGCGTGTTCTTGGCAATGGCTTTTTCCAGCGGTACTTGTTTCGTTAAAAGTTTGGAAGCGCAGTGGTTGAATGCATTCTCTCCTTTTTTCGAATGCAGCAGCACCAGAGAGGTCCCCTTATCATCATCCATCTCGGGCAAAACAGTTTCAATCCCCCAAAAATCGCCCAGAGTAATATCCGAGACACGATGCATCTTTTTGAAATGACAGTTACTGCAGGAAGGCCGCAGGCAGACATTCCGCAAAAAGGTCTGCATGAAAGCATCCTCGGAATAGGTTTCTTCGCATGTTGTGTTATTTGAAAACTCAAACAATACGATATATGCTTTCCAGCCATATGTTTTGTGTCTGAAACACATTCGCTGCACGGACGCGTTCGCCTGCATACAGCGATAGTCCAAATATTTACGCCATACCTTGGGGGATGGCACCCCATGGCAGATGATATCGACGCACAACAGATTATCATAATCTGTTTTTAGAAATGCCTTTAAGCCTTCAATCTGGCACGGGGTTCCTGAAAAAAGAACCTGCCTTCCTTTTTTCAGCAGGGCTTTTACTTGCTGGTAAGATGCGCCCACAGTTGATTGCAAATACTTGCTGCCCTGCAATGCTTTTAAATGCGCTTCTTCTTCAATACAAACATGAACAACGCGCCGAAAATCCTGAGAAAATGCAGCACCGAAAACGGCACCGCCTTGCCGTATGGTTTCTTTCGCAAGCAATGTAAATACACCGCCCGAAGAGCTGGAAAGACGTTCTTCTTCGTTTTGGTTCATTGCTGCATATGCTTCTGGCTGCTCGCCTTCTTCCGTGGGCGCATCCAATAAAACCGGACAATGCTTCGTGCAGGCGCCGCACTGTGTGCAGCGCAGCGCGTCCACCAGCGGATAAAGAAAGCCCTCGCTGTCCTCTTTCATCTCGATGCAGCTTTGTGGACAGATATTTGAACAGGCGGCGCATCCGCAGCAATCCTCTTTAGACAGCCTCTGAATCATGGTTCTCCTCCTGCTCCGGATCCATATCCGCCGCATCTTTTTCTTCCCGCATCACAGCATCCAGAAACTTCTTTGAAAAATCAATCTTTTCCTTCAGCTTTGAATTGATTTCTTGATAATCCCAGGTAAAGTCATCAAAACGCGCGCTTGTAAAATCTATGTACTTGTCCGATTGACCTATCGTATCCAAATAATCATGCAAGCGATTGTCCCATTCCTGAATTTCATACTGGCGCGCAACGACAAAAAACTTCTTTTCAAAGATGGCGGAAAACACAGCACCATGAAAACTATCGGTAATGACGTATTCTGCATGTCCAACAAGCCACACCCATTCACGGGGGGAAGCATCCATGATCTGAATGTCGCCAAACGTCATGTCTGCTTTGCTATAGGTTTTGTCTGCAAACGGGATAAAGACGATTTGTAAACCCTTCTTTTTACAAAATTCCTGTATTGCATCCCTTTGTTCCAGCTCTTTTCCCAGCAAATAAACAAAGGCATAGCGCTTTAACGGAAAGTCAAGCGGCGCGCGGCCAAACGCTTCCCAGTGTTCCCTATCGAGCAGCAGGGTAGAATCTACTGTATGCACAGCGCCATGCACGCCTATTCGATCAAGCATTTCAACCGAAGTTTTTTTTCTGACGGAAATGCCTTGAAACGAAGCAAGGTATCGTTTTATAAAGTCTATATTCTTTTCGGGTATCCAGTCGCTTCCAAACGAAGCGGCATAGGAATACTTTTTTGCTCTTTTGCTATTCTCAAAGTCAAGAAACCGGGTACGATCGATGGCATATCGGTCCTGCGCCCATACGATATCCGATCCAACAATACATCTGTCATAATCCGATGTGCATAGTTTGTCCCAATCCATATCCACCGGCGCCATGGGAACGCTTTCCGAAGCAAATTGCCGGAATCTTGACAAGCGGCGCGAAACGGCTTGGATCGCTGTTTGGTGCTTTGGCCGAAAGCACTCTTTTATGATTCGTCGAATTATTTTCCAAACAGCAGACGGGCCTATGATTTCAGTCCGCTGAAACTTTGTTGTTTTTTTACTGTTAAGGATAGTTTCTACGCACGTTCCAGGATAGTTTTCTCTAATGTAACGATTCAGAGCATAAGCCTGCAGGTGATTCCCGTAATTAACAGTATTCAGGTTGAACAGAGTTATAATACCTATTTTCATATATATGAAGATTCCTTCCCGCGAAACATCAGGGTGAAACGTAACCGCAGCTTTCTCAGTGTTTAATCTACAATTCAGGATTCACTAGATTGCACCAAATCTAAGAATCGTTTTCTTCGTGCACTTACAGTGTAAATCAAAGATTTCATCAATCGCGCCATCTTCGCCGTCAACCTGACGCCAAACACCTCCGCAATCACAGCAGGAAGCCAAAACCGCACTTTCGTGCTATGCTGCATAATCCCGCAGATCCATCGCATCTCTTCTTTGCAACAATCTTGCTCGCATTTTGACATCCCGCCATAAACATATAACATCCACAAACCACTATTCTGGTACGGCTCTAAAAAAACAGCGCTGTCATGTTCCTCAAGATCAGAAGCAAACCTGATGCCGCGAAGCATCGCCTTTTTAAGATTCTTACACGAATCTGCATTCATAGACGTTGTTAACGACCCACCATCATTCAGCGTAAATCGCAACATGGGTTCCGGCAGCATCTCAACACATTGTGCAAGCCATAGGGCTCTTGTCGCAAAGTGCATATCCTCGCCAATATATAGATCTTGCGCGAACCGTATTTTCTGCTCGTCCAAAAAGGCCTTATGATAAGCAAACACCCAAGAAGATGTCGCTATATGTAGTTCACCATATAAATATTGATAAGCGGCTCGCCCGGATACATGCGTTAATCGATCAACTTGAGCTGCATAAAACGATGATACTATTTGCCCGTTTTGTGAGACATTGTTGTGTGTTAAATAACACAAATCACAATTTCCTTTTAATTTCTCTGCCAATGCGGCTAACTCTCCGCATAAAGCATCATCCGAATCCAAAAACAGCAGATAACTACCTCTCGCCTGATCTATTCCACAATTACGCGCTTCAGACGGCCCTGTTTGTGTTGTAAATACTCGAATCCTGCTATCTTTTGCTTCAAATATTCTGCATAACGCAAGGCTATCGTCCGCAGAACCATTTTCTACCAGAAGTAATTCCCATTGAGCATATTGCTGATTCAGTACACTGCTAACACAGTATTCCAAGGTATAAGCGGCATTATGTACAGGAACGACAATGCTGAAAAACACCTGATCTTGCAACGTTAAACCCTCCAACATATTATTTCTCATCATTATGTAACAGTCCCCTGCAAACGGACATAACGATACAGCAGCCACGCCGTTGCGCGGATTCCAAGGATTCTTTTACACAGTGCAACCAAATGTACGATTCTGTGGCGGTCGTGTCTGAGAATATCGGCCCAGGAAAAAATCTCTTCCCGCTCCTTGCGATTGGGTTTTGGCCGGGTTAAATGCATATTCACAAGGAGTGTGCAATACTGAAAAGCAGTGTAGATCAAACACAGTTCCTGCCGTGTTGCATCCTCGCATCGTAACGATGCCATTTTACAGTCCCTGAACGCCGCAAACAAATCATGTAGATTCTTAGGCGAAAGTGTATGCGTAATAGAGTCTTTTCGCACTCGATACAAATAAACGGCCGCTGGTACAAACCCGACGTGCTTTGCTTGAGAGAGTAATTGCAAAGACCAAAGCACATCTTCTGAGAATACATTAGCTTGAAAAGTCAATCCAATCCTACTCAAAAGGGCATGGCTCACCAGCTTTGTCCCCGCGCTAGAAATGTAAGTATTGCTGACGATAATACTTGATAGATCATCCGTTTCTTCTCGGAGTGCACAGCACAGATTCCCCTGTTTTTCTTTGTCCCACATACGGCGGTAGTTACAACACACAACATCAGCCCCATATGTTTGTGCGAATGCAACCAATTGCGTTACAAAATCAGAGGTTTCCCATTCATCATCGCTGTCGAGGAACAAAACCCACTGTCCTTTGGCAACAGCCAATCCCGCATTTCTCGCACATGAAAGCCCAGAATTTCTCTGGTGGATCACCCGCACACGCTGGTCTTTTGCCGCATAAGCATCACATATTTCCGGACTATTGTCCGGGCTGCCATCGTCCACCAGAATCAACTCTATATTGGAATAATCCTGATTTAAAACGCTTTCAACACATTCTTCTAAATACTGCTCAGTATTATATACTGGAACAATAACGCTCACCAAGTCTGTATTCATTCTCTACCTTCGAAATATTTCTAATTGTGTTTGTTTGAGAGCCGCTGTTGCGCAGCAACTGCGCTCGCGGTCAGCAAAAACTTTTTGGACACAACCGGCCAATCGAAATTCTCTGCGACCTGCCTGCGCAGTAATTCCGCGCTTTTCTTTCGCCATACTTCGTTTTGTAACGCAAAGCTGATTGCATCTGCGATAATCTCTGCAGATACAGATTGAAGTACAATGCCATGTTCCTCGGAGCAGATCAACTCACGTACCCCGCCCACATCGCTGGCAATCTGCGCGCAGCCACACGCCGCAGCTTCCAGCAGCGTTGTGGGAAATCCCTCTGAATAAGAGGGCAAACAAAAAACATCTGCCTGTTTATATAGCGTCAACAACGCATCATATTCCACACGCCCTAGGATCTTGATTCTTGCGGATCCGGCATGCTCCTGCCGCAAACGCTCAAACATGGGGCCGTCCCCAGCAAGCACGAGCACCGTATTCTGATCGGAAAGCATATCGATCGCAGAAATCAATTCCCGAATTCCTTTCTCGGGAATCAATCGACCTGCATACAGTACAAGTTTTGTTTCTTGTTTAAGACCCAAGTCATTTCGCCAATTCACCGAATATCTCTCAGCCAGAACGCGCTCAATGAATGCCATATCAACAGCATTGTAAAGCACGCCTTTCGCCTGAATACGGAAGTGTTTTAACCAAGTGCAAACGCCTTTGGAAACGCCGTAAAAATGCTCGCAGATACGAGAAAGATACCACGCCGCAAAATGCTCATAAATGTGCCCGATCCATTGGGCGATCTTGCCTTCCGGGACCAAATGTCCCGAGCCGTGCTCGATCAGCAGCATCGGAATATTTCTTCTTTTTGCCCAATACGCTGCAAAGAGCGATAGCAAATAAAAGTGATTCATGATGAGAACGATATCGATTTCTCGGTTATTGAGCTGCTTCATCAAGGCTTTATGTTTACGATTCCACTGCGGCACCGGAAATCTTCCTGCCATCAGCAGTCGTGCCGGCAGTCGGAATATCTCAATCCCATCTTCCGTAACCTCATGATCTTTGACGTTTGGCAAAGCTGACGTCACGATGATAACATGATTTCCTGCCTGCGATGAACGCTTTGCAAGGTTGTAGGTATATCGTTCAACCCCCCCGCTCATCGGCAAATATTGTGCAGAAAAAAAGCAAATCGTCATGTCAGTTATCTCATTTCCTAAAATCGTTCTTTCTCAAATTCATTCTCTGATTCAACCTTCTGCAACGACTGCGACTGCGCAGAAATAACGGAAACCAGTGTTTTCAATTTCATACTCATTACTGACAGCTTGACCGCCATAGAAAAACATTTATACGACAACAAGGCGATGATGCACAGGAACACCATATTGACCGGCGAGCTCACGCCGGTGATATCGCACAGCAAATCGATGATTTGCGGGAAGATGCTGACGAGGAGCAGACAAAAAGAGAACAGAATCCAAAAAAGTGCGTCTCCAAACTCGATTGCCGATGTGCGAATCTTACGTATCACAAAGACAACATAAAGAAATGCGCCAACGATCAGCAGCACACGCAAACCAGCCGTCATATCAAAACACCTTCTTTCGGAACAACTGAACAAAGCATAAAGAAAACGCCACGCGCGCCATATACTCTATCGAATAGTACAGAGAAAACATGCTCTGTCCGCAGCTTCTTTCGTGCATTATCACAGGAACTTCCCGAACTCTTGCTCCGCACCTGATCAAATAGCTGATGGTATCTGGTTCGGGATTCATATTGGACATGACCGCAAACAAACGGATCATATTCCGATTGTAAATGCGCATTCCAGAAGTGGGATCTGTCATCCGAAATCCTGTCATCAGTTGTATCAACCCACGAATCACACGAGATCCCAACATTCTGAAACTCATCGGCATGGATGCCTCTAAAAAACGCGAGCCGATCACAATATCACAATTTTCCCGTTTCGCCATTTCAAGCATCGGCGCGATAAACCTCGCATCATGCTGACCATCGGCGTCAAACTGCATCGCAAATTCATATCCATGCTGCATTGCATACACCATGCCGCATTTGACCGCATGCGACAATCCAACATTAACCGGCAGATCGATACAGCGGAAACCTCTGCTGCGGCAGATATCCCCCGTGGAATCAGTCGAACCGTCGTTCACCACCACAAAGTCAATGTCCGGCGCCGCCTGCATGATCTGGCTCACCGTGGACTCGAGGCTCTCCTCCTCGTTATGGGCCGGTATGATGACCAAAAGCTTCCCCTGATTCATTCTGTTCCTCCATATGTGTTCACTCACACCGGCGCAGCAGAGCGCTGTCGCTCCGGAGTTCAAAAAGGGTTTCGTGTTCCATCGCGGTCGGATCTTCAAAGAGGCAAGCAAATGCTTCGTTAAAATAGTCATCCGTCCGATACAGATAGACGTGTGTAAATCCCTGCGTTTTCAGGGTCTCGAGCCATGCCTCCGGCTCGATGAACACGCGGATATCATCCCGCTGTCCATCCTCCGGCACAAAATTCCATGCCCCACACTGCCGCACTTGCAGCGGCATGGCATGGTAACTGACGCAGAGCTTATGAAACCAGCTGTCGCCCTGCGAGACAAAGGCAACCCGATCCGTCTCCACTTCCAATGCGCCAAGCTCTGCTTCCACATGCGCCGCGGGGATGGGCCCCGAATACTCCGCAGAACGGCCGCCAACGCGAAACACGATCTCTCCCGGCGATGCATTCATCACAAACAGACAGGCGGCGACCGTCAACGTAAGCAGCAAATGCTTTTTCGCTATGCGCCGGAACAGCAGCAGCAAAAGCACCGCAATCATAGCAAGATAGCAGGAGCGCATATAGCGGTCGAAAATCAGCAGCACGCGTGCCTGTCGTGCCGGAAACACAAAGATACAGCCGATGAGCGTCAGCAACGCATAGACCCAGAATCCCAGAATCAGTCCGCCAACACAGACACGCAAGCTTTTAAAATCCTTTTCTCCGCGCAAAAGCCAGAGCAGCAGCAGACCAAAGCCACTGAACAACACATACAGGCTCCAATAGGAGAGCGTGTACATTCCGAAACGATCCGTATTGTCCAACCGCCAGAACTGCAGGAAGGTGCTGATGCTCTTGATCTGGTATCCCTTCAGAAAACCGCCGAGCGCATTTTCCACTGCGGAGGCCGTCTCCGTGCCGCCAGAAACCGCCCCGCCAAAGAGTTTCAGAAGCAGCGTCACCTCCGAGGAGGCTTTTCCATTTGCAAGCAGGACAATCACAAAAACACCCCTTGCGCCAAGCATCAGCAGCAGGCACAACGCTGCGCAGGCAACACGCCTTCCGGAACTGACGCGCCGCAGGTTCTCCGCCTTTCTCCAGACAAAGAGATAATCGAACAGAATCAACGCCATCGGAATGACCGCATATTCAAGCCCGAGGTTTTTCATCATGATGAGCAGCGAAATGCCCAGCGAAGCAGAGATCAGCGTAAAAAGCCCCTTCTGCTCGTCCGCAAAATAGCTGCCGATACTGTAGGCCAGCACAAGGCCGAGCAGCGTATCCACATAGGCACTGAACCAATAGTTTGGAAAAACACCAGCGGCAGACAGGGAATCAGCAGCGCGAGCGGAACGATCCCATACCAGTTTCTGCGCTCGATTCGCCGCGCCATCGGCAACAGCAGGATGACGCAGAGCAGATTCTGTGCCGCATAGATGACGGGTTCGGCGTAGCTGCCGCCAAGCCGCAGAAAGAAGTATTGAAACAGCGTCACAAACGGCGGGATGCTGCGCATAGTGACATGGGAACCGGGGCGATATGGCATCGCGTTCGAGAAAAACATATCTTTCGCCGCAAGTCCCCAATGGCTGAATTCATCCCAGGAATAAAGCTGCAGCTTGCTGCAGAGGATGGGCATAATAACGACAAAGACCAAAAACAGGAAAAACCCGGGCGTCAAAAAATTCTCAAAAAAGACAGCTCGTTCCGATTCCGCCCGGCAAAGACGGCAGACTGCGAAGATACAAAACAGCAGCGCCAGACCCGCAAGCGCATAGACGGAAAGTCTGAGTGCGCCAAATACGCCGCCGAGAAATAGAAACTCCATGGCCGCAATCGCGACGACCGGCAGACATTCCTCAAAACGGCGCTTTGCAAGCAGTATCACCGGCATCGTCAGCAGCGCGAGGATCCATGCTCCAAGATAAAGTCCCACAATGCCCCCTACTGTAATTCCAAATTAAAAAATAAAGATTTCAACGCAGTGGCTCGTTCAAAGCAGCGGTTTTGCCAACCGCCAAACGGTAATTCCTGCACAACATAAAATACATGTTTTTTGTCAGATTCTAAATGTGATCCGCTTCTCTCATTTCCCCCGCGGGTTCAATGAACTCAAATGGAAGCCAGGTATTGATCCTGTGTCCCATCATTTCAAATTCGATGCGATAGTTTTTTCCTCTCCTCGAAAACCCCACGACCTTGCCTTGCAGATCCAGCAGGGGGCCTGAAATAATCCTGACTCTGCCGTTGAGTTCGATCGCTTCCGATGCAGGGAGCAATCCGCCGTGCCGAAGAATCCATTCCGCATAGTCCCGATCCTCGCCTGTCAGCAGACCGCCATTTTCCTTGCGATCCAGAATCCGAAACATCACCTCGCCACGTTTCAATTCGTGCAAAGGATAGCCACACGGAACAAAGAGAAAGATATAGCCTTTGAGCAGCGCCTCCTGTACCAGGATACTGCTTCGCGCCGCACCTGCTCTTTTCATGCGTAAAAATGGCACCGCCAGGCAGGATTCGTTCAAGTGGTTCAATTGCTTCGCCAGTCGGATTTCGCTGCCGCTCTGCGTAAACAGACAATAGGGTTCAAATCCCGCTTGCCGCAGGCTTGCTTCCCTCCTGACCAGTCGATTATCATATTCCCACGCCATGGCTCTGTGCTCCCCTTCCACACCCCTGCAGAGAGTAATTCTTCCCCCTCCCAAGAGCATGGCTCTTCGGCTGTTCTCTTGCCATATATACCCACGCTCGCTTGCCGCTCCGGAGTTCCGAATCCGACGCGCTGCTAGGTTTGTTCTCATGCCGTCTTGCCATAAAGGAATCTACTTTATGACTGTCAAAACATTCGAAAACAGCTAGATCAAGTAGTTGATCTAGAAAATTTTTATTATTTTATACTATTTTATGTTTTTTTTCAAGTGCTCGTCCGACTTTTAGCCACCATCAATGTGGAAAAACGCCTTTCGATATGGTGATCGGTTTCTTCAACGACAGAACCAGCAACAGGATATCGATTTATTAATCCATTCGCAGTCAATAATAATAGTCATACAAACCATGTTCGAACAGGAGGTCTTTGGTATGTCCAGAAAAGGAGAAAATATCAGGAAGCGGTCAGATGGACGGTGGGAGGCGCGTTACATTCGGGAGTATTCACCAGACGGAAAAGCGAGATATGGATGGTTCACATTCCTTTCGACTGCAAATTAAACACCAATTGCATTGCGCAGAATCTTATCGGAGTCGGCAAAGTCCTTCCTGCTGATTTCGCCGGTCACTCTGCCCTCACTCATAATGCAGATGCGATCGCACAAGCGCTGCAATTCCGGAATCTCAGAGGAAATCACGATGACCGCCATTCCTTTCTTCGCCAGCCCCTCGATAATATGATAGATTTGATCCTTTGCGCCGACGTCGATTCCACGGGTCGGCTCATCGAGAATAAAAACCTTTACATCCCGATCGATATATTTTGAAATAACTACCTTCTGCTGATTGCCGCCGGACAGACTGCCAACGGTCTGTTTCAGGGAGGAACATGCAACGCTCAGCATATCAGTAGATTTTTTCGCATACGCAAGCTCTTTCTTTCTGTTGATCAAACCAAAGTGCTCAAAGGATTTCAAACATCCCATGGTGACGTTCTTGTAAATTGGCGTGTTGGGGAGAATCCCCTGTCTTCTTCGTTCTTCCGGAACCAATACAACACCCGCATTGAACGCCTGACCGATATTTCTGAATTTGACCGGCTTTCCTTCCAGCGTGATCTTCGCAGAATCATATTGATCAACGCCGAGGGTGGCACGGATTGCTTCAGTTCTGCCAGCGCCAACAAGGCCAAACATGCCTACAATCTCTCCGCTGCGCACATTAAACGAAACGTCTTTTAATACTCCTCTTTTGTTAAGATTGGAGGCCGCATCTGCAACAACGTTCTTCATGGAAAAGCTGTCGGCGCACTGGATGACGATGACATCGCAACCTGCCTGAATCAGGTTTTCAACGTCAGTCACCTGCTGAGTTGCATCGCCGTTGGCGTTAACAGCGACAACCTTGTGACCGCGGCCTTCGCAAACTTCCTTCAGGCCCTCAAACATATGGCGGTTGTGAATATTACCCACGCCATTGATGGAGATGCCGATTGTCAGGCTTCCGGTCTTGGTTTCGGGTGCGGGTGCGGGCGCGGAATCTGCGCCGGAATCTGCACCAGCAGCAGGGGCGTCCGGAGCCTGTTCCGCCGCGGGCTGAGCGGCCGGCTCTTCATTCTGCGCAGGCGCTGCACAGGCAACTGCGAACATCATGAACGCAAAAACCAGCGCAAGTACGGAAAGTAGTTTCTTCATTTCTTCTTCTCCTCTTTTTTATTTCGGGCTGTTCGCCCAAGTTTTTTGTTGCGCTAAGCCCAGCGCATCGTATTCATCTGTTCTCGTAGAAGAACGCCGTCCCATGGCTCTAATTGCTTAAGAACCATTTACACGGGCACCTTCATGACGATTTTTTTGACCGCCTTGCACTCGCCGGCGCTGCAGCGGGGTTTGTGCGCACACTCAGGCTCTATGACAATGAATTCACCGGTGTGCAGGAAAACTCTCCCGGGAAACTCCGGTTCATGGTACAGGGTCCATTCTTTCTCATCATCATGCGGCACACTGACGCTCAGGTGTTCGCGGCTATAAACGCCGATGTACTCCTCGCCCTCAGCCATGTAATGAATGTCGAATGCAAGATCATGCGTTTCAAACGGCAGCGACTCTTCAGGGCTGGTTACATAATGCTGGATATTTGCATATACACCATGCTCCAAATCAATTCTTCCTTCCGGCAGGCTCGCGAGATCCTTTCTGTTTAAAAACTCAAAAGCCGTTTTGAATTTCGGATCGTTCACATCATACTTGTACTCTGTACCAATGGTTCCATAAATCATGTTTCTTATCCTCCAAACTCATCATTTATATTTCTTTGCGAACTGCATCGCACAGATCCACTCTGGCCAGAAGTCGCTTCCGTTTCCTTTGAGTTAGAATTCCCCCAGCCCCTCAATGGCATAGACCCTGACGGGGCAGGAATCGAGGCCGATGATCGGCAGCGGCGCAAAGCTGATAAAGAACGTATCCGTCCTGAGCAGCTCGAGATTCTGCAGCACTTCGAGGAAGGTGCAGTTGACCGCCATAAGGATATCGTGGAACGGCTTCACATTCGCCTCGCCATCCTCAATCGATACGCCGTCGCCGAAGCCCACGCACTTGACGCCGTGGTCCGCAAGCCACTGCGCGCTGTCGGCGCCGACCACCAGGCGATGATCGTCCGGACCGTTGGTCGCAGGCGTGAACGGTGGAATCTTGTGGGGGCTGTCAAGAATTACGGTGTCGCCCGGCTGAACGCGGCTGCCGATGGCCGCTTCGAGGTCCGCACCGGTGATCTGATGATTCTCCGGCAGGTCCAGCGTCTCGTAAATCGCTCTGCCCATGAAATTGGTGAGGGGCAGCTCCGCCACGCTCGCCCAGTTCTCATCGTGGTGGTACGGGCACTCGCAGTGCGTGCCGAGGTGACTCGTCAGATCCATAATCGTATGAAAATCGGGGATGGCGCCGCCGGTGTTGAAGCGCCAGAGCCGGCAGCGGCGCGTCTCCGTATTGGGATCGAGCACCTTTGTCAGGTCAACAACGTGGAGATTGCCCATCATATATTCCCTGGGCGGCATCTTCTTCGGTATTCTCGAGGGGCTTCCCGCAGTCCAGCTGTACTCGGACATGTCTGTTTCTCCTTATGTTAAGATTTGCCTTGCGTCCTGTTTCGGTTCTCCATTGCATGAATCAGCGCCACTGTCATCTCATGATACGGCGTTGCAATCCCCAGCCGCTTTCCCGTTTCCGCCACCGAGCCGCTGATCGTGTCCACCTCGCTGCGCGCGCCCTTCTTCACATCCGCATAGATCGACGTGTACCCGTTCGGCGCGTTTCGGCACACCGTGTCCACGCCCTCGATCACTTCCGCTTCGTCAAACCCGCCGCCGCAGTCCGCGTTGGCCACCGCCGTCGCTTCCCGCGCCAGGACTTCCATCATCTTATGTGCGTGTGTATCCTCGTGGATGAACCCCAGCGGCACCTGGAGCACCGCCGTTAGCGCGCTCGCCGACGTGTTTGTGAACAGTTTTGTCCAAATCTGGCGCTTGACGTCCGCGCTCGTGCTGCACTCCAGCCCGCACTGGCTAAAATTTTGTGCAATCGTTTCCAGCCGGCGGCTGTCTCCGGAAAGCAGACCGATCTGCGTTTTGCCCTTTCCGCCATGGTTCACATGTCCGTTGGCGATGATCGAGCTGTTGTGCTGCGTCGTACCGATGATCACATGCGCTTCATCCGCAAACTGCAAAAGTTTTGATTCATGGCCCGCGCCGTTCTGAAGCGTCATCAGGTACGTCTCCGGCCCGATCAGCTGCTGGTTCGTCTCCAGAGCCTGCGTTGTGTACATCGATTTCACAAACACGATAATTAAATCCATTGCGCTCAGGTCCGCAACATTCGTCACAGCAAAAGGATGAAAGCTTCTGTCCTCCCCTGTATTCTCACGAACAGCAACCCCATTGGCGTTGATATAATGGATTCTATCCTGATCGACGTCCACCAGCCATACCTGATTGTGTTGGGAGAGGTATCCCCCAAACAGCATTCCCATGGCCCCGGCGCCGAGTATTGCAATCTTCATACGGTCTCTTCTCTCTTAATTAATAGGGTTACTGCATAACACCCGGTATGTGGTGTTTGATCTAAAATTCATAAAACGCTAAATAATTTTGCAACCGTTTTCAAAACGAATTATAGCACAAGGTTATACCAAAAGCAATATGTTTTCCAAAAATTCTGACACTTTCAAACGAATCTTTTGTTACCCGGTCGATCTTCTCTGTCCTCAAAGGGACGCGGCTGCGGGGAGTCCAGATGACCCGTCACATAATTGATATGTGGTGTTTCCATTGGATACCAACCCGCGTCGGTCAATTCGGCGCCGTTGTTCCTCCACTGATCGATGTTGTGTCTGTCCTGCTGTACTGGCAGAAAGCAGGGCCGGACTTTGCTCCGACCAACGGCCGGTTTTTGTAGCAGGAAGCCAATTGTTGCGATTTCAAAATCCTCGCGGCTTCAGGGTTTTCCCGGAGCGCTGGCTGCGGCCCAAAAATTTTAAAAGGTCGTTCGCTGCCGCCAACATGGAGTTGACGTTGTGAAGGGCGTAGCCTGATCTCTCCGGAGACGGCTTGTCCCGCAGGGTCAGGTCTCTGCGAATCTCCTTCCCATCGACAAATACAAGAGGCCTGCAGGCAGCCGGATGTTACTTTCTCACCATCGCCGCGCTCCGCTGCGCCGAATCAAATACTGTCTGGGCTGCCCGATGTCCGGCTGTTGCCGGCTTTGTCACTCCTTCGATGAACCATGGCATTTTGCTCATGATCGCCAGCTGTTGGTGATCCGATCAAGGGCCGGTATTGTTAAGTAACAATCAGCGCGCCAGAAGCACCATGGCGAAGGTTAACGATATCGATTGCAAATAATGTCAGCCAAAAATATCCTGTTATGCTTTTCATAATGCTGTAAATGCGATATCAGCATTATACCTCCCTTTTGTTTTGCGCCGCCCTGCAATCGATGGCGATAGCTGCTATCGATGCATGCAGCCAGGTTGACGGGGCAACGTGCAATCGCGGACAGACGCGCCAGAAAAAGACCTCCCCTTTGCAATGACTGCGGTTTCTGCTGCGCGTTTCACCGCTCCCGTTTGGGAATTTCCCTGTTGCGAAAAGCGAAGGAATGGGATACAATAAGAAAGAACGCACATAGGTTTGCCGCGCTAAGCGGGGAGTTAGCGGTGCCCTGTACCTGCAATCCGCTACAGCAGGGCCGAATTCTTCTCCCGAGGCAGCCGTCCGCGGAGCCGGGCCCCGGCAAGGGGCGTCGAGCCCCGGGTCCTGTGCAACCGGCCGCCGTGAACCATGTCAGGTCCTGACGGAAGCAGCATTATGCGGAATGGCCGGTGTGCCGCAGGGAAACCTGGGAGGAGCTACCTGCCGGCGTACCGTCCGCAGGGCGTACGGTCGAGGGAGGAGTGCGCGGCAATTTCTTTTTGAGTGCCACCGATGCGTTAATCCGGTGGCACTTGCCATGTCTTTGAAAGGACGGGGAGGAGAACGCATGAAAAATTTTTCCGTCTTTGACATCATCGGGCCCCGGATGACCGGGCCCTCCAGTTCCCATACGGCGGGCGCGGTGCGGCTTGCGCATGTGGCGCGCCACATTGCCCACTGCGATGTGGCGGAGGCTTCGTTCACGCTGTACGGCTCCTTTGCGGAGACCGGCAAGGGCCACGGCACGGACAAGGCCTTGATTGCAGGCGCGCTTGGCATGGAGCCGGACGACCCCAACATCAAAAAGGCGTACCAGATCGCCCGTGAAACCGGGGTTCTGACCTCTGTGACATTTTCGGACGAGCCTGTGGAGCAGCCCAACACCGCCCGGATCGAGATTACGGGCAGTCAGGGGCAGAAAACGGTGGTCATCGGCATATCCGTGGGCGGCGGGAACATTCTCATTACGGAGATCAACGGTCTTGGCGTGGAGCTCACGGGGGAATATCCCACCATGGTCGTGCAGCACCGCGATGCGCCCGGCGTAATCGCGGAGATTTCGCATGTGCTGGCGCAGCTTCACATTAACATTGCATTCATGCGCGTATTCCGGCACGGCCGCGGAGAGGATGCTTACATGACCATTGAGACGGATGAGAAGATTACGGACGAGACGCTGCGGATGATCCAGCGGCTTTGCCCGAATATTTTGCGGCTGTTTGCCGTGTAAGGAGGCGGAGCAGAATGATTACACAGGCCTTTGCCAACGGCGAGTCGCTCCGCAAATACTGCTTTGAGCACGGCGTTACCATCGCCGAGGCCATGCAGCTGCGCGAAGAGCATATCTCCGAACAAACCCGCGAGGAAATTCGCGGCGAAATGTACAAAAACCTTGTCGTCATGCGCGATTCGGTATACAGGGGCCTCTCCGAAAAGGTGGAGTCCGTAAGCGGCCTGTCCGGCGGAGAGGCGGCCATGTTGTTCAAATATGGAAAGTACAGCCCCTTCTCCGGCTCAAACGCCTGCCGGGCAGCGGCCTCGGCCATGGCCGTGGTAGAGGTCAACGCCTCCATGGGCTGCATCGTGGCGGCGCCCACTGCGGGGGCCTCCGGCATCCTTGCGGGCGTGCTTATCGAGAGTGCGCGGGAGCGCGGCTGGACGGACGAGCAGTTGGTGGACGCTCTGTTCACGGCGGGCGCAGTGGGGTTGATCTTTGCGCAAAACGCAACCATCTCCGGCGCGGGCGGCGGCTGTCAGGCGGAAACCGGCGTGGCTGCGGCAATGGCGGCGGCGGCCCTCGTGGAAGTCAGCGGCGGCGCGGCGGTGCAGGCGCTGGATGCGGCGGCCATGGCGATCAAGAACGTCCTCGGTCTCATCTGCGACCCGGTAGCGGGACTGGTGGAGTGTCCGTGTATCAAGCGCAACGCGCTCGGCGCGGTCAACGCCATGATCTGTGCGGACATGGCCCTTGCCGGCGTGACAAGCCTCATCCCCTTCGACGAAGTGGTTGCCACCATGCTCGCCGTGGGTCGCGATATCCGGCCGGAATACCGCGAAACGGCCAAGGGCGGCCTGGCCGTGACGCCGACTGGCAGGCGCGTTGCGGAGCGCGTCAGGCGGATGCAGGCTTAGGGAGACTCAGGAGAAACGCAATCTATGGAGCAGAGAAAACAGGAATTTTCCATCCCGAGAATTGCCATGCTGCTGCTTTCCGGTATTCTGATCGGCGGCGGCGCCATTCTGCCGGGTATCAGCGGCGGTGTGCTGTGCGTGGTGTTCGGGATTTACCAGCCCATGATGGAGATCTTGTCCCATCCCCTTCGCGGGCTGCCCAGGCATTGGCGGATGTTTCTGCCCGTGGGCCTTGGCTGGCTCATCGGCTTTTTCGGCTTTGCCCGGGTGATCGAATGGATCTTCGGCGCGGATGAAACGCTGGGAACCTGGCTGTTCATCGGCCTGATCGCCGGCACAATGCCGCAGCTCTTCCGCGAGGCCGGCGAAAAGGGACGCGGCAGGAGCAGCTATCTCGCCGCAGCGGCCGCCTTTGCGGCGCTGTTCGGGCTGCTGCTGTTTGTGCGGCTGGGCGCCATTCCAAAGGTAGCGCCGTCCAGCGGCTGGTATATCTTCTGCGGCGTACTCTGGGGCCTGAGCCTTGTCGTTCCGGGCATGAGCTCCTCGGCCATTCTGATTCCGCTGGGCCTGTTCGAGCCGTTGAACTCCGCGATTGCAAATTTCAATCTTCCGGTCATTGGCCTGTGGATTCTGGGCCTAGCCGGTTCGGTGGTGGTGCTGGCGCGGCTTGTCAACAGCCTGTTTGAAAAGCATTATGCCATCATGTACCATATCGTGCTCGGCGTGACGATCGCTTCGACGATCATTATCGTTCCGCTGGAATACGCGAGCTGGCGGGCGGGGCTTCTGTCCGCGCTCTGCTTTGCGGTGGGGCTTGCGGCGGCCTACGGCCTCTCGAAGCTGGATACGGGCACACGGGACTGAGCGCTGGGGTCGCCCGGGTAAGCCCTCCCGCAAGCAGAGCTCTTCGCAGCGGGCGGCCCGGATTTGCCCGCCAGATCCTGCGGCAGCGCCGCCGGGTTATCGTTTTTCCACTTCGTCTCTCTGTTGGATATTGCGGCGCTGATGCTGCTGACGGCGCAGGGGAAGGCGCGGGCGCAGGCTCCGGCCCTTCTGTGACAGCCGGTGTCTGCGTTACGACCGGACTGAGTTCCGTTTCATCTGCCTTTCTGTTGTTACAGCCAATTCACATCCCGCTTTGGAACGCCGTTGCCAATCCCAATGCCGCCGGATATCTTCTCCCGGCTTTCAAAAGCCGTCCTTCTCCTGATATGCTGCGATAAGACCCGTCTTTGACGCCGCATGCCGTCCTCTCCCCCCCTGTTACGCTTCGATTTGCGCAAACCATGTGGTATCCCGCCGCTTCAGAAGGAACGATGGCGTCCCGGAGTTGCGGAGGGTCGCAGCCCCTGTGGAGTTGATTTTTCTCCGGCATCATGCGCCGGATTTGTAAAGCGCCTGCGGAGCGGGGCGTTCTCTGAAGAGGTGATACCGCGCGAAAGGCGCAAGCTCCCCTTAGGAAATTCTCGAATCCGTGGGGTTTTCCATGGTTGAGACAGAATGCGGACGCCGCCCAGATGGCGGCGTCCGGTTGTGCACTTCTTTGCAGGTCAGGGCTTGGGAACCTGATTTCGGCCCATTGAATTTGTAACAGCGCATATGCGTGGCCCGGGCCGCGTTGAAATTCTTAAGAAAACAGCAGACCTTCCACTGCCCGATCCACCAGCATCCCGATGTCCTCAATGCTCTTGAGCGCGCCGTTCTCCGCCATGCAGGGGATGACGGAGACGTTGTCCAGCCTTGCGGCATATTCCAGATACTTCCTGCGCGCGCGCAGCTGGATGGCGGGGATGGATTCATAGATGTCGCGCCCCTGGCCCACATAGCTGCGGAAGCCTTTTTTGACCACATTCTGCGCCGCTGCGTCCAGATCCATGTCAAAGAGCAGGATGCGGTCCGGTCGGGGAATGTGGAAGTGCTCGTGCTCGGTTTCGAGCACGAAGTCAAGCAGGTCGGGCCTGCCGATGTCGCAGTCGCGGATGCTTTGATAGACCGCGTTCGAGAGCACATAGCGGTTGATGAGCAGCACGTCGCAACCCGAATAATCCGCCTTTTGAAAGGCTTCAAAGCGATCCAGTGCGAACCAGAGCGCCATGCTCTTGCCGTCCACCTCGTCCGCGCGCACGCCGTCGCGCCCGGTGAGATACCGGCCCACCTGCGCGCCGAAAAAGCTGTCGTACATGGGGAAGGAGATACAGGCAACCCGCAACCCGCGGGCTTTGAGCGCAGCCGCCAGCCGCTCCATCTGCGTCCCCTTGCCGGTTCCGTCGATGCCCTCGAAGGTGATGACGCGCCTCATGCCGCTCTCAGCCTCCGCAGACGCGCTGCATGGCGCGGAGGGTGTTCTCCCGCGTGGCAAAGGCCGTCATGCGGAAATAGCCCTCGCCCGCCCTGCCAAAGCCTGCGCCGGGCGTGCCGACGATGTGGTGGGTGGCCAGCAGCTCGTCGAAGAAGGCCCAGCTGTCGCCGCCGGGCGTTTTCAGCCAGATGTAGGGTGCGTTTACGCCGCCATAGACCGTGTATCCCACACGGCTGAGGCTCTCGCGGATGATGCGGGCGTTTTCCATGTAGTCCGCAACGACGCCGAGAATCTCCCGGTAGCCCTCGTCCAGATAGGCGGCCTCCGCGCCGCGCTGGGTGATATAGGACACGCCGTTGAACTTTGTGGCCACGCGGCGACCCCACATGGCGTTCAGGGAAACTTCGTTGCCGAAGCTGTCGGCATACCTGAGCGTTTTCGGAACCACCGTATATGCGCAGCGCGTGCCGGTAAAGCCCGCGGTTTTGCTCATGGAGCGGAACTCGATGGCGCATTCCTTCGCGCCCTCCACCTCGTAGATGCTGTGCGGCGCGTCCGGCTCCTGGATATAAGCCTCGTAAGCGGAATCGTAGAGGATGAGCACACGGTTTTTGATGGCATAGTCCACAAGGGTTTTGAGCTGCGCGCGGCTGAGCGTCATGCCCGTAGGATTGTTGGGAAAGCAGAGATACATCACGTCCACACGATCCTTCGGCAGCTCCGGCACAAAGCCGTTGTCCGCGCTTGCCGGCATATAGACGATCTTTTCATAGGCGCCGTTTGCGAAGCGACCGCCGCGGCCGGACATGACGTTTGTATCCACATAGACCGGATAGACCGGGTCCATGACCGCAACCCTGCAATCTGCGGAAAACAGCTCCTGAATATTGCCCACATCACACTTTGCGCCGTCGGAGACAAAAACCTCGTCCATGGAAATGTCGATACCACGGCTCCGATAGTCGCGATTCACGATGGCGCTGCGCAGAAAGTCGTAGCCAAAGTCCGGCCCATAGCCATGGAAGGTCTCGGCGCAGCCCATTTCGTCCACAGCGCGGTGCATGGCGCTGATGACCGCCGGCACCAGCGGACGGGTCACGTCGCCGATGCCCATGCGGATGATATCGGCCTCGGGATGCGCGGCGGCAAAGACGGCAACGCGCTTTGCGATCTCGGAAAAGAGGTAATTCCCCTGTAACTGGCTGTAGTAACCGTTGGCTGTAAACATGCCAAACCTCCAAAATAATCATTTTTATATAGGATATCATACCCCCTGCTGCCCTTGCAAGCGTGGGACAGAATTCGCGCATTTTGCGCCGCAATACCTGCCGACTGCGGAAGAAAGGGATGCTTTTTCGGAGGAAAAGGGAGAAAACGGGCGGGTTTTATGACACGATGCAGCGCTGTCACAGCCCCGGGCTGGGAACTTTCGACAGCCGCTTTTTTGTATGCTGGAGCAGGGGGTAACATGCAGACGGATTCGGAAAAGCGGGAAAACAAATCGAAAAGCTCTGCCAGCCGCCGGGCGCTCCGGCTCGCGCTGGTCAACCTCTTGTGCGCGGTTGCGCTTGCGCGGATATGCTTTGACGACGGGCTTTCGCCCTTTGGACCGGCCTTTCTCGGCGCGGTGGCCATCGCGGGCGGGAACGCGCATCTGACGCTGCTGGGCGTTCTCGTGGGGACGTTGGCGCTGCAGCGGCCCATGCATATCGCCGCGGCTGCGGGCAGCGCGCTGTTCTATGTTGCGCATCTTTTGTGGAAGCGCTTCAGCAGAAACAGCGCAAAGCTGGACCGGCTGTTCCTGCTCTTTCTGACGCAGGCTGCGCTTCTGCCGGTTTTCTATGCGGAAAGCGTGCAGGTTTTGCTTCGCGGCCTGATCGGGCTGGGGCTTACGGTGTTTTCCGCCTTTGCGATGCAAAACGCGCTCACAACCATCCGCACCCTTGGGTACCGCCATGTGCTGACCGACGGGGAGCAGGTGAACATCAGCCTGTTTTTCGGCATACTGCTCCTTGCCCTGTCGGAGATCAATTATCTGGGCTTTTCGCTGCCGGTGGTGCTGCTTTTGACCTTTTCCATGATCGCGGCGCTGGCGCGGGGCGTCGGCGGCGTCGCCGTTTCAGTGGCCATCGGCGCGGTTCTGACGGTGGGCGGCGATTTCACGCTGATGTTTGTGGGCTCGCTGGCCGCCTGCACACTGGCCGGCGCCGCGCTGCGAAAGATCGACGCGCTGGGCGTGTTCGCGGGCTTTCTGGCGGGCTGCCTCATCGTCGGCACCTATGTGTTCACCGCCTCGCACACGATCAATCTTTTGAATCTGGCGCTTGCGGGCGCGATCTTCCTTGTGATTCCGCGCAGTGCAATGCTGGCCATCTGCGGCTATCTGGACGCTGGAAAAAACCGCGAGCGATACTCGAAAAAGTCCATGCGCAGGCTCCGGGAACGGACGGCTGCCGAAATGGCGGAAACCGCCAAGGTCTGCCGCGAGGTCGCGCAGCTGTTTGGTACGCGCGTATCCCCGGAGGAACCGCCGGATGCCCGCATGCAGTGGGTGACGCAGGCTGCGCACAGCGTTTGCACGAACTGCCCCATGGAGAAGCTGTGCTGGAGCGACTATCCCTCCGCATCGGACAGCGTGGTGGCCATGCTGGAGGCGCACGAGCGCGGCGAGCGCATCCGCATCCGCCAGCCCTTTGACCCGGCCTGCAAGCACATGCTGCAAATGGCGGCCGCCGCATGGCAGGCGCAGAACCAGTATCTGGTACAGCACGCCATGCAGCAGCAGACCGCGCAGCAGTACGCCTTTGTCAACCGGCAGCTCACGGGCGTCTGCAATGTGCTGGACGCGCTGGGCAAGCGCGTGAAGGAGGACCGCTGGCTGGACGAGGATCTGGAGCAGCGCCTGCTCAACGGCCTCGACCGCCGGGGCATCCGGGTGTTCGGCGTAGACGCCTCCTTCCCGCACGGCAAGCTGCAAATGCACATCCGCGTGTCGGAGAGCTACGGCAAGCAGCCCCTGCCCGTGTGCGAAGCCGTGCATCAGACGCTCAAGCGCCAGGTGCGCCTGCTGGATACGCTGTACGAGGGCAGGCAATGCACGCTGGTGCTCGAAGAAGCGCAGCTTCTGACCGCGCACATGGGCACCGCCAGCCTCCCCATCAGCAGCAGCGGCGTCAGCGGCGACTGCACCGGCCAGCGACAGCTCGAGGGCGGCAGGGCACTCTACGCCCTGTCGGACGGCATGGGCGCGGGCCAGGCCGCGCGCGCGGAGAGCGAGGCTGCCATTCGCCTGCTGTTCGACCTGTACAGCACGGGTTTCCAGCGGGACGTTGCGCTGGAGAGCGTAAACCGCCTGCTGCTGGAACACCGCCGCGACATGTACGCAACGCTGGACGCCATCTTTCTGGATTTGCGGACGGGTCAGGCGGAGTTCATCAAATACGGCGCGCCGCCAACCTTCGTCTACCGGGGCAGCAGGCTCCACTCCATCTGCGCGGAGGCGCTGCCCGCAGGCATTGTGGACGAGGCGGTGCCCGCCATACAGACGGCGAAGCTGCGCCGCGACGATACGGTGTTCCTGTTTTCGGACGGCGCGCTGGACGCGCTGGGAGAGCAGACACAATCCGCCATCACCGAGGCGCTTGCAAAAACGCAGGATTGCAAAAAGCTGTCGGAATTGCTGCTGCAGCGCGCAAAATCCTGCGGACAGGAGGACGACATGACCGTCATGGTCATTCGGATTGCATAGGCTATGGAAGTCTCGATCGAGGGTTTTTTGCTGGACAATCTGCTGATGAACCTTCTGATGCTGCGCCTCTGCTCGGCGCTGTCCGGTCTTCCGGTACGCAGGCTGGCGGGCTTTGGCGCGGCCCTGCTCGGCGCCATATACGCGCTGCTTTCGGTGGCGGTGCTTCCTGCGCTGGCACTGCCCGTTCCCAAGCTGCTGCTTGGCTGCGTACTCGTACTGCCGATGGTGTATCATCGCAGGGATTATGGCCGCGCGCTGCTGTTTCTGTATCTGTCGGCCTGTCTCATGGGCGGGGTGATGCTGTGCGTCTGCATCCTCTTTGGCGGGTCGCTGACCAACGGCGTGCTCATCGGCACCGTGCCGCTGCGCATCGCGCTTTTGGGCGCAGCCCTCTGCGCCCTGCTGCCCCGGCTTTTTCGGGAGCTCAGGCGGGTGTTTGACAGCAGGCAGAAGCAGGTCCGGCTTCGCATCAGCTTCTCCGACCGGACGGTGGAGCTCATGGCGCTGGTGGACAGCGGAAACCTCCTTACGGAGCCGGTCAGCGGCAAGCCCGTGGTGATCGTGCAGCAGGGAGTGCTGAAACAGCCTCTGGAGAATTGCCGGCCTGTCGCCTTCCAGACGCTGGGCGGCGCAGGCTTCCTCTCGGCGGTGCAGCCACGGCGGATCAGCGTTTTTTACCGGCGGTGGCATGCGCTGGATGCGCTTGTGGCGGAATCCCCCGTGCCGATTGCCGAAGCGGATGCGATCATAGCGGGCAGCCTGATGCCGGCGGAAAGGGGTAAAAAAGATGCTGAAACGATTGCGGCAACGGATGATGCGCTGGTACCTGCTGCTGATCAGCAGGCGCAGGAAGGGACTCTATTACATACATTCGGGGGAGACACTGCCGCCGCCCTTCGCGGCGCAGGAGGAACAGGAGTGGATCGAACGATTGATGGCGGGGGAACAGGAAGCAAAGAATGCGCTGATTGAGCACAACCTGCGGCTTGTGGTATACATTGCGCGCAAGTTTGAAAACACGGGCGTGGGCATTGAGGATCTGATCTCCATCGGCACGATCGGGCTCATCAAGGCGGTGAACACCTTTGACGCATCGAAGAAGATCAAGCTGGCGACCTATGCCTCGCGCTGCATCGAAAATGAAATCCTCATGCACCTGCGGCGCACCAGCCGCCTGAAGCTGGAGGTCTCCTTCGACGAGCCGCTGAACGTGGACTGGGACGGCAACGAGCTGCTGCTCTCCGACATTCTTGGCACGGAGAACGATATCGTGGGTCGGGATCTTGAGGACGAGGTGGACCGGGAGCTGCTGAAAATCGCCCTGACGCGCCTGACGCCGCGGGAAAAGCAGATTGTGGAGCTGCGCTTCGGGCTCAACAACCGGCCGGAGTGTACGCAAAAGCAGGTCGCAGATCTGCTGGGCATCTCCCAGAGCTATATCTCGCGCCTTGAAAAGCGCATCATCCGCCGGCTGCACAAGGAAATTGCGAGAATGCAGTAAACGCCCCGCGGTTTGCCGCGCAGGGCCGCAGGCCTCTTTTTGTGCCGGATACCGGCGGGAACCCCGGTTTGCAGCGCTCCTTCCGGCGGCGGGCTCTTGCGCGTTGACGGCGCGCCCTTTGCAGCCCTCTTCGTTACGCCCGTACATCTTTTCTCAAAATGAACGGTTTCCGCAGGCTGCCGGACCTGTCCCCCGCCCCGGAATTCAGCAAAGCGCCGCTTTCCGAGACTGCGGCCCCGGAGTTTTTCCGGGGCCGCGCTACTTATGCAGGGAATTCTGTTGTTGGTAACTCAGCTCTGCTGCTGGAGCATTTCCTTGGTCTTCATGAGCCTCGTGGTGCTCTGCCGGTCGTTTTCCTCCAGCTTCATCTGGATGCTGCGAATGGTCTCCGTAAACTGCGGAATCATGACGTACTCGAGCGCATTTACGCGGCGGCGGGTCTTTTCGATCTCGTCCGCAAGGCGGCTGCAGCTCTTCTCAATCTCCGCAAGCTCCAGCATCAGCGGCAGAACCTCGGCCAGCTGCTGCACCGCGCCGTCCAGCTCCGCGCTGGTTGTCGCATAGCCGTAGGGATAGGTAAAGCCCTCCTGCGTTTCCAGCTTGAGCTTTGGCACCGGGATCGACAGCACCGATTCGCTGCCGGTTTCCACCGAGGCGGCGCGGGCAGGGTACAGCAGCGCCTCCTCGATTTCGGCATTGCTCATGGAGGCCCGCGCAAGCACAAAGCTCTTCATGGCCAGCGTCAGCTTGCGCTCCACCTCTTCCCGCAGCTCCCGGTTGCGCCGGGCAAATATGATGAAGCGGCGCACGAGCTCATCGCGCTTATCCTTCATCATCTTATGCCCGCGTACGGCAACCGTCTTGCGCTTTTTGAGGTTGGACAGCTCCATGCGGGTCGGTTTTGCTTGAATCGCCGCCACTTGTTACGCCTCCTCGGGATAATACTTTTCGATATACTTATCCTTGATGCGCTTGAGCTCCGCCTTGGGCAGAATGGAAAGCAGCTTCCAGCCAAGATCCAGCGTTTCCTCAATGCTGCGGTTGGTGTAATAGCCCTGGGAAACGTACTCTGCCTCGAAGGCATCCGCAAACTTTGCGTAGAGCTTATCCGTATCGGACAGCGCCGCGTCGCCCAGAATGACCGCCAGTTCCTTTGCGTCCTTGCCGCGGGAATAGGCGGAGAAGAGCTGGTTCATGGTGTCCGCATGATCCTCCCGCGTCTTGTCCGCGCCGATGCCCTTGTCCTTCAGACGGGACAGCGAGGGAAGCACGTTGATCGGCGGGGTCAGGCCCTTCCTGTGCAGCTCGCGGGAGAGGATGATCTGGCCCTCCGTGATGTAGCCGGTCAGGTCGGGAATGGGGTGCGTAACGTCATCTTCGGGCATCGACAGGATCGGAATCATCGTGATCGAGCCCTTGTTGTCGCGGATGCGGCCTGCGCGCTCGTACATGGTGGCAAGGTCGGTGTACATGTAGCCCGGATAGCCGCGGCGTCCCGGAACCTCCTTGCGCGCAGCGGATACTTCGCGCAGCGCCTCGGCGTAGTTGGTGATATCCGTGATGATGACAAGCACGTGCATGCCGAGATCGTAGGCCAGATACTCCGCAGCGGTGATCGCCATACGCGGGGTTGCGATACGCTCGATGGCCGGGTCGTTGGCAAGGTTGATGAAGGTGACGGTACGCTCGATGGCGCCGGTTTTGCGGAAATCGCTGATGAAGAAATCCGCTTCCTCGAAGGTGATGCCCACCGCAGCGAATACAACCGCGAACTTTTCATCGGACCCCAGCACCTTGGCCTGGCGCGCGATCTGCGCGGCGAGGTTTGCGTGGGGCAGGCCGGAGCCGGAGAACACCGGCAGCTTCTGGCCGCGCACCAGCGTATTCAGACCGTCGATGGCGGAAATACCCGTCTGAATGAACTCAGACGGATAGTCGCGGGCGGTGGGGTTCATGGGCGTGCCGTTGATATCCAGATGCTTTTCCGGAATCAGCGCCGGGCCGTCGTCCATGGGCTTGCCCATGCCGTCGAATACGCGGCCCAGCATATCCGGCGCGACGTCAAGCTCGATGGATCTTCCCAGGAACCGCGCCTTGGAATCGCTGATGCGCAGGCCCTGGGAGCCTTCAAACAGCTGCAGCAGCGCCTTGTCCCCATTGATCTCCAGCACGCGGCCGCGGCGAATGCTGCCGTCCGCCTGCTCGATCTCGACCAGCTCGTCATACTTGACGCCCGAGACGTCCTCTACGAGCATCAGCGGTCCGACCACTTCCTTGATGGTACGATATTCCTTACGCATCCTGCTGTCCTCCCTCGGTCAGTTCGCCGATCTGGGCGTTCATGTCGGCAATGATCTCATCGTAAGCCGCCTGCACGTCGCTCTCGGGGACATATTTCAGTCTGCCGATCTTCTCGCGCACGGGCAGCGTGATCAGTTTGTTGAAGGATGCATCCTGCTCCAGCGCCTCAAGGCTCTTCTCATAGTTGAGCAGGATGGACTTGAGCATCAGATACTGCTTCTTCGGAGAGGTGTAGGTATCCACCTCGTGGAACGCGTTCTGGTGCAGATAGTCCTCGCGGATGGAGCGGGTACACTCCAGCGTCATGCGGTCCTTGTAGGACAGCGCATCGATACCGACCAGGCGCACGATCTCTTCCAGCTCGTTCTCCTCTTGGAGCAGGCCCATGGTCTGCGCAACCAGCGACGACCACTCGGGCGCAACGGTCTCGTTGTACCAGCCCTCCAGCCGGTCGAGATAGAGCGAATAGGACTGCAGCCAGTCGATCGCCGGGAAATGGCGCGCATAGGCCAGCTTGGAGGAAAGGCCCCAGTAGACCTTCACGATGCGCAGCGTGGCCTGCGAGACGGGCTCGGAGATATCGCCGCCCGGCGGCGACACGGCGCCGATGGCGGAAACCGCGCCCGTGCGGCCGTCGCTGCCCAGGGTTTTTACAAAGCCGGCGCGCTCATAGAACTCGGCCAGACGGCTGGACAGGTAGGCGGGATAGCCTTCCTCACCGGGCATCTCCTCGAGACGGCCGGACATTTCGCGCAGCGCCTCGGCCCAGCGGGAGGTGGAGTCCGCCATGATGGCGACCTTATAGCCCATGTCGCGGAAATACTCCGCAATGGTGATGCCGGTATAGATGGATGCCTCGCGGGCCGCCACGGGCATGTCGGAGGTGTTGGCGATGAGCACGGTGCGCTTCATCAGCGACAGGCCGGTGCGCGGATCCTTCAGCTCCGGGAACTCCATGAGCACGTCCGTCATCTCGTTGCCCCGCTCGCCGCAGCCCACGTAAACGATGATGTCCGCATCCGCCCACTTGGCAAGCTGGTGCTGCACGACGGTCTTTCCGCTGCCGAAGGGGCCGGGAACAGCCGCCACGCCGCCCTTGGCCACCGGGAACAGCGTATCAATCACGCGCTGGCCGGTAATCATGGGCTCGGTGGGCGCGATCTTCTCCGCGTAGGGACGGCCACGGCGTACCGGCCATTTCTGGAGCATCGGAATCTCGATTTCTTCGCCGTCCTTTTCCAGCTTTGCAATGGGCTGGACAATGTTCGCCTCGCCGGAATGAATCCAGCTCAGCCTGCCGGAAACGTTGGGCGGCACCATGATCTTGTGGAGCACGGCCTCGGTCTCCTGCACGGTGCCAAGAATATCGCCGGCCTGCAGCTCGTCGCCGACGCTGGCCACGGGAACAAAGCTCCAAAGCTTTTCATGATCCAGCGCATCCACGATGAGGCCGCGGGTAATGCGGTCGCCCGCCTGAGAGCGGATCACGTCCAGCGGGCGCTGGATGCCGTCGTAAATGGACTCGATGAGCCCCGGCGCAAGCTCCACCGACAGCGGCGCGCCGGTGGAAACCACGGGCTCGCCGGGGCCGATGCCGCCGGTTTCTTCATATACCTGAATGGATGCGCGATCGCCGCGCAGTTCGATAACCTCGCCGATCAGTTGCTTTTCCGACACGCGAACCACGTCGTACATCTGCACGTCCGCCATGCCGCCGGCAACGATGAGCGGGCCCGAAACCTTGATGATCGTTCCTTGCATAAGTAGTTACCCTTCCCTTAATTATTGAATAGAATGTCGACGCCGACTGCTTTTTCGACGTTCTGCTTGAGCGCCTGCATACCGATGCCCTGCACGCCCTGATTGTCCGGAATCGGGATGATGGCGGGGTAGGCTTCGGCCGCGTATTCGGCAATGGTTTCGGCGCAGGCCTCATAGAGCGGCTCGGTGACGAACACCACCGCGTAGCCCTCCCGCGCCAGCCTGTGCAGCCGGCGGTTGGCCTTGTCGCCCTCCGTTTCAAAAAAGACATCGAGTCCGACCGCCTTGAACAGCATGACGGAATCTTTGTCGCCGATGACACCCATCTTAGCCATACAATTCACACAGCCTCTCTTGGATGACCGCGTCATCCAGTCCGTTGCGTTTGACCGTCAGGATCAGGCGAACCGCCTTCGCCTCCCGGTCGCGCGCAAAGAGGTATCCAAGGAGCGGATAGATCGTCAGCACGTCGTACTTGCGCCCCTTGACGAGGGACAGCAGATAATCGTCCCTGCGGCGTTCCAGCGCGCCGATGTTGCCGGTCTGCTGCATCTCGGCAAGGCCCGTGGCGATGGCCTGGCGGGCGGTGCTTTCGGCAAGCACATGGCCGATGGACTCGGCAGAAAGCTCGTATGCCGCCGCAAGATCCGACAGGCGTACGCCGCCCTCCGGCAGCAGTACCGTCCTGAGCTCTTCCCGGGGCGCGCCCATGGCGCGCATGCGAAGGAAGGTAATGATGTTGTCAAAATCGCACAGCGCGCGAAAATAGGTGAGCGCAAATTCATCCTTCTCCCGCCCGGCAACGGCCAGCGCATGGGCAAGGTAGGCCCGGTCCAGCGCAATGCTGACCTGCTGCGGCTCCACCTCCACCTTGAGCCTGCGCTCAAGCCCGTCCAGCGCATCCCGGATGATCTCGGGCAGGCCGTGATACTCCTGCTCGGCCACCGCGCGGGAAAGGGCCTCTCTCTCATAGAGGCCGCCCGCCTGCAGCTCCGCATCCACTGTGCCAAGCAGGCGCGCCTTCAGGAGCACCTTCAGGTTTTGAATGTCCGTCGCAAGCAGGAACAGATCGGTAATCGCGGGCTTTGGCGACAGCTCGCGGATGTCCGCGGCGGTCTGCGTGCGCACGTTGTCGATCATGCGCTCACAGTCCGCAGCCGTGGCGTCCGGCATGTTGCCGTACCGGACGTCCAGCAGGGTGCGCATGGCGTCCTCAAGGGTGCCATCCGCCATCCGCTTCACCGTCTGCTGATCCAAAAGCCCCTTGGTGAGCGCACTGACGCGCGCACATGCGTAGGGGATACTTGGCTGTGGCATTCGCCTTCCTCCCAATCAGTCGAATAACAGGTTCGCGACCGCAGTCTCTTCCGCGTCGCGCAGCATCGAGAGCACCGCCGTAAAGGAGCAGTCCTTCTCATAGCCGCGTCCAACAAGCAGGAACCCGCCGTCAAAGGGCGCGTCCTCATCGGAGAGCTTGAGATCGGCGGTCTTCATCTCGGACAGGATCGCCGCAATCTGCGCCCGGTCGGCTTTTGCGGGGACAACCGTCTCTCCGCCCTCAACCTCCGAGACGAGCAGCCGCTTGCAGATCGCCCCGCGGGCATCCGCAGGCAGCGCGCACAGAGCGGAATAGCCCTGCTCGAACACGGCGTCGATCACGGCGCGCTTTTTCCTCAGCGCCGCTTTCTTGCCGTCGATCGCCGCACGCGTCTTGCTGCCATCCAGCACGCTCTGCACGGCCGCCTCGCGCTTTTGCGCAAAGTCGGCGCGCAGGGCGTCGCACTTTTGGGCGTTCTCCGCGCAGATCGCCCTGGCGCCCGCATTCGCTTCGGAAAGCGTCTGCTCCGCAGCGGCACGCGCATCGGCGACAATCCGTTCCGCCAGCTTATTCGTGCCGGTCTTGTTCATCTCCATTGCAATTCTCCGTTCGCATGATGCGTCTTAGCCCACGACAACGCCGTTGACCAGCAGGAAGGAGATGAGCAGCGCGAGAACGGCGTAGGTCTCGACCATGACGGTCATGAGCATCGCCTTACCCTGCTCTTCCGGCTTCTTCGCAATCATGTTGATGCCGGAGACGGCCACGCGGCCCTGATGGATGGCCGAAAGCAGTCCGCCAAAGGCGATCGGGATGGCGGCGAGCAGAAGGTTCAGGCCGTTGGTGGCAGTCAAAGCGGCGGCGCCGCCGGAGAGCAGGCCGGCCTTGGTTGCAATAACAAAGGCGATCAGCAGACCGTAGATACCCTGCGTACCGGGCAGCAGCTGGAGAAGCAGGCAGGAGCCGAAACGGTCCGGATCCTCGGATACAACGCCCGCGCCCGCCTGGCCGGCCATGCCGACGCCGATTGCGCTGCCGATGCCCGCCATCGCTGCCGCCATTGCCGCGCCAGCTGCCGCAAAGATGATACCCCAGTTGAGTTCCATAGTGTTTTTCCTCCTAAAATGAATTGGTGTTGGGTGTTATGACTTTGTGATTCTAACGTGTTTTGTGTTGTATCCCAGCGGCTGGAAGGTCCTACCGCCAGCCTCATAGAACTTGCCGTAAAACTCCACGTACTGGAGCCTTGCGCAGTGGACAAAAGCGCCCAGCGTGTTGATCGCGATGTTGAACAGGTGCAGCGCCACCAGCAGCGCCACCGCGATGAGGATGCCCAGCACCTTCATAATGATGTTGGGCGAGCCCATGAGCATGCCGCACAGATCGTTGAACACCGAGGCGATAACGCCGGTTGCAATGCCCAGCGCGAACAGGCGCGCGTAGGAAAGGATATCGGAAAGATAGCTGGTGATCTGATACAGCTCGCCGAGCCCGGAGATCGTGCGCGAGAACACGTTTTTCTTCGCTCTGCCCTTGAACAGCAGGATCATGACCGCGCCGAGGATGGCCATGGCCATTCCCACCGTACCCAGGAAAGCGGGGAGAGCCGGGCTCACCATGGGCAGGGCGAATACGATCAGGCCGACCACGATCAGAATCCACGAGAGGTTGTCAAAGATCGCGGTCTGCCAGTCGCCCTCCGAAAACGCCATCTTCATCTTGAGCGCGACGCCGAAGAGAATGTGAAAAATGCCGAGGCCGAAGCAGAGGATCAGCATGCCGATGGGGTTGCCCATGGGGTCCACCAGCAGCGGGAAGAGGTTCCGCTCCGTGGTGCCCAGCAGCACGTCGAAATCGAGGCCGAAGAAGGTGCCCGTCAGCACACCCCAGACCGCCGTCGAAAGTCCGCCCCAGAAGAGCACCCGCGTAATGCCGCCGGACATGCCCGTGGGCTTCTTGAGCCTGAGATACAGCCAGCAGCCCAGAGAAAGGATCAGCCCATAGCCTGTGTCGCTCAGCATCAGGCCGAAGAGCAGCACATAGAAGGGGGCCATATACGGCGTTGCGTCGATCCCCTTTGGGTCGGGACGCGAATAGAGGTTGGTAACCTCCTCAAAGGGGGTGGCAAAGGAACCGTTCCGAACCACCGAGGGCGGCGTCTCCTCCTCCTTGGGGTCGCGAACGGCAAAATAGTATGCGTCGGTCACGGAGCTTACGGCCTTTTCCACCTCAGCAACGCGATCCTCCGGCACCCATCCCTCCAGCTCGAAGGTGGCGGCGGTCTGCGCCATGACGGACAGCGCCGCCAGCCGGTCGCGCTCGATCACGGCGGCGTCGTACGCACCCTCGATGGCGGCCTTGTACGCTCCCTTTTCCGCAAGCTGCCCAAGAAGCCGCTCCTGTTCCTTTGCAAGGGCGGCGTTCTCCGCCTCCAGCCGGTCCATGGCGGCCTTCGGCGTTCCGGAGAGCTTCGGGAAGGCCACGTCCGTCCAGTTCAGGGATTTCAGGAAGGCGGCGATGGACTTTGCGTCCTCCGCTGCGCAGGCAACCACAACGGCGCGGTTGGTCCCCTCGCTGAAAAGCTGGTACTCAATGGCGTCCGCCTGCTCATCCAGCTTTTCGACGTCGGCCGCCGCAAGAATGCCCGGGAAAAACCGGACCGTTCTGGAGCGTTTGTACGCCTGCATATCCGCAGGGAAGCTCTCCCACGGTCGCAGGGACTCGATGACGGCCGCGTTCTTCTCCGCCTCGGAGCGAATGCGCGCAAGCTCCCTCTGGCACTGCTCCAGCTCCTCGCTGTGCCGCAGAGCTTCCGGAAGCTCGCTGCGGATCGCATCAAGGCTCGCCTCCGGCTTTGGCGTAAGCATGCCCTTCTTTTCGCCATAGGGCTTCAGGATGGCAAGCGCTTCGGACAGCTGCTGAACGCGCGACTCCGCAGCGTCCAGCTGATCCGCGCCGAAGGATGCGTTTTCATCCTTGAGCACCTCCACCGCCTGGAGCGGCTGCAGCGCCTCAATGATGGCGCGTTCATCCGCTTTGTGTGCGACCAGGGTCAGTCGCTTCATTTGTACAATCATGCGATCTCCTGTACCTTCTGCATCAGGTAGTTGACTGCGCTGTCCAGACGGCCGCGCGCGGTTTCACATTGAGCGTCGGCAGCGTCCGAAAGCTCCTTCTCGATGGATTCCGCAAGCGCTTTCCCGTCCTGCTCCGCTTTCTCCAGCGCAAGGCGCGTGGTTTCGCGCTCCTCCGCCTCCAGGTTGGCCAGCGCCTGCTCCGCCTCCGCGCGGGACTTCTGCATCAGCTCCCGCGAGGCGGCGGCGGCTTCCTGCCGGATCTGATCGGCCTGCGATTCCGCCTGCGCGATCTCATCAATAATAGAACGCATGGTGGTTTCCTCCCATTTTTATTTCGTTCCGAACAACCTGTCGCCCGCATCGCCCAGGCCCGGGACGATGTAGCCATGGTCATTGAGCTTCTCGTCCAAATTCGCAAGGTAGATATCCACGTCCGGATGGGCCTGCTGCATGGTCTCCACGCCCTCCGGCGCACCGATGAGGCAAACCAGGCGGATGCTCTTGCAGCCCTCCTCCTTGACAATGCGGCAGGCTTCAATCGCGGAATTCCCGGTAGCAAGCATGGGATCGACGATAATCACGTCGCGCTCCTCCACATCCGGCGGGAGTTTGCAGTAATATCCGGTGGGCTTGAGCGTATCGGGATTGCGGTACAGGCCGATATGGCCGATCCTCGCATTGGGGATCAGGCCCATCATGCCGTCCGCCATACCAAGCCCCGCGCGGAGAATCGGAATCACCGCCAGCTTTTCGTTGGCCAGCGTCTTGACCCGGGTTTTGCACACCGGCGTTTCAATTTCCGTTTCCACAAGCTCGAGGTTTCTCGTTACCTCATAGCCCATCAGAAGCGCAAGCTCCGTTACCAGCTCCCGGAACGCCTTCGTTCCGGTGTTTTTATCGCGCAGAAGGGAGAGTTTGTGCTGCACAAGCGGGTGGTCGATCACAGTAACGTTAGACATTTGCATTTACCTCCTGTTTGTTTTCGTAGGCCGCAATCTTGTCGATCCTGCGCGCATGACGTCCGCCTTCAAAGGAGGTTTTGAGCCAGACCGCCACGATCCGCTCCGCTTCCTGTTCCGAGACAGTCCTTGCGCCCAGCGCCAGCACGTTGGCGTCGTTGTGCCGCCGCGTCATCTCCGCCTGAAACTCGGAGGTGCAGAGCGCGCAGCGAATCCCGCGCACCTTGTTGGCGCAGATGGAAACGCCGATGCCGGTGGTGCAAATAAGGACCCCCCGGTCGCACTGGCCGTCCGCAACGGCTTCCGCCGCGGGGAAGGCAAAGTCCGCATAGTCGGCGCTTTCCTCGGAGTAGCAGCCAAAGTCCTTCACGCTGTTGCCCGAAGATTCCAGAAACCGCACGATGGCCTGCTTGAGCGCAAAGCCGCCGTGATCACATGCAACTGCAATTCTCACTCTTTCTCGATCTCCTTTATCATGTTAAGCCTCAATCAGTTGAAATCCTGCCGCGCGGAGAAGCCGGTTCATATAGGCCAGTCCCGCGTGATCCGTTGGAATCCCCTCGGCGAGGATCAAATCCGCACGCTCATCGATATTGCGAAGAGAGGAAAAAAGTGTTGCACATAGCGTCTCGGGATGGTTTCTGTCACCCAGTATAACACACTTTTTTCCTTTGTAAAACCCTTTTGTTTGTATTGTGGCTGCAATTTCAACATTTTTTCCCTGCATTTCAGCCAAATTGTACATTTCACAAACTTTTTTTGCGATTTTTTGCGTTTCTCCGGTAATGACCACCACCTCTGCCTTTGGCGCATAGTGTTTGTACTTCATACCGGGAGAGGCCGCCGTCTCCCCCTGACCCAGCGGTGCAAGAATGCTCTTTGCAACCTGCACCTCTCCCACGACTGCGGAGAGCATCTCCAGCGTAATCGCTCCCGGCCGCAGGATGGTGGGCGCGCCGCAGAGGGAGAGCACCGTGGACTCCACGCCATATCTGCAGGGGCCGCCGTCCAGGATCAGCGGAATCCGGCCGTCCATGTCCTCCAGCACATGGGCCGCGGTGGTAGGGCTGGGCCTGCCGGAAAGGTTGGCCGAGGGCGCGGCCACCGGCACGCCCGCCTTCTGAATCAGCATGTGCGCGGTCCTGTTGGCGGGCATACGCACCGCCACCGTGTCCAGCCCTCCCGTCACCGCATCCGGCACAATCGCCGAGCGGCGGCAGATCAGCGTCAGCGGGCCGGGCCAGAAGGCGTCCATGAGCTGGCGCGCCCGGCGCGGCACGGTATCCCAGAGGGGCTGCACGTCGCTCTTGCGGCTCACATGGAGAATCAGCGGATTGTCCGACGGGCGTCCCTTGGCCGCAAAGATGGAGCGAACCGCCGCCTCGTCCAGCCCGTTGGCGCCAAGGCCGTAGACCGTCTCCGTGGGAAAGGCCACAAGCGCGCCCTCCCGCAGCAGCTTCGCCCCCTGCCGCGTACCGGCCTCCGGCTGGCGTTCGGTGTTGATGACCTCCGTAACCATTTTCTTACGCTTCCCCGTCCGACAGTTTTGCTGCGCGCTCCGCCACGATGAGCGCGTCGATCATCTCATCCATGTCCCCGTCGAGGAACTGTTCGAGCTTATAGAGCGTCAGGCCGATGCGGTGGTCGGTCACGCGGCTCTGCGGAAAATTATAGGTGCGGATGCGCTCGCTCCGGTCGCCGGAGCCCACAAGGCTTTTGCGCCGGGAGGCCATCGCCGCGTCCTGCTGGGACTGGTAAAACTCAAACAGGCGGCTTTTGAGCACGCGCAGCGCCTGCTCCTTGTTCTTGAGCTGGGATTTCTCGTCCTGACATTGTACGACGATACCGGTGGGCAGATGCGTGATGCGAATGGCGGATTCCGTCTTGTTGACGTGCTGGCCGCCCGCGCCGCTGGAGCGGTAGGTGTCGATGCGCAGGTCGCTGTCCCGCAGTTCCACCTGCACGTCGTCCACCTCCGGCAACACGGCGACGGTGGCCGCGCTGGTATGAATGCGGCCCTGGGACTCCGTCTCCGGCACGCGCTGGACGCGGTGGACGCCACTCTCAAATTTTAAGCGGCTGTAGGCGCCGCGCCTGCCGCCCAGCGACAGTACGACCTCCTTTACGCCGCCCATATCGGTCAGATTGTTTTCGATATACTCCACCCGGTAGCCGTTGCGCTCGGCGTATCTCAGGTACATGCGCAGAAGATCCGCGCCGAACAGCGCCGCTTCGTCTCCGCCCGTGCCCGCACGGATCTCAAGAATCACGTCCCGCTCGTCGTTGGGGTCCTTGGGCAGCAGCAGCGCCCGCAGCCCCTCCTCCTCCGCCGCGCTTCGCGCCTCCAGCTCCTGCAGCTCCGCATGCACCAGCTCCTTCATCTCGGCGTCCAGCTGCTCGGAAAGCATGCCGTGGCAGTCGGACAATGCGGCAAGCGTCCCCTCGTGAGCCCGGAAAGCGGTCACGATCTCTTCGAGCGCCGCGTGCTCCTTCACCAGCTCGCGCCATGCGTCGCGATCCGCCATCACCGCAGGATCGGCGATCCGCTCGGAAAGCTGCTCGTAGCGGCCGCAAAGTTGTCTCAATTTATCCAGCATGCGTCCTCCATTACAGGCACAATCTCCGTGCCGCAAACCTTCAGTACATATTCCCGCGCCTTTTTTACAAGCGCCTGCTCCTTTTCATCCAGCGTGTCATGGGAAACGATCCCTGTGGTGTCCGCAAGGGCGGGCACCAGCTGGTGTACGGTTCTCGTTCGGTTCGGCTTCTCTTCCGTGGGATCGGGGAGCTCCTCGGAAAAGCACAGCGTGGGCATATAGGCAGCCTCCGCCAATGCAACCCTTCCCTGGCCGTCCCGCTCCACCGTGAGCTGCAGGAGCATGCCGTAGCTGCATTCGCCCGACATGTTCGCAAGGAAATTGCCCAGCGAATAGGCCACAAGCCCCGTGTACTCCGAGCCGTCCGCGCGGGTTACCGTCCGATACTCGAAGGGCTGCACCACGTGCGGATGCGCGCCGATGATCGCGTCCACGCCCGCCGCAAGGAGCTGGTCCGCATACTTCCTTGTGGAGCCTGAGGGGCGGGTTTCATATTCCTCGTCCCAGTGCGCAAACATGACGATAAACTCCGCGCCCGCAGCCCTGCTTGCCGCAATTTCCGCCTCGATCTGCTCGAAGTTCTGCATGCGCGAGAACATTTCGTTTTTCTCCGCCCGGCTCATGTTTGAGGAGCCATTGATCACTGTCGTCGTGGCCAGAACGCCGATTTTGATGCCGTTTCGCTCCACCACCAGCGGCGTCTCCCTGTCGGCCAGCGTCTCAAAGGTTCCGGTTTGCAGCAGACCCGCCGCCCGGAGCGTGCGAATCGTGTTCACTACGCCGCTTGCATCGCAGTCGCCCGCGTGATTGTTGGCGGTGGTCAGGCAGTCAAAGCCCGCCTGCCGGAGATTGTAGGCGAACTCGTCCGGCGCGTTGAATTTGATGCGCCCCTCCGCGTCCGTTCTGCCGTTGGAATAGCCGATCTCCGCGCCCGCAATCGCGCCCTCCAGGTTGCCGCACATCAGATCAATGGACGAAAACATCTTCTGTACGCCCGTGAAGCTGCGCATAAAGTCATAGCCGCCCGTCTCCTCGATATACGCGCCAGCAAGCTGGCTGGGCATGACCATGATATCGCCCACCGCGCCAATGGTTGCGCTGGCCTTCTGCGGCGCGGGCGTCGCCGTGGGGCCGGGCGTTGCCGCGGCTTCCTCCGGCGCCGGCGTAGCCGTGGCGAGGGTGAGCATCTGGGGCATGCTCGCCGCAGCGGGCTGTGCGGACGGGGCGACCGGGGCCGCCGGGCTCGCGCCCTCCGCCACAGTCCGAACCCCGGCGCAGCCCAACGCGCCGCAGCCCAGCGCCATGATCAGCGCGATGATTCCGATGGTTTTTTGGCCTTGCCTGCGTTTCATGTCTCCTCCACAAGAACCACGCGGGGATTTCCCGCGTAATCATAAAACAGTTGTGTCTTTCGGAACAGCGCCTGCGCCTGCTCCGCCTGCGTACTCCCGATTTCCAGCAGCAACGCGCCGCCCGGGTTCAGGTGCGCGGCGTATTCCGCGGCGATCCTTCGATAAAAGGCCAGCCCGTCCGCGCCGCCATGCAGCGCCAGCGCGGGTTCAAAGGTCAGCTCCCGTTGCAGCTGGGCCATATCGCCGTCCGAAAGGTAGGGCGGATTGCAGCAAATCAGGTCGAAACGTTGGCCCCGCAGCGGCGCAAACAGGTCGCCGCAGCAGATCGCCGCCAATGCAACGCCGTTTTTCTCCGCATTGCGGCGTGTGAGCGCCGCGCAGCCGGCGCTCAGGTCCGCGCAGGTCACGGCAAGCCCGCCGCGCCTGGCAAGGGAGACCCCGATGCAGCCCGTGCCGCAGCAGAGATCCAGCGCCGTGCGGTAGCCCCGCGCCTTTGCAAGCAGGAGGGCCCGCTCGCAGAGAATCTCCGTATCGGGCCGCGGAATCAGCGCCTCCGGCCCCACGAGAAAGGGCAGACCCATGAATTCCCATTCCCCGAGGATGTATTGCAGCGGTTCGCCCAGCAGCCTGCGGCGGAGCATCTCCTCCGCGCGTTCCCGGGCGGCTGCAGGCGCCGCCTCGTCCCGCAGGCCCGGGAGTTCGTTCGGCCTCACGTCCAGCGCCTCCGCCGCCATGAGCCGGGCCTCAAAGCGGGCGTCCTCGCCCGCGGCGGGCGCAAGCCGCTCTGCCAGCCAGCGGGTCAGCGCGGCGACGGTCATGACCTGCCGGCGGGCGCTTCCCCTGCCGGCGGCTCCGCCTTCTCCGTGCCGGCGCCGCAGGGTTCGGATGCGTCCGCCGCGCCGGGCTGCGCTCCCTCCGCCTCCCCTGAAGCGGTTCCGTCCGCCGCTTTTGCGCAGGATTTGCTTTCCTCCGGCGGTGCCGCAGTTCCGTCCGCCGGGGCCTCGCCGGCCCTGCTGCTTTCCAGCGCCGCCGTATCCACGATAAGATCCTCCTCCGGCGGGTTCATTGCCAGATGGAACGCCGCCAGCGCCACCTCCAGCATCTCCTTTTCCGGCTCCCGGGTGGTGAGATATTGCAGCGCAAGCCCCGGCGCGCGCACCGCGCGGGCCAGCCAGCCATCGCTGGCGGCCGCAGCCTTCAGCACCTCATAGGAGATGCCCGCCACCAGCGGCAGAAAAACGAGCCGTGTCAAAAACCGCAGCAGGAAGTTCTCGCTGTAGGGCAGCATTGCAAAAAACAGGATGGAAATTGCCATGACAAGGAACAGATAGTTCGTGCCGCAGCGCGGGTGCAGCCGCGGGTAGCGCATGGCATTCTCCGGCGTCATCTCCGCCTCGTGCTCATAGCAGGCGATCACCTTGTGCTCCGCGCCATGATACATATAAAGACGGCCGATATCCTTCATCAGGCCGATGCAGGTGATGTACGCAAGAAAGATGCCGAGCCGCACCAGGCCTTCCGCAAGGGATTTCCAGATGGCGGGCGTTTCCTGCGGCCAGGGGATGAGCTGCGTGATAAACGAGGGCAGGAACACGAACAGGCCCACCGCAAGCACCACCGCAAGCACCACCGCAATGCCCATCGCAATATCCATAACGGATTTTCCAAACTTTTTGGAGAGCCAGAGTTCAAACCGGCTCGGTTTCTCCTCCGCATCCTCGCCAAACAGTTCTGCGGAGCGGGTCGTAACGCGCATGCCGCCCGCGATGGACTCCACAAACGCCACCACGCCCCGCACCACGGGCAGGCCCAGCGCCGTTCCCTTTTTTGCGCGGGTGCTTTCATGGCGAAACTCCCTGACGATGCTGCCGTCACTCCTGCGCACGGCCAGCGCGACGCCGCCTGCGGGCGTCTTCATCATCACGCCCTCCAGCACCGCCTGACCACCAACCGAGCAACGCTTCATTTCCTGATTCTCCTTTAAAAAATGTAATCTATTTATTATAGCACGCCCCGTATTTTGGGGCAACAAAAAACCCTCCCCGAAGGGAAGGTTTGATGACCGTTACATGCCGTAACGCTTTTTGAAACGATCGACCCGTCCGCCGCTGTCCACCAGCTTCTGACGGCCGGTGTAGAACGGATGGCACTTGCTGCAAATTTCAACGGAGAGCTCGCCGCGGGTGGAACCCGTGGTGAAGGTCTCGCCGCAGGCGCAGCGTACGGTGGCTTTGCCGTACTTCGGATGGATGTCCTTCTTCATGGCTTTCACTCCTTCAAAAACACTACCATCGGCTATTATATACAGCCGCGCCGGAAAAAGCAAGCCTTTTTCGGAAGAATCCGGCGGATTTTTCGCTATTTTCCAAAGCGGTTCTGGGCGGACATGGTATAGCCGTCCTTTTCATAAATGCTGACCCACTCCTTGAGCCGCTGGAGGAAATCCTCGTTCGTGGTGGTTTTGTCCAGCATGCCGATGAGCTGCTCGGTGACCTCCAGCGGATTTCCGCCCGCCAGTACGCGGCGAATGGTGCGCGCGCCCTCCAGCTCCTCCGGAGAGAGCAGCAGATCGTCGCGCCGCGTTCCGGATTTATAGATGTCGATTGCCGGGAAAATCCGCTTTTCCGACAGGCGGCGATCCAGATGGATCTCCATATTTCCCGTCCCCTTGAACTCCTCGTAAACCATATCGTCCATGCGGCTGCCGGTTTCGGACAGGGCGGTGGCGATCACGGTCAGGCTGCCGCCGTTTTCGATGTTGCGCGCGGCGCCGAAAAAGCGCTTTGGCTTATGCAGCGCGCCCGGGTCCATACCGCCGGAAAGCGTACGGCCCGTGGGCGGAATGGTCAGATTGTAGGCGCGGGCAAGGCGGGTCAGGCTGTCCATGAGGATGACCACGTCCTTGCCATGCTCCACAAGGCGCATTGCGCGCTCCAGCACCATCTCCGCCACGCGGGTATGGTGCTCCGGCAGCTCGTCAAAGGTGGAGTAGAGCACCTCGCCCTTGATGGAGCGCTGCATGTCGGTCACTTCCTCCGGCCGCTCGTCGATGAGCAGCACGATCAGGTGCGAATCCGGGTAATTCTCGGAAATGCCGTTGGCGATGCTCTTGAGAAGCGTCGTCTTGCCGGCCTTGGGCTGAGAAACAATCATGGCGCGCTGGCCCTTGCCGATGGGCGCGATCAGGTCGATGAGCCGGATGGCCAGGTTGTTCCTGCGGCCTTTGGTTTCCAGCGTATAGCGCTCGTTGGGGAAGATGGGCACCAGTTCCTCAAAGGGGCGGCGCTCCGTGAGCTTCTCCGGGTCCTCGCCGTTGACCGCCGTGATGTACAGCAGCGCAAGGAAGCGCTCACCCTCCTTGGAGGGGCGGGTCTTTCCGGTCACAAGATCGCCGGTGCGCAGCCCAAAGCGGCGAATCTGCGCGATGGAAACATACACATCACGCTGTCCGGACAGATAGTTGTCCGAGCGGAGGAAGCCGTAGCCGTCCGGCAGCACCTCCAGAACGCCCTCGGCATCGCCACACTCGCCGGTTTCGAGCATTTCCGGCACAGCGGGATTGCTCGTGCCATAATCCTTATTGTAATAGCCCTCGGGCCGGTTGCGCATGCGGCGCTCCTCATCGTATCCCGGCTCCGGCGCATAGCCGCCCTGGCGCTGCGCGGCGTAGCCGCCCTGATAGCCCTGCTGGTAGCCGCCCTGATAGCCGCCGCCCTGCTGATAACTGTTCTGCTGATAGCCGCCCTGCTGATAACCGCTCTGGCGGTAGCCCTGCTGATAACCGTTCTGACGGTAGCCCTGCTGGTAGCCGTTTTGGCGGTAGCCCTGCTGGTAGCCGCCCTGCGGTCGGGCGTTGCTGTTGTCATAATAGGAACGATGCGCCTGATAGCCGCCCTGCGGCCGCGGCGTGTAAGCCGGGCGGTGCGTCTCCTCGCGTTCAGGTTCCGCCGGTCTTTCCTGCGTGGCGGGCGCATGGGAAGGCGCGGGCGTCTGCGCGGACTGTTCCTCGGCACGCGGCTCCTGCTCCGGCGTCTGCTGCGGGGCCTCGTCCTGTTTTGGCACAACGCCGCCGTTCATAATGATGCTGATGAGCTCCGGCTTGCGGTATTTTGTCACCGATTTCACGCCCTGCAGTTTTGCAATTTCGCGCAGGTCACTAAGCCCTTTGGCCTCTAACTGTTCCCGATTCAACGATTGTTCTCCTCTCTGCGGTCGGTAATCACTAAATAAAATCTGAGGAAACGCAATGCGCAATGTAAACCTTACTACGATGTGTCTCCGATTACACTCGTATCATACCCTGCTTTTCCATCCGATGTCAAGCGGCGTTAACACAATACAACCAACTTTCCACGATTTTGACAAGACTCGTAGTCCGCCGCGCGATTTTTCCCGGCATACCTGTCCCAAAGCGCACATAGGATGAAGCGTGAACCGAGTATCTTCTTTGGAGGCGCCGCATGACAGAACGCAGAGAATCCGAGGTCGGTAAGCTCCGGCCGCGCGCACACAGCATCCATATCGACAACCGCATGCGCATCAGCGTGACCGGCGTTTTGGATGTGGAGAGCTTCAACGAGCAGGAGGTCATGCTCATCACCGAGGCCGGGCCGCTGAACATTGCCGGGAGCAGTATGCACCTGTCCAAGCTCAACCTGGAGGACGGGCAAATCTGCATCGAGGGCGAGCTGCTGGCGCTGGACTATGAGCCGCCGGAGACGGAGCGCCGCGGCCTCTTCGGCAAGGTATTCCGCTGATGCTGGACAATACCCTGCTTCAGCCCGAGGGCGCGCTCTGCTTTCTGTATGCCGGGCTTTTGACGGGCCTTTTTTATGAAGTCGACGCCCTGCTGCGCAGCCGCTGCGCCCGCCCGCTTCTGCTGGGATTGATCGACGGCGTCTTCGTGCTTTTCATGGGCGCCATATTCTCTGCGGCGCTGTTTGTCGTAACCGGCGGAGCGCTGCGGGCTTACGCCTTTTTCATGACTGCCGCCGGCTTTCTTCTGGAGCGCATGACGCTGCACCAGGCCTTTCGCTTCATTTATTTGAAAATGATTCACAAATCATGGATGAATTGAAATAAAAACTGTGCTATACTGCGGATATGGCCAAACGCAAACGATTCAAAATCAAAGCCGGTTACATTATGCTGGCCTTTCTGCTGGCGTTCTGCATTCTGGGCGGCATTTATCTGGCGCAGGAGACGCAGCTCAGCTCCATTTCCGAGGAGAAGGAGGCGCTTCAGGCTACGCTCGACGGGCTCAAGGTGGAGGAGGAACGGCTCTCGCGCATGCTCGAATACATGCAGACCAACGATTATCTGCTTCAGTACGCTCGGGAAAAGCTGGGCTACGTCTATCCGGACGATTATAAGTTTTATGACTATGGCACAAAGGACTGATCCCAATACGGAACGGCTTGCCGCCATCGATATCGGCAGCAATTCCATCCGCTACATGGAGGCCGAACTGCGCGCAAGCGGGTTCGGCTTTTCGCGGAAAGAGGTGTTTACCACCAGACTCGCCCTGGGCCTTTCCGAAAGCGGCATGCTCTCCCCCGACCGCATGGCGGACGCGCTGGACGTTTTGAAAGCGCTCTCCCGCCGCGCTGCGGACAGGGGTTTCCCCTGCCGCGCCTATGCCACAAGCGCCGTGCGGGACGCCGGAAACCGGGCGGACTTCCTCCGCCGCGCGCAGGCGGACGCCGGCCTCGCCATTGACGTGCTTTCCGGCGAAACGGAAGCCGCCCTCGCCTTCTTCGGCGCGGCGCAGTCCCGGGGCGGGCTGATCGACGTGGGCGGCGGCAGCACGCAGGTCGTCACCAGTGCGTTTTCCAGGAGCTTTCCCATCGGCTGTGTACGAATCCGGGACTGGTGCGGCGGACTGTCGCTTGTCGAAATGGAAGAAGCGCTTCTGCCGCGCTTTTTGGAAACCTATGTCCTTCCGCCCCTGCCGGGCGGGCTCTGGACGGCGGTGGGCGGCACGGCGACCACGCTTGCCGCTCTTTCGCTGGGGCTCAGCGAATACGATCCCTCGGCCCTTTCCCGCGCGGCGCTGACCGGGGACGCGCTGCGCACGCTGCTGTCGGCCCTCGACGCGATGGGCGATGCCGGACGCCGCCGGGCGCCGCTGCTTGCAAAGCGGCACGATGTGATCCTTGGCGGCGGACTGGTTCTGCTGCATCTCATGGGCAGCATTGGAATCGAGGAACTGCGCTTCAGCGACGCGGATGGGCTGGAGGGCTATGCCATGACCCTGTTGGAGGGGCGCAGCCTGCCTGCCGGCGGAGAAGCCGCGCCTTTTCAAAAATCTTCGCAGGCGGTTCTGCCATAGCGGCGGATCCCCGCGCCGGCGCGGTCCTGTGGGCGGAGGCATGCCCCTTTCCTGTGGAAGCCTCCGTTTTATGCCGCAACGGGGCGGCCCCGGCTTCCGTATCCGGAACGGCTGCGGCGGGCCTTGCCTGCGCCGCGGCGCCCCGGCGGAACCGACCGCCGCAGCAGCGCGGCCGCAGGCCGCGCCCGGGGCCGCCCTCCCCGGCGCACACGGGCCAAAAAGTTCTGTCCCGGAAAATCCGCAGAAAGCGGAATTCCCCATCTTTTTATCAGCAGCCCGAACGGCCCGCCGAAGCGGGCCGTTCCAGTCTGTCGAAAAACCCCGGGGTTGGTAAGGGGCCGCAGTCCCTTATGTTCCATCCGGCTCTGACGACATGTGCGTCAGAACGGATGAAAACCCAGAGGTTTTCGTACGTTGCAGGTTTTGCCGCCCGGGAGCGAACGCGAGAGGCAAAACCTGTAAATGCTCGAAAAAGTGGCGCTCAGCCACTTTTTCGACACTCTGGAACGGCCCGCCGAAGCGGGCCGTTCCTTATTATATCGTCTGCTTTTCCATCCGGGCGAGGCCCCGCGCGTCAGTGCCGCTCGTTCTCCTCCCGCTCCTCGATGTCCTCAAAGTCCATCGCTGTCTTGTTACCGAGCCGGATGGTCAGTTCGAGTTCCTCTCCGGCGCGGTGGACGCGGAGCGTGATGCTGTCTCCCACGCTGCACTCATTGATGATGGCAATGAGCTCCTTCTGCTCGGAAATCTCCCTGCCGTTGGCTGCGAGGATAACGTCCCCCGCCCGCAGGCCCGCCTGCGCAGCCGGCCCGCCTTTGACGACGCTCTCCACAAACACGCCCTGCGGGACGCCCAGCTTGGCGGCCATGGCCTCGGTCAGCGTATAGACCGTAATGCCCACCGCCGGCCGCTCAATGGAACCATGCTGGATCAGCTGCTCCATGATCTCCACAACCGTGTTGATCGGCAGCGCAAAGCCGATGCCCTCGGCGCTGACGGTATTTCCAAAAGCGTCGTAACCCGCCGTAACGGTCTTGGCGCTGTTCATGCCAATGACCTCGCCGCGCAGATTCAGCAGCGGGCCGCCGCTGTTGCCATAGTTGATGGCGGCGTCGGTTTGCAGATAGGTGTTCGTATGCCCGTCAATGGTGATCTCCCGGTTTTTTGCGCTGAGAATGCCATAGGTGAGGGTGTTTGCAAGCCGCTCCATGTCCAGCGGATTGCCGATGGCAAGCACAAATTCGCCCACGCGCACCGCATCCGAATCGCCCAGCGCCAAGGCCGTAAGGCCCGGATGCTCAATCTTCAGCACGGCGATGTCCGTCTCCTCGTCCTGGCCGATGATCGTCGCGTCAATCTCCTCCCCGGAATCCAGCAGCACGGTGACCACCTGCGCGTCGTCCACAACGTGCGCATTGGTCAGCACATAGCCGCTGGCGGAGACGATGAAGCCGCTTCCGCTGCCATAGATGGCAAGCATCTGCTGCCCGCCGAAGGTCTGCATGGTGTAATTCACAACGCCGACCACCGAATCCGAAACCGCCGCAAAGATATCCGGAATGGGGTTGTTCCCATCCAGGGCGATGGAGGGCAGCGCGCCGTCCAGCGCCGGCAGTTCCCGGTCGCTCGGCGCGGGCGTGGCCGTGGGGTTGGGATTGGCTATCGCGGTTGGCGCAGGCGTCGCCACAGCCGGAGGCTCCTTGGGCAAAAGGCTCTGCGCCTCTCCGCGGATGTCGCCGCCAAACAGCGCAATCCAGACGCAAATCGCCCCAATCAGGATAATGAGCAGCAGAATTATGATTACGCCAAAACCGCCGCCGCCCCTCCTTTTCTGCTCCGGGGCGCCAAAGGGATGCTGCGCGTTGTTACTGTATTCCATAGCGTTGTCTTCCTCCGTCCTGTTGTTGCTGTCGTTTGGGTGACGGCGCGCGCTTGAGCGTGAAGGTAAAGGTGCTGCCCTTGCCCTTTGTGCTCTTGAGCGTAATGCGCTGTCCGTGCTGGTCGATGATACGCTTTACAATGGAAAGGCCGAGGCCCGTGCCGCTCTGCTTGGACGGGGTGTGGGCCTTCTCCACCTTATAGAACCGGTCGAACACATGGGGAACGTCCTCCTCCGGGATGCCCTGGCCGAAATCCTGTATGCTGACGTAAACCTCCCGCCGGAGCGCATAGGTGGCGATGCGCAGCTTGCTGTCCTCCGGGGAATACTTGATCGCATTGTCGATCAGGTTGCGCAGCACCTGGGAAATCTGCGCATTGTCCGCCTCGACGTAGCACTGCTCCTGGGCAAACTTGATGTCCACATCCATCCTGCGCTCGTAAATGCGGGCTTCAAAGGTAATGAGCGTGCGCCGGATCAGCTCGTTGATATCGAAAATCTCCAGCTTGATCGCCGTCTTGCCGGACTCGATGCGCGCAAGGTCCAGCAGGTCGTTGACCATGGCGGTCATGCGGCGCGTCTCGGAGAGAACGATGCCGATATACTTTCCATAGTCCTCCGGACCGATGGTGCCGTCCTGCATGGCCTCGAGAAAGCCGCGCATGGAGGTCAGGGGCGAGCGCAGCTCGTGGCTGACGTTGGCCACAAAGCTGCGGCGCGTTGCCTCCAGGTCCTTGAGCTGGTCCGCCATGGCGTTAAAGCTCAGCGCCAGCTGCGTCGCCTCCTCCGTATCGGAAACCGGAATGCGCGCGTTGTAATCGCCCTTGCTGTACTGCTGAACGATCTCGTTGACCTCCATGAAGGGCCTTGTCAGCGTCGTGGTGGTGTAATAAACGGCAACGATCGCGATGAGCAGCCCCAGCATGGCAATCAGTCCGATCTGCATCGCCGCAGAACGCACGGCCGTATAAACGGGTGAGATGTCCGCATGGAACAGGACCACATGGGTCGCAACGCCGTTTTGCGTCAGCAGGGCATAGTTCGTCAGCACCGGCAGGTCGCTGACGTCGGAAAAATAGTGGGTGGTCTGCTTCTGCCCGGCCGTAATGTCGGAAACGAGCTTGGAAAGCTCCTCCTCCGTCATCGTCCGGGCGGACAGGATGCGCCACTTTTCCGTACTGTAATAGTGCTCGCCGGCTCCGCCGACATGGTAAACGTCAATCAGCGCATCATAATGGCGCGCAATCGTTTGCAACTCGATATCCGCCTGCGCGCGGCTTTTTACGCCCTGCACCACCTCCGTCTCCACGCCGCCGATGGCAAGCAGCTCCCGCTGGAGTTCGGCGCTCTTCTGGCGCACACCCTGCTCCCGCAGCATGGCAACAAGCGCCACGCCAATCGCCAGCACGAGGCCGAGCGTAATGGTCAGATATGCGGTAAGCATTCTGGAAAATAACGTTTTGAGCAGGTCTCTGCGCATGAAAGCCCTTTACTTACTGTTGTTCAAATTTATACCCGACGCCCCAGACGGTCTTAAGCTGCCAGTCGTGATTCTCGCCCAGCTTTTCGCGGATGCGTTTGACATGCACATCCACCGTACGGGAATCGCCGAAAAAGTCAAACCCCCAGACCTGCTCGAGCAGCTGCTCGCGCGTAAAAACCTTGCCCGCATGGGCCGCAAGAAAGTACAGCAGCTCGATCTCCTTCGGCGGCATTTCCAGCTGCCTGCCGTCGAGCACCACGGCATAGTTTTCCAGCGAGACGGACAGGCCGGGCAACGTAATCGTCCGCTCCGGGTCCACAGGCGCGCTGCGGCGCAGCACCGCCTTGATGCGTGCGATGAGTTCCTTTGCGTCAAAGGGTTTGGCAATGTAATCGTCCGCGCCAAGCTCCAGTCCCTGCACCCGGTCGTCGGTATCGCCCTTGGCCGTAAGCATGATGACCGGCGTTTCGCTCTCCATGCGGATATCGTGCAGCACGGCCCAGCCGTCGCGTCCGGGCAGCATAACGTCCAGCACCACCAGCGCCGGCCGCGTTTCATGGAACGCCGCCAGCGCCATGCCGCCGTCGGCACAGGTTTCCACCGTGAATCCCGCCTTTTTCAGGTATAGTTCTATAATGGCCAGAATGTTCCTGTCGTCGTCAATTACCAGAATGGTATTGTTTTCCATCCATTCGCCTCCTAGCGTTTTTCCTGCGCAAAGCGCGGCGTACCTGCCGGCCGCGCTGCTGCCGGGCAGCTTCCCCTTTCCGGCGTCTGCGCCCGCTGCCCATATATGTCTGTATTGTAACATAAGCCGCCGGGTTTGTAAAAGGTAAGCTGCGACGCCGGCGCGCCGGTCCGCGAACCGGCGTGCTCTGCCATTCCCCGCTTTTCGTACAGGAGCGCCACGTTTGCAGCGCCTTGCGTTTCCCGGCCTTTTTTCACTGGAAAGGGAAGGGATTTCACCCTTCCCCGGATTGTCGATCAACTCAATGAGGCCTTTCGGGGCCGCCGTCCCTTAAGTCTCCCTGCTCCGGCAGACTGCGCAGCCACTCTGCCGCCGTTTGCCGCAGGCAGCCATGGGGACTGCTGTTTTTTACGCTCCGTTGCCGTTCGGCCCGGCAAAGTGCAGCGCCATCCGGCCGCTCCCCCTTCCGTCCTACAGCTCCAGCCGATAATCCCCCGGCTGAATCAGGCCGCGCCTGCGCATCAGCTCGGATACGGTCCAGGCCACAAGCGCAGGAACCACCGCGGCCACCAGGATCAGGCCAACAATATCCCAGACAGTGGCGCCGCCCCCGTTGACCCAGCCCACAATGACGCCAATGGGTCCCACAAGACCGCAGGTTCCCATTCCGGAGGCAATGGCAAACCCGTTCTGCTCCAGACGGAACACGCAGGTCGCAAGCGGCCCGCCCACCAGAGAGGCGGCGACCGCCGGAAGCCAGAGTACGGGCTTGCGCATCAGGTTCGGAATCTGGAGCATGGAGGTGCCGAGCCCCTGCGCCGCAAGGCCCTGAAAGCGGTTCTCCCGCCAGGAGGCTACGGCAAAGCCCACCATATGCGCACAGCAGCCGGCCACACAGGCGCCGCCCGCCAGGCCGGTCAGCCCGAATGCGGCGCAGATGGCTGCGGAGCTGATGGGAAGCGTGAGCACCGCGCCCATG
>SFNQ01000058.1 GCA_004554165.1 Clostridiales bacterium | reverse complement strand
CAGATGGGTTTAGCCGAGTAGAAGGGGTAGGGGGCTTCGTCGCTCCGCGACGGAGCAAAGAAGAGTGAATATAGTCACCAGTGAAGCGGCAATTGCTTGTCCGTCGCGGAGCGACGGACCCCCTGGTTGATGTATGTCGGAATCGACGCTCTATCATAAATCGCAGCGGCAACGAAGTACCGTTCACTGCGATTCACAAGCGAGCAAAGCAATGAATATAGCGGAGGGTGTGAGGCGCGGCAGTCGCGCAAGAGGAGAGGTCTTGGCTCGCAGGCGTAGGAGACGCCCGAGTACGCAACCAGTTAGTGTTCGCATAGGAATCACAACCAGAACGAAGCCCATCGTTCACGGGCGATTCACAAGTGAACGAAGCTATGAATATAGCGGAGGGTGTGAGGCGCGGGGTGGTTGCGCAGCATGATGAGCGACGGTGCGGAACCATGAGGGCGACCCGATTTCGTCGCGTCGCCCTTTTTGCCGAGAGGCCTGGCGGCACAGGCAAAAAGGTAAAAGGCCGCGAAATCGATGTCGCACCATGGTTTTGCACCGGGCCTTGCGCCAGCAAGGCAGCGAATCACTGGCAAGCAACCGCCCCGCGCCGAGCGCCCGTAGCGCAACACGGATTACAAATCCCTAATTCTTCGCACAGGTAGGCCGTAGGAGGCGACCTTTGTCTACAGGGCCGGGATGGCGTCTCGCCATCCCGGCCTGTCTCGCATATTTTGACTTTTTTACAGATTTCCCCTTGACTTTTGCCAGAAAGGTCTCTATAATATGAGACCTATGATAAAAAAAAGAATGTCGGCTCCCTACAGGGAGGTTTCGAGCAGGCTGAAGAGGCTGCTCACGGAGGGAAGGGTCATCGAGGGGTCGCTGTACCGCTCGGACCGCGGGAATACGCCTCGGCACCAGCTGTCGGACCGCGCGACGGGGAGGTTCCGCAACATCTACGTCCCAGCGGACTTCGCGGAGGACGTGGCGGCGTGGTCGGCGAACTGGGCGGAGGCGAAGCGCCTGCTGAAGGAGATGAGCGAGATTGCCCGCGCCGAGCTCGTGGAGGCGATCACGGCGAGGACGGGGCGCAGGACCGTCGCGAAGCCGGGAAGGGGCGCGAAAGGAAGCGCGTCGGGCGGCCCCCGGCGGAAATGCCCGACGGCGACGCGGCGCTCGAAGGGCTGACCGCCTTCCTCGCCCGCTTCTGCAAGATCCTCAACCCGCTTTTCGACGGCATTCGCAAGGCGCGGGACATGGAGAGGTGCCTCTACGAGGGGCGGACGTTCCTCTGGACCTTCATCGTCGGGCACCTGGTGCGGCTCGGGTCGCGCAACGCGATGGACGCGAACCGCAACGACCCGAAGTATGCCGACGCGATCCTGAAGCTGGCCGACCAGAGCGTCTGGCCGGAGGGGGAGCGGAAGACCGCGCCCTGCACGCTCAGCTGCTGCAACTTCCTCTCGCGGGGGTGCACGGCGATCATCGAGAAGGCGCTCGTGGACATCGTCTCGCACATGATCCGGCTGAAGCTCTTCGAGAACGCGCGGTTCCGCGGGCTTTTCGTCATCGCGGTCGACGGGACGAAGCAGGAGCGCATCCGCTGCTGCAAGTGGCTCGGGAACCGGGCCAATCGCTACGTCCTCGAGGCGAAGCTGGTGACGCCCTGGGGCTCGGCCTACTCGGTCATGTCTGTGCCGATTAAGCCCTGGCACGACAAGGACGATAACGAGAAGCAGGACAGCGAGTACCGCGGGTTCCTGCGCCTCGCGCCATTGCTGAAGGATGCGTTCCCGCATCTCGGCATCTGCATACTCGGGGACGGGCTCTACGCCTGCAAGCCGATCATGGAGCTGTGCGAGAGCTACGGCTGGGAGTACATCTTCACCTTCAAGGAGGGGCGCACGCCGACAGCCTTCGCCGAGGCGCGAGACCTGATGGAGCAGAACCCGTCGAACTCAGGGACGCTTGTCCGGCATGACGCGAAGGGGAGGCGGGTCGAGTGCGGTCGGCTCGCGTGGGCGAGGGGCGTGGAGATCGCGAAGGGCGCGGACGACTGGCACGTGTTCAACGTCGTCAGGGTGTCGGAGAACGACGCGAACGGCGCGCCCTACGAGGGGCAGTTCGCCACAAGCCTGGAGGTCGCCTGCCTGAAGGACGCGGACGACGTCTGCAAGTGGGGGCGAAGGCGCTGGGACATTGAGTCCAGCTTCCACGTGGAGAAGAACGGCGGCTACGGCCTCGAGCACAACTTCTGCAACAAAGCCCGCGTGAGCCGCAACATCTACCTCCTGATGCAGATCGCGCACAACCTCTGGCAGCTGTTCAACAGCACCTGCCTCCTGCCCCTTCAGAAGAAGCGGAAGAACCGCAACATGACCCAGCGGAAGTGGGTGGAGGTCATCCTTCAGAAGCTGATCGCCAGGGGGATTGCCCTCGCGCTCGACGAACTGCCCCGCAGGTACGTCTCGCGCGAGTTCCTGACGCTTTGAATCGCAACGGGCGGTCGGGCTGCCCGCAATACACGCCCGGGAAGGTCCCGTCGGCAACCCGTCGGGTGGCCGCGCATTGCCTGGAAATGGCACACACGACTGTGGCACACCCGCAAAATCGATTGCAAATGGCCCGCGCGGCGCGGCGGAGCCGGGCTGCGGGGGTCATTTGTAATTCGTGTGCCGCGCTTTTGCGGGTATACGGAAAGAAGAGGATTTGGTATAATTGACGCATAAACGAATGGAGGGTCGAAATGAAGAAACTGTCGAAAACGATAATAGCAGTCGGCGCGTGTCAGATTGCGACGTCGTGCGCGAGCCTGCCGGAGGTTGCGCATGAACGCGACGATGCGGTCGCGATTGCGCTTGCCAACGGCGGATGCATGGATGCAG
>SFNQ01000057.1 GCA_004554165.1 Clostridiales bacterium | reverse complement strand
GGTTTTGCCTCTCGCATTCGCTCCCGGGCGGCAAAACCTGCAAAGTACGAAAACCTCTGGGTTTTCATCCGTTCTGACGCACATGTCGTCAGAGCCGGATGGAACATAAGGGGCTGCGGCCCCTTATCAACCCCGGAGTTTTTCGACAATCTCAAGGGCGGGACCAATCCCGCCCTTTTTTCTGCGAAAAAGAGCTTGGAGGAATTTGGAGAAAGGCAATCTGAAAAACGAACGCAGCACAGCCGGGTGAAAAAGCAAAATGCGGCGCCCTCCCGCGCTTTATCGGGGACCGTAGCGTTGAAATTGCCGCCGGGACTGTCTCCCCCTGCAAACCGGGTTTTCAACGGGAAAGCCTTCGCTCTCTCCGGGCCCCGCGCTTTCGGCCCTTTGCGGGGGGCAGTCTTTCCTTACGCGGGGAGGGGGAACCGCAGAAAACGGGGCATGCTAAGCGACAAAGCCCCCTGCCCTCGCGGAAAGAGGCAGCCAGAAGGGGCATGCCGGGACGGACCGCAGCGCCCTCTGAAGCCGGGCGGAAGAAAAACAGGGAGAAACTTACAGATAAGCATTGCGTTTTTGGGAGAAAGGAGGATATAATAAAGAAAAATGGGGAGGAATGGGGTTCCTGCCGAAATGAGCGGAAACAACGCCTCAAAACCGGCCGCAGGGCGGCCCGGTGCCGGCCCCGAAACAGCAAGGTAAAACAACCGAAAGGAGCCAATATAACATGAACGAACTCAAGGCATATGTCGAATCCCTCGGCGTCATCGCTCCCAAAGCGGTGTATCGCAACCTCACGCCCGCGCAGCTCACCGAGAAGGCGCTGGAGCGCGGCGAGGGGAAACTCTCCAACACCGGCGCGCTTGTCGTCACCACCGGGAAGTATACCGGCCGCTCCCCCAACGACCGCTTTGTGGTGGACACCCCCGCCGTCCATGACGACATCGACTGGGGCAAGGTCAACGTGCCGATCAGCGCGGAGAAGTTTGACGGCATCTACGGCAAGATGATGGCTTACCTTCAGGGCCGCGAGATCTTTGTGTTCGACGGCTTTGCGGGTGCGGACGAGACCTATCACCTCCCCGTGCGCGTGGTCAATGAGCTGGCCAGCCAGAACATGTTCATCCATCAGCTTCTCGTGCGCCCCACCGCTGAGCAGCTTCAGAACTTCGTTCCCGGCTTCACCATCGTCGCAGCCCCCGGCTTCAAGTGCGTGCCCGAAGTGGACGGCGTAAACTCCGAGGCGGCGATCATCGTCAATTTTGAAAAGAAGATGGTCCTCATCGCGGGCAGCCAGTATGCCGGCGAGATCAAAAAGTCCGTCTTCTCCGTCATGAACTATCTCCTGCCCAAACAGGGCGTGCTGCCCATGCACTGCTCCGCCAATGTGGGCCACGACGGCGATTCCGCGCTGTTCTTCGGCCTTTCCGGCACGGGCAAAACCACCCTTTCCGCAGACCCCGAGCGCAAGCTCATCGGCGACGACGAGCACGGCTGGTCCGACAAGGGCGTGTTCAACTTCGAGGGCGGCTGCTACGCCAAGTGCATCAACCTCTCCAAGGAGAACGAACCCCAGATCTGGAACGCGATCAAGTTCGGCGCGCTGGTGGAGAACGTCATCATGGACGACGAAACCCGCGAGTTCGATTTTGACGACGGCTCGCTGACCGAGAACACCCGCGTGGGCTACCCGGTCACCTTTATCCCCAACTGCGTGGAAGAAGGCGTGGGCGGCCAGCCCAAGACCGTTGTGTTCCTGACGGCGGATGCGTTCGGCGTTATCCCGCCCATCAGCAAGCTCTCGAAGAATGCCGCCATGTACCATTTCGTGTCCGGCTACACCTCCAAGCTGGCCGGCACCGAGCGGGGCATCACCGAGCCCGTCACCACCTTCTCGACCCTGTTCGGCGCGCCCTTCATGCCGCTGCGCCCGTCCATCTATGCCGAGATGCTGGGTGAGCGTATCGACAAGTATGATGCGCACGTTTATCTGGTCAACACCGGCTGGTGCGGCCACAAGGCTGGCGACGGCAAGCGCATGAGCCTCAAGTACACCCGCGCCATGCTGACCGCCGCCCTGACCGGCGAGCTTGAGAAGGTTGAGTTTGAGCTTGACCCGATCTTCAACGTCATGGTGCCCAAGACCTGCCCCAACGTGCCGGACGAGGTGCTCTCTCCCCGCGCCATGTGGAAGAAGGAAGCGGGCGAAGCCGAGTACGAGAAGACCGCGAAGGATCTGGCGGCGCGCTTTGTGAAGAACTTTGAGAAGTATTCGCATATGCCGCAGCACATCGTTGACGCCGGCCCGAAGGCGTAAACGCGGCTGCGGAAACAGAGACGGAACAAGAGAGGAGCAGGGCTTGGCCCCTGCTCCTCCGAGATTGTCGAAAAATCCCGGGGTTGATAAGGGGTCGCAGCCCCTTATGTTCCATCCGGCTCTGACGACAAGTGCGTCAGAACGGATGAAAACCCGGAGGTTTTTGTACGTTGCAGGTTTTGCCGCCCGGGAGCGAATGCGAGAGGCAAAACCTGTGAAGGCTCGAAAAAGTGGCGTTCAGCCACTTTTTCGACATGCTGAGAGGAGCAGGGCTTGGCCCCTGCTCCTCAGTCTTTCGAAAACCGCGACGGGGCGATTGGAATTCAAACGGTGGGAGAAGAGATCCAGCCTGAAGCGCCGCGTGGCGGTGGCTTTGGCGGAACGTGGCCCGGCGAAGGGGGGGCGTGGGGTTCCCTCTTTCCGGTTGCATCGGCAGGCGGGAACTGCGCGGCGGGACGATAGTCTGGCGGCATGCAGTCCGGGAGGGCGGTTTCAGCGCTTTACGCCGCGCGGTTTGCTGCGTTGTCACGGGACCCGCGGGGCGCTGCGGGTACTTTTCTTTCTCGGCGTATCGCCGCCGGCAAAGAAAAGTACCCGGAAAA
>SFNQ01000015.1 GCA_004554165.1 Clostridiales bacterium | reverse complement strand
GAAGCACTTGGAGGCGACTTTGGAAGACGTCTCTATTGCCGGCTGACCTCATTCAGCCAGAGCCTGCAAACGAATTTGCGCATAACTCTTGACGGTACCATGGCAGTGCTTGCACTGTTTATCGAGTCCATTGACGGTGTTTTTGTGGTTTGCTATATACAAAATCAGTAAGGCGAAGATACCAATTAAAGTATCTTCGCCTTTTGCTGTGCCTATATGTTTATAACGCTTTCAACTGATAACGAGAATACATAGAGTATGTTTTATTGTATTACGGATTCAATGTAATTGTTTCATTTGCGAAATCATCGCCAGACCAGTTATCTTCGTCATATGCTCTGAATTTGAACTCAATTGTTTCTACCTCTGTAATGCTATTTTCCTCAAAAGTAGTATCGGACCACGACATAGAACTAAATGCACATTTCCCTGCGGAAACTGAGGTTGCATAGAACGGGTCTGCCATAAAGCCATTAACGGATGCTTCATCAACACTAAACATCACATTTTTATCAGTTTTATTAAGTAAGAACAGATTTACTGTATAGCCCCAAATTTCATCTTTCTCATATCCCGTAACGATAACAGATACATAGTCATTGTCGATAATGACATTATCAGAATCTTGTGCTTCTCTAACAAAATTTACTGCCTTATCTTCGCCATAAGGATAGATGTGGATGGTTTCTTTGGCAACTGCGTCTGCAGTCCAGTCATTGCTATCGTATACACGGAAAGTCAATTCAATATCTGTATACTCGGTAATGCCATTTTCCTCTAACTCATCACCGGAAAAACTAATTTCTACATTGGACTTTTTGCCTGCGGCTACCTCGGTTGCAAAGGATGGGTCACACTGAACGCCATTTATGGCAGCGGTTTCGACAGAAAACATATAGGTTTTTTCAGCAGACTTGTTTTCGAGCAACGCCTTTATGGTATAACCCCACATATTGTCGGCTTCAATGCCAGTAATTTTAATGCTGCACTCGTCATTATCGACAGCAACCATTTCGGTAAAGGTGATTTCATTTTTGCTGTTCTCCTCACCTGTTGTTGACTCGTCCGTCGAGGAAGTGGTTTGGTCGGAATTGTTAGCGGAGTTATTGCCGTTTGTTCCGCCATTGTTGTTTGTTGTTTCTCCACCACACGCTGCAAGAGAACACAGCATTGCAAGCACAAGAAACAGTGTTGCGATTCTTTTCATTTTCTTTCCCTCCAAAATATAAAAAGTGTGCGCCAACCGAAGCTGACGCACCGAAAAACGCAACCACGATTGTCGCCAAACAAAGCTCGAATAGAAAGGAAACCCTTATGCTACCCAAGTGGAATTGCGTTTTTACCGTAATCCAGTTTGGGTAACAATATAAAAGGGTATACTACACCCTTAGCTAAAGTTAACCTGTTTTCATTTTTCAGCTTTGTTTGACTCAAATATTATACCACATTGTTTTTAAAAATGATAGATGTTAAAAATAATCTTGACTTTCGTGAAAAAATATGATATAGAAGTCGCTTTGTTTATGTAAAAGAACACACGATGACGCCCCAAAATATATTGACAAGTTAAGTGGTGTGGAGAAGTATATTTTCGGGAAGCTGTATGCAGGCAGCTTTTCGAAAAAGCTGTATAGATTGTTTGAATATAGAAAAGTGTAACTTCCAGTTTGCCGGGATGCTGCAAAATCCTTTCGGAACAATAGGGCGCGCTTCTATACATGGACATGCCCTGTATGTACGCTCTGTGAGGCGATCAGCCCGGACACCTGAATGTCTAGGCTGTTTTGCGTCACTGCATTCCGTACAGGGGAGTGCCTCTTTTACTGTCTTACGAACAACGCCAGAAGGCCCCGGAGGGGAGTCGGGCGGCGAAAGGCACAGGGCTTCGCCGATGAACGGACAATCCGTCCCGGCATACCTGCCGCCGGGCCCCGCAAAGCGGAAGGGGCTGCGGTCCCTGAACAACGCCATGGGAAATCTTTTTTTTGACAGGCCGGGCCAACAACTTTTTCGCCCGTGAAGCTCCCTTTTCAAATCTCCCTGCCATAGGAAACGGCGAACTGCCGCCCTCTCCTTTCCAAACCTTTCTGCGCGCATCCTCCCGCAGCGCCCGTCCCCACGCTCTTTCATGAACGGAACATGCCGTTCCGCCAACGCCCGGCGGCCACCGGCTTGTTTCAGCGCGGGCCTGTCTCCATGCCGGAACGCTTTCCGCTGTTTCCCCATGGATGGTTTTTCATGTCCGGCTGCGCCCAGCTCTCATGCGGACGCTTGGATTCCGCTTGTAAAACTGTCGAATTTACGGTATAGTGAAAAAAGAAAGAATGGCCGCCGATTGCGGGCGGCGTCTTCGTTTTTGAAGGCCGGACCAGGTTAAGTCCCCGGGACTTCCGCTCTGCCGTCATTGATCAGGATTCAGTTTTTGGAGGAACGCCGCCATGCGGATCACCGAGGCTTTTCACGACAGGTTTGTTTTGTCCTTTGAGGTCTTTCCTCCCAAAAGCGAGGCCGGGCTGGAGCGTCTTTGCGGCGCGGACGGCGGCGTTCTTGAACGGCTCTGCGGCCTTGGCCCGGACTATATCTCCTGCACCTATGGCGCAGGCGGCAGCACCGTGGGCAGGCAGCTTGACATCCTGGACAGGCTGAAGCAGGACGGCCGCACCATCCCCCTTGCCCATATCACCTGCATCGGAAATACGCTTTCCAGCCTCCGCGCGCAGCTTGAACGCCTCCTTGCCCACGGCATCGACCACTTGCTGGTTCTGCGGGGCGATCTGCCCGCGGGCTGGGAATCGACCCGCGGCGACCTGCGCTATGCCTCGGAATTTGTAGAGTTTATCCGCCGGGAATTCGGCGGCCGCTTTACCATTGCGGTTGCCGGCTCCCCGGAGGGACACATCGACTCCAGCAGCATTGAAGCGGACATCGCCTTTCTCAAACGAAAGCAGGATCTCGGCGCAGACTATATCATGACCCAGCTCTGCTGGGATATGGAGCAGTTCCGGCGTTGGCTGGACGCCATCCGCGCGGCGGGGATCCATCTGCCCGTGGACGCCGGCGTCATGCCCGTGCTGGATCCCGCCTCCACGCTCCAGCTGGCCCTCAGCCGCAACGGCTGCGCCCTGCCCCGCGAGCTGTGCCGGCTGATCTCCAGGCACTGGGTTTTCCCGCACCCCTTTGCAAAGGATGCGGACGACGCGGCAGCCGCGCAGAAGCGCGCGGATTTCCGTGAGGCCGGCATTGCATACACCATCCGCCAGATCGAGGCGTACCGCGCAATGGGCGTCGGCGGTATTCATCTGTATTCGATGAACCGTTATGAGGACGCGGCGCGGATTGTGCAGGGTGCAGGGCTTGCAAAAGGGCGCGCCTGAAAAGCTGCCGTCCCGTTTCCCGGTCCGCAGGCTGTACAAAAAGCGCCGGAAAAGCGATCCGGCAGCAGGAAACCCATTGGAATCATATCGCAGAACTTGTCTGAAATGCGGAAGGAACTCTCCCTGCTGTGTGCTTTTCCTTTCGGGCGCACGCTTTTCCGCCGCCGGGCCGTGTCCGCTCTTGCGGGTTCCGTAAAAATAGGGTATGATAGTCAGAGCCTTTCGCATCATGCGCGAAAGTGCCCTGTCAATCAAACATGCTGGTAGAGTAAGCATTGCGCGTAAAGTGGCAAGCGGATGGGAAGTTGCCCTTGCACGAAAGACGCATTCGCCGTCTGCGGTGCAATGCTGCATCCGCTACCGTATCATTCCGGATGTGACGATACCGATTCGGCGTCCCACGGCCCCACGATGGGCCTGCGGCAGGAATTGGTATTTTTTATCCATCCTCTGCTGCGATAGCCTCCCTGCAACTCTGCCCGGACCGCCCGCCGCTCCGCCGCGGGACAACAAAGGAGGCGCCGCAATGGAACGCGCAAAGCAAGCCGTCTTTTCTCCGCAAAACCTGGTTCTCATGGCCCTGTTCACGGCCATGCAGGTCATCCTGTCCCGGTTCCTGGGCATTCAGGTCAACGAGGGGCTGCGCATCAGCTTTGAATGCATCCCCATTCTGCTGGCAGGGCTTTGGCTCGGCCCCGTCAGCGGCATGCTGGTGGGCTGCGTTTCGGATGTGCTGGGTACCGTTCTCAGCGGTTACGGCGCGTACTTTCCGCTGCTGACCCTTGGCCCCATGCTGCTGGGGCTGCTGGCAGGGCTTGGCGGCAGGGTTCTGCTGTCTGCGGAGCAGCCGCGCTGGAAGGACGCCTGGCGCGTGGTAGTCATCGTGCTGGCAGCGGAGGCCTGCAACAGCCTTTTATACGGCACCTGGGCGCTGACGCTGTACTATTCCATCGTTGTCGGCAAAGAGATGCCCTTCTCCGTCCTCTTTGCGGCGCGGCTTGCCACAAAGCCCTTCACCATGGCTGCGGATGCGGTTCTGGTGTTCCTGCTTCACAGGGCGGTCTACCCTCTGGTCCTGCGCCGCAACGCCAGCGCCGCCGGAGCCGGTGCAGGCGGCGACCGAAACGGGAGGCGCGCAGAATGAACTACGAACAGGCGCTTTCCTACATCCACAGCGTCAGCTGGCGCGGCAGCAGGCTCGGCCTGTCCCGCACGCGGGAGCTGCTGGAACGGCTGGGCAATCCCGAAGCAGGACTCCCCTTTGTCCACATCGCGGGCACCAACGGCAAGGGCTCCACGGCCGCCATGCTCTCCTCCATTCTCACCCACGCGGGATACCGCACGGGGCTTTATACCTCCCCCTTTATCAACCGCTTTAATGAGCGGATGCAGATCGACGGACAGTGCATACCGGATGAGACGCTTGCCGCGCTGACGGACGCCATCCGGCCCGTGGCGGACGCCATGGAGGATCATCCCACCGAGTTTGAACTGATTACCGCCCTGGCTCTGCGCTATTTTGCCGACGAAAACTGCCGCATTGTGGTGCTGGAGGCCGGCATGGGCGGGGCGCTGGATTCCACCAACGCCATTCCCCTGCCGGAGGTCGCAGTGATCACCGCCATGGGCATGGACCATGTCAGAGAGCTGGGCCCCACCATGGCGGACATTGCGCGCGCAAAGGCCGGCATCATCAAGGCGGGCGGCGACGTGGTCAGCTACGGCGGCAACGCGGAGGCGGACGCCGTCATCGCCCGCGCCTGCGCTGAGCGCCACGCGCGGCTCGTTCAGCCGGACTTTTCCGCCATCCGGGCCGGTGCATCCGGCCTGCATGGGCAGGACTTTTCCTACCTGGACTGGGAGGGGCTGCACCTGTCCCTTCTGGGACGTTACCAGCTTCAAAACGCCGCGCTGGTTCTGACCGTTGTGGAGACGCTGCGCAAAAGGGGCTGGCGCATCGACGACGAAGCCGTGCGGCAGGGGCTCTCTGCAGCCCGCTGGCCCGCCCGGTTTGAGCTTCTGCGGGAGCATCCGGTCTTTCTGCTGGACGGCGGCCACAATCCCCACGGCATACGGGCCACGGCCGAAAGCCTCTCCGAGCTTTTTCCCGGGCGGCGCGTTACGCTTCTCATGGGCGTTATGGCGGATAAGGAGCTTTCCGGCATGCTGGACAGCATCGCGCCCCTTGCGGAGCGGTGCTTTACCGTACGCCCGGACAATCCCCGCGCCATGGACGCCGCATCGCTGGCGCTGCGGGTTTCGGAGCGCGGGGTGCCTGCGGTGGCCTGCTCCTCCGTTTCGGAGGGAGTTGGCCGCGCCATCGAAGCCGCGGGGCCGGAGGGCATCGTCTGCGCCCTCGGTTCCCTCTACCTGTGCGGCGCGGTGCGTGCGTGCGTTCTGGCATAGCGTCCGGGCGGATTTGCGCTGCATAGGCATTGCCCCGGGGCGGAAATTCTAATACCGCAGCCGCTCCGCCGCAGGGCGGCAGGGCAACAGAGGCCGAAGGGGCCGGGTTTTGCTGCGCTCCCAAGCGTATTGCCCAGGCGGGGCCGCCGTTTTCCGGCCTTTCCCGCGAGCGATGCTGCTCTCCCGGCTGAAAAGCGCGGGGCCGAAGGCAGTTTTGCCTTGAAAAACCCGGCTTTCCCCTGTACACTAAGGATACGGACTCCGGGCCGCTGCCCAGCGGACGGAAGGAAAGGAACAGGCCCATGCACATTCCATCGGACATCGAAATCGCGCAGCAGACAGCCTTGCAGCCCATCGCGCAGGTAGCAAAGACCGCCGGAATCGACGAAGCCTATCTCGAGCCCTACGGCCGCGCCAAGGCCAAGATTGATCTGCGCCTGCTGGAGGACCTGCCGCCGCGCTGCGGCAAGCTCATCCTCGTGACCGCAATCAATCCCACACCTGCGGGCGAGGGCAAGACCACCACCACCATCGGCCTTGCGGACGCACTGCGCAGGCTCGGGAAAAACTCGCTGGTCGCGCTGCGCGAGCCATCGCTGGGCCCGGTGTTCGGCATCAAGGGCGGCGCTGCGGGCGGCGGCTACGCGCAGGTTGTTCCCATGGAGGACATCAACCTGCACTTTACAGGCGACTTTCACGCCATCGGCGCCGCAAACAATCTGCTGGCCGCCATGCTCGACAACCACATTCACCACGGGAACGCCCTGGGCATCGATCCGCGCAGAATCACCTGGAAGCGCTGCGTGGATATGAACGACCGGCAGCTGCGCAGCATTGTGGACGGGCTGGGCGGCCGGGTCAACGGCGTCCCCCGGGAGGACGGCTACGATATCACCGTGGCCTCCGAGGTTATGGCCGTGCTCTGCCTGGCAAACGATATGGAGGACCTCAAGGCGCGGCTGGCGCGGCTCATCGTCGGCTATACTTATGAGGAAAAGCCCGTCACCGCCGGCGATCTGCGGGCGGCGGGCGCCATGGCCGCGCTGCTGCGGGACGCGCTGAAGCCCAACCTTGTACAGACCCTGAAGCACACGCCCGCCCTTGTCCACGGCGGCCCCTTCGCAAACATCGCCCACGGCTGCAACTCCGTCATCGCCACGCGGACCGCGCTGCGGCTGTCCGACTACACCGTGACCGAGGCGGGCTTTGGCGCAGACCTGGGCGCGGAAAAGTTTTTCGACATCAAGTGCCGCATGGCGGGCCTGCGGCCCGACGCGGTGGTCGTCGTGGCCACCGTGCGCGCGCTCAAGTACAACGGCGGCGTCCCAAAGGACGGGCTTACGGAAGAAAACCTTCCCGCCCTTGTCCAGGGCATGCCAAACCTGCTCCGCCACGTCAAAAACATCCGGGAGGTCTACGGGCTGCCCTGCGTGGTGGCCATCAACCGTTTCCCATCGGATACGGAGGCGGAGCTGGCCTGCATCGAAGCGCATTGCCGTGCCCTCGGCGCAGCCGTCGCGCGCTCCGAGGTTTGGGCAAGGGGCGGCGCAGGCGGCGAGGCGCTGGCCGCCGAGGTGCTGCGGCTGTGCGAGGCGCCGAAGGAATTCCGCTTCTGCTATCCTCTGGAGCGCCCGATTGAGGAGAAAATCCGGGCGATCGTACAGCGGGTGTATGGCGGCCGGGACGCCGTCCTGACCCCCGCCGCGGCAAAGCAGGCGCGCCAGCTCACAGCGCTTGGCTTTTCCAATCTGCCCATCTGCATGGCAAAGACGCAGTACAGCCTCAGCGACGATCCCGGGCTGCTGGGCGCGCCGGAGGGCTTTACCGTCACCGTGCGAAACCTTCGGCTTGCGGCCGGCGCGGGCTTTATCGTTGCGCTGACGGGCGATATCATGACCATGCCCGGGCTTCCGAAATCTCCCGCCGCAGAGCGCATCGACGTGGATGCTTCGGGCAGAATCAGCGGACTGTTTTAACGGAGGAGCGGGCCCGGCCCCGCGCGCGCCGCACAGCGGCGCGCAGGCCCGGCGCGCACGGAACAGGGGAAAGCGCCAAGGGCGGAGCGCGCCGGGCCGTTCCGGCCACGGAACGCGGGGCCGCGCCCCCTTTCCCACAAGAACAAACGAACCGGAGAGGAACGCATGAAGGATTATGCAAACGCTTCCTGCGCGGATTTTGTGGCCGCGCTGGCCTCAAACGCGCCCACACCCGGCGGCGGCGGCGCAGCGGCCCTCGTCGGCGCGGTCGGCGCTGCGCTTGGCAACATGGTCGCCGCCCTGACCGTCGGAAAGAAAACCTATGCCGCAGTTGAGGACGAGATTCTCGCGGCGGAGAAGGCATGCCTCGCGCTGCAGGCGGAGCTGCTGGACCAGATCGCCGCGGATGCGGAAGGCTTTCTGCCGCTTGCTAAGGCATACGGCATCCCAAAGGACGATCCCGGCCGAGCGCAGGCGCTGGAGGAGGCGGCCGTTTCCGCCTGCAAAGCCCCCCTCCGCGTGATGGAGCTCTGCGCCGACGCGCTGCCCCTGATCGCCCTGTTTGCCGAAAAGGGCAGCAGGCTTGCGGTTTCGGATGCGGGCTGCGCCGCCGTCTGCGTAAAGGCCGCGCTGCAAGCCGCATCGCTGAACGTGTTTGTCAACACGAAATCCCTGGCCAACCGGGCGCTTGCGGACGAACTGAATGCCCGCTGCTGCGCGCTGCTGGATCGCTGCGGGTCCATGGCGGAGGGGATTTTTGAATCCGTCAAAGCCGGATTGCTTCGCTGAGAGGAGGCCCGCCATGGCACAGCTTCTGCTTGGAAAAGAGGTCAACGCGGCCATGCAGACCGCGATTTATGAGGACTGCCGGCGGCTTCAGTCCCGCGGCCTTGTCCCAACCCTGGCCATCGTGCGCTGCGGCGAGCGGCCGGACGATCTCAGCTATGCGCGCAGCGCGGAAAAGCGGGCGGCGCTGTGCGGCGTGGCCGTGGAACAGATCGCGCTGCCTGCGGAGGTAACGAGGGGCGCTCTGCTCGATGTGATCGACGCGCTGAACACGCGGAAGGACGTACACGGCGTTTTGCTGCTGCGGCCCCTGCCCCCGCATCTTAAGGAATCGGAACCTGCGATTGTCAACCGCCTTGACCCGGGCAAGGACGTGGACGGCATGACCGACGTCTCCGCCGCCGGCGTGTTCCTCGGCAATGCGGCCGGCTTTGCGCCCTGCACGGCGGAGGCCTGCATGGAAATCCTCCGCCACTACCACATCCCCTGCGCCGGCAGGCGGGCGGTGGTGCTGGGGCGCAGCCCGGTGGTTGGGCGTCCGCTGTCCATGCTGCTCCTTGCGGAAAACGCCACCGTCACGGTCTGCCACAGCCATACGTCGGACCCTGCCCGCATTGCCCGCGAGGCGGATATCCTGATTTCCGCCACCGGCAGACTCCACAGCCTGACCGCAGACTTTGTGCGGCCCGACCAGACCGTCATCGATGTCTCCATCAACTGGGATGCGCACAAGGGCGGCATTGCCGGCGATGCGGTATTCTCCGAAATAGAGCCCCTTGTGCAGGCGATCACCCCCGTACCCGGCGGCGTGGGCGCGGTGACCGCAACCGTGCTCATCAAGCACGTGGTGGAAGCCGCAAAGCGCCAGGCCGGCTAGCCGGCAGACGCCCCTCTCCTGCGCCGTTTTTACCGCGGCGGGCGTTCCCGGCGCGGCGCGCTTCTCCCGCGCAGGTACGCGCAGAAAACGCCGCCCGCCTTCCGTTTGCTCCGGCCGTCCTCCTCTGCTTGCGCAGACTCCACCCATATGCTAAGATGAAGCAAAGCCCTGCTTTCGACAAGGGGCTTGCCATCAAGGATGCGGGAGGGGACGGCGACCTGTGCGGCGGATACGGTTGACAAGGGCGGACGGGCTTTTTTTCCTTTTGTTTGCTGCGGCGCTGGCGCTGGCGCTGTGGAAGGTGCCCTACGGCTTCGGCTGGTATGACGAGGCCTTCTACCTGACCATACCGCACCGGCTGACGCTGGGCGACGCGCTGTTTCTGGACGAGTGGCACCTGTCGCAGATGTCCGGCCTGCTGCTCACGCCCTTTGTGGCCCTTTACCGCAGCCTGTTCCAGTGCAACGACGGGATTCTCCTTGCTGCGCGGCATTCCTATGTGGTGCTCCACGGGCTTGTGGCGCTGTTTGTCTATCTGCGGCTGCGCAGGTTTGGCGCCGCCTCCGTATTCGCGGCGGTTTCCTTTTTTCTCTTCACCCCCTTTGACATCATGGCCTACAGCTACAATACCATGGCCATCGATCTGCTTACGCTCTGCTGCGTGGGCCTTGCCACGATGCGCCCCGGAAACCGGCCCGCCCTGCTCCTCTCGGGCGCGGCCTTTGCCGGGAGCGTGCTGTGTTGTCCCTATCTGGCCTTTGTCTATTTCCTCTATGCCGCGCTGGTAGCCGTTCGCGGGATCTTCCGCAGGCGTCGCCGCGCCGTCCCGGCGGCGGACGGTGTATCCGGCGACGGCGCCTTTCTCCTCTCCGCCAAAGCCTTTTTCTTTCTGACGCTGGGCATTGCGCTGCCTGCGGCGCTGTTTCTGCTGTTCGTTTTCTCCCGGGCCAGTCTTTCGGAGCTGCTGCGCGTCTTTCCGGCGCTGTTCACCGATCCCGAGCACGCCGACCTGTCCCTGCTTTCCAAGCTGTCGCAGTATCTGCGCCACTGCCAGCCCTATTACCGCTATGGCTTTGCTGCCTACGGGCTGCTGCTGCTTGCACTGCTGCTGGACAAAAACCGCATGCGCCGCCGGGGCCTGTATCTGGCGGGGAGCTGTGCCGTCGCCGCCCACTGCTGGCTCTGGTGCTGCGGCGATCTGATCAATACCCATTACAATGCCATCAACATGCCGCTGGCCTTTGTGGGACTGAGCGCCTACCTGCTCTGCCGGAAGAAGCCGAAGCAGCTGTTTTTTGCCCTGTTTTTGCCGGGCTTGGCCTATACCTTCGCGGTGTGCATGTCGTCCAATGTGGGCTTTTATGCCGTATCGATGGCGTATGCCGTCCCCAATCTGGCCAGTTTTCTCTTCCTCGGCCGCCTGCTCGGGGAGCTGAACGCGGAACGCGCCGCATCTTCTCAGGATCCCGCCCCGCGCAGGCTGCTCCGCAGCCTCGGCCTGCTGGCGGGCTGCGCGGCAGTGGCCGTGCTTCTGGCGCTTCAGGTCATCGTCAAGGCCAGGCACTGCTTCTTTGAGGAATCGCCGGAGCGCTTGACTTGCCGCATCTCCGTTGGCCCGGCACGCGGCCTGTACACCTCACCCGCCAACGGGCAGGGCTACGACCGCCTTTACGCGGACCTTCAGGACTACAGGGACAGGCCCCGGGACAATATCCTTTTGCTGACGGAAAAGACCTGGTGCTATCTCGCTCTTGAGGACTTCCCCTACGGAACCTATTCCGCCTGGCTCTCCGGCATCAATCGGGGCGTGGTGGACACGGAGCGGCTGCTGCTCTATTACCGGCTGAATCCGGACAAGATTCCCCGGTACATCTATGTTCCCAAGGGCTCGTCGTTTGACAGGGATACGCTCCAAATGGCGGCGGAGCGCTATGGCTACCGCTTTGAGGAAAGCGCCGTCAGTTGCCGCTTGACGCGGGAATGAGGGCACACGCAAACGTACGGCGCGCAGCGGGCTTTGGCACGGGCCCCGGCCTTGGCGAAAGGGCGCGCCGCCCCGCATTGCTTCCCGCCCTCCTCCCCGGATCGGAGCAGGAAGCCGCCCCCGTCCCGTCCCCGGCCGGGAGCGCCACCCGCCCTGTCCCATAAGAAGCTTCCGTTTTTTGAGAGGCAGCGCCGCGAAACCGTTCCCTGCCGCGCCTGCGTTTCTCAGGGCAACGGAGAAGGGCAGCTTCGCCTGCTCCCCGCCTTCGCCAGTGATTGGCGCCGGCTTTGTCCCGGCCCGGAAAAAGAAAGGATTGCACAATGCCCCCTGTAACCCGTTTTCGGCTCCTGTCCCCCTCTGCCGCTGCGGGGAGCTGTCCCGCCAGCCCAAAGCAGGCCGTTTTAACGCCGGAAAAGGCGGAGCGCCAGGATGGAAGAATTGTAAATCTGAGAGCGCTTGCCATTCTGCTTGTGGTTTTTGGGCACAGTATCATCCTGTATCAGAACAGCTGGTCCCTGTATTCCACGGTCCGGGCTGTTCCGGCGCTGGATCTTGTCAAGCGCTGGATTGATCTGATTCAAATGCCCCTGTTCTTCAGCCTGTCGGGCTATCTGTTTGATGCCCGCCGTTCCAAAACCAGCCTTGCCGAATTGCTTTCCAAAAAAGCAAAGCGTCTGCTGCTGCCCTTTCTTTCCTTTGCTTTTTTCTGGATGGTTCCGATCCGGCTGCTGGTAGGCTATCCCGGTTATCAAAACAGAAGCCTCTGGGACATCCTGTGGAACAGCGTCATTTTGGGGAGCGATTGCGGCCACCTGTGGTTTTTGCCCTGCCTGTTCTTCTGCTTTGTCCTGACATGGGGCGTCTTTCGGCTGCTGCGGGCAATGAGGCTGACACCTCCCGTTGTGTATGGCGTCCTTTTTCTCGCGGCTTATGCAGCGGCCCGCTATTCCTGTCGGATTCCGGGCTTTCCCGGATCGGCGGTCGTCCGGAACGTGGCGGTGAACTGGGTCTGGTTTTGTGCAGGACTGCTGCTTTGCCGTTTTGGGGATCGAATGGAGCTGCTGAGAAAGTGCAAAATCATATTCCTGCTGGCGGCGATCGGCTGCTCGGCAGCCTCCCTGCTGCGCCTCCTGCCATACGATCGTGTTACCGGAATGCTCCTGCTGCTCACGCTCTATTTGTGGACGCCGGAAGGGACGACGCCCTTTACCGGGTTTTTGAGCAACCACAGCTTTGGCATATATTTGTTCCATTCGCCCTTGATTTACCTGACCTGTTCTCAGATACCGGATGCGCACCCCTGCATTGTGATCCTGTTGAACTTTGTTGGCTTTGGCGGCCTCTCCGCGCTTTTGACCACGGCAATGCGAAAAACGAAAATGAAACGGTTCCTGGGCGAATAGCGCCTGCGCCCGCGGGCGCTCCCCCCGGCGCAGGTCAAAAAACAGGCCCTTGCTCCCGGCCTGTCCAGAGGGCTGCCATCGTCCCTGCCGCCCGCCCTCGCCGCGTCCGTCGCGCCAGAGCGGGCAGGGCCGCCGGGCCTTTTTCCCTACGCGCCCGCTTTGCGCCGCTTCCGCGCCCAGATGGAGGGCGCGCAGACCACCAGCATGGGGAAAATCTCCAGCCTGCCGAGGAGCATGTCAAACGAGAGCAGCAGCTTTCCCGCCTGAGAAAACTCCGAAAAGCTGCCCACGGGGCCCACCAGCTCCAGCCCCGGGCCAACGTTGTTGATGCAGGCGGCCACCGCCGTAAAGGTGGTCACCAGATCAAAATGCTCCAGAGAGAGCAGCAGCGCGGAGACCGCAAAAAGCATTACAAATACGGAAAGATACAGGTAAGCGCCGCGCACCGTCTTATCCTCCAGCGGTTTGCCCTCCAGACGCACCACCGTTACCGCATGGGGATGGATCATCCGCTGCAAGTCCCGAAACGAAGACTTCAACAGGATGACGATCCTGGCAATTTTCAGGCCGCCGGCAGTGGACCCGGCGCAGCCGCCAAAGAACATGAGCGCAACGAGAACGGCCTTGGAAAAGGTGGGCCACAGATTGAAGTTCACCGTTGCAAAGCCCGTGGTGGTGATGATGGAAGAGACCTGAAAGAAGGCGTGCCGCAGGGCCTCGGAAACCGTGCCGTAAAGATGGGAGATGTTCGCCGCAATCGCAGCCACCGAAACCGCCACAACGCCCAGATAGACCAGCAGCTCCTCCGAGCGGAACACATCGCGAAAGCGCCGAAGCAGCAAAAAGTAATAGAGATTGAAATTTATGCCGAACAGCAGCATGAACACGGCGATGACGATTTCAAAATAGGGATTGTTGTAAGCGCCGATGCTCAGGCTGAGATGGCTGAAGCCGCCCGTGCCAGCCGTGCCGAAGGAATGGATCAGCGCGTCAAACAGCGGCATGCCGCCAAGCAGCAGCAGCGCCACCTGCAACACCGTCATCACCAGATAAATCGCATAGAGCGTCTTGGCCGTATCGCGAATCTTGCTGGACAGCTTGCCCACCGAGGGGCCGGGTACCTCCGCCCGCATCAGATGCATACCGCGTCCATCCGTCATGGGCAGGATGGCCATGACAAACACCAGCACGCCCATGCCGCCGACCCAGTGCGTAAAGCTGCGCCAGAACAGCAGGCCGCGCTCCATGGTTTCAACATCTGTCAGAATGCTTGCGCCCGTTGTGGTGAAGCCGGAAACCGTCTCAAAAAAGCTGTCGATAAAGCTGGGGATCGCGCCGGAAAGATAGAAGGGCAGCGCGCCAAAGAGCGACATGACGATCCAGGACAGCGCCACCACCGCCAGCCCCTCGCGCGCATAAATGGTCGTATCCTTGGGCGGTTTTATTCCCAGCGCGCAGCCGGAAAGCACCAGCAGCGCCATGGGCAGCAGAAACGCAGGCAACGTGCTCTCCCCATACAGGAGCGTCACAAGCAGCGGCAGCAGCATGAGCGCCGCTTCCGCAAGGAGGATGCGTCCGAGCACGAAACCAATCATCCGGTAATTCAATCTGGGCGCCCTCTCTTATTTTATAATATCGTTCAGGTCCTGAAGCATGGTGTCCGTCGTAACCACGATGACGTCGTCTCCAACCCGGAGCGAATCGTTTCCGCCCGGGATGACGATCTGCCCGCTGCGGCGAACGATGCCCGCAATCAGCAGGTTGTCCCGCAGCTTCAGCTCCCGGAAGGGTACGCCCACAAAGGAGATGTTCTCCGTCACGCCGAATTCCAGCGCCTCTACCCGCTCGTCCACGATGCGGTGCAGCGTCTTGATCTTTGAGCCCAGGCTGTTCTGCATGGCGCGGATATACTGGAGAATCATCTCCGAGGTGACCGCGCCGGCGGAAAAGACCGTATCCACCATGTTCTCGGACGACACAAAGTCCGCAAAGGATTTTCGGTTGATCTTGGCGACGACCTTGCCGACGCTCTGCCGTGTCGCGTACATGGAAAGAATGATGTTGGTCTCATCCAGCCCCGTCAGCGCCACGAAGGCGTCCATCTGGCTGATGCCCTCCTCGTTGAGCAGGTCGCTGTCCGTGCCGTCCCCCGCGATAACGAGCGTCCGGGGCAGGCGTTCGCTCATCTGCTGGCAGCGCTCCTCGCTGCTGTCGATGATTTTGAGATGCATGCCGGTTTCGCTCAGCTCCAGCGCAAGGTAATAGGCGATCTTGCTGGCGCCGACGATCATCACGCTGGAGGCTCTGGCCCGGAACAGCCCCAGATTGCGGAAAAAGCGCTCCAGCTCATGGGGCGAGGAGGTCAGGTAGATTTTATCCCCCTGCCGCAGCGCAAAGTCGCCCGAGGGGATGAAGATATCCTGCCCTCGCGCCACGGCGCAGATGAGCACCTTTGCCTTCACGCTGCCGTACAGCGAGGCAAGGCGAATCCCATCCAGGGGGTTGTTCTCGCCGATGCGGTATTCCACCAGTTCAATGCGGCGCTTGGAAAAGGATTCCAGCTTAAGCGCATTGGGAAAGCGCAGAATGCGGGAGATCTCGCGCGCAACGGCCTTTTCCGGATTGATGACCATGGAAAGCCCCAGCTCCTCGCGCATAAAGCGGAGCTGCTTTTCGTACTCGGGATTGCGAATCCGCGCGATGGTATGACCAACGCCCAGCTTTTTGGCCACAAGGCACGCGAGGATGTTGATCTCGTCGCTGGAGGTGGTGGCAATCAGCAGGTCCGCCCCCTCGCCCACCGCCTCCTCCTGAATGTCGTAATTTGCGCCGTTGCCGCAAACGCCCATGACATCGTGTACGTTGACGATCCCCTCTACCACCTCCGGATTGGTATCGATCACGACCACGTCGTGCCGGTCCGCCGTCAGCTGCTTTGTGAGCGTCTTTCCCACCTTGCCAAGGCCTGCAATGACAATCTTCATATCGTATTCCCCCAAGAGATGCCCTGCCGGAAGCGCCGGGCGCATCGCAGAGCGAAAACAAAAAAGCGACTGCGGCGCGCCTGCAAAGCCCCGCCGCTCCTTCGCGCTTCCTTGCTACAATATATAAGCATAACGACGCAGAAAAGTCAAGGAAACGGGCAGTTTGTCCGCTTTTCCGCCCTCCTGCGGGCTTCCCGCTCATTCCGCATGGTAAAGAGAGGAAAACTGTGGTATGATACTCTCCGTATCAGAGGAAGGAGAACCGGGTTTTATTGAAGGCTATGCTGCGTTATCTGGACGGTTACCGCCGCGAGACGGTGATTGCGCCCCTGTTCAAAATGTTGGAGGCGCTCTTCGACCTGTTCGTGCCGCTGGTCATGGCGGATATCATCGACCACGGCATCGCAGCGGGCGATACGCGCTATATCCTGCTGCGCTGCGGCCTGCTGGTGCTGCTGGGCAGCGTCGGCCTGCTGTGCAGCGTGACGGCCCAGTATTTTTCCGCAAAGGCGGCGGTGGGCTATGCCTCCAGCCTGCGGCGCGCGCTGTTTTCCCATATCCAGTCGCTGAGCTTTTCCTCTCTCGACCAGCTGGGCGTCAGCACGCTGATCACCCGCATGACCAGCGACGTCAACCAGGTGCAAAACGGGCTGAACCTTTTTCTCCGCCTGTTTCTTCGGAGCCCCTTTGTGGTGTTTGGCAGCCTCGTCATGGCCTTTTTCATCGACGGCCGCGCAGCGCTGATCTTCGCCCTTACCATTCCGCTGCTCTCCGTCGTGGTCTTTGGCATCATGCGCCTTACCATGCCCATGTACCAGCGCGCGCAGACGGGGCTTGACCGCGTCCTTTCGATCACGCGGGAAAACCTCTCCGGCGCCCGGGTGGTGCGCGCCTTCCATAAGGAGGCCGCGGAAACGGAGCGCTTTCGCGAGGCAAACGCCGGGCTTGCCCGGATGCAGCTTCGCGTTGGCCGCCTGTCCGCGCTCATGAATCCCCTGACCTATGCCATCGTCAATCTGGCCATCGTCGCCCTTCTGCAAACGGGCGCCGTCAACATCGACGCGGGCAGTCTCCGGCAGGGCGACCTGATCGCGCTTGTCAACTACATGGGGCAGGTGCTCATCGAGCTGGTGAAGCTGGCAAACCTCATCATACAGGTCTCCCGGGCGCTGGCCTCCGCAAAGCGGATCGGGGCGGTGCTGGCAGCGCCCGCAGGCATGCAGTTCCCCGCAGAGAACAGGGCCCCGCGCCCGGCGGCGCCCGGCGCGCAGATCGCCGTCCGTTTCAGCCACGTCTGCCTTACCTATGCGGGCGCGGGCGCGGAAAGCCTCTCGGACATCAGCTTTCTGGCCCGGCGCGGGGAAACCATCGGCGTCATCGGCGGCACGGGCAGCGGAAAAACCAGCCTTGTGAGCCTGATTCCCCGCTTTTACGACGCAAGCAGCGGTACGGTGGAGGTCTTTGGCCAGCCTGTGACGGACTACGACAGGCAGACGCTTCGCAGCAGAATCGGTCTTGTTATGCAGAAGACCCGGCTCTTCTCCGGCACCATACGCGACAACCTCCGCTACGGCGACGCTGCGGCGGACGACGCCGCCCTCTGGGAGGCGCTCTCCACGGCGCAGGCGGCGGAGTTTGTCAAGGCCAAGCCACGGGGGCTTGACGAAATGGTGGAGCAGAACGGCCGCAACCTCTCCGGCGGTCAGCGGCAGCGGCTGGCCATTGCCCGCGCGCTGGTACGGCGGCCGGACATTCTCATTCTCGACGACAGCGCCAGCGCGCTGGACTTTGCCACCGACGCCGCCCTGCGGCAAGCGATCGCCGGTCTTTCCGGCGACATGACGGTATTCATCGTCAGCCAGCGCACGGCCAGCCTCATGCAGGCGGACCGCATCCTCGTGCTGGACGACGGCCAGCTCGTGGGCAACGGCACCCATGGGGAGCTGCTGAAGACCTGCGCCGTATACCGGGAAATCCACGAAAGCCAGTTCCAGAGGGGAGGCGAGGCATGATGCCACGCGCAACCGCAAAGCGGGAGGGCCTGCACGCGCAGCGAAAAACGCTTGCCCGGGTTCTCCGGCACATCCGCCCCTACTGGCCCGCCCTCGTCGCCAGCGTTCTTCTGGCCGCGCTCTCCGTGGCCTCCCAGCTCTATGTTCCCATCGTCACCGGCGAGGGCATTGACCGCATGCTCGGAAAGGGCATGGTGGATTTTCACGGCCTTGCGCGCCTCCTCGGGCTGATTCTCGCCGCAACGGGGATCACCGCGCTGTCCCAATGGCTGCTCAGCGCCTGCAACAACCGCATCGCATATCTTGTCAGCCGCGACCTGAGAAACGCCGCCATCGAAAAGATTCAGCGTCTGCCGCTCTCCTATCTCGATACGCACCCGGCGGGCGATTTGGTCAGCCGCATCATTGCGGATGTGGACAGCTTTTCCGACGGGCTGCTGATGAGCGTAACGCAGCTGTTCTCCGGCGTTCTCACAATTCTCGGAACGCTCCTGTTCATGCTCTCGGTCAACGTGCCGATTGCGCTGGTCGTGGTGCTGGTCACGCCGCTGAGCCTCGTCGTGGCAGGCTTTATCGCAAAGCGCAGCTACCGCCACTTTCGCGAGCAGAGCGCAGTGCGCGGCCAGCAGACCGCCTTTATCAACGAGATGGTCGAGGGGCAGAAGGTGGTGCAGGCCTTTGGCCGGGAGGCGGAGACGCTGGAACGCTTTGACGACATCAACGCCCGCTTGCAGAAGGCCAGTCTCAAGGCCGTCTTTTTCAGCAGCCTGACCAATCCCGCCACGCGCTTTGTCAACGGCATCGTATATGCGGGCGTGGGGCTGGTGGGCGCGCTCTACGCCGTGGCGGGCGGAATCACGGTAGGCCAGCTCAGCATGTTTTTGAGCTATGCGAACCAGTATACCAAGCCCTTTAACGAGATTTCCGGCGTTGTGACCGAGCTGCAAAACGCGCTGGCCTGCGCCGCGCGCCTGTTTGAGCTGCTGGACGCGCCGGAGGAAAGGCCCGACGCCGCGGACGCCCCCGTGCTCCACGCCGACGGCCGCGTTTCGCTGGAAAACGTCTCCTTCCGCTATGTCCCCGACCGGCCGCTCATCGAGGGGCTGAACCTTCGGGTCGAGCCCGGCCAGCGCATCGCCATCGTCGGCCCCACCGGCTGCGGCAAAACCACGCTCATCAACCTGCTCATGCGCTTCTACGACGTTACCGGCGGGACAATCCGCGTTGCCGGGCGCGACATTCGCAGCGTAAGCCGCGCCTCGCTGCGCAAGAGCTTCGGCATGGTGTTGCAGGATACCTTTCTCATGTCCGGCACCGTCCGCGACAACATTGCCTACGGCAGACCGGACGCCACGGAGGAGGAAATCATCGACGCCGCAAAAGCCGCATATGCCCACGGCTTCATCCGCCGGCTGAAAAACGGCTATGACACCGTCATCGCCGAGGATGGCGGCACCCTCAGCCAGGGGCAGAAGCAGCTGCTCTGCATCGCCCGGGTGATGCTCTGCCTGCCGCCCATGCTGATCCTCGACGAGGCCACAAGCTCCATCGATACCCGCACGGAACTGCGCATCCAGTCCGCCTTTGCGCGCATGATGGAGGGCCGCACCAGTTTCATCGTCGCGCACCGGCTTTCCACCATCCGCGAGGCGGACCGCATCCTCGTCATGCGCGACGGCAACATCGTGGAGCAGGGCAGCCACGACGCGCTCATGGCGCAGGACGGCTTCTACGCGGCGCTCTACAACAGTCAGTTTGCAAAATAGTCTCCGGCTTTTTCCCAAAGGCAAGCGGGGGTCCCGCCGGGACGGCAAGGGGGCATTGCGAAAAAAAGGCCTGCGTCCGCCGGTTTTGCTCCGGCCGCGATAGCCCGCTTTTGCATCCCCCCCGGCGGATGGCTGCCCTTCCCTCTCCGCACACAGGGTCGAACGCCAAAAAAACAGCGGCATGAATCGCCCCGGTCTGCCCCTCCGCTTCGCCTTATGTGCACCCGCCGGAGCGGACGGGTTCCGACATTCCGATTCTGCCGGCCGCCAGCGCCCTTTTCACAAGAAAGCGCCCAAAGCCGTTTCCAGCGTCGAACGCTCCCGGTCAGCCGGTACAGCCGTCCCAAAGGCGTGCTTCCCCGCTTTGCGGCAGGCGCGCTGCGAAGCGGGTTTCGGGCTGCCGGGACGCCGTCTCCATGGAACAGGGAAGCCGCCAGACGCGGTTTGCAGGACGTCTGCCGGATGACAAAAACGGGATCGCAAAACGCATACGCTGAACAACTGCGCAAAAAAATCCCGCTTCAACAGCAGAATTTTCAGGCGCCCGGTAACCGGGTCCGTTCTTCTGGCTGTTTTTTTAGTTCCCCTGCCAGTTCAAATCCTTTCTTTGCAGCAATCACCGCAATAAACTCATTGATAACAGCGGCGGCAGCGATCGTCCCCTGTACAATTTGCACAAGCTCCTGCCGGGAGGCCAGCGTAGCGCAAATGATCCCGGTAAACACCAGCGACACGCCGGAATGCGGAAGCAGCGTTAAGCCGAGATATTTTCTCACGGTATCCGGCATATGCGTAATCTTTGCGCCGAACATTGCCCCAAAGTATTTTCCAAAAGCGCGTGCCAGGATATAGACAAAGGTGTATACGCCCGCACCGAGGATCAAACGGTAGTTCAGGGGCGCGCCCAGATCCACAATGGAGGCCAGCAGGGAGAGCCCCAGGACTGGAGAAAAACAGCCGGAGATCTCGTTCAGGCGTTCCGGCGCCACAAGATTCGAAAACACTGCCGCAAAGGAAACGCCCATCAGCATGTAATTGAGCGTAATCCCGGTAAGCAGGAAGGTATTGAACAGCCAGCCGCCCAGCATGGTCGCTGTAATTCCGCAGAGCAGAGCGGCAAGCGTTGACGCCCTCCCGCTGCATCTTTTCAGCAACAGGCCGGTTGGGAACCCGATGGCGCCGCCGATGACCACCGGCAGAAGAATCATGACCGGAATCATATGGAGCGGCACGGACCCGCCCGAAACCTGCCGCGCTACCAATGCATTGACGGTAAAAAAGACAGCAATTCCCACAACGTCATCCAATACCGTCATGGGAAGGAGCGTGTCGGTTACCGGCCCCGTTGCGTGAAATTCCTTTACAATGGACAACGCGGGAGCAGGGGCTGTGGCAAGGGCAATGCTGCCAAACACAAACGCAAGGGAAACGGGAACATCGAAAAAAGCAAAAATCAAACCAAACGCCAGACTGACCACCGCAAATGTCCCGAGAGATTGCGTCAGCGTGGTAATTACCAGGGCCTTTCCGTAGTTTTTCAGCCTGCTCCAGATGAGCTCCGTACCAAGCATTACGCCAAAGGCACATTGCATCCACATAATAAGGGTTTTATACCAACCGGCGCTCAGAACCGCCTGCGGCATCAGCCCAAGGGCATGGGGGCCCAGCAGCATGCCGGCGATCAGCCAGCCCAATATGGCGGGCATTTTTATTTTTGCCACCACCTTTCCCGCAGCAAAGGCCAGGGCAAGGGTGACCATCCAGCGCACCAGGTGCTCCATTGCTTATCCTTCTCCCTTCGCAATCCCGTAAAGCAACAAATCCAGCAGCTTTGGAATGGCGCTCTCGTGCTTTTTTACCTTTTCCTGCAAGACGAGATTTTGGAAGGCGGGGCTGCCGAAATATCCGTTCAGCATGGTTTGCATCAGATGGAAATAGGAAACTGCCTCGTCTATTGTGACTCCATCCCGCAGTGTAAGCCTGCGCAGCGTATCTAGGTAAACCTGTTCATTCAGGCGGTTCAACGCCGCAAGCGCCTTCCCGATTTCATTTGCCAGATGCGGCGCAGGATTTAACAGGGCCTCAAAGAAAATATGGGCCTCGTTTGGGAAAGCGCTCAAGAAATCCATGCGCGCAGTCAAATATCGGTTCAGATCCGTTGCTCCGCCGTGCGCACGGATATACTCGATCAGTTTTTGGCAGCTGTCATCGAGGCAGCGCAGGTAAAGCTCGTCCTTGCCGCTGAAATTGTGATAGACCAGGCCTTTGTTGATGCCGGCTTTGCAGATGTTGTTCACGCTTCCGCCGGCATACCCGCGTTTTCCGAATTCTTCCATGGCGGATGCAAGGATTCTGGCAACGGTGATTTCTGTTTTTTCACTCTTCTTCAAAGCCGTCCCTCCCCAATACGGTAAGTCAAGCGGGCAATAACATTATAGCATTATTGACCGATTGGTCAATAATCCGGATGTGGAATTCTCTCGTTTTTGCGACCTTCTCCGTCCCAAAATACTTCAGCAACCACAGCCGTATCTGGTTTCGCTTTCCCCGTATAGGCGTAATCCTGTTGTGTTTCATGGGTCTGGCGCTTCATATCGTAGAGTTGGGGATTCCGATTTGGGCGGCAAGACCCGCCCGGATCAAATCACGGTCATCCCTGCCGCTTTATCAGCCCGCTTGAGCAGCGGTTTGCCCGCCAAAAGGGATGCCTTATTTTTGGTTTTCCCGCCTTATGGGTTTTGCCGCCCGCCAGAGACGCCCAAGGCTGGCAGGAGGAAAATCGTCCGGCAAAACGCAAAAAAAGCGGCCTTCGCCGCTCCTTCGACAGCCGGAAAGGAACGCTGCCGCTCTTTTTTCCATGCAAAGCGCGCCGAAGGGCCCGCAGCGCGCTCCCCGGGCATCAGCCGGCGCCGCCCCCGACTTCCGTGCCGGAATACTCCCGCACCCTGGCGCGCCAGCGCCCCTTCCGATACGCGATGAAATTGACCAGCGCGCCCATGATCCAGGCGCACAGCGCGGAGATATAAATGGCCTCCGGACGGCCCACGGGATAGGCCTCGCTGCGCGTAAAATATGCAAGACCGTAAGCGATGGGCACGCGCAGCCCAACGGTGGTTAAAAGGGAGATCCACATGGGCGTCAGGGTATCCCCCGCGCCCCGCATCACGCCCGCCATGCTCTGCATCACCGCCATGACCACATAGCCCACCGCAAGGATGCGCATCATCCGCACGCCGAGGTCGATGAGCGCCTCCGTTTCCGTAAAAAAGCCCATCAGCGTCTGCCCGAAAAACAGGATGGCCGCCGTCAGCACAAGGGCAAAGCCCACGGCCAGCAGCGTCCCCTGCCTCGCCCCCTGGCGCACCCGGTCGATCCTGCCTGCGCCCACATTCTGGCCGGTAAAGGTGGTCATGGCCTGGCCGAAGGAAAAGTTCGGCATCATGGCAAAGCCGTCCACGCGCATGACGATCACATTCGTTGCGATCACGAGCTCGCCGAAGCTGTTGGTCAGCGACTGCACCAGCATCAGGGCCATGGAAAAGATGGCCTGCGTAACGCCCGAGGGCAGGCCAAGCCGCGCCACCCGGGCCACATACTGCCGGTCCGGCCGCATACTCGCCCGGTCCAGCGAGAACACCTCCCGCATCCGCCGCAGCCTGAGAAAGCACAGCGCCGCGGAAATTCCCTGCGCCAGCACCGTGGCAAGCGCAACGCCCGCCACGCCCATCCGCCGCACGAACAGCAGATCGAGCCCCACGTTCAACGCGGCCGCCACCAGCAGAAAACCCAGCGCGGAGAGCGAGTCCCCAAGGCCCCGCAGCACGCCCGAGAGAATGTTGTAGAAAAAGAACCCGGCGCCGCCCACAAAGAAGATCACAAGATACTCCTCGCACCAGTTCAGGATGGACGCCGGCGTGTCCAGCAGCGCCAGCATGGGCCGCGCCACAAGGGGACCCGCCACCAGCAGCAGGGCGGAGACAAGGGCCGTAAGCGTGATACAGTTGCCGATGGTCTTCGACAGCGCCTCCCGGTCCTTTGCCCCGAAATACTGGGAAACCAGGATGCCGGCACCCGTGGAAACGCCCACAAACAGCGCCAGCAGGAAGTTCAGAATGGGCGATGCGCTGCCGACGGCGGCCAGCGCATTGTCTCCCACGAATTTCCCCACAATGATGGAATCCGCCGTGTTGTACAGCTGCTGGGCAAAGTTTCCAATCAGCATGGGGACGGCAAACTCTGCGATCCGCCGCCACGGCTCGCCCTGCGTCATATCCCGCGGCGCAAAGAGCGCGCGGAGTTGTCCCGAAAGTTTTCCCTTCATCTCAAACTGCCTGCGCTGAGGCAGGCCGCAGGCAGGCGGCAGCTTCCGCCCGCCCGCTCCAGTCGTTTACAGATCGTCCACCAGCGCGGTGCTCTTGGCATAGGCCGTGCTTCTGGCCTCGAAGAAGTCCGTTTTGACCATATTGGCGTTGGAATACTGGCTGACCCAGGCCATGCTCTCCGGCTCGCTCTCGCAGCCCGGATAGAGCGGCTCGTAGCCCAGACTGGTCCAGCGGAGGTTGCCCAGATAGCGGATATAATCCGTCACCATGCCGCGGTTCAGGCCCGGAATGTCGTCGCCGATGACGTAATGCCCCCAGGCGATCTCCTGCCGGACGCCCTCCTCCATCATCCCGCGCAGCACGGCCACGTTCTCCTCCGAGAACAGCTCCGGCTGCTCCTTCTGCAGCTCCGCGATGATGTTGCGGAAGAGCCACAAATGCGTGTTCTCATCCCGGTTGATGTAGCGGATCTCCTGAGCGGAGCCGGGCATTTTCCCGTTGCGGCTCAGGTTGTAGAAGAACATGAAGCCGCTGTAGAAATAGATACCCTCGAGAATGAAGTTGGCCATCATGACCTTCAGCAGGGTGAAGGCGTCCTGCCGGGTCTGAAACTCGTTGTAACAGTCCCCGATGAAGGTGTTGCGGCGCAGCAGGTGCTCGTCCGTCTTCCACTGGTACAGGATATCGTTGCGCTCGACCGGGCTGCAGATGGTGTCAAGCATATAGCTGTAGCTCTGGCTGTGTACGCACTCCTGAAAGGTCTGGATGGACAGGCAGAGGTTGACCTCGTTGGCCGTCACATAGGCGCCGATGCAGGGCAGGTTCGCCGTCTGGATGGAGTCGAGGAAAACCAGAAAGCTCAGGATTTTATCGTAGGCCGTGCGCTCGGCCCTGCTCAGGTTCGGATAGTCCTTCACATCCTGCGCCAGATTGATCTCCTCGGGAATCCAGAAATTGTTCATGGCCTGCCGGTACCAGTCGCTGACCCAGGCGTATTTCATATTGTTAAAATCGTTGAGGTTTGTGGTATTGCCGCCGATCATGCGGCGCAGCCGTACCTCCGTATCGCCCGCGGGGTTGAACAGGGGCTTTTTCTTCATCTGTTCCTGCATGCGTACTCCCTCCCTTGTCGCTTGCCTGCTGTTGTTTTTCTGTTTTTGTTTCCTGTTCGGCAGGGCACCGTCAGGACCGGCCCCACGGATCGCTTTCCTCCGGGGACGCAGCCGCAGAACAAGCCTGCCGAAGCGCTTCCAAAGCCAGGCCGGTATCCGGCTCCGGCTTTAGGACGAGCAGCTTTCGCACTCCTCCACCTCCAGAGACTTGCTGCGGATATAATAGATGGTTTTCACGCCGCGCCTCCATGCCTCAAGATACAGGTCCAACACCTGGCGCATGGTAAAATCGTTGGTGATGTACAGGTTCATGCTCTGGGCCTGATCGATATGCCTCTGGCGCACGCCCGAGGCGCGCACGGAGAAGCGCTGGTCGATGAGGTGGGCGCTCTTGTAGAACCAGAAGCTCTCCATCGTCAGTTCCGGCGCAACCCTCGGCAGCATGCTACCCTTCTTCTCCTCCAGAAAGAAGCGCTTGAGAATCGGGTCCACGCCCGCCGTTGTGCCCGCAAGGATGGAGGTGCTGGAGGTGGGCGCAATGGCCAGCAGATAGGCGTTTCGCATGCCCTGCGCTCTGACGGTTTCCGCCAGCGCCTGCCACTTCTCCGAGGTATAGCCGCGCTTTGTAAAATACTCGCCGGTCTGCCAGTCGCTGCCCTCAAAAAAGCGGTAGCTGCCCTTCTCCGCGGCAAGCCGGGTATCCGCAAGGATGGCCGCATAGTTGATGCGCTCAAACACCTCGTCCACAAAGGCGAGATGCGCCTCGCTCTCCCAGGCAATGCCGCGCTTTGCGAGCATGTGGTGGTAGCCGCTCACGCCAAGGCCGATGCTGCGGTAGCGCTGGTTGGTCAGGCGCGCATACTCCAGCGGATAGAAATTGAGGTCGATCACGTTGTCCAGCGCGCGGACCGCCGTTTCGACAATCTGCTGCATGTAGGCCTCATCCTCCACGGGGAGGTTGCCCAGCGACAGGCTGGCAAGGTTGCAGACCACAAACTCGCCCGGGTGCGCCGTTGTGACCACCACGGTATCGCCGTTTTCCGTGCGCACCTCCGTGCCGACGGTTTCAATGGGCGCCATGTTCTGGGCGATCTCCGTGCAGAGGTTCGAGCAGTAGATCATGCCCCGGTGGGCGTTGGGATTGGCGCGGTTGACCGTGTCGCGGTTGAAGGCAAAGGGCGTGCCCGTCTCCACGGCGGAGCGCAGCACCAGCCGCACGACGTCCTTCACCGAGACCGTGCGCTTTGTGATCCGGGGATCGTTCACACAGTCGAGATAGCGCTTTTCCCACGCCTCGCCGTAGTAATCCTCCAGCGCATACCCCTTGACGGAGAGGATTTCATGCGGGCACATCAGGTGCCACGGCGCGTCGATGTCCCGTTCCGCAAGCTGCCAGAACAGATCCGGATAGCAGACGGCGGGGAACACGTCGTGCGCCTTCATCCGGTCGTCGCCATTGTTGGTGCGAAGCTGCAAAAACTCCGGCAGGTCTTTGTGCCAGGCGTCCAGATACACCGCCACCGCGCCCTGGCGCATGCCCAGCTGGTCCACCGCCACCGCAGTATCGTTCACAAGGCGAATCCAGCGGATGACGCCGCCCGCCGCGCCCTCAAAGCCGCGGATGGCGCTGCCCGTGGCGCGGACCTTGCCAAAGTACAGGCCCATGCCGCCGCCAAACTTGGAGACCTTTGCGAAGTTGTCAATGGAGCGGTAGATGCCGTCCAGACTGTCCGGCACGGTATCGATAAAGCAGCTGGAAAGCTGGTGAAAGGGCTTGCGCGCGTTGGCCAGCGTGGGCGTGGCCATGGTTACTTCCATGCGGCTGAGCATGTCATAAAAGCGCTGCACCCACTGCATGCGATCGTTCTTTTCCTTCATGGCCAGATGCAGCGCGATGCCAAGGAACATCTCCTGGGGCGTTTCCAGCGGAACATGTTTTTTTGTATGGATGACATAGCGCTTGAGCAGCAGGTCCAGCCCAGAATAGGTAAACAGCCTGTCCCGCTCGGGCCGGAGGAAGCCCGCCGCCTGCTCGATCTCCTGCCGCGAATAATGGGCGAGGATATAATCGCCGTACAGCCCCTCGTCCGTAAGATACCGGATCTTTCCGTAGAGGTCGGTGATGCCGCGGGCAGAGAGCTCCTCCGCAAGGCGCACACAAAAGGCATGGTTCAAAAGCCGGGCGGCGATAAACTCCCAGCGCGGGGCCTCCTGCGTGGTCAGCTCCACCGCCGCCTTCACGAGGGCCGCATACCGTTCCTCCCGCTGCATGGACTGCTTCGAAAAGCTCTCAAACTTTACCTGAAGGGCGGAAATCGGATACAGCTCGGCGTCAAAGTCCCGCTGGATCTGCCGCAGGCATTCCGCAAGCGCCAGATCGCCCATGGCTGCGGCGAGACTTTCCCGCACACGGCGCAGCTCCGAACGCTTCTCCCTATACAGGATATAGGCCTTGGCCACGGCATAATGCCCGCGCTCCATCAGCGCGCGCTCCACCTCGTCCTGCACGCGCTCCACCGAGAGATCCTCCCCCGCGGGCAGCCGCTGCACAACGGTTTGCAGCATGGCGGCCAGCTCCTCCCGCTGAACGGGCTGGTTCTGGCCCAAAAAGGCTTTTTCCATGGCCAGGATGATCTTCTCGTCGCAGAAGGCCACCACTGCGCCGTTCCGTTTTCTGATTTCCATATAACCTCCGGTATTGCTTCCGCCCGAAGGAAACGGCCTGACCGGCTCCCCGCAGCGGCGCGCGTTTTCTCCATGTAATCTGGAACAGAATCCGACAATTATCATAGAACAGCACGATTATACCACAGGCGGAGACAAAAGGCCACGGGCTGCCCGCCCGAATTTACGCAAACCCGGCGCGCCGGCAAATTTCCCTTGCCTTTGCCGGGTTTTTCGGCGATAATAAGAATAAGTATATCGTGCGGCGTCTACTCCACTACCTAGGCCCGCGACGACAAAAGAAGGAGGCTGTTTTCCGCGGACTTGCGGTGCGGCAGTGTGGAGACCTGCCGTAATGCCGCCGCCACCAATGCGGGCTGCGGCGAGGCGGGCAGTTGAAGGAGTTCGTGCCCGTCAAAGTCAAATGGTATGGCAAACGTAACCCTGAAGAACATCAAGAAGATCTACCCCTATTCCGGCAACGAGGGCAAAGAGTCCAAAAAGAAAAAGGACGAAGCCGCATCGGAAGAGAGCAAGCCGAACCTGCTCCGAACGGACAAGGGTGTGGTCGCGGTACAGGACTTCAATCTTGAGATCGCCGACAAGGAATTCATCGTGCTCGTCGGCCCCTCCGGCTGCGGCAAGTCCACAACGCTGCGCATGATTGCCGGCCTTGAGGAGATCTCCGAGGGCGAGCTCTACATCGGCGACCGGCTGGTCAACGATGTTGCGCCCAAGGATCGCGATATCGCGATGGTCTTCCAGAACTACGCGCTCTACCCGCACATGACCGTGTATGAAAACATGGCCTTTGCGCTCAAGCTTCGCAAAATGCCCAAGAAGGAGATCGACGAACGGGTTCGCCAGGCCGCGGAGATTCTCGATATCACCGAGTATCTTCAGAGAAAGCCCAAGGCCCTTTCCGGCGGCCAGCGTCAGCGCGTTGCCATCGGCCGCGCCATCGTCCGCGAGCCGCAGGTCTTCCTGATGGACGAGCCGCTCTCCAATCTGGATGCAAAACTCAGAAACCAGATGCGCGCCGAGATCATCAAGCTCCGCCAGCGCATCGATACCACTTTTATCTATGTTACCCATGACCAGACCGAGGCCATGACGCTGGGCGACCGCATCGTCATCATGAAGGATGGCCTGATCCAGCAGATCGGCACGCCGCAGCAGGTGTTCGATGCGCCGGCAAACCTCTTTGTGGCCGGCTTTATCGGCACGCCGCAGATGAACCTCTTTGACGGCGCAAGGCTCCAGAGAAGCGCCAACGGCGACTACTACGTTACCCTCTACGGCGCAGACTTTGCTCTGGCCGCCGACAAGCAGCAGCTTCTGCGGGACAGGAACGTGGCGCCGCAGGACATCACCCTCGGCGTCCGCCCGGAGCACATCATGCTTTGCAGCGAGACCGCGCTGGAAAGCCACATCAAGGCCTCCGTGGACGTGTCCGAGATGATGGGCAGCTCCATTCACCTGCACGTCACCGCCAACGGCAAGGACGTGGTCATCGTGCTTGCCACGGTGGATCTGCCGGAGGAGCACCGTCTGGGCTTCCGCTATGGCGACCCGGTCAACTTTACCTTCGGCCCCAACGTCATCCACATGTTCGACAAGGACGGCAAGAACCTGATCTATTGAGGTCCTGCGCTTTTGTGCCGAAGCTCATCGCTCCCGCATCCTCTGGGTGCGGGAGTTTTTTTGCCCGGGCCTGTCCGCGCGCAGGCCGGGAGGGCGGCCCCGCGCGCGGCCGGAGGCCGCGCATGCCCGGCGCGCAGCATTACCCGCGAACGCGGGGGCGCCGGCGGGCGCGCCGGGCCGTTCCGGCAACGGAACACGGGGCCGCCCCCCTCCTCCAGCGGTTTTTTCCGGCCAGCCGGGTGGCTCCCTGTCAGATTTTTTCGCCTGCGGCCGCTATATGGAGTGAACGGATTTCCGGCGCGCAGGAATTCGCATCAACAGAAAATCGCAACGGAGGTGAATCTCCCTTGGAAAAATGGAATGCTCTGCTCCGGCAGGAGCCGGAACAGGCCCTTTCCCGGATGCTCTCGGACTATGGCGGATTGGTGTACTATGTGGTCCGCGGTATTCTGTCGGAATGTCCGGCGGAGGATGTGGAGGAGTGCGTCAGCGACACCTTTCTCTATGTCTTTGAACACCGTTCGCGCCTGGACTTTTCCAAAGGCTCGCTCAAGGCCTATCTCTGCGCCGTAGCGAAAAACAAGGCCTTTGACCGGCTGCGCCGCTTCCGGCGCGAGCAGTCGGTCCGGGGCGCAGGGGTCCGCAGGCCGGAGGTCTTCCCCTCGGCGGAGGAACTGGCGCTGTCGCACGCGGAGCGCGACGCGATCATCGAGGGCATCCTCGCGCTGGGCGATCCGGACGCGCGCATCCTCATCTGCCGCTATTACCTCTGCATGCGCACGTCGGAGATCGCCCAGCTCACCGGCCTTAAAGAAAACACCGTGGATCAACGGGCGCGGCGGGCGCTCAAAAAGCTCTCCACGCAACTGGACGAAGGAGGAATACGCAATGCCGAATCCGCTCTCTGAACAGCTTTGGAACAGCAGCCCCGAGCAGCTTGACCGGCTGCTGTGCAATATGGACACGCCGCCTCTGGACAAGGCCCTTGCCGGCCGCCTGAAGCAGCAGCTGCAACGCAGGACCATCCCTCCCCGCCGCACCCGGCGTGGGGACGGGCAAATGGCCCCGCGCCGCGGCGCAAACCACAGGCGAAAAATACTTCTTGCTGCGGCCGCAACCGCAGCCTGCCTGCTGCTGCTCGCCGGCGTCATGCTGGCGGTTCCCGGCGTCGCGCAGGCGCTGCTGAGCCTGCTGTGGCCGGACTATGAATCCGGCGCTTATATGATGCAGCCCCCTGCCGACCGCACCGCTATCCCGGAAATCCAGGCGGCGCTGGAAGCGGCCTCCCCGGGCAGGGAAACCTGGAGCGTCGAGCTGCTTGGCGAGTACGCGGGGAATTTGACCCAGTACGACGAGGAGTATAATACGAACATCAACACCTGGCGCGTGGAAAACGGCTTTGGAGCGCTGGACAAGGAGGAATTTGCCTTCCTGCGCGATATCCGCCCGGAGGTGCGGGAAGTGCTCTATGACGGAAGGCTGCTGACAGTGAATACCTATCTGCACACCGACCATGCGGCGGATTTCCTTGTGAGCTGGGGCGCTGACGTTCCGGCGGAGCATCGGCTGGACATCACCTGCTTTGCCTATTTCTTCGAGATGGGCGGCCAGGACCTTTCCGGGGAATATCAGGCGTCCTACTCCAGCGGCACCGCAACCTCCCTCATGGGCAAGAGCGGCGAAGCGCCGGAGACGCTGGACGGCGTCTGGCATACGCTGATAATCGACCCGCTGCCCAAGCCCCTGCCGGACGGCGAAATCACCATGACCATCCTCTACTACATCTATGACGGCTCGATCGACGATATGGGGTCTGTGGGCAACATCGCCCGCATCATCCATACCTTCACCTTTGACACCACAGCGGGCAATGCGACGGAGCGCATAAGCGCTTCCGCCTCCCAGAGCGACGTCGGCTCTGTGCCCGTCACCGTCACCGACTGGGACGAGGGCAGTATGTACAACCGGTCGCTACCTCTGGATGGACTGACGCTTCGCGCCGTAGCGGACTATGGCAGCGCGGGCATCTATGTGCGGGTCAGTGCGGAGAGCTACCCTGCGGGCTGGACGGAGGCCGAGCGCACCAGCTTTTTCTGTCCCGGAGAAAAGCAGGGCAGGAACGGCCTGAGCTTCGATCTGTACGTCAACGATGAATTCGTCAAAACCCTGCTCCCTCGGGACAGCAATCTGGGAGAGATCAATCTGGAGCTGCCGGTTTTCCCCTCGGACTATGACAGCATCCGCCAGATCCGTCTGCGTCCGGCAGTGACCCATCTGGTCGGCTGGGAGGTTTGCCAGCTGCTCCCGCGGGAAGGTTCGGAAGGAGCCCAACCGCCCGATGCTCCCGGCGTTCCGATCACGCTGGAGATCGACGGCGAGCCCTATCGCTTCGCCAGGGGAAGTGCCACGGCGTTTGAGAAGGAAACGTACAGCACGGTTGCGCTCCCCGGGCTCGATCTTGTTATCCCGCTGCCCGGGCACTGAGATGCACCCCCCTTTCCCTGACAAGAAAGCGCGCGCAGCGCCCGGCGGAAAAAATACAACTTCTGCCGGGCGCGCTGTTTTGCGTTTTTCTCCGGTTGCATAAAAGACGGCCTTGGTATAAACTGTTTTATAAAACTATGAAGAGAGACCTTTGAGGTTACGCCATGGCATCCCACAAGCGCTATGTCCGCCTGTACCGGACGCTGCAATTCCTGCTGGGGCCGCTGCTGTGCCAGGTGCTCGGTTTCCGCGCGCCGCGCTGCGACGTGCCGTCCGCGCCCTACCTGCTGGTGTCCAACCACAACACCGATTTTGACCCCATTTTCCTCGGCGCAACCTTCCGGCAGCACATGTATTTTGTCGCAAGCGAGCATGTGTTCCGCCGGGGGCTTGCGTCAAAGCTGCTGACCTCCATTTTTGCCCCCATTGCGCGCGTCAAGGGCGCCTCGGACGCCGCCGCCGCGCGCTCCATCCTCCGCAGGCTCCGCAGCGGCGCAAACGTCTGCCTCTTTGCCGAGGGCAACCGCTCCTTCAACGGCGTGACGGGGCCGATCTACCCCGCCACGGGCAAGCTGGTCAAGTCCGCCGGGGTTACGCTGGTTACCTATCGCATCCGGGGCGGCTACCTCGCTTCCCCGCGCTGGAGCGCCAAGCGCCGCCGCGGGCCCATTGAGGGCGAGCTGATGAATGTCTACACCCCCGAAATGCTCCGGGCTATGCGCCCCGAAGAGGTCAATGCCGCCATCACCAGGGACCTTTACGAGGACGCCTTTGCCCGGCAGGCGCAGCAGATGCGCCGCTACCCGGGCAGGCGCCTTTCCGAATACCTCGAGCGCGCGCTGTATGTCTGCCCGGACTGCGGCCGCATCGGGACGCTGAAAAGCCGGGGCGACCGCTTCTTCTGTCCATGCGGTCTCAATCTGCGTTACAGTGAAACGGGCTTTTTCGAGGGCGCGCAGGTCCCCTTTCCCACAGTGCGTGACTGGGACGTATGGCAGGAAGAGCGGATGGCCGCGCTTGCAGAAATGCTGCCCGAAAACCCCGTCTTTTTCGACGACAACGTTCGCCTGCTGCGCCTTCTCGACGGCCATGAAAGCAAAATTCTCGAAACGGGCCGGCTCTCCATCTCGGCCCGGGAAATTGTCTGCGGCGGGCGCAGCTTCCCGCTTGCGTCGGTCTCGGGCATGGCGCTCTGCGCCGCAGCGCGCATCGTGCTCTCCACAGACGATGGAGGTTCCTATGAGCTTACCGCGCCGCCGCCCTTCTGCGGGCGGAAATATATGACTTTTTTCGAAAAGCTGAAGGAAGTGAGAGAGTCTCATGCAGTATAACGCAAGCAACGCCACCCTTTGGAACAGCATTGTTCAGTTCGGCATCATCTCCTGCGCCCTCCTTGTCGCAACACTCCTGCGCCGCAAGCTCCCCTTTGTGCGCCAGAGCCTCCTGCCTACCTCCGTACTGGCGGGCTTTCTGCTGCTGCTTGCGCGGAATACCGGAGTTTTGCACCTGGACACCATTTTTCTGGAAACGCTGACCTATCACGGCATTGCCGTGGGCTTTATCGCCATGTCGCTGCGCGTGCCGCGCCAGCGCAGCGCCGCCGAGCGCAGCGCCATGACCGGCGCAAAAAGCGGCGCGCTGATCGTATCCTGCTACCTTGTGCAGGCGCTCATCGGCCTGGCCATCTCCTTTGCGCTTTCCTATACCGTCATGCCCGGCCTGTTCAAAGCCTCCGGCATCCTGCTGCCCATGGGCTACGGGCAGGGCCCGGGTCAGGCCAACAACATCGGAACCAGCTATGAGGCGCTGGGCTTTACGGGCGGCCGCTCCTTTGCCCTGTCGCTGGCCGCCGCCGGATATCTCTGCGCCTGCGTGGTGGGCGTGCTCTATCTGAACCTTCTCCGCCGCCGGGGGCTGATCCGCACGTCCACGCAGCCCTGCGCGCAGGACGCCGTTACCGTCGACGATTTCCAGGACTGCGGCGAAATCCCCGTGGCCGAGTCCATCGACCGCTTCTCCATGCAGGTGGTCATGGTGCTGGCGGTATATCTGGCGACCTATCTGGTTTCCTGGGGCGTCGATGCGGGTCTTTCCGCCATCGCGCCCGGGCTTGGGACCACGCTCTCCCCCATCCTCTGGGGCTTCAACTTCATCGTCGGTTCGCTGATGGCCATCGGACTGCGCAGCCTTTTCACCGGGCTCAAAAAAACCCGGATCATGACCCGCCAGTATCAGAACAACTACCTGCTTTCCCGCATTTCCGGCGTAGCCTTCGACCTGATGATCGTCGCGGGTATCGCCTCCATCAACATTGAGGACCTGTCCGGCCTTTGGATTCCCTTTCTCCTCATGGCTGCGGCGGGCGGCATTGTTACGCTGCTGTACCTGCAAAGGGTATGCAGGCGCATTTACCCGGACTATTACTACGAGGGGCTGACCTCCATGTACGGCATGCTGACCGGAACCATCAGCTCCGGCGTACTGCTGCTGCGCGAGCTGGACCCCGGTTTTGAAACCCCGGCCGCAAACAACCTCGTGCTTGGCAGCGGCTTTGGCATCGCTTTTGGCGCGCCCATGCTCCTGCTCATCGGTATGGCGCCAAAGTCCGACGCCTCGGTCTGGCTGGTCTTTGGCCTTGCGGCGGTATATCTTGCGCTGCTGCTGCTGTTCCTCTGCAAAGCCGGAAAAACAAGGAACAGACAGGAGGACTGAAACGCCGTGTCCATTGAAAAGGTGCGTGAATATCTGCGCCCGCTGGGGCTTGAGGACCGTATTCTGGAATTTTCCGTTTCCTCCGCAACGGTGGAGCTGGCCGCTGAGGCGGCGGGCGTTGCGCCGGCGCGGATTGCGAAAACCCTTTCCTTCCGCGACGCTGCGGGAACGGGCTGTCTCCTGATCGTGGCGGCAGGCGACGCGCGCGTGGACAACCGCAAGTTCAAGGACCGGTTCCGGCACAAGGCCCGCTTTCTTACGCCGGAGGAGGCCATCGCCTTCACGGGGCATGCCGTGGGCGGGGTCTGTCCCTTTGCGCTGCCCGAGGGAATCCCGGTCTATCTGGATCGGTCGCTCAGGCGCTTCGATACGGTGTTCCCCGCCGCAGGCAGCAGCAACAGCGCCGTTTCGCTTACGCCGGACGAGCTGTTCTCCGCCTCCCGTGCGGCAGACTGGGTTGACGTTTGCAGCGGCTGGGAGGAAGCCGCCGGCGCTTAACCGCTGCCTGCGCTGCGAAAAACCGCCGCGGTTTTTAGCGCTTCCTGTGCGGCTCCGGGCTTTGCGGCAAGCCGCTGCGCAACAGGACAAAGGGCCGGCGCCTTTCATGCGCCGGCCCTTTTTTCTGCCATCGGTTCTTTCGCGCCCTGCGGCGGCTCAAATCCTGCGCCGCTGTACCTCGGAAAAGCCCGGCGGCATGCCGAAGGGCTGTTCTCCGCCCACGGGAAGCTGATCCTTGCCCGCATCGATGACCAGCGGCCTGTGCAGGAAGCTGCCCGGACAATAATCGCAGCCGCGCAGGAAGGGCTTTTCAAAATAGAGCTCGTGAATCTGCTGGCGCAGGGTTTCGGGATGTGCATTGTGCAGCAGGTCCACATAGTCGCCGGAAACATCCGCCCCCTCGATGAACATCGTCCAGAAGGAGGGCCCGCAATAGAACAGCTTGCCATCGCGGATCAGGCGACAATGCTCCCCGCAGGCGGAAAACTTGTGCGCCAGCAGATGGTCCGCCATGCCCCGCTTGGTATAGTTCATGTCGGGAATGGAGAACCTGAGCTGCGGCCCGAGATTGACGCGAAAACGATACCGCTTTGAGAGCGCCAGCAGCGCCTCCTTCTTTCGCGAGTGCTCGCCATAGTTGCTGATGTCAAGCACCACCTTGCGATCGTTGAGCGCGGAGAGCAGGCGCTCCGTCTGCGGCACAATGGTGCCGTTTGTGACAATGCGGATATTGCCGATCTTATCCCTGCGCGTGCGAAGATAGGCCACCACGCGATCCAGATCGGGATAGACAAAGGGCTCGCCGCCCAGCAGCCGCAGGTTCTCGATAAAATCGATATTGTCGAGGAAGGCCCGAAGCGACGCCTCCACCGTTTCAAAGGGGATATCGTAGCGCTCGGTATAGGAGGGCATGCAGGCCGCGCAGTAGGTACAGCGCAGCGAACAGCGCGGCGTGAGGAACACCTCCACATAGTACAGCACGCGCTTGCCCCGCAGCTCATAATTGATGTAACGAAAGTCCCGCGCGTAAACAACGGGCGAAACGAGTACGCCGGCAGCGCCGCGCAAAAACCGGTTTCTGATGCGCCGGACGCGCACGGGCATGTGCGCACGGAACACCTCCAGCAATGTTTTCATCGGAATACCATCCCATGCAACAGAATTCTGTCGCTCTCCAGTGTAGACCATCGGTGCGGAAAAGTCAAACCCCTGGGCGGGACAAGGCCGGCGTCCACACAAAGAAGCCCCTGCCTGTCCAGCGCGCAACGCCCGGAAAGCCCTTCGCCTCTTTGAACGCCGCAAAAAGCGTCTCCAATCCTCCCCGGCGGCAAGCCCGGCAGAGAGCGAATTCTCCGGGATTTCTCCGTTTCGGTCTGGCGGCTGCCGTAGCCGGGAGGGTCGCCGGGGCCGGAAGCTCCGCCGGTTCCTGGCATGGGAATCCCAGGACGCGGCCGGCTCAAATGAACTGCTGCTCGTTGATGATGAGCTTAAATTGCAGGCCCAGCGTTTCCGCGGCCTTGCGGCAGAGAATCATGCGGTTGAGAAAGATTTCAAAATAGTCCATCAGCGAGCCGAACTTGGTATCCACGGTCAGCTTGAGCTTGACCAGCGTGCGGTCCTCGTTGATCTTGAGCTGGGATTTTTTGACCGAGTAGTTCACGCGGTCGTGAATATCGAACTGGGCGGTATCGCCGTTGCGAACGCGGCTTCTGCGCACGTCGGACTTATCCGCAAGGATCAGCGCCGCAGCCACCGGATTGACGGCTACGCCCGTCCCCTCGTCATGATTGCCGATGGCGGTGACGATGGTGGCGATCTCGTCGGGGTCCGCGCCCATATCCCGCAAAAGGGCGAAGGCCATCACCGCGCCGCTCTGCGAGTGATCCACCCGGTTGACCAGATTGCCGATGTCGTGCAGATAACCCGCAATGCGCGCAAGCTCCACCTCGTGCGGCGGATAGCCCAGCGTTTCCAGCAGGTAGCCGGCGGTTTCGGCAACGCTGCCCACATGCGCAAAGCTGTGCTCCGTATATCCCAGCGCCACAAGGGAAGCGTCGGCGCAGGCGATATAGGTCCTGATCTCCTCGTTCCTTTTAATCTCCTCAAAGCGCAGCATGGCGATATCCCCCTCCTGTTGCCTGCAATGCTCCCGTCCGGCAGCGGGCTTCCCGCCGCCTTCTTTCCTGCCCAGTGTCAGGATTGGTCCGCCTGCGGCCCGCTCTTTACGCAAGCCTGCACGGGCTTTGACAGGGCCTCGCGGGCAACGTCCGTCCCAACGCCGCAGCGGTTGCCCATGACCGTTATGCCGCCGTCCTCTGCCCGGTATACCATCAGCCTGCATGCGTTCGGACAGCCGGTACAAACCATTTTATGCTCCGCCATCGCACAGAACACCCCCACTTCATCGTATACCGTAATCATATCGCAGCACGGCCGGCGGACGCAAGCCCGAAAACCGCGTAGGCAGGGGCGGAAGGCCACCGGCTTGCGCCGCGCCTTCCGCCCCATGCGCCCAGCCGGAGATCACCCGGCGCAGGATCGGAGAGTTTTGGTTTTACTTCCCGCTTTCGTCGTGCCCGTCCCTCCGAAACAGCATCGTAATGCCCCAGATGCCGGCAAGACCAACCAGCGCGTAGATAATCCGCGAAAACACCGCGCTCATGCCGCCAAAGATGGAAGCCACCAGATCGAACTGGAACAGGCCGATGAGGCCCCAGTTCAACGCGCCGATAATCATGAGAATCAATGCAATGGTATTCAGAAAAATCACTCCTTCCGCAGCTAGATTGCCGCAAAAGGAGCGATACTATCCGCATTCTGGCGGTTCAGTTTTGTTTTTTCTTTTTTTCCGGAAAGATTTCGATCTCAAACCGGTCAAAGTCCACGCTCTCCATGAAATCCTGCGGGTAAAACACCGTACGGGAAAACTGCGCAAGCTCCCGCACATGCTTTTGCATCAGCACCGGGCGCGCCAGGTCCAGCGGCCTGCACAGCGCCACGAGGACTTCGCTCCACCCGGAAAGCTCCGACGGTCGTGCAGGAGCGAACTCCTGCACGACGTCCTTCTGTATCTTCTGTTCCTTGATGCACTTGGCCCAGAGTTTCAAGCCCGTCTCCCGTCAGACATTCCAGATGAACCAGCCCCAGATATAGGGATTTGAGGTTTCGGGATACAGGCCCGCGTTGAAGCCCGCAACCCGCTTGCTCTTGTTCAGGTCGTCGTTCTCAATCTTGTTCTTGTCGCTGCGGTTGCAAACATAGACAAGATTGCCGGAGGAATCCTCCAGGGTGAAGATGACCATGCCGTCGCTCTGGACGATCTCCTTCACCTTTCCGGTGAAGGCAACCGTGGTTTCGGTGGCCTTGCCGTCAACCACCTTTTGATAGTTCTTGTTGAGGTTCAGCGCCTTGTCGCGATAGGTGCTGGACTTGGTCGTGGGCGCACGCTCCACGATACAGCTCACCGCCGCATCATTGTAGCCCTCCGCCGTGGCCGCCAGATTGATCTCATAGCAGCCCTCCTTGGGCACCTGGATGGAGCAGGTGAACGCGCCCGTATCCGTCACGGTCACAGCACCGCAAACGATATCGGTATTTTCGCAGATGGCCGTAACCGTGGCGCCGGCGACCGCCGTTCCCTCAACCGTCACCTTGCCGTCCGCGGCGCGCAGCACCGTGGCGCCGGAGGAGATGGTCAGCGGCAGATCCTTGACCACATGGGGCGTAACGGTAATGGTCTTGCGCGCGGTCATATTGTTCTTTTTCTTGGCCACGACCTCGATGGTCTCGCCTTCAACGTTGTTCGGCGTATAGTCATAGGAGAACACGCCGCCCTCGTGTACGTCGACCGGAACGCCGTTGATCTCCACCTCGACGGTATGATCCGACACCGTACCGGAAACCGTAATGGCGCTGCCGCTGGCGCCGGCCTCCACGGTTTCTCCCGCCGGCTCGGTCAGCGTCAGGCTGACCTGCGGCACCGTCATCGTAACGGAGGGAACGTCCAGCATCTTCTTCGTGCCGTCCGGCAGGGTGATCTCAATCTGCGGCGTTACCGTAACGCTGGCGCTGTCGCAGTATTCATCCGGCAGGAAGATGCTGCGCGGCACGGCGATGTATGCCGTATTCCCCTCCTCGAGCAGGTGGCTGTCCTGCTGCAGCGAGCCGGACATGGGGATCACGCGGATGGTGCTGCCCGTGGGTACATTGACGGTGATGTTGAACACCTCGGTGCCGTCGATGACGTCCTCAACAATGGTGGCGCTCATATTGTCCGCGGTCACATTGTTGGAAACGATGTTTCCGCCGCTGCCGGCCGGGTCTTCCGACGTAGTATCCTCCGGGGCCTTGCCCGTCAGCGAAGCGAAAAGGTTGGAAACGCTGCCGCCATAGTTCTTTTTCACGATATACATGCCGAAGAAGGCGATCAGCGCAAGCAGCACCACCACCAGGATGATGAACAGAACGGTACCGCCCTTACCCTTTCGCCGGGGCTTATCCTCCCCGTCGTCCTCATCGAACTCGTCGTCATAGTAATCGTCGTCGTAGTCCTCGTCGTCCTCGTCGTAGAGGTCGGAAAAATCGTCCTCCTCGACCTCTTCGAGCTCCTCGTCATCCTCCACGGGCGCAATTTCCTGCTTCTGCGGCGGGACGCGCTTTGCCGGGCGCTCCTCCGCCGCCGCGGAATCGGCGGCTGCCATCGGAGCGGGACGCGGGCCTGCTGCGGCTGCGGGCTGCGCCGCAGCGCCGAGACGCGCGCCGCAATAGGCGCAGAAGGTTGCGTCCGGCACGGCGAGGGGCTTGCCGCAGCTGGTGCAGAACATCCGCGAGGCCGCCGCAGCGGCCGCAGCGGCCGCGCCCGTCCGGGGCGCTGGCCTTGCGGCGGAAACCGGTTCAGCGGCGGCTGCCGGCGCGGGCTTTGCTGCGGGCGCGGGCTCGGCAGCCTGCGCCGGCACAGGCCGGCTCCCGGCGGGAGACGCAGGCGCGGCTTCCTGCGCGGGTCTGGCCTCGGGAGAAGCCGCGGGCGCATCCCCGCTCTGCTGCGGTTCCGGCGCGCCGGAATAGGCGCGGGCCGGCCACTGCGGCGCCTGCGCAAAATTGCGCACAGGCCGCGCGGGCGCCTGCTGCTCCATCGTTTCCTCCGCCGCGTCGCCGTCCCTGAGCTTTGCCGCGCAGACGCGGCAGTGCGTCAGATGCTCCGCATTATATGCTCCGCATTCCTTACAAACCATGCTGTTTCCTCCAATCTAAAGCTGCGGTTCGTTTCCAGATCCGAAAAACCGCCCGCCTCCGCAGGCGAAAAACGCCGCCTTCACCACGCCATACAGGATGCATGATGATATCAACATCATTATACATCCCCCATACGGGAATGAGAAACAAACAAATCGTGAACAAAATCAAACGAAAGTACGAAAAATCCCCGGAATCCGACCTCCCGCAGAATACGCTCCGCAGCAGGCCGGCCCGGTCCCGCGCCCCTCCCGGACGCGATCTTCCGCCAGGATGGGAAAGCGGACTTTTCCGGGGACGGTTTGTGTGGTATGATGATAGGGAAAGCGCGCCGGTTTTCATCGGACAATCCGGCGCACTTCCGGCTCCGGTATCATAGTATGTAATACCGGATTTTGATGGGAGTGATTCAAAACCATGATCTATTTAGACAACAGCGCCACAACGCGCGTGCTGGACAGCGCGGCGGAAGCCGCCGCGCACTGCATGCGCGAGGCTTTTTTTAACCCCGCCAGCGCCTATGCGCCCGCAGCCGCCGTGGAAAAGCAGGTGGAGGCCGCCCGCGCGCGCCTTGCCGCCTGCCTTCACGCAGACAGCAGCGAACTTCTCTATACCTCGGGCGGCACCGAGTCCAACAATACGGCCATCTTCGGCACGCTGCGCGCCATGCGCGGCAGAAAGCGCATCATTACCTCCGGCGTGGAGCATCCTTCTGTCTATGAGGTGTTCCGCACGCTGGAAAACGCTCCCGACACGGAGGTTGTATACCTTGGCGTGGACGGGGAGGGCCGTATCCGCCTCGACGAGCTCTCCGCCGCGCTGACGGAGGATACCGCGCTGGTTTCCCTGATGCAGGTCAACAACGAGACCGGCGCCATCAACGATCTGTCCGGCGCGCAGGCGCTCATCAAAAAGCGGGCGCCCCACGCCTATTTCCATGTGGACGGCGTGCAGGGCTTTGGCAAGCTGCCCTTTGGCCCCGTCCCCTGCGACCTGTACTCCATCAGCGGGCACAAGCTGCATGCGCCCAAGGGCGTGGGCGCGCTCTACGTCAAACGAGCCGTCCGCTTCCAGGGCGGACTCATCGGCGGCGGGCAGGAGCGCAATCTTCGCTCCGGCACCACGAATACGCCGGGCATCCTGGGCCTCGATGCTTCGCTCACGGCCTACACGCTGAACCAGGAGCAGTGGCGCAGACATATGTACGACTGCAAGGAGCGGCTGGCGAAAAATCTCCTCAGCATACCGGACAGCGGGATCAACGGTCCCGCCCCCGCCATGGGCGCGCCGCACATACTAAACGTCTCCTTCCCGGGCGTGCGGGGCGAGGTGCTGCTGCACGCCCTCGCGCAGAAAGAGATTTATGTCTCCACGGGCTCGGCCTGCTCCGCGCACAAGCGCGGCAAAAACCGCGTACTCGCCGCCATGGGCGTCATGGGCCCGCGGCAGGAGGGCGCGCTGCGCTTTTCGCTCTGCCCGTTCAACACGCTGGAAGAAATGGATATCGCTGCGCAGGCGGTGGCCGAACAGGTGGCCTTTTTGCGCCGCTATCAGAGGAGGTAATATGGATTCGATGGAAACGGTATTGCTGGTACGCTATGCGGAAATTCACCTGAAGGGGCTCAACCGCCCCTTCTTCGAGCGGGCGCTGATGAACGCCATTCGCCGCGCGCTGGCGCCGGCCCCGGTGGAGGTTGTCCGCGAGCAGGGGCGCATTTTTGTTTACGGCATCGCGGCGGACAGGCTCATGGAGGCGGCAGCCCGCCTGAGCCGCGTGTTCGGCATCCACTCGGTAAGCCCCACCTGCGCGGTGGAAAAGCGTTTTGAGGCCATCGAGGAGGCAGCCTCCGTCCTGATGCGGGAAACCCTGGATGAACTGGAGGGCGAATCCCACAGCTTCAAGGTCTTTTCGCGCCGGGCGGACAAGCGCTTCCCCCTGCGCTCGGAGGACATCTGCCGGGAGCTTGGGCATACGCTGCTGCAGCGCTTTCCGGCCCTGCGCGTGGATGTGCGCGCGCCGGAAATCCGCGTGGGCGTGGAGATCCGGCAGGAGCGGGCTTTCGTCTATGTGCGGGAGATCCCCGGTGCGGGAGGCATGCCCGTGGGCACCAACGGCCGGGCCATGCTGCTCATCTCCGGCGGCATCGACAGCCCTGTGGCGGGCCACATGATCGCAAAGCGCGGCGTGGCCATCGACGCCATCCACTTCTACAGCTATCCCTATACCAGCGAGCGCGCGCGGGACAAGGTGATCGAGCTTGCAAAAATCGTGGCGCGCTATGCCGGGCCGATCCGGCTCTACCTCGTGCCCTTTACGGAGATTCAGCTGGCCATTTACGACCACTGCCCCCCGTCGGAAACCACGGTGCTCATGCGCCGCCTGATGATGCAGATCGCAGAGCGCGTGGCCCGCTCCTCCGGCGCGCAGGCGCTCATCACCGGCGAAGCCATCGGTCAGGTGGCAAGCCAGACCATCGAATCGCTCACCGTAACCAACGACGCCGTAAGCATGCCCGTGTTCCGGCCGCTGATCGGCTTTGACAAGGAGGAAATCATCGACCGCGCCAAGGCCATCGGCACCTTCGACACCTCCATTCAGCCCTATGAGGACTGCTGCACGGTGTTCGTGCCGCAGCATCCGGTGACAAAGCCCAAGGTGGAAAAGCTGCGCGAGAGCGAAGCGCTGGTGGACTTTGCGCCCATGATCGAGCGCGCCATCGCGGACATGCAGCTTGTGGAAGCAGCGGAGGGATAAGCAGCGCCCGCGCAAAAGCTAATTTACACTATATTAACAGCTTGCATTACCGCCAATATGATAAAATGCATGCGTAAAATACAGAAAGTTTGCGTATGGTTATCCCAGAGCATCCAGCGGAGGCGGGGCAATGAAACTGATTTTTCAGCTGATCGGGTTTTTGGTGGTCATCGTGGTTCTTCTGACCGCGGTGCTGTTCTATCTGGATTCCAAGGACCTGCTGAGCGGCGATCTCGCGGTGGTGACGCGCACGGTTCATACGCTCTTTACGCAGACAAAAACGGTGCTCCTCTCCTTCCTGCAAAACTCCGGCATTGCGGACGATGCGGCGGATCTTCTGGACCAGGGCGCGGATATGCTGCGGGGCGGGCAGCAGCCCACGGAAGCGCCGACCATCATCGAAATGATTACGCCCGCGCCCTGAAGCGCCGCCCCCTCAGGAATCGCCGCGCCGCCCGGAACCCTCTGGGCGGCGCTTTTTCCGGCTTCGGCGGCCTGTGCCCGGGAAGGGCTCGCCCCATTCGGGACGGTTCTCCCTGTGCCTTTCGCCTCCCGGAACCCCTTGGCGGCTTTCGACGGAACGCGGTTCCCTCTCAAAACTCAGTGGATTGACAGTCGGAAAAAGCGCCCCGGAGGACGCTTTCCCAGCACTCTGCGAGAGCGCCGGGACGAACCCCGACGCTCTCCCCTTCTCTCCGTTCTCAGCGAACAAACAGCGCGTTCCCGTCATAGTCCACGGTAAGCAGGCTCTCCGGCGCAGGGTCGTTTTTCAGAATATAGCGCGCAAGCAGCGACTCCACCTGGGACTGGAGGTAGCGCTTGAGCGGCCGCGCGCCGTAGAGCGGATCGCTGCCCGCCTCCACGATGCGCTCCTTCGCTGCATCCGTAATCTGGCAGCCCAGCTGCTTGTCGGAGAGTCTGCGTCGGAGATCGCCAATGAGCAGGTCGATGATGCGGAACAGGTCTGCCTTGGTCAGCGGGCGGTAGAATACCACCTCGTCCAGCCGGTTTAAAAACTCCGGCCGGAACTGCGTCTTGAGAAGCTGCTGTACGCCCCTGCGCGCGCTCTCGGAGATATCCCCGTCCGGGCCGATGCCCTCGAGGATCAGGTCTGAGCCCAGATTGCTGGTCAGGATGATGATGGTGTTCTTAAAATCCACCGTCCTTCCCTGTCCGTCCGTGATGCGGCCGTCGTCAAGCACCTGCAGCAGCACGTTCAGCACATCCGGGTGCGCCTTTTCCACCTCATCGAAGAGCACCACCGCATAGGGCTTTCTGCGCACAGCCTCGGTGAGCTGGCCGCCCTCATCGTAGCCCACATAGCCCGGAGGCGCGCCGATGAGCCGCGAGACGGAATACTTTTCCATGTATTCGGACATGTCGATACGCACCATGTTCTTTTCATCGTCGAACAGCGCCTGCGCAAGCGCCTTTGCAAGCTCCGTCTTGCCCACGCCCGTAGGCCCGAGGAACAGGAAGGAGCCGATGGGGCGATTCGGGTCCTGAATGCCCGCGCGGGAACGCAGAATGGCATCGCACACGCGATCGACCGCCTCATCCTGCCCGATCACCCGCTCATGAAGGATGTCGTCCAGACGCAGCAGCTTCTCCCGCTCGCCCTCCATGAGTTTCGACACGGGAATCCCCGTCCAGCGGGCGACAATGCGGGCAATCTCCTCCTCCGTCACCCGGTCGCGCAGGAAGCTGCCGGCGCTTTTCTGCTCCTCCGCGCGGCGCTCCTCCGTCTCAAGCTCCTGCTGGAGCCTTGGCAGCGTGCCGTACTTGAGTTCCGCGGCCCGGTTCAGGTCGTAAGCGCTCTCAGCAAGCGCAATGTCCGCATTCGCTTTCTCAATCTGTTCGCGCAACTGCTGCACGCGCCCGATCTTCTGTTTCTCGTTCTCCCATCTGGCCTTCATCTGGGCAAACTCGTCCCGCAGCTCCGCCAGCTCCTTCTGAATCTCCGCCAGATGCTCCTTTGAGAGCCTGTCGGTCTCCTTTTGCAGCGCGGCCTCCTCGATCTCGTGCTGCATGATCTTGCGCTGGATGTCGTCCAGCTCCGAGGGCATGGAGTTCATCTCCGTCTTGATGAGCGCGCAGGCCTCGTCCACGAGGTCGATGGCCTTGTCGGGCAGGAAGCGGTCCGAGATATAGCGGTTGGAGAGTGTGGCCGCAGCGATCAGCGCCTGATCCTGAATCTTGACGCCGTGGTAGACCTCATAGCGCTCCTTGAGTCCGCGAAGAATGGAGATCGTATCCTCCACCGTGGGCTCCGGCACCAGCACCGGCTGGAAGCGGCGCTCCAGCGCGGCGTCCTTTTCGATGTACTGGCGGTATTCGTTCAGCGTCGTCGCGCCGATGCAGTGCAGCTCGCCGCGGGCCAGCATGGGTTTTAGGAGGTTGCCCGCATCCATGGCGCCCTCGGTCTTGCCCGCGCCCACGATGGTATGCAGCTCGTCGATGAAGAGAATGATCCTGCCGTCCGAGGACTTGATCTCGTTCAGCACGGCCTTCAGGCGCTCCTCAAACTCGCCGCGGAACTTGGCGCCCGCCACCAGCGCGCCCATGTCCAGCGCGAAGAGCTTGCGATCCTTCAGATTATCCGGCACGTCGCCGCGCACGATCCGCAGCGCCAGCCCCTCCGCAATGGCGGTCTTGCCCACGCCGGGCTCACCGATCAGGCAGGGGTTGTTCTTGGTCTTGCGGGAAAGGATGCGGATGACGTTGCGGATTTCATCGTCCCGGCCAATGACCGGGTCCAGCTTCTGATTCCGCGCCAGCTCGACCAGATCCTGGCCATACTTTTTCAGCACGTCATAGGTGCTTTCGGGATTGTCGGACTGCACCTTCCGGTCGCCGCGCACGGATTTGAGCTGATCCTGAAACTGCTTTTTCGAGATCTGGAAGGCACGAAACAGCTCCTGCAGCTCGTGATCCGGCTTTTCGAGGAGGCCGAGGAACAGATGCTCCACGGAGATATAGGCATCCTCCATCCTCTGTGCTGCGACCTCCGCCGCGGTAAAGGCTCCGTCCAGCTCCCGCGAAAGATAGACCTCGCCGCTGCCGCCGCTCACGCGGGGCAGGCTGTTCAGGATGGCGTCGCAGCGGGCCAGCAGCGCTTTGGCATCCAGGCCCATGCCCTGCATCATGCTGGGAATCAGCCCGTCGGGCTGCGCCAGCAGGCCATGCAGCAGATGCGCCTGCTGCACCTGCGCGTGGCCGCGCTCCACCGCAAGCTGCTGCGCAGCCTGCACGGCTTCGATGCTCTTTTGCGTCAATTTCTGTACATTCATGGCTCTTCCTCCTTATCGGTCAAAGGATTGCCGGGGCGCTGCGCAGATAATCGCCATACAGCGATTCCATGCGCACAATGGCCGTTTCCGGCTGATCCAGCAGGTGAAAAAACAGTTGAAGCGCCGTATCAAACAGGCGGATGTATGCGGCAATCGCGCTACCCAGCGCCTCGTTATCCAGCTCACGGTCGTCCCCCGGCATCAGGCGGCGGACATATTTATCGTCCGCCATGGCGCAGTCCACACGGCCCACCATGCTCTGCTCGATCTTGCTCCAGAGTTTGAAAAACTGGAGCATGTAGAGCCGGAGCGTACTGTTCTGGCTGCGCACCGAGACCCGCAGCTCGCCGATGGCCGGCGCAATCCGGCGGCTGAGCTCCACACTGTAGCGCACGGTGGGGTTATACTTGTACGCCAGCGCGCTGCGCAGCGAAAACATCGAGTCCGAGGGTTGCAGCAGCACCTGAAAATTGCTCCCCGCCGTCAAAAGCCGCTCCACCTGCGAGAAAATTTCCCGCATGCGCTTCTCCGGCGTAATGTAGGAAACATAGTCGGCAAGGATCTCGTTGATCATGGCGGACCGGCTTGAACCGTTTTCATAGGCCAGACGGTCGATCTCCTGCACCACATCGTCCATCAGGACGAGGGAATAGACGCTCTTGTTCATGGAACATCACTCCTTGTTCTATCTGGGAATATTCTACCACGTTTTTCATAACTTGCAATAAGAATTATTAACTTAGACGACGAGTTTTCGGAAATGTCACAATGTTGGGGCGGCCCCGCGCGCGGCCGCAGGCCGCGCAGGCGCGGCGGGCCTGGCGGGGACTTCTTTCCCTGGGCAAACCCGCGGCCCGCCGCGCCCGTTCCGGCCACGGAACGCGGGGCCGCAGCCGGACTCAGGCGTTCAGAAATTCCCGGGCCTGCTTGCCGCTCATATGCTCAATGGTCAGCCCGAAAATATGAAAACGGGAAAAGGCGCGCTCTATCTCGCGCCGCCCTTCTGTCATATACTCCGGGGCATACTTTTCCGCCAGCAGCTCGATTGCCCGGCGCTTCTCCCCTGCATCATTCAGGATGCGGGCTCTGCCAAAGACGATCACGCTTCGATAAGCCGTGGTGAAGCGCTCCGGCAACACCTCATCGCGGTCGATCACGCAGAAGGAGGCTCGCGCATCCCGCGCCAGAGCGTCCAGCTTGTGTCCGGAGGTCGCGCAGTGAAAGTAGAGCCTGCGCTCTGCATACATATAGCTCAACGGTACGGCATAGGGATAGCCGCCGTCGCCCTGTACCGCAAGGACGCCGGAGGTGCCGCGCCGCAGGATATCGATGCTCTCCGCTTCGCTTTGCGCGCTGGGGCTCGGGCCCCGCGCGCGGCCGCAGGCCGCGCAGCCCCGGCGCGCCCGAGCGGGGCCTGCGCTCCCTGCGCAAACCGGCAGCGCGCCGGGCCGTTCCGGCCACGGAACGCGGGGCCCGTTCGTTTTTTCCTCAATCCTCCGGCAGGGCAAAGCCGCCTGCCGGCCGGATGTTCAGACGGTAACAGCTATGCGCGCCGAAGACCCGCTCCATCTCCCTCCGATAGGTCTGCGCCAGCGTCTCCGGCACAAATGCCTGCACCGTTCCCGCAAAACCGCCGCCATGCACCCGCACGGCCCCCTGCCCTTGCAAAATGCGCTCCGACAGGGCAAGCGCCAGCGCCAGGCTCCGCTCCTTCGGGTTCATCGGGCAGACGTTTTGCAGCTGCATGAAGGAGGAGCGACCCGAAGCCCGCACCAGCGCGCAAAACCGCTCCGCATCGCCGGCGCGCAGCGCCGCCGCCTGCTCCGGCACGCGCCCGTTCTCCTCAAAGAAATGGATGGCCCGCAACAGGGCGCGATCGCTTACGGTTCTCCGCAGCGCGCTGAGACGGGAGAAAAACGCCTGCTCGGAAACCTCCGAGAGCACCTCTTTGGAAAAGCAGGCAGCCACCTGCCGCATCTCCTCCGTGACGGCGGCATACTCGTCCGTCAGGCCCGCATGACTGCCGCCAGCGTTCTGTATCATCACCGCAAGCCCGAGGCGGGAAAAATCACATTCGATGCGTTCCACGGCGGGAGCCTCCTCGTCCTGAAAGTCCAGCGCCACAAAGCCCCCACAGGCGCAGGCCAGCTGATCCAGCAATCCGCTGGGCTTTCCAAAATATTCATTTTCCGCATACTTGCCAATCTTCGCCAGCTCTACCGGCGAAAACCGCCCGCCCGCATACAGCTGATTGACCGCACTTCCGATAAGGATAACAAAGGCAGCGGAACTGGAAAGGCCCGCGCCGCGCGGCACCTCGGAGTGAATCACAGCGTCGAAGCCCCCGGTCTGCACGCCATATTTGCGCATACGCGCCAGTACGCCCCGCACCAGCGCGATGGATCTGCCCTGCTCCGCGGCGCGCTTTGAGAGCGCTTCCGTCCGGAGCGTAATCATCCTGTGCCCCGCGGAACGGATGCGCACCGTCCCCGTATCATTCTTTGCAACGGCAGCGACCATGTCCAGCGAGGCGGCCGCCGCAATCACCCGTCCACGCTGGTGATCCGTGTGATTCCCGCCAATTTCGCTGCGGCCGGGCGCGGAAATCAGGGCTACGCCGCGCGGTCCAAATTCCCGTTCAAAGCGGGCGAGCAGCGCCAGATACCGCCGCCGCTGCTGCAAAACCGCCGTGCTGCCATACAGGAAGGCCAGAGTTTCGTCATATTTGCCGAGCTCGAACTCCCGGCGCCACTGTTCGCTCGTTTTCATTTATCCGCACCTCGAGATTCACCCGTTTTCTGAGCCCATTCTAGCATGCGCACTGTTCGGGCGTAAAGCGTTTGCTTTTTTACCGAATTTCGTATACAATGAAATGACTTTTGAATCGAAAGGATCGTTTACCGATGAGGAAAGACGGAAGACGTGTCAGGAACGCCGATCCGATGTATGCCATAATTCCCTATATCCTAAAAAAGCGTTATGACGCCATGAACATGATTGAGCTGGACATCCCTGTCAGCCCAATGCAGGAATATCTGAACCGCAAGCGTAAAGAGGGCTACAATATGTCGCACCTTGGCGTGGTGCTGGCCGCCTACCTGCGCGCAGCGGCGGAGTTTCCGCTGCTCAACCGCTTTGTGGTCAACAAGCGCATCTATGCGCGCAACGAGTTTGCCGTCGGCATGGTCGTGCTCAAGCCCGGCGAGGGCGAAGGCACCATGTCCAAAATGTACTTTGACGTGAAAAACACCATTTTTGACGTCCATAACATCATGAACGAGTATATCGAAACCAACCGTCAGTCAGGCGACCACAACGCCACCGACGATATCATGAAAAAGCTGCTGGCAATCCCCGGCCTGTGCAACCTCGGCGTGGGGCTGTTCAAGCTGTTGGATAAATACGGCCTGCTGCCGCGCAAGGTCATCGAGGCCAGTCCCTTCCATATCAGCCTCGGCATCACAAACCTTGCGAGCATCCGCACCAACCATATCTACCACCATTTGTATGAGTTCGGCACGACCAGCGTCTTTGTCTCTCTCGGAAACCTGCGGGAGGTTCCTCTCCGCCGGCAGGGCGGAGTGGTCTTTGAGCGCTGCCTGCCCATGGGCATTGTGACGGACGAGCGCATCTGCTCCGGCAGTTACTTTGCGAGGGTCTGCCAGCGTATCAAGCAGTATCTGGCAAATCCCGAAGTGCTGGAGACTCCGCCCGCCGTCGTCAATTACGACGAATAAAAAACACAACAGGAAAAAACGAGGGCTTCCGGCAGCGCCGGAAGCCCTCGTTCTGTCGATAAATATTTGGGGGCTTCGGGGGCCGCAGCCCCCGGAGGCTTTGTTCGGATCCGGCGGCATGTACGCCGGATCCGCAAAAGCGCTTGCGAAGCAAGGCTTTCCCTGCAAGGGCGGCTGACCGCGCTGCAGGCGCAAGCTGCCCTTGAGATATTCTAGAAAAAGTGGAGGCTTCCACTTTTTTGGCAGTCACAGGGCTTCCGGCAGCGCCGGAAGCCCTCATCAGAGTGTCGAAAAAGTGGCTGAACGCCACTTTTTCGAGCTTTCACAGGTTTTGCCTCTCGCATCAGCTCCCGGGCGGCAAAACCTGCAAAGTACGAAAACCTCTGGGTTTTCATCCGTTCTGACGCACTTGTCGTCAGAGCCGGATTGCACATAAGGGGCTGCGGCCCCTTATCAACCCCGGAGTTTTTCGACAATCTCATGAGGGCTTCCCAGCCCCCGGAGGCTTTGTTCGGATCCGGCGGCATGTACGCCGGATCCGCAAAAGCGCTTGCGAAGCAAGGCTTTCCCTGCAAGGGCGGCTGGCCGCGCCGCAGGCGCAAGCTGCCCTTGAGATATTCTCGAAAAAGTGGAGGCTTCCACTTTTTCGACAGTCACACAGCCCCCGGAGGCTTTGTTCGGATCCGGCGGCATGTACGCCGGATCCGCAAAAGCGCTTGCGAAGCAAGGCTTTCCCTGCAAGGGCGGCTGGCCGCGCTGCAGGCGCAAGCTGCCCTTGAGATATTCTCGAAAAAGTGGAGGCTTCCGCTTTTTCGACAGTCACAGGGCTTCCGGCAGCGCCGGAAGCCCTGTGTCATCCTTCCCGGTTCTCTCAGAAGGTGAAGCTTTCGAACTTGCCGCCGTCCTTTGCATACTTGACGATGCCATGGTCAAAATACATGGCCGTAAAGCCGTTGGAATCCACGGTGGGATAGAGCTTTCTGACGCTGGCGTCCATGGTATTGTAGATTTCCTCGATGAGCGCCGGGTCCTCTGCAAATTTAACGTCGCCCATGATGCGCACTTCGTAGCCGTTTACGCTGCATGCAAAGGTTGCCTTGGGGTTCGCGGCCATTTGACGGTACACGTTCTTTTCATTCGAGGTGGTAAAAAAGGGCTTGCCCTCCCGGATGAACTGGAATTTCCAGCCCCGCAGGTCCGGATACCCCTCCTGGCTGATGGTCGCCAGATTACCGCAGCAGAATTTTCCCATGATGTCGGAAAGCTTTTGCATATCCATGATTGTTTTCTCCTTATTCCTGATGTTTTTTCTATTATACCCCAATCGAAGGCTCCGGTGCAATCCATGGATTGCATGCGCGTGCAAGCCTTTGTAGGTTTGTCAAACAGGTTGGACAGTATAGCTATGAAGGAGTTCGTTGGGAGAGCTATACAGTAAAGGGCGCATAGGACGGTGATTGGAGGCTCTTCGATACACAGCTGGCTGACCATCGAGTCATCTCCCGTCACCGCCCCATGCGTCCTTTGCACGATAACTCCCCCAACGCCTTCCTGCGTGCAAAAAAACGGGGAACGGACGTTGGATCGCGTCCATTCCCCGGGTCGGTTTTACTCAGGTCAAAAGACAAGAGTTAGTGGTTTTTGTGGTTCTGGAAGCATTCGCTGCAATAGATGGGACGGTCGTTGCGCGGCTGGAACGGGATCTTCGTGGGCGCGCCGCACTCAGCGCAGACCGCATCGAACATTTCGCGCTCGCCGCCGCGCTGGGACTTACGGTTGGAACGGCAGGCCTTGCAGCGGACGGGCTCGTTCTGGAAGCCCTTCTCCGCGTAGAACTCCTGCTCGCCTGCGGTGAAAACGAATTCCGCGCCGCAGTCCTTGCAAACCAGTGTCTTGTCTTCGAACATGTTACTTTCTTTCCCCTTTGCCTTTGGCAGTTAATTTTTTTGGTATCCGAATGGCGGCTGACCTGGTTTTTGCCCCCACACTCGCCAACGGGAGGGTTCGCTCATAAGCCTGCTTCGGCTCCCCACTACTGCCCCTCTCGGGTCGCCCCGGTTGGACTTACATCTAGACCGCACCATGCTCACGGAACTCTTTTTCCGCTTACGTGGATCGTTTCGCCTGCGACTGGCATCGATTTTCAACCACAGACCCGCATGCGGATACCTCTTGCATTATAAAACAAGTACTTGTCACAATGCAAACATTATTCTAATTTTCGGCCCAAAAACAAGGGTTTTTGTAAAAATAACCCCAAAAAACAGATTTAATGCGCGCTTTCCAGCCCTCCATAATGGGCTCTCGGGCCGCCAATGTACTTCGGACGGCAGCGGGCGAGGATAAGGTTTGCCTCGCCGATGCGTCTCAAATCCGTATGAATGGGCACGACGACCGGACGAAGATGCATGCCGATGAGCGTGCCGCCGATGTCCATGCCGAGGGTCGCTCTTGCTCTGAGATCCTCCACCATGACGCAGCCGGAAAAACGGGCGAAGGCCTCCGTGATGAACGCGCCGCCCGCGCGAAGCCAGGGCTCCACGGCAACCGGCTCCAGCCCGTATTTTTCCATGCAGTTTTTTGAGACGCACAGCGCGCGGTTGATGTGCTCGCAGCCCTGTACCGCCACGAACACGCCTGCCTGCGCAAGGGGCGGCAGCAGCCCGTCCATGATGGCGCGGGCAACATCCAGACTTGAAGCGGAGCCGATGCGCTGGCCTGCGACTTCGCTGGTGGAGCAGCCGATGACGCAGATTTCGCCTGCCGCGGGCTGCGCGGCGTTGAGCAGAATGTCGGCCGCTTCATGGGCCTGTTCCGTAATGCGGGTAAAATCCATAATGATCGCTTCCTTTCAAATCGATCCATTATATCACCAAACCGGGGTTTATGGTATACTGGTTTCATGAATTGGATCGACGCTTTGCTCCTCTGGTATCAAAACAACGCGCGGGATCTGCCCTGGCGCAGGACGCGGGACCCCTATTGTATCTGGATCAGCGAGATCATGCTCCAGCAGACGCGCGTGGAGGCGGTGCGGGGGTATTATGCCCGCTTTCTGGAGGCGTTGCCGGATGTGCGCTCGCTTGCGCAGGTGGAGGATGGGCGGCTGATGAAGCTCTGGGAAGGCCTTGGCTACTACAGCCGCGCAGGGAATCTCAAACGGGCCGCGCAGCAGGTTGTGGAAAGGGAGGGCGGCGCGCTGCCCGTCTCCTATGAGGCGCTGCTGGCGCTGCCGGGCATCGGCGCGTATACGGCGGGCGCGATTGCATCGATTGCCTTCGGCGTCCCCGTTCCCGCCGTGGACGGGAACGTTCTTCGCGTGATGGCGCGAAAGGACGCGGATTACGCGGATATCATGGACGAGCGCACCCGCCGCCGGGTGCGGGAAACGCTGCTTCGGGAAATGCCGCAGGATAGGCCGGGCCTGTTCAATCAGGCCATGATGGAGCTTGGCGCCACCGTATGCCTGCCAAACGGCGCGCCGCGCTGCGCGGACTGCCCCGTCGCCTTCTGCTGCCGCGCACACGCCCTGGGGGTCGAACGCCAGCTGCCGGTAAAGAAAAAGAAAACGGCCCGGCGCATCGAGCAGAAGACCGTGTTTGCGCTGCGTTCGCCGCAGGGCGTTCTCGGGTATCGCAGGCCGGAGACGGGGTTGCTGGCCTCGCTGTATCAGCTGCCGGACGTACCCGGCTGGCTGGACGAGGGGCAGATGATGGCGTTTCTTGCGGCGCATGGCCTGCATCCGGTTGGCGAGCTGCGGGTTTATGTGAGAAAGCACATCTTCACACATGTGGAATGGCGGATGCGCGTGTGCCATGTTCAGGTGGGGAACACTGCGCCTCCCCCGGGCTGGGTTTTTCTGGAAGAGCACACGCACTCGCTGCCCACGGCCTATCGGGTGTGCCTGGAATAGCGCCCTGAGAAACGGCTGCGGAAGGGAAGGCGTACATGGGGAAATGGCAGCGGCGGAGGACTTCCCGTTCCTCCGCCGCTTTTGCGCTTCTGCTTCGCCGCTCTGGCCGGGGCCGCGCTATTCTTGCAGCTCCGAGGCGGCGGTTTCGATGCACCAGTCCTTTTTGCCGCAGGCCGTGCAGGTCAGCCTTCTTGTGCGATAGGTGTGTCGGGCAAAAAAGCTCTCCCGGAACGTTGGGCGAAAGACCGCGTGACAGGCGGGGCAGATATAGGCCGTGGCGCGGTAATACATCCGCGAGAGCAGCGCAGCGGCGAGGATGACCAGCGGCATGACCACGGCGAAGGGCAGCCAGATGCCGCGGAGAATCCACAGGAGTATGGCGCCAAGCTCGGCAAAATCCAGCAGAATGCCGGCAGCGAGCAGGATCGCCCGGGCCTTCTTCAGCTCTTTTCTGGTTTTCATGATGCGTCCCATGTCGCAGAGGGAACCGGCGTCGGCAATCTCTCCGCTGCGGATGCCCCGGCGCACCGCGTCGATGGCGCGGCGGCGCTGCTGCAATTCCCGCAGCTCGCCGTCGAGCGCTTTTGCCTGCTCATCCAGCAGCAGCAGGAGAATTTCCGTGGACGCCTCGCTTTTCAGCACGCCGCGAACCGCCTCCAGCGACAGGCCCAGAGATTTGAGCAGCAAAATCAGGCGCAGCCGCGCAAGGTCGCCCTCGGCATACAGCCGCCGTCCGCCTTCGGACAGCGCAGCCGGCGGGAGCAGGCCCTTTGCATCGTAGAACTGCACCGTGCGCACACTCACGCCGCAGAGCTTCGCCAGCTCGCCGGTGGTATATTGCGGCATGGGTCTCACCTCCTTTCGCCCCCATCATAGAAGATCACGCTGCGTCACAAGCAATACCTGACGCAGGGGGATTTTTTTGTCTTTTTTGAAAAACGGAGCAGGAGCGCGCTGTTTTGGGACCGTGCGCCCGTTTTTTTGTTTGCGCAGGGGCAGGGGGCGCTCAATCCAGCAGCGGCCCGCTGCGCTCCGCCCATGCGCCCAGCAGCAGGCCCAGCGCCAGCAGGTCCGCAGAGCCGCCGGGAGACAGCCGCCGGGCGATCATCTCCCCGTCCAGCGCAAGGAGCGCCGCCTCGCGCTCCTCCATGGGCAGCCGCCCGATGCGGGCAGCCGCAGCCTGCGCAAAGGCAAGGCCCGCAGGGCCGCCGCGGTGCAACAGGTTCGTGTCCTCAACCACGGCCATAAGGTCGCACAGCGCAAGGGCGGCCGGGTTTCCGGCATTCTGCGCGCGGTAGAATGAAATTCGCTCCAGCGCCAGCAGCGCATGGGGAAAGCCTGCTGCGGCCTCGCCCTGCGCGCCGCGGGCGCCGTAGGCGGCAAGGACGCGCGCCCCGTTTGTGTCGGGGGCGGACCTTGCCCGAAGCAGCATCGCCTCCGCGTCCTCCCGGGCAAGCGCGGCCGCATGGGCCACAGCGTCGCCGCCCTCCGCCAGCGCCCGGCCCATGCCCGAGAGCAGCAGCCCCATGGAATAGACCATACCCTTGTGCGTGTTTACGCCCCGGGTTGCCGCAAACATTGCTTCTTCAGCCGCCCGCCCCGCCCGGCGCAGCGCGGCCATGCCGCCGCGGGACAGCCCATGCAGCACGGCCTGCCGGAAGTAAGGCAACAGCGCCTCCGCGCTGGCTTCAAACAGGGGGAGATCCATGTCGTCGTGGGCGCCGCTGTTGTTCCCGTCCACAAGGCCCGGCTTCGGCGTGGCGTACAGCTCGGCGAGCAGCGCGTCCCGCGCGTCCTGCGCCAGCAGCGCCGCCGCAAAGTCATGGAGCAGCGCCTGCGTTTTCTGAACGAGGGCGGCCAGCCCGTGGTTCCGGCTGCGCGCGCACTCCGCTGCGGGCCGGTCGCAGAGCAGACACCGCCGCGGCTCCCCGCGCGAGAGCTTTTCTCCGCCCGGCAGGAGCACGTCGAAATCCAGCAGCCGCGCGGCGGGAAAGCCCTCCTCCAGCCGGACTGCGGCGGCCTTGAGCGCGCCCGCGTCCGCATGGACCGCGAGAAAGGCCTCGCAGCCCGTGGCCGCATCCAGCACCAGCCGCCGCCGGAGGGGAAAGCCCAGCGCATCAAAACGCCGCAGGCCCTCGTCGAACAGCAGGCGGATGCAGGGCGTGCGCTTGATTGCGCCCGGGATATTCATGCTGAGGCAGACAAGGGGCAGGCGGTAGCGCTCGAGCAGCGCCCGCTGGAGGGCGGCGCGGCGTTCCCGCGCGTCAAGCATCTCGGGTAAGGCGACGGGCGATGGCTGCATAGCTTTCCTCCGGGACAAGGGCGCGAATGTCGTCGAGCTTTCGCTCCTGCATGAGCGCGCGGACGCGGCTTGCGCTGATGCCGCAGAGCCGGGGAATCTCAACCACTTCCACGCCGTACTGCGGCAGGAGCGATTTCATCCGTTCGTTGTAGGCGCGCGTAACCGGGCAGAAGGGCTCCTCACCCACAAAGCGGACGCTGATGCCCAGCGCGGGCGCAATGCGCGAGGCGAACAGGGTCAGATCCAGGTCGGCGCGCACATCCTCGGCGCGGGCGGCGTCCCGGATAAAATAAGCGGGAAAGGTGGCGCGGGATACGAGATAGTGGGCGCTTTCGTGTACAAAGCAGTTGGAAAGGTCCGCCACGCCCGCGCGCACCAGCGCAAGGCGCTCTGCGGCGGAAAACAGCGAGGCCTCCTCTGAGAGCACAAAGACATGCACCGCGTCGCAGGCTGCGGCGGCGGTCGCTATGAGGTGGCGGTGTCCCAGCGTAAAGGGATTGCAGTTGCAGACCACCGCGCCGACGCGGCCTGTGGGATGCGGCAGAGCGGAAAGAAAGCGCTCCAGCCCGTCCCGGCGGTTTTCCATCAGCAGTGCGTCCGGCGTTTCAGCAAGCGGAAAAAAGCCAAGAGAGCGGAACATGCGGCCGTTTTCCGGCTTTGTACAGAGGAACAGGTGGGTTTCGCCCGCCGTATAGGCCTCGCTGAGCAGCGCGGAAACAATGGAGGCGCAGGCGCCGCCGCCCTCCGCAGCGGGCGCAACGGCTATCTGCTTGAGCAGCCGTCCGGCCCGTGCGCCGCAGGCGACAAGCCGCTCCGAATCGTCATACAGCAGCGCAAAGACCTCCGCGTCGCCCTCGTCGCGCAGACCCCGCGCGGCGAGAAAATCCTCCACGCTTTGGAAAAGCGCCGCAGGCAGGGGCGCGCGCTTGCAGATGGCCGGCATGCGCCTACAGCCCCAGATCCTCGTCCACCAGCAGAACGTGGAACTCCTTTACCACGCGGGTGGGCGCTTCGTGTATGGTAATAACGTTGCACATGCGCGATGCTGTCCTGCAATCGGCGCAGCGGCCCGTGCGCGCGCAGGGGGTATCGAGGCCCAGCCGCCGCGCGTTCTCCGGGCAGCAGTCGCGCCGGGTGCGCTGGATGCCCTCGTCGATGGAGGAGACGATCTTGTTGCGTCCGGCGATGACGATCACCGCAGGCGGGCCATAGATAAGGCCGGCGACGCGGTTGGCCGTGCCGTCGATGTTAAGAATGCGGCCGTCGGTCAGGATGGCGTTTGCGGAGGAGAGGTATACGTCCGCCGTGAGCGCGGCGTCGCGCTCGCGCTGCTTGTTGGGCTTTGCCACCTTCCAGTGCCAGTGTACGGGATTGCCCCGCTGGGCCAGCGCCTCGTACAGGCCCATGTCGCGCACCGTGGCGGAACCGCCAATGCCCACGCTGCGGTCGCCGATGATGTCCAGCGCGGCCTGCCTGGCCTCTGCGGCGGCGGAAAAGGACTGCGGCAGAAAGCCGCGGGCGCTCAGCGCATGGTTCAATTCATCAAACTGCATGGTCTGCCTCCCCATTGGAATATACATTCAGTATAACAGAAGCCGCGGCGGCCTGACAAGCGCGGCCACGCTTGCGGCGCTGAAAGGGGGATGTTATACTGATTTCTATGAGAAAAGAGTCAAGAAACGATATTTTTCGGATATTGTCGCTGGCGTTCACGGCCCTGCTGCTGCTTGCGGCGGTTTTCTTCCTGCTGCAACTGGAGGAAACCCGGTACGGGTTGGGGTCGGAGTCGTATTCCGGCCTTTCGGTCTACTTCCTCGACGTGGGGCAGGCGGACGCGGCGCTGCTGCTGACCGATGGCCACGCCATGATGATCGACGGCGGCAACAGGGGCGACAGCAGCCTGATCGTCTCCTTTTTGCGAAGACAGGGCGTGACGCATCTTGATGTGGTGGTGTGTACGCATGCCCATGAGGACCATGTGGGCGGGCTTGCGGCCGCAGTCGCGGAGTGCAGCGTGGATACGGTGTACGCGCCCGTGACGAGCGACGAAACCAAGGTCTTCCAGAAATTTCAAAAGCATGTGGAGGAGCAGGGCTGCGGGCTGACCGTACCGCAGGCGGGCGACAGCTTTTATCTGGGCGACGCCCGCGTGGAGTTTCTCTCGCCCGTAGCGCATGTGGAGGACGTCAACGACAGCTCGCTGGTGCTGCGCGTGGATTATGGGGAAACCTCCTTCCTGTTTACCGGCGATGCGGAGCGGGCGGCGGAGCTGCAGATCGTGGAAGGCGGCGCCGATCTGTCCGCAACCGTGCTCAAGGTCGGGCATCACGGCAGCCAAAGCTCAACCTCCTATGCCTTTCTTCGCGAGGTCATGCCGCAGTACGCGGTGATCTCCGTGGGCGAAAACAATTCCTACGGACTGCCGGACGAAGTGGTGCTGAGCCGCCTTCTGGACGCGGGCACGGTCATTTACCGTACCGATCAGGTGGGGACGGTCTGCTGCCGGAGCGACGGGGCCGAAATCTCCGTTTCGACGGAGAAGAACGCAGCCGCGCCGCTGTCCTGGGATACGCCCGCCCCGGAGAGATCCTCCGCCGTGCCGGAGGGAACGTGGTATATCGGGAATATCAGCTCTGGAAAATTCCACAGGCTCACCTGCGGCGGCCTGCCGACCGAAGAAAACAGCCGTTATTTTTCCTCGCGGGAGGAAGCGGTGGAGGCGGGCTTTGCGCCCTGCAGCCGCTGCAAGCCGTGAGGGAGCATCTAAAAAGAGGAGGATATCTGTCATGCGGTTTTCGTTTGAAATGCCGGCCGGAGTGCGCTTTGGCCGCGGCGCGGTGCGGGAGAACGCGGACCTGCTGGCGCTGGGACGTCGGGCGTTTGTCGTGGCAGGCCGGCGGTCGGGACGTGTTTGCGGGGCGCTTGCCGATGTGGAGGCGGCGCTGACGGCGGAGGGCGTGGCCTTTGAAACGTCCGAGAGCGTGACAAACAACCCCAACGTCAGGGAATGTCGCGCCCTCGGAGAAAAGGCGCGCGCCTTTGGCGCGGATTTCATCGTCGGCGTGGGCGGCGGCTCGCCGCTGGACGCGGCAAAGGCCGTCGCGGTATTTGCGGCAAACGATATTCCGGAGGAGCGTCTGTTCCAGTATGGCTATGCGGGAGGCGTGCTGCCCATCGCGGCCGTTCCGACCACCAGCGGCACGGGCAGCGAGGTCACGCCCTGGTCCATCATGACCGACGACACGGCGCAGACCAAACGTTCCTTCGGCGGGCCGCTGACCTTCCCGCGGGTGGCCCTGCTGGATCCCGGCTACACGGAGTCGCTGCCATACGACGTCACGCTGCATACGGGCATGGACGCCTTCCAGCACTGCTTTGAGAGCTTTCTTTCCATGCGGGCCACGCCCGTGACCGATGCGCTGAACCTGTATGCGCTGGGGCTCTTTGGCGAGTGCATGGAGCCGCTTGCGCGGGGCGAGCATGCGGGAATCCGGGACATGCTCATGCTCATTTCCATGCTCGGCGGCATGGCCATCGCGCAGACGGGGACGACGCTGATGCACGCCATGGGGTATCCGCTGACCTATTTTCACGGCATCCCCCACGGCCGGGCCAACAGCATCGTGCTCCCGGCCTATCTGGACGCGCTGGAGGCGCACCGGCCCAAACGGCTGGCTCAGGCGCTCTCCGCGCTGGGGCTGACAAAGGCGGCGCTCTCCGGCTATGCGCGGCAGCATTTTCCGGCGGAGATCCATCCGTCGGAGGCGGAGCTGCGCCTCTATGCCCGGCAGACCGCGAAAAAGAATCCCGAGGCCACCACAGGCGTACCCGGGGATCCGGAATCGCTGTTTGCGCTGTATCGGAGCCTGTTTTAAAGGGGCGCGGGGACGCCAAAGCGGAGAAGGCCCGGCAGACTGTTTTTTTGCAGCATGCCGGGCCTTTGTTTTGCCTGTCATCGGCCCGCATCAGGACGGGGACTGGGCCTTTCCTGCCAGTGGGCAGGCCAAACCCGCCGCAAAACGAAACCCCGGCGGAGGGCCTGAACGGGGACAGAGACGGGGCGGTTTTGCTTGAAAGCAAGTCGGAAAAGCGCAGCCTAGTCCGCCGCGTCCTGCGCCGATGCGCTGTCGCCGCACGGGGCCCCGGCCTCCGGCGCGCCGTCCTCAAAAATCTCTGGCAGCTTGCTGCCGCATTTGCTGCAATAGCAGTTTTCCCGGGGATTCGTAAAGCCGCAGGCCGGGCAGAGCTTCTGGTTTTTGAGCCGCTGCAGTCGCTGCTTCAGCGCCTCGATCTCTGCGGTTTTCTGCGCGGCGGCACAGCACAGTTCTGCCAGCTCCGGCTCCGGCGCGGTGCCGTGGCGGGCAAAGTAGGCCGCGCCGAGGTCGCGGCAGATGCGGTCCCGTTCGCGCTCCAGCCCGTTGATCTGCATGGACAAGCCGGCCCCGTCCGCAATGGCTGCGGCCTTTTTGACCGCGCTTTTGGATACATGGCCAATCCGTTTTCCAATTTCTTCAAAATAACCCATAGCCTGCGAAGCCTCCTGTGGTTTTGTCCCATACACTAATATGATATTTTACTATACCATGAAATTGAACCTTGCGGCATATGGTTGCGAAAATTCTCTGTTTTTTCATATCCGTTTCAAAAAGCCCCGGAGCAGAACAGCCTCCGGCGCAGCCCTTGCGCGCCCGGGCGGAACCTGCTACAATAAGTAACATTTCGTGGGAATGCGGAGGCAAACGCGCATGAAGGGAAAACAATTGGGCGGAAGCCTGCTGCTTTTGCTTGCTGCGCTCATCTGGGGCGTCTGCTTTGTCGTGCAGGTGGTGGGGCTGGAGTCCCTGCGGCCTTTTACGTTCAACGCGCTGCGGATGCTGCTGGGCGGGCTTGTGCTGCTTCCGGCCGCGCTGTTCCGCGGCAGAAGGCGCGCCCGGGCCGGGCAGCCGCAGGGCGAGGCAAAAATGCGGCTTATGGCGGGCGCGCTGTGCGGCGCGGCGCTGTGGCTTGCGACAACGCTGCAGCAGTTTGGGCTTGTGTACACCACGGCGGGCAAGTCCGCCTTTGTGACCACGCTCTATGTGGTGCTGGTGCCTGTGCTTGGGCTTGCGCTGCGCCGGCGCGCGGGCGTGAACCTGTGGATTGGCGTTACGCTTGCGGTGTGCAGCCTGTACTTTCTCTGCGTATCGGAGGCCCTTACGGTCAACCGCGGCGATCTCATTACGCTGGCTGCGGCGCTGTGCTTTGCGCTGCACATCCTGATCATCGACCGCTTTGCGCCGCTGGTGGACGGCGTGGCGCTTTCCTGCGCGCAGTTCTTTGTCGCCGGAACGCTGAGCCTTGTCTGCGCGCTTTTGACGGAGACAGCGACGCTGCAGCAGGTTTACAACTGCCGCTATATGCTCCTGTATGCGGGCGTCCTCTCCTGCGGCGTAGCGTATACCGCGCAGATCATCGGTCAGAAACATGTGGATCCCACGGTGGCCTCGCTGCTGATGTGCCTTGAGTCGGTCTTTGCGGTGCTGGCGGGCTGGGTGTTTCTGGGCGAGCGCCTCTCCGGGCGGGAATGGACCGGCTGCGCGCTGATGCTCGTCGCCGTTGTGCTGGCGCAGCTTCCGGAGCGCTTTTTCGTTCGCAGAGAAAAGAAGGGCGCGCCCCGGAGCGGCCTGTCCGCTTAGCCCCCAACAGCCACGGCGCGCAGCGCGAAAAAAACGGCCCGCTTCCCAGGCAGGAGGCGGGCCCTTTTGCGGGCGGCGGTTACTTGTCCGGCGACAGCTCCGGCGCGTATTTATGGCAGATGGCCCTGAGCTCCGCATCGCTCATGGTGGTGGTGCGGCCCTGCGCGTAGAGCGCGTCCACGTCCGCCTTGACTTTGGCCACCAGCTCATCCTGCTTTTCAAAGCGCCTGCCGTTCTTTCCAAACTGGTTATTCATCCAGTAGGCGATGCCGGCGAGTCCGCTGTGCGCGTCCACCAGCACGCAGGGCGGGCGGTGCAGAATGGCCTCGGTGTTGAAAATGTTGTAGATCTGCTCGTCCTTGAGCAGGCCGTCGGCATGGATGCCGGCCCGGGTGGCGCAGAAATCCCGGCCCATAAAGGGTGTCTGCGGCGGGATGCTGTAGCCGATTTCCTTTTCAAAGTACTCCGCAATTTCTGTAATGACGGGCAGTTCCATCTCGTCGCTGCGCCCGCGCAGGGAGCAGTATTCCATAACCATGGATTCCAGCGGGCAGTTGCCCGTGCGCTCGCCGATGCCCAGGATGGAGCAGTTGACCGAGGACGCGCCGTACAGCCAGGCGGTCGCGGCGTTGCAGACCACCTTGCCGAAATCGTTGTGTCCGTGCCACTCCAGAAGGGTGCTGGGCATGTTGGCGTAATGCCGCAGGCCGTAGATGATGCCGGGCACGCTGCGCGGCAGCGAGGCTCCGGGGTAGGAAACGCCCAGGCCCAGCGTATCGCAGCAGCGGATTTTGATGGGGATGCCCGCCTCCTCGGAGAGCTTTGAGAGCGCGTGGGCAAAGGGCACGACGAAGCCGTAGTAATCCGCCCGGGTGATGTCCTCAAAGTGGCAGCGGGGGCGGATGCCGCGCTCCAGCGCCATTTTGACCACGCCCAGATACTGGTCCATGGCCTGCATCCGCGTCATGTTCATCTTTTTGAAGATATGGTAATCCGAGCAGCTGACGAGGATGCCGGTTTCGGAAACGCCCAGTTCCCGGACCAGGTTGAAATCCTTCTCCGTGGCGCGAATCCAGGTGGTAATCTCGGGGAAACGATACCCCCGCGCCTGACAGAGCTCCAGCGCCCGCTGATCCTGCCTGCTGTACACGAAGAATTCGCTCTGGCGGATGACGCCGTGGGGGCCGCCCAGCCGGTGCAGCAGGTCAAACAGGCGCAGAATCTGCGCGGGCGTGAAGGGTGCGCGCGACTGCTGGCCGTCACGGAAGGTCGTATCGGTGATCCAGATTTCATCCGGCATGTGCATCGGCACAATGCGGCGGTTGAAGGCAATCTTCGGCACCTGATCGTACTGAAAGATTTCCGGGAAGAGATTCGGCTCCTTAACGTCCTGCACGGTGTAGGAATAATAATTCTCGCGCAGCAGGTTGGAATGCGCGTCAAACACGATTTTACTCATTGGCAGCCTCCTTCCGGCTGTGGGCGGAGTCCCATCGGCCAGCCGGGTAAATTTAAAAACCATTATAAGATAAAAAACGGGATTCGTACAGAGAGAAAATGACGCAAAGGGAAAAATAACCGGGAGCAGAATTAAGTTGGAATAAAGAATTTCTCTCCCGCGCTTTACAAACCGGCGCAACGTGTTATAATTGGGGCCGGTTCAAAAGCACATGCGCCGGCCGGCGGGAAAGAATCCTGCCGCGGCGCGGAAAGGATGGGTATGGCTGCGATCCTGATCGGCGCCGCCGCAGGCGTCGGGGCGCTCTTTCTGCTGGCGGCGGCCTCTTCGGCAATCCTTGCGGGGCAGCGGCGCAGGGCCCTGCTTGCAATGCTGGGCAACGCCGGCGTACTGCTCTGCGCGCTGCTGGTTACGCTGCTTGTGGCAAAGCAGCACCTGCTCCCCATGGGCGTCGGGCTCATCGCCGGGCTGATGGTCGGCGCGATCGTCCGCTTTGCGCTGGGCATGCTGCGCGAGAGGAAAAAGGGAGGGCCGGAGGAATGAACGTCAAAACGCTGGTGCTGCTGATTCTGGGCGCGCTGCTTGCAGCGGGCGGCCTTGTGCTGCGCGCGCTGGCGCGGAAGTTCCCTGAGCCCGCCGCGGATGCGCAGAAGCCGGAGGTCAGGCGCTATCGCAGGAGGAAGCGCCTGCCTGCCGTCCTGTTCTGGCTGGGCGTCTGGCTTTCGGTTACGGCGCTGATTTCGCTGCTGTTCGGTCCTTCGCAGCGGGAGTTCAGCGTGGAGATCCTGCCGCCGCTCACGTCGGTGTTGGGGCTTCCTGTCAGCAGCGCGGTGCTTACGGGCTTTTCGGTTTCCGGCGCGCTGATTCTGCTGGCGGTGCTGTTCCGCCTGTTCGTCTTTCCCCGCTTTACGGAGACGCCGCATGGGCTGCAAAACGTGGTGGAGCTGGCGGTAGAATGGCTCTCCCGATATTGCAGGGCGAATCTGTGCAGGCCGCTGGGAGAGAATCTGGCGGCATATCTGTTTACGGTGGCACTGTACATGATCGGCTGCGCCGCGGTTGAGCTGCTGGGCCTGCGCGCCCCCACCTCGGACATTCTGACCACCTTTGCCATGGCGCTGGTCACCTTCTTCCTGATTAACTTTTACGGAATCCGCAGCAAGGGGCTGGGCGGAAGGCTCCGCTCCATGGCCCGGCCTACGCCGGTCATCTTCCCGATCAAGATATTGACGGACGTTGCGGTGCCGGTGTCGCTGGCCTGCCGGCTGTTCGGCAACATGCTCGGCGGCATGATCGTCATGGAACTGCTTTACTTTGCGCTGGGCAACGCGGCCTTTGGCGCGCCTGCGGTGCTGGGACTGTACTTCAACGTGTTCCACCCGCTGATTCAGGTATTCATATTTATTACGCTATCGCTGACCTTTATCAACGAAGCGATCGAATGAGGAGGAAACTGCTATGGATCTGACACCGATTGGCGCGGCGCTGGCGCTGCTTCCCGCCATGGGCGCGGGCATTATGATGGGCTTTGCAACCGGAAAGGCCGTGGAAGCGGTTGCGCGGCAGCCCGAGGCCTCCGGCAAGATCAATTCCATTCTGCTGCTGGGTCTGGCGCTGGTGGAATCCACCGCCATCTATGGTTTTGTCACGGCGCTGATCATGCTCTTTGTCCGCTGAAACGGGGGAAATTCATGGAAGGATACAGCATCAGCTCCGTCCTGGGCAGTCTGATTCTGAATTTGCTCAACATTGTCGCGCTGTTTTTGATTCTGCGCGCGCTGGTCTACCGGCCGGTGCAGCGCTTTTTGCAGGCGCGAACGGACCGCGTGCAGGCGGAATTTGACCGGGTTGCGGAGGAAAAGGCCGAGGCAAAGCGGCTGCACGAAGCCTATCTTGACCAGCTGTCCCGGTCCAAGGCCGATGCGGATGCGCAGGCGGCCGAGGTTTTGAAAAGAGCGGAGGAGACCGTGCGCGCCATGCAGGCGCAGGCGCAGACCGACGCGGAGGAGCTGCTCTCCCGCGCGCGGCAGCAGGCCCGGCGGGAGCATGCGGACGCGACGGCGCAGCTTCGGCGCGATATGGCGGACATCGCCGTGGACATCGCAGGCCGCGTGATCGGTCGCGAGGTAACGGAAAAGGACAACGCGGATATCATCGACGCCTACTTTGACGCGATCTGCGCGGAGGCCCAAGGGGGAACCGGAACATGAAGCGGCGCGTTATTCTGGCTGTGCCGGCGAATTTCGGCGGGGAGAATATCGCCCATCTCAAGGCGCGGCTCCACCGGGCTACGGGGACGCCCGTGCAGAGCATGCAGGTGGAAACCGACGACACTCTGCTCGGCGGCTTTAAGATTTACATGGGAAACCACGTCTATGACGCCAGCCTGAAAACGCGCCTTTCCGAGGTGCGGGACCTGCTGGCGCGGGGAGAATGACGATGGCAGGAATCGATATCGGCAGCTACATCAGAAAGCAGCTCGAGCAGCTCTCGTTTGCGCCCACCACCTACGATTATGGAACGGTTACGTCCTCTGCGGACGGCGTGGTCGAGGTGCGGGGCCTGCGGGACTGCCGCTACGGGGAGCTTCTCCGCTTTGAGGACGAGGCTTACGGCATTGTGCTGCATCTGGACGAGAACTGCCTGCGCGCCGCCATGCTCAACGGCACGCCTGCGGTGGGCTCCATGTGCCGCGGCACGGGGCAGTCCATGCAGGTGCCCGTGGGCGATGCGCTCATCGGCCGCATTGTAGACCCGGTGGGCCGTTCGCTCGTTGGGGAGCTGCCGCACAACACGGCATACCGGCCCATCGAATGCGACGCGCCGGGCATCATGGCGCGGGGCAAGGTGAACAGAGCGCTGGAGACGGGCATCCTCGCCCTGGACGCCATGATTCCCATCGGCCGCGGCCAGCGGGAGCTCATCATCGGCGACCGGCAGACCGGAAAAACCACCATTGTCACGGATATCATCCTGAACCAGCGCGGCAAAAAGATGCTCTGCGTTTACTGCGCCATCGGGCAGAAGGCTTCCAGCATCGCCGGGATGATCGAAACTCTGGAACAATCGGGCGCGCTGGACTATACGGTGGTGGTTGCGGCCACCGCCTCCGACCCCGCGGCCATGCAGTACATCGCGCCCTATGCGGCCTGCGCCATTGCGGAGGAGTTCATGTACAGCGGGCGGGATGCGCTTGTGGTGTACGACGACCTGAGCAAGCATGCCGTGGCCTACCGCACGCTCTCGCTGCTGCTGCACCGGCCGCCGGGACGCGAGGCCTATCCGGGCGATGTGTTCTACCTGCACAGCCGGCTGCTTGAGCGCAGCGCCCAGCTGGACGAGGCGCACGGCGGCGGCTCCATGACCGCGCTGCCCATCGTTGAAACCACCGGGGGCGACATCAGCGCCTATATCCCCACAAATGTGATCTCCATTACGGACGGGCAGATCTATCTGGAAAGCGAGCTGTTCCGCGCGGGCGTGCGGCCCGCGGTGAACGTTGGCCTCTCGGTTTCCCGCGTGGGCCGGAGCGCGCAGCGCAAGGCCATGCGCGCAGTGGCGGGGACGCTCCGGCTGGAGCTTGCGCAGTACCGGGAGCTTGCCATCTTCGCCCAGTTCGGGTCCGATCTGGACGCCGCGACAAAGGCGCAGCTGGACGCGGGCACGCGGCTTGTGGAGCTGCTCAAGCAAAAGCCCCAGCGGCCCTATGCGCTGTCGGAGGAGATTGCGCTGCTGCTTTCGTACACCGGACGCGCCCTGGCGGGGATTCCGGCAGAACAGGTGCAGGAGTTTGTCCGGGCGCTGCTTTTGCAGCTTCAGGAGGAATCCTCCGTCCTGCTGTCGGCAATCCAGCGCGCCGGCCAGCTTACCGACGGCACAAAGCAGCGGCTTACCGCGGCGATCGAGGCATTTGCATCAACATGGAAAAAAACCTGAACCAGCTCAAGGAGCATATTCGCGCCGTGGAGGAGACCAGGCAGATTACAAACGCCATGTACCTGCTCTCCGCCTCGCGCATGAAAAAGCTGCGCCAGCATGTGGACTATAACCGGGAGTATTTCAACCGCATCCGCTCTGCGGTCAAGGACATCCTCTCGCGCTCGCCCTCGCTGGAGTATGAGTACCTCACCCAGCGGCCGGTGCGGCGCGCGGCGTATCTTGTCATCGCGGGGGACAAGGGCATGGCCGGCGCTTACAACCACAACGTGCTGAATCTCGCCTCCCGCATCATCGACCGGCAGCCCGTGCGGCCCTATATCGCCACCATCGGCATCCTCGCAACGGAGTATTTCACGCGTCGCGGACAAAAGCCCGACCATGCGTTTCCCGGCATGGCGCAAAACCCCTCCCTGGGCAATGCGCGCCAGGTGAAGGATACCCTCGTGGCGCTGTACGACAGCGGCGAGGTCGATCAGGTGAACCTGATCTATACCAGGTTTTTGAACGCGTCCTCCCAGTATCCGCGGCAGGTGCGGCTGCTGCCCCTGTCCATCCGGGATTACCAGAACGTGACGGTGGAGTACGATTACGATCTGGATATGATCTATCATCCCTCGCCGGAGCGGGTGTTTTACGAGCTTGCGCCGCAGTATGCGGTGGGGCTGCTCTTTGGCGCGATGGCCCAGTCCTATGCCAGCGAACAGAGCGCGCGCATGAACGCCATGCAAAACGCCACAAAGAACGCGGACGAGCTCATTGCAAAGCTCCGGCATGCCTACCACAGCGCGCGGCAGCTTCGCATCACCCAGGAGCTGACCGAAACCGTGGCGGCGGGGCTGCTCCGGCAATAGCGGCGCAAAAAGGAGAGAAACGCATGGAAGAAAAAGGTATTCCGTCCGGAAGAATCATAAGCATTGACGGCCCGGTGCTGGACGTGCGCTTTGAGACGGGAGCGGAGCCGCCGGTCAACGCGCTGCTGCGGCTTGCGGAGGGGGAATTCCATATGGAGGTTGCGGCGCAGGTCGCGCCGGGCGTTGTACGCTGCACCGCGCTGGATGCGCCGGACGGGCTGCGGCTCGGCGCAGCGGTGGTCTTCGTGTCCGACGGCATCCGCGTGCCCGTGGGCGATGCGGTGATCGGCCGCGCGGTGGACGTGCTGGGCAGACCCATCGATGGGCTGGGCCCCATCGCCGCCGCAGAGACGCGCGGCATCCATCAGAAGGCGCCGGAGCTTGCCCGCCAGCATCCCGCGACCACGCTGCTGGAAACGGGCATCAAGGTCATCGACCTGCTGGCGCCCTACCCCAAGGGCGGAAAAATCGGCCTGTTCGGCGGCGCGGGCGTGGGCAAGACCGTGCTCATCATGGAGCTGATCCACAACGTTGCCGTAAACCACGGCGGCTACTCCGTCTTTACGGGCGTGGGCGAGCGCAGCCGGGAGGGCAACGAGCTGCTGCTGGATATGCGCCAATCCGGCGTGATTGAAAAAACCGTCCTGACCTTTGGGCAGATGAACGAGCCGCCGGGCTCGCGCATGCGCGCGGCGCTTACGGGCCTGACCATGGCCGAGTACCTGCGGGACGAGCGGGGCATGGACGTGCTGCTGTTCTTCGACAATATCTACCGCTTTGTGCAGGCGGGCAACGAAATCTCCGCGCTGCTGGGGCGCATGCCCTCCGCCGTGGGCTATCAGCCCACGCTGGCCAACGAGTTGGGCGCGCTGGAGGAGCGCATCGCCTCCACCGACCGGGGCTCCATTACCTCGGTGCAGGCGGTATATGTGCCTGCGGACGACCTGACCGATCCGGCGCCGGCGTCTATCTTTGCCCATCTTGACGCCACCACCGTGCTCTCCCGCGCCATCTCCGAGCAGGGCATTTACCCTGCCGTGAGCCCGCTGGAGTCCACCTCGCGTATCCTGGACCCGCTGATTCTCGGGGAGGAGCACTATCGGGCGGCGCGCAGCGTGCAGGAGTGCCTGCAACGCTACCATGAATTGCAGGATATCATCTCCATCCTGGGCATGGACGAGTTGTCCGAGGCGGATAAGCTCACGGTGTACCGGGCGAGAAAGCTGCAAAAGTTCATGTCGCAGCCCCTGTTTGTGGCGGAGGCCTTTACCGGGCTACGGGGCCGCTCCGTCCCCGTATCCGCCACGATCGAGAGCGTCAGCGAGATTCTCGCGGGCCATGCGGACGATCTGCCGGAGGAGGCCTTCTTCCTCGTGGGCGACCTGGATGACGCAAGGGAAAAGGCCAGAACGCTCCGGCGGGCGGAGGCGTAGGCCCATGAAAACCTTTCGGCTGGAGGTGCTCACGCCGGAGCGGCAGTTTTTTGACGGCGAGGTGGAACAGATCATTGTGGAGGCCTGCGACGGGCGACTGGCCGTGCTCGCCGGGCATGCGCCCATGGTCGCGCCCCTGGCAGACGGAACGCTGGTCCTGCGGCAGAGCGGGCAGGAGCGCCGGGCGTTTCACTCCATGGGCTTTTTGGAAGTGCGGCCGGATCGGGTGCTGGTTTTTGCGCAGGCCTGCGAGTGGCCGGAGGAGATCGATGAAAACCGCGCCCGCGCCGCCTATGAAAAGGCCACGGAGGAGCTGCGCCAGAGGCAGAGCATTCTCGAGCACCGTCACAGCCAGCTCTCGCTCAGCCGGGCCATGGCGCGGCTGCGGCTCAAACGGTAACGGCGGGTGACGCGCCGCCCCCGGCGGGCCGCTGCGCCCGTTCTGTTTGACAGGCGCAGTCGGGGCGCATATCATGAAGAGGACGCATAACAATACAGCGCAGGGAGGAAAAGAACCATGAGCGAACAATGCAGCCACGATTGCGGCAGCTGCCAGGAAAACTGTGCAAACCGGGAAAAAGCGGACTTTATGGAAAAGCCGCACGCCCTGTCCCGCATCCGGCGGGTGATCGGCGTGGCCAGCGGCAAGGGAGGCGTGGGCAAATCCATGGTGACCTCCATGCTGGCAGTGCTTGCCCGCAGGCGGGGAATGAAAACCGCTGTTCTTGACGCGGACATCACCGGCCCCTCCATCCCCCGGGCGTTTGGCCTCGTGGAGAAGGCCATGGGCAGCGAGGCGGGAATGTATCCTGTGGAGAGCCGTACGGGCGTGCGGGTCATGTCGCTGAACCTGCTGCTGGATTCCGACACCGCGCCGGTGGTATGGCGCGGGCCGATTCTGGCAGGCATGGTGAAGCAGTTCTGGACGGACGTGATCTGGGGCGACGTGGACGTGATGTTCATCGACATGCCGCCGGGGACGGGCGACGTGCCGCTGACGGTATTCCAGTCCATTCCGCTGGATGGCATCATCGTGGTAACAAGCCCGCAGGAACTGGTGGGCATGATCGTGGAAAAAGCGGTGAACATGGCAGGCATGATGCACGTTCCCGTGCTGGGCCTTGTGGAGAACCTGAGCTATGTGAAATGCCCGGATTGCGGAAGGATCATCCACCCCTTCGGAAAGAGCCGGCTTGACGAAACCGCCGCGCGCCTGGGAGTTGCAGGCAGCGCACAGCTTCCCATCGAGCCCGCCCTGGCCGCCCTCTGCGACTGCGGCAACATCGAAGCCTTCGAGGGCGGCTGGCTGGACGATATGGCGGAGCGGATCGAGGCCCTGCCGGCGAAGGCGTTCTAAGCCCCGCAGGGGCGCCTTCCCTCAATATGGCGGCAGCCGCACGGGCTGTTGCGCCTCCTACTGCTGCTGCAAATCCCGGGGGATGGCCGGCGTGACAGACAAAGGGGGCGGCGCAATTCGCTGCGCACCGACGGGGTCCGGCGACAGGCTAGGGATTCCTTTTGGGATTGTCCGTTTGCAGCAGCAGATAGTCGATGCTGACGCCATAGTAGCGCGCAAGCCGCACCAGCAAATCGTCCGTCAGGGGTTGAACGCCCGTTTCGATATAGCTGTATTTTCTCTGGGTAATTCCGATGCCATCGGCAATCTGCCGCTGCGTGAGATCATGGTCCTCTCGCAAATCTTTGATGCGGTTTTTCAAACAAGCAGCACCACGCTTACTTCAAAACTCAGCCGGTCGGGCTGCTCCCAACTATAGTATAGATAATATTTGTCTATTGACTTTTAGATAAATATTATCTAAAATAGGATGTGCGACAGTACAGAAAAAATGTCTGCCGCAAGTATTCAAAGGAAAGCGGGGATGGTTGTATGGAAAGCGGAGCGCCGGTACCGGGCAGAGGTAAGGCCATTGCCAGTCTGGTTTTGGGCATTGTTGCGGATGTTTTTCTGTTTATTACGCCCTGGGTTTCGCTGGTTACAGGGCTGGTGGGTCTGGTTCTGGCCTGCGTATCGAAGCGGGACGGGTTTACCGGCGGCATCAGAACTGCGGGCTTCGTGGCAAATCACGCTAATTTGGATACCAATGCACCCCACCTTGCTTCCCGGGGTGCATTTTGGCATGGGGCGGGGTGCATTTAACTATGGGGTGGGGTGCAAATTGCTGTGGGGCGGGGTGCATTTAGCCACAGGGAGGGGTGCATTTCTGGAGGGAGGGGTGCATCAGGGCATATCGCTCTCAGCGCGGTCAATCACCTCGGCCTCTGAAAGATTAAAAATGGCCACCTTCTGCTCCGGGTACACTTTACCGGGAACGCGATAAGATCGGGAGAGGTCCCAATGATGGAGGTCGGCTATGATTCGGCAGAGCTTGAAACTGTTAACCTCCATACCGCCCGTCCCCTTATAAACATCCGTTGGCACGCTGTGCGATTTGAAGTCCCGCTTCCCATATGGAGAAACCAGCAGCGTATCGCCGCTCTCCTCAACCATGAAGCAGATCCGGGACGGGCTTCCCATATTCCGGAGCGAATCTACAAAAAGATGTATCTTATTGGATCTTAAGTAAAAGGATATATAGGTCTCATTCACCTTGATTACCTACCTTTTTTGTCTTCCACATTTCGGCAGTTGAAAAATCGAATAGCATCATAATCTTGTTTCGCGCAGATACGAGCCGACCGACTGCCCGGAAATTGTATTGTTTATCAAGCCCCCATGCTTTATAAACCTCTTCGCCAAACTGTCGGGATTCCATATTTCGAACGCTGAATTCCTTCTGACCCTTGATCCATCTGATGCTATCTTTGTCGCTGGAATGGGTCGGCGCTAACAGCAGGCATTTGGTGCTTGGATTCACCTCAAGCCGGACATATTCACAGTTGTTCAACGCTTGAAGAGTCATGCGGCTGAACGATATTTTTGTAGGCCAAATGGTACAAGTCGGATCGGCTTTACGCGGCAGGTGTAGAAACATTTCAGATTTCACGATCTGAAATCCGTCAAGGTTCAATTCTTCCATGTTTATCATTGTGTTCACCCTCCTTAGGCTTTAGTTGTTGTGATGTATCCATCCGCAAGATCGATCTTGAATGATTCCTCATGCTGCTCGACAGGCGTGCCGAAGTAATCCCGCCACTCACCGGGAAGATACGATTTCGACTTTTTCCCGTTCGTGAACAGCTCAAAATCCGTTAGTCTGAAAAGGAACAGGACCTCGTTGTTGTACACGGCGGGTTTGCCCATCATCTTATAGCGGTACTGATTATCCCAGCCCATCAGGTCAAAAATCTTCGCGGCAAACAGCCTGCACAGCAGGTCCCTGTTTGTGAGCTCCTTATCGCCGCCGCCCTTTGCCCAGCGAAGGGAATCCGGTGCGTCCGGTTCACACGGGCGGATGATGAGCCGCTTTTGCTCCGGATGGATCAGGATCTGGATGTGGGTGACATTCGGAAATTTCCTCAGGCAGGCCATATTGAATTTGATCCGGGACTCCCAGATCGTAATGGCGGGCTCCCGTGTATGGGAGAACAATTCTGCCTTGGTGACCTGGTACCCTGCGAGATCCGCAAGGACCTCCGTTTCGGCGTCGGCTTCGGTGATTACTTCTGCGTTCGTGAAAATCTGTTCAGTTTGATCATCCATCATTAGGTGTTTCCGTTCCTCTCGTTAGGTTTTCTATTGTTAGTTGAATCTGCTCGGCGGTCGGGACAGTAAACTGTTCCATCCCCGGAGCAGGAATGCTGGCCACCGTTGTCTTCCACTCGTTGTCCGGAGCGAGGTAATAGAATCCGTTCTCCAGAACATGCTCATAGAATTCGTCGCCAAAGTCATCCGACCATTCCGCAGGGCACAGTTCCATTCGCCTGCGGGCAGGACTGTCTGCGTTCTCGGGAGTCACCAGAACCGCCGGGACCGCGTTCATGAGATTGAATACTATGATCTGCTCCTGACCGCGTTTTGCCCATGTTCCGCGTACTCGGTAGATGTAATCCGGGTCCCATTCCATAATGCTGAAGAGGGCTGTCCCAAAGTGTTGACAGCTCAGTGTTTTCTGGAACACCGCTTTTTCGGGATCGGGCCGCCATCGGATACTGTGCGTGTCGCGTTCACGGCACGGACGTATAGCAATCTTTCTCTCTGCCGGGTGAAGGAGCAGCTGGATATAGCCGACGTCCTCAAAGGTGCGCATGCAGAAAAGATTGAATGAGATCCGGTTGCCCGCGATCGTGATGGAAGGTCCTTCGTACCGGACCTGCGTGAACTGGTTCCGAACCACCTGATACCCCGAAAGATCGAATGCACTGAACGACCGTTTGTCGAACGTTTTCACCCTCATGACCTTGGTGACGGAATTGGAAATGTCATAGTAGACATGCGGATCGTCATTCACCCAATGGTGGTTGATCGGGATATAGCCCCGGAATATGCCCTCATCAATGACTTGGAGGGAAGGAAGGCCGCCTCGAACGTGATGCTTTCGGTTCTGTATCAGCGACTGGACCGCCTCGAACTTTTCCACGCTGACTATGGCGGGATGCCGGTCGTGGTACAGGTACTGGTCACGATCCTGTCTATTCTTCTTATGTTTGTGTTCGTACAGATCGGCGGTAAAGGTCTTCCATGTGAGGACGTTGCCCACGTAGCGCTCGTTTGTCAGGATGTAGCCTATAGCGCTGGCGGTCCAGTCCGTGCTCCCGGTCTTGGTCAGGCAGCCGATATCCTTCAGCAGTTCCGCGATGCCTTCCTGTGACCATCCGGCAAGGTACGCGTCGTAAATGAACTGGACGATCCGGGCTTCGGATTCGTTCAGCAGTAACGGAGCGTATTTGACGTAGTGCCCGGCAGCGTCCTTCTCCCGATCGTAGCCAAGCGGTGCCGGGGTCAAGAGCTTTCCATCCTTGAACCGCTGCTGCAGCGACCAGTTCATGGACTCACTCTTCTTGACCGACTCCTCCTGTGCGAACGTGGCGAGAAAAGAAAGCATGAACTCGGTGTTCTCCCCGAGCGTGTACAAATTGTCCGTTTCAAAGAAAACGCCGACGGGTGGCGTCAGGCCTTTCAGCATGCGGATCAAAGAAATGCAGTCCACCAGGTTTCGTGCAAAACGGGATACGCTCTTTGTGAGTATGAGATCGTATTCGCCTTTTTTGCACGCTTCGATCATCGCATTGAACTGGTCCCGGTTTTTGAGTGAGGTCCCGGATATGCCCTGATCCGCAAATATGTGCTTGAGTTCCCAATTCGGATGCTCCTGCACCAGCTGACGGTAATGCGCCTGCTGGAGTTCGAAAGAGGAAAGCTGCTCATCGTTATCGGTCGAGACACGACAATATGCGCAAACCCGAAAGAAGCGATCCCGTTCATTTGGGTTGATCTTCGGCTTTGCCGGAATGAATGTTTTTTCTCCTGTGTCCTCCCGCTGATAGATCTGACGCAGTTGCTCCCTGCGGCCATTATCCTGCATCGCGTTCCTCCTTTATGTGTCTAACGGGGTATCTAAATGCCAGTACCAAACCCCATCACTTCTGTATGACTGTACGCCCACTTCCTTCTTGGCAGAGTGTATCGTCCGCTCCGAAATGCCCATGAGCTTGAGCTTGTTCAGGATGATCGAACTATGCGTATCCTGTTCGCTGAGCATTTCAAGTATGATGCGTTTTGCCAGCGCCTTCTTGCTGTCGTCTATATCGAAATCCTCGATCTGACTTTGATCCACATGACATTGACCGATCCACCTTAACCCTGACTTCGGATTGAAGGAAAACGCTATGGCGGCACCTTCCGGAGCGAGGCTCGATTTGACCGGAAACATATACCGGATCGAGGGGTCATCCTTGTCCCGTGAGATCATCAGCACGCTTCGCGCTATGGCGGCGATGTCGATGCTTCCAAGGCCTCGGTAGAGATTCTTCTCTCCGCTTGCCTTGTTCATGTGGCCGATCACTACGATGGCGCATTTATGCTTTGAGGCGATATCCGCCAGCCGTCTTAGCTGCTGACGCATCCTGCCTGCGCTGAACATATCGGAGTCCTGAGACAGATACGCCTGCAGCGGGTCGAGGATAAAAAGCCGGGCATGCGTTTCCTGTATCACTTTTTCGATCCGCGAATCCTCCAAGGTCAAAGGCCGATCCTCGTCGATGATATATGCGATCCGACTGCAATCCGCACCGGCTGCTACCAGGCGGGGTTTCACGGTGTCGGAAAGATTATCCTCCGCAGTCTGGTACACGACCCGCTGTGGCTCGGGTACACGGAACCCGTCAGGCATCTCTTTGCCCCGGGTCAGCAGCGCCGCGATGTTGAGCATGAACGTGGACTTGCCTTCGCCGGGGTCACCCTGCAGTATCGTCAGTTTCCCGTAAGGGATATATGGATACCAAAGCCACTCGACCTTGCGCTGTGTGACAGAGGAAAAGTACTCGTACTGAAAATTGTCGCCTTGCTTCATGACCGTCTCCATACTCGTGTGTTATTAATTATTCCGTTTTTTTTAGACATCAGCTCAACAAGGCCGCAGATGTAGTTCGCTTCTTCTTCCGTCAGTTCCGAAAGGTCTATGGTTCGGGTGTTCGTTTGCCCGAGCAGGTAATCTGTGCTGACCCGATATAGATTTGCCAGACGGACGAGTATCTCAAAAGAGGGCTGCCGGATATCATTCTCATAAGTGGAGATCGCGCTTTTGTTTACGCCGATCAGCTTAGCCACCTGTTCCTGACGCAGTCCTTTGCTTTGTCGCAGCTCTCTGAGCCTTGTTGAAAACTTCGCTATCATAGTGCGGTACCTTTCCTTGCACATGTTATTTATAGCGAAAAAGCGTTGCCGTTTGGGCGATTTCACTTGCCATATTGCAAACTTGCAATATTTCAAGATTGTAATCGACTTCTGGATTACAACCTTACAGAGAGAACGGATTGCCCGAAAAGCCTTATTTCACGGGGGTATCGCGGGCTCTGCCGATTCCAGATGAACGGAAAACAGGTCAAAACGGACACCCCTGTAATCTTGCCTCCTTGCACCTTACTTCACTTTGTGATCTCTGTTCCGTCATAAAAGCGGAATGTGATGGTTCCATCCCTTTGCACCGTCGCATAGTCCACGGTCGTGATCCAAAGCCGGTGATCGAACTCTGCGAGAGGGTTCTCACGCTCGTTGAGCACCGCCATGAATCTTTCCATGGCTTTTGCTGAGGCCAGCCGTTCTGCACGAACAGCCGCAAGAGAGTCGTAACGGGCTTTTGCCTTTTCGTATCGATCAACGTAAGCGTTATACCGATCGGTATACTCGGTCTGGTCCTGCGCGGTTGCGGAGTTCTCAGCTATGCATTTCCGCGTGAGCTCGGCAACCACCTCCATTTCCCGGAGCAGTTCGTCCATCTCCGCATCTATGGCTTTTGTATCTGCGAAGGCGTCTCTCGTGACTTCGCAGGCCAAAAGGTAAGCGGTCCGGTCGGTCTGCATGCTGTTGAACGCGGAAACGAACCGGTCCTGAATGTCCTTTTCCCGCAATGTGGGCGTCTGGCAGCGGTGCTTGCCATCGTCATATTTGCTGTTGCAGCGCCAGATCGTGGACCGGTACTTGTCGGTCGAGTGCCATGTCTTCCCGCCGTACCATCCGCCGCAGTCGCCGCACTTGATCTTGGCGCTGAAAATGCTGGCGCTGCTGTACGCCCTGCCTATGGCTTTCCGGCGCTTGATCTCCTCCTGAACGGCCTCCCATTCATCCGGGTCAATGATCGCCTCGTGGCTGTGTTCGATATAGTACTGAGGCACTTCGCCTTCATTGATCTTCCGCTTCTTGGTCAAAAAGTCTGTCGTAAAACACTTTTGAAGCAATGCCGACCCGCGATACTTCTCGTTCTGCAGAATGCTATTCACCGTGGATGCGCTCCACTTCGATTTCCCGGAAGGGCTCGGGATGCCATCAGCGGTCAGCTCTCTCGATATCGCGCCGACGGTCTTCCCAGCCATGAAGTCACGGTAGATCCGGCGAACGATCGCAGCCTGCTCCTTGTTTACCACCGGCGGATCGTCCTTCTTCGGTCCGTGATCGTATCCGAGAAATTGCTTATAGGGCAGAGTGATCTTGCCGTCCGAGAACCGCTTGCGCTGGCCCCATGTGACATTCTCCGAAATAGACCTGGACTCCTCCTGCGCGAGGCTCGACATAATAGTCAAAAGCAGCTCACCCTTACCGTCGAGGGAGTAGATGTTCTCTTTTTCAAAGTAGACCTCGACGCCTTTCTCCTTCAACTTCCGTATCGTCACCAGACTGTCCACGGTGTTCCGGGCGAAACGGCTGACGGACTTGGTCACGATCAGGTCCATCGCACCGGACAGAGCATCCGCGATCATCTCGTTGAATCCGTCGCGCTTGCGGGTGTCGAGCCCGCTGATGCCCTCATCCGTATAGACCTTCACGAACTCCCAATCAGGGTGGCTCATGATGTATTTCGTGTAGTAATCGACCTGCGCCTCATATGAGGTGAACTGCTCGTCCTTATCTGTGGAGACACGAGCGTATCCGGCCACGCGGCGCTTTTTGACGACCGGGTTCATCCGGTGAATGGGATTCAGCGTTGCAGGGATGACGGTCACGTTTCTTTCTGACATTTCTGGTACCTCTTTTTCGAATGTTCTGCTGCTTGTTTCCGCATCTCATCCGTCCATGATTCGGAGCGGGACCGGTCAAGCCATATCTTTTCAACGGTGCTCCCGTCGTTCAGGTAGAATGTGAGCCGGTTCCCGTTATCCGCTGTGATTCCGGTGATCCGGCTCATATCCATATCCGCTGTTAACTTGAGGAGCGTTGCCTCGGGGATCTGTTTTGACGGACAGGCCGCCTTTCCTCGTTGCTTCAACGTTCCGCAGATCCATGTGGGGCCTGTTCGCGTGTGCTTCCTTATAAAATGCTTCCCGCAGATCGCGCAAGTGATCAGACCTGTGAACGGGTAGTTGGCGGGGTGGTACTCCGCGCCGTACACATCAGCACGGCGGGCAAGCTCTGTCTGCACCTGTTCAAAGACCTCCGGAGAGATGATCGGCTCGTGGGTCTTAGCCGCATGGTACTTCGGGCGCTCTCCATAATTGACATAATCCTTTTTGGTCAAGCAGTCGGGACGGTATGTCTTCTGCAGGAGCAGGTTCCCGGTGTATGCGTAGTTCCGCAGGATCTTCTGCAGTCCGGAGTGATTGAACTCTCCGCCGTACCGTGTCCGGAGCCCTTCCGCGTTCAGCGTGTTTGCGATTGTCTGGACGCCCATGCCGTCAAGGAACAGGGAGAAGATCCGTCGCACGATGGCCGCTTCCTCCGGTTCGACCACGAACGTTCCGTCCACGCTCCGGTACCCAAGCACCGTGCAGTTCCATGGGCGGCCCTCCTTGAAGTTCTTCCGGACCCGCCATTTCTGGTTCTCTGACGCCGACCGTGCTTCCTCCTGCGCGTAGCTGGCGAGGATCGTCAGCATCAGCTCGCCCTCGTAACTGAGCGTATGGATGTTCTGCTCCTCAAAGTACACATCCACACCGAGTCCACGCAGTTCCCGGACCGTCTCCAGCAGTGTGACCGTGTTACGGGCAAGGCGTGAGATCGACTTCACAAGCACGAGGTCGATTTTTCCGGCCCGGCAGTCGGCAAGCAGGCTCTGGAAACCGGGGCGGGTGTCCTTGGTCCCGGTCTTGGCTTCGTCTGAGTACACACCCACGTACATCCAGCCGGGGTGGGTTTGGATCAGGTCGCTGTAATGGCTGACCTGCGCAGAGAGGGAATGAAGCATCGCGTCCTTCCCGGAAGACACCCGTGCATACGCTGCCACGCGAGTCGCTTTCGGCTGTTTTGGCCCGCCAATACTGCGTTTTTCCACGATCCAATCCACTGCCTCACCCCCTTGTTAGTGTCGCATATTACCTCTACGCTCCACACATATCAAGTCAATTTCGGAGAATATTGTGGATGTTTTCAAACCGTATTTTCCGGCCAGAACAAGGCTTATCTGTTCATAGTCGTCGGCGGTGATGATCCCTTTCGACTGCATCTCTTTGACCAGTGCAAGCGATGTCCGGTATCCCTTCACCTTCTCATACAGCGCCTTATCCATCCGCGTCCACCCGCGTTCTGGCCTTGGCAAAGCACGCCCGGCTGCAGTAGCTGGCCATGGCACGGTTGTTTATAAACTCCGTCCCGCAGCAACGGCAGACGTGGCGGTACGCAACCCTGTGCGACTTGGCTTCCGGATGCTCCCTCCACCACAGCATCCTGCAGGCATCCGAGCAGAACCGACGGGCGCGTTTCCCTGGAATCTGCTTGATTGCGCTGCCGCATTGCTGGCAGAAAGAAGGAGGCGAAGTGCTTGTCGGATGCCTCCTGCACCAGCTTTTGACGGAATTGAGCGACAGACCGGTTTCTGCTGCGATGGTTCTATATCCTTTCCCGGCCTGCTGCAGGCGGGTGATGGCTTCAATTTGCTCGTTTGTCATATGATGCGTCTCCATTCCGAGAGGGTTCCTCTCACTTCCCAATGGAGGTGACGCACCCGTTTTGACGAAAAAAGGCACAAAAAAAGAAGGCCCATCCGGGAATCCCGGACAAGCCTTTGTCGTCAGTTCCTGTCAGTTCCTGTATGTGCCGCCAAGCGCCGCGATCGTCAGCGGACCGGCCTTGCCATCGACTTCAAGTCCCGCTGCCTTCTGAAACGCTTTGACAGTCTTCTTTGTTTTCGAGTAATAGTTTTTGTTCGTAAGCGCGAGCCCGTCAAAACCTGCCGCCTTCAGCAGTTTCTTCAGTTCACAGACATCCGCGCCACGACATCCGTACTTCAGCGCGCGATCAAAGACGAACCCTTCTGGAGGAACTGGGTCCGGCGCAGGCTCGCCGCTGATCTCCCGGGCTTCCTCCTCCGTCCAGAAGGGCGGCCTGCCGAAGCCGTTCCAGTTTCCCTTGGAAAGCGGACGCTTTACCACGCCGTAGTCGCGGCCCAGCGCTTCAATGACGTTGATGTCCGTGTCCGCCACATACCCGATATGCGTCGCTCTGCCGGTGCTGTTGATCTTAAAAACAAAATCACCGACCCGCAGGTCGGCTTTCTTCAGCTTTTTGCATTTCCCGTAGAGCCCGTGGGCGTTGCAGTCGGATTTCAGTATTTTGGATACATTCTGCAGCCAGAACATTCCAAGCCCCGAACAGTCGAACGCTCGGAGCACATCTCCGTATCCGGCAGCGCATTGCTTCTTCCAGAACGCCACCGCACGCTTGTAGTTCGCATCCGAGGTCTCCCGGCGCTTGATCCACGCTTCCGTGATCGCGGCTCCTTGCTGGCCTTGCGCTCCCCACACATAGATGGAGTGGTTCTTGACCTGCTCATGCAGGTAGTCGAGAAACGTCTTCAGGTTATTCATTATGCTCGTCCTCCTTTTCCGCACGGTCATGGAGCTGCTCCAGAACCGCTTTCAGTTTCTCCGGGACAGGAAGTCCCAGATGCGCCGCGTTCTCTATCAGAGACACGCCTTCATTGGACAGATAGAAAAAGATGATCGCTGTCCGAAGTACGGAGCCTGTCCCGATCACATACGCGTCGAGGATATGCCCGATACCCACCAGCGTAAAGATCAGTACCTTTTTGAAAATGCCCCGAAAGCCAATGGCAGAAGAGAGCCTTCTGTCTACAACGGCGCACATCACGCCCGTCACATAGTCGATCACGACAAACGCCAATAATGCGTAC
>SFNQ01000037.1 GCA_004554165.1 Clostridiales bacterium | reverse complement strand
CCGCTATGTCCTGCTTTACCACAATATAGCCTTTCAAGGAATTAGGGTCACTTGCATCTATGTATGATCCATCTTCGGCTGTAAAGACTATCCTTAATTCTCCTGCACCATATTCATCGATACGCTTATCATTACTGCTTTTTCCGAAAGATGCAGCATTTCTGCCGACATAATCTCGAATATGGTATAAATGTCTGTCCAAGGTTGGTTTGATGGCAGTATAAGTTGGAGTATAGGAATTATCTCCGATTTGAGCTACATATAACAAAATTTCATCATAGCTTTGATAATCTACCAAATTGCTATAAGGCTCTCCTTTACTATTCCGCAGATGAACAACCGTAACATTTGCTCCCGCTTCAATATTTTGTGCAACAACAGTATAATTCTTTTTTGTTTCTTTGTCCTCTGGAGGAATAATCATACCATCCGCTGTAACGAAAACAACCCTTAATTCACCACTGCCATAGTCATCGACTAAATAGCCACCAGATACTTCACCAATCGAAGCAGCATTCTTCCCGATATAGTTGCGCATTTCATATGTATATATGCCCTTAGATTCGTCTGTATCTGCATTTTCATTTATTGTAGGACTGCCTTCAGAAAGTGAGGGGATACGATCTAAAATTCCTTTTCCTCCAAGCAGTGAGCCATTTAGTGCAATAAATGCACAAAACACCACTATAATTGCCGCTCCAATCCCCGCACGTATGCGAATCTTCTTATCGGCTGTGCTCTTACTGGAAACAATCTCACTGTATGCGTTCTCAGCAATCACATCATTATTGAGTAATATTTTAGCTTTTTCATAAAGTTGTGTAGCCTTTGTATTCCACAAACGCATCCAGTAAGAATTTCGTTCATCTGCCTTTTCCGATGCCAAAAAAGCCATTTTGGATTTTATAAACAGCAGTGCCTCCAACAAGGATTCACGATCATTGGGAAAAGCAAAATTTTCAATTAGAGATACTTTATGCTTTTCGTCAGATGTAAGCTCGGGCATGGCATTCTTTTTCAAAAAAGGTTTAAGCAAAGGAAACGACATGTAAATTACAAGGGGAATACACGATGTGAACAGATTGAGAATTACCCAAAAAACACGAGTTCCTGTTTTCCAACTTTTCCAACCCTTTTTAGGCAGTTCCTTCTTTGGTGTATTGGCTATGATTTTATCACATTCGTTGATTTCATCAATAAACTCTTTTAGGGCAGAAGTCAGCTTTGCAGAGTTGAGTTCATGTCCACAAGCTGGACAGATCGCAGTCATACTTTGGAGTACCTCTCCGCAAGAGGGACATTTATGTATTTCTCCATTATAAACTGTTCTTCTGACTGTCTCATCGGTTTTTCCTACCGGTGTTCCGCACTCAAAGCAAAATTTTGCACCAGCCGCAAGCTCTTTGCCGCAATTACTACAAAACGCCATATCGTTGTCCTCCTATCAAAACAAAATGCCGCACGAAAACACGGGCTTAGTCAGAGTCCGTTCGTACAGCATCGCAAATATCACCAATGTTACAGTCCAGATACTCGCAAATGCGTAGCAGGACGGATAGTGCCACTTCTTCATTACGCCGCAATTTTGTCATTGTTCCCGTGGCAATATTCAAATCTTTCCGAAGCGTAGCTGCGGATATTTCTTTCTCCACAAGCATCAGCCACAGCTTTTTATAACTCATTCTCATTCTCCGCACCTCTATTCCATAAAAACCTATACGGATACATATAGTATTTTAGCACATAAAAGCTAAAAAGTCAATGATTTTAGCGGAAATTGTACCTATAATTCGCAACTTCTTAGCCAAAACGATCATAATACATAGAAAACCGCCCGCAGGATTGCTCCTGCGGGCGGCGTTACGGTCAATTCTCAAAGGGCTTATACACGGTCACGGTTTTCAGATATTTCACAGGATCACCGTTCAGTATCAAGTCCGCATATTCAAGTGGTGCGTTGTAAACAAGATAGTCCAACTCAGACCGTTCATACATATTGTCAGCAACCTCATTCTCCACGGCGATCGTGTCAATGGAAATCATGCTGCCATCGACAAATTTCAGTTCAACACAGGCAGTATCCATATTGAACTCACAGGAAGTCAAGCGCTCCATATACGTCACCTCAAATCATCCCGAAGTGCTTCAATGCTTCCATAATCGCCTTTTCCTTCTCCTGCGGGCATTGGGGCTGCCTGGCATCCTCAGACTTCGGCTTGTTGTAATTCTCACGCTCAATGATACCACACTTCTGCTTTACCTGTGCGATATACAGACTGCTGACCTTCAAGCCGCTATGCTCCAGCACATAATCCTTGATCTCTTGATATGTGGCCTTCTTCTCCGCAGCAGTCAAATCCAGCTCGTCCATATCCAGCTCAACTTCAATATGCTGAGTTGATTTTAGTTTGGACAAAAGTACAACCGTCTCCACATGGCAGGTCTGCGGGAACATGTCCACCGGCTGAACGGTTTCAATGCGGAAGCCGCCGGCGGTGAGCACCTTCAGGTCCCGCGCGAGAGTCGCAGGATTGCAGGAGACGTAAACGAGGCGCTTTGCTGCGCTGCGGAGGATGGCCTCCAGGGCCCGTGGGTCGCAGCCCTTGCGGGGCGGATCCAAAACGAGCGCGTCAATGGGGCAGTCCAGCGCGGGGAGAACGGTTTCCACCGCGCCTGCATAAAACCGGGCGTTCTCGCAGCCATTGCGCGCGGCGTTGCGCCGGGCGTCCTCCACGGCAGCGGCCACTGCCTCGATGCCGATTACCGCTTTGGCCAGTCCGGAAAGCAGGAGGGAGATGGTGCCAACGCCGCAATAGGCGTCCACAATGGTTTCGTCGGGCTGGGGAGCCAGCAGACGCACCGCCTCGCCGTAGAGCAGGGCGGTCTGCTGCGCGTTGACCTGCAAAAAGGATTGCGGGCCCACGGAGAATTGCAGCCCGCCGATCTCCTCGGCGATGGCTTCCGTGCCGGCGAGGCGCAGGAAGCGCTGACCGAAGATGACGTTGGTATCGCGGTCGTTGATGTTGTGATAGAGACTGTCCACATCGGAGAGCCGGGCGGCAAGCTCCGCCGCGTGGGGGAGGCTGCCCGTGGTGACGACCACCGCCATGGTCTCGCCCGTGGTGGTCACGCGGGCCATCACATGGCGCAGGACGCCGGTTTTCGCCGTCTCGTCGTAGGCGGGAACGCGATACTCCGCCGCCCATTCCGCAACGCGCCGGGCGATGGAAACGACGCGGCCATCCTGAATCGGGCAGTCGGCCAGCGGTACGAGCCTGTGGCTGTGGGCGGCAAAAAAGCCGAAGGCAGGCCCCCGGGAGGTCCCGGCGAAGGGGAAGCTGCCCTTGTTGCGATAACGCCAGGGCTCCCGCATCCCCAGCGTGGGACAAACCTCTGTCTCCGCCAGCCCGCCAAGGCGCCAAAGCGCGTCCTTCACGGCCTGCGTCTTGAAGGCGAGCTGCGCTTCATAGGCAAGGTGCTGCAGGGTGCAGCCGCCGCAGGCGGGAAAGGCCGGGCAGGCGGGGGCGACGCGGTCGGGCGAGGGGACCTCCACGGCCAGGAGCTTTCCGACAGCATAGCGCGCGGTGGTCTTGATGATATGGACGCGCACCCGTTCGCCTGCGAGCGCGCCGGGGACGAACACGGCGTAGCCGTCCGCGCGGCCGACGCCCTGCCCCTCGGAACCCAGGGAAAGAATGTCCAGCGTCAGTTCATCGTTCTTTTTTACGGGGAGTATTGGGCTGATCATTTGAGCTTCACGTTATCCTTTCCGAATTCCGTCTCCGCTGCCTGCAGGAGGGCGTCCGTCACGTTTACATACAGAGAGTCGGGAACGCTCTTTTGCATACGCTTGCCCGCGTCGAAGAGGATGACGGGCGTTGCGCCCGGAAAGCGCTTTAAAAAGGCGGCGGCGCGGCGCATCTCGTCCTCCGTCAGCGCGGCAAAGCGCAGGTAGAGCTTCTGCTGCAAGGCGCTCAGCGGCCTGAGCTCCTCGATCAGCAGGGAATTGCCGCGCTCCTCGCGGATGTTCAGCCGCCCGCGTACCGCCACGGGAGAGTCGTCAAAAAAGAGATTGGCGTACTGCTGCAATACCCGGGGAAACAGCACCGTTTCCACGCTGCCGGTCACGCCCTCCAGCAGGGCATAGCCCACCATGCCCCTGCCGTTTTTTGCGGGGCGCTGCTTGCAGGAGGAGAGCATGCCGCCGACCTGTACCAGGGACTCGTCGCGAATCCCGCTGACGCCGTCCGCCTCCATGAGCTGTTCCACCGTCACGGGGAAGCTCTCCAGCGCGACGGAATAGCTCTCCAGCGGATGGCCGGACAGGTACAGCCCCGTGGCCTCACGCTCGCGGGCGAGCAGGATGGCGCTTTCAAATTCCGGCATGTCCGGCAGCTGGATGGAGACGGCTTCCAGCAGCGTATCGCCGCCGCCAAAATCGAACAGGGACATCTGCCCGGCGTTTTTCACCTTCCGCTGCTGGGCCGCGCCGTCCAGCGCCTGCTCGTAAACGGCGAGAAGCTGGCTGCGCCTTGCGCCCATGCCGTCGAAGCAGCCGGCGCAGATCAGCGCCTCCAGCATGCGCTTGTTGAGTCCGTCCGAACGGTCGCAGAAATCAAAAAAGCTCTTGAAGGGGCCGTGCTCCGCGCGCTCGCGCACAAGCTGATCCATCACGCCGCTGCCGACGCTCTTGACCGCCGCAAGGCCGAAGCGGACGGCGAGCCCGGCCTTTCCCGGTCCCCCTTCCGGCAGCGCTTCCACGGAAAAGCGCGCCCGGCTTTTGTTCACGTCCGGCGGCAGCACGGTGATGCCCATGCGGCGCGCGGCGTAAACGTATTTGGCAACGGCGTCCGTGCCGCCCATATAGCTGTTGATGAGCGCGGTCATGAATTCCACGGGATAGTAGAGCTTGAGGTAGGCCGTGCGGTAGGCCAGCACCGCATAGCAGGCCGCGTGGGACTTGTTGAAGGCGTAGGAGGCGAAGTCCATCATCTCGTCGAAGATGCGGTTGGCCACGTCTTCCGGCACGCCGCGCTTGACCGCGCCGTCCACCCCCTCCGTACCGTGGATGAAGCACTGGCGCTCCCGGGCCATGACATCGTGCTTCTTCTTCGACATGGCGCGGCGGACCAGATCGCTCCTGCCGTAGGAATAGCCGGCCAGCGAGCGCACGATCTCCATCACCTGCTCCTGATAGACCATGCAGCCGTAGGTGTTGCTCAGGATGGGCTTGAGCAGGGGGTGCGCATAGCTTACGCTGGACGGGTCGTGCTTGCCGCGGACATAGCGGGGAATCTGCTCCATGGGGCCGGGGCGGAAGAGCGAAATGCCGGCGATCAGGTCCTCAAAGCAGTCCGGCCGGAGCTGGCCGAGAAACTGCCGCATGCCGCCGGATTCCAGCTGGAACACGCCGTCCGTATCCGCGCGGGAGATCATGTCATATACCTTTGGATCGTCAAAGGGCAGCCGGTCCAGATCGGGCGCCGCGCCGCCGTGGGTTTCCCGGATGAATTGCAGCGTGTCGCGAATCACCGTCAGCGTCCGCAGGCCGAGAAAGTCCATCTTGAGCAGCCCCAGCTCCTCCAGCGTGGTCATGGGGAACTGGGTGGTCACCACCGCGTCGTTGAGCTGCAGGGGCACGACCTCCGTGATGGGTACGCCGGAGATCACAACGCCCGCCGCGTGGGTGGAGCTGTGGCGGGGCAGGCCCTCCAGCTTCAGGGACAGGTCGATGACCTTTTTCATGGTCTCGTCGCCTTCGTAAAGCGCGCGCAGCTCCGGGGAAAGCTCCATGGCCCGCGCAAGGGTCATGTTCAGCTCGCCGGGGACGGATTTTGACAGCCGGTCCGCATCCGCATAGGGGACGCGCAGCACCCGGGCCACATCCCGCAGCACCGCCCGCGCGGCCATGGTGCCGAAGGTGATGATCTGCGCCACGTGCCCCTCGCCATACTTGGCCGACACATAGTCGATGACCTCCTGCCGGCGTTCGTAGCAGAAGTCCACGTCAAAATCCGGCATGGAGACCCGCTCCGGGTTCAAAAAACGCTCGAAGAGCAGGTTATAGCGGATGGGGTCCACGTCCGTAATGTCGAGGCAGTAGGCGGCCAGACTCCCCGCGCCGCTGCCGCGGCCCGGCCCCACGACGATGCCGTTGGTCTTTGCAAAGTGAATGAAATCCCACACGATGAGAAAGTAGTCCACAAAGCCCATCCGCGATACCACCGAGAGCTCGTATTCCAGACGGTCGCGAATGTCCTGATCCGCATCCGGCAGCTTCTTTGCAAGCCCCTCATAGCAGAGCCTGCGAAGATAGGCCTCGTTTTCCATGCCCTCCGGCGCGGTGAAGGACGGGAGCCGCCGCACGCCAAACTCGATCTCCACGCTGCACTTGTCCGCCACCTCGGCGGTGTTCCTGATCGCGTCCTCGTCCTCCGGCAGGGCCAGCAGCATCTCCTGCTCGGATTTCAGGTAAAACTCCTCCGCCTCCATGCGCATGCGATTGGGCTCGTCCACAAAGCGCTGGGTCTGGATGCAGAGCAGCACATCCTGCGCCTCGGCGTCCTCCTTCTGCACATAGTGGACGTCGTTGGTGGCCACGGTCTTGACGGAGAGCTCCCCGGCGATCCGCCGCAGCCCCGGCAGCACCTGCAACTGCTCGGGCAGGCCATGGTTTTGCAGCTCAATATAGAAATCCTCATGGAATATGCCCTTGAGCCGGGCGGCCAGGGCCCTGGCCTCATCGTAACGGTTTTTCAGCAGCAGCTGCGGGATGTCGCCGGCAAGGCAGGCGGAGAGGCAGATCAGCCCCTCGGCGTGCTGCTCCAGCAGATCGTAATCGATGCGGGGTTTATAGTAGAAGCCGTGAATGAAAGCCTCGCTGGAAAGCCGCATGAGGTTGTGGTAGCCCGTCTCGTTCTTTGCCAGCAGGATGAGGTGGGCGTACTCGCGGTCCTGTGCGCCCTCGCGGTCAAAGCGGGAGCGGGGGGCCACATAGGCCTCCATGCCGAGAATGGGCTTGATGCCCGCCTTGCCGCAGGCGCGGTAGAAGTCGATCACGCCGTACATCACGCCGTGGTCTGTGATGGCCAGCGCCTCCTGTCCCAGCGCCTTTGCGCGGGCAACAAGGTCCGAAATCCGCGCCGCGCCGTCCAGCAGGCTGTACTGCGTGTGAACGTGCAGGTGAGTAAATCTGCTCATGTGGTTCCCTCAAATTCCTTTGCCAGCGCCAGCAGGCGGGCAAACCGGTGGTTCATGCCGCTCTTTCCGATCTCCGCAAGGTCCGCAAGCTCCTGCAACGTGGCGTCCGGATACTGCATGCGAAGCCGCGCGGCCTCATACAGCGGCGCGGGCAGCTCCGATAGCGGCATGCGCTCCTCGATGCGCTCGATGGCCTGCAGCTGCAAAAGCCCCGCAGTCACGGTCTTGTCGATGTTGGCGGTTTCGCAGTTGCTCCTGCGGTTGATATAGTTGCGATAGTCCTTTTCCGCGCGCACATCCTCAAAGCGCAGCGCGGCGCCGGAAGCGCCCATGAGCGCGAGAAAGCCCGCCACGTCGTCGCCCTTGAGGTAGACCAGCGGACGGCCTTTGCGCCGCGCGCTCCTTGCGCCCAGGCCGAATTGACGGATAAGCTCCGCCACCGCCTGCGCAAAGTCCTCCGTGCGCGCCGCAATCTCCAGATGATAGCCCCGGGACGGATCGCTGCACGAGCCGGCGCCAAGGAAGGCGCCCCGTAAAAAGGCGCGCCGCGTCTCCTCTGTGGATACCAGCGCATCCGGAATCCGTTTCACCAGCGAGACGCCGTCCGCTTCGTCGGAGAGCACGCCGGTGTCCAGCAGCAGCCGCCGGCAGTCCGCGCCCGCAAGGGTAACGACCGCCAGCGGCAGCCTGCGGTGCTCCTGCTCCTTGCGCTCCATTGCGGCCTCCAGCGCGTACAGCCCCGTGGCCAGCGTAGCCGTCAGCCGGACGACCGCGGCGGATTCGCTCTGATAGAACACCGAAGGCGTCCGGGAAATGCGCAGCGCGCCGCAGGTCTGCGTCAGGCCCGCAAGCTGCGCAAGGCGGCAATCGCGCCGCTTCAGGCGGATGCGGCAAAGCTCCTCCTTGATGGTTTGCGTGAAGGACATGGGATCACTCCTTGCAGGGGGCGGGCGCGAAGAACCGGGGACCGGCGCGGCGGTCAGCTGTCCTTCTGGAAACGCTGGCGGATATCGGCTGCTTCCACGCTGAGGTCACGGTGGTAGACGCGCACATGCATCCCCTTGCTGAGGAAACGACGGCCCATCTCCTCCGCTGCGGCGACGGAGCGGTGGCGGCCGCCCGTGCAGCCGAAGCAGACGCGGAAAATGGTCTTTTCCTGCTCGCGGTAGAGCGGCAGCAGCGCAACGAGGGTCTGCTCCATCCGGTCCATGAATTCCCGGGCAAAGGGCTGCTCAAACACAAAATCGCTCACCGGCCTGTCCATGCCGGAGAGGGGGCGAAGCTCGTTCACATAGAAGGGATTGGGCATAAAGCGCATGTCCAGCACCATGTCCGCATCGATGGGGACGCCCCGCTTGTAGCCGAAGCTGCAAAGCAGCAGCGTCATCTCCTCGCTCTCATATTCGGGCAGCACCTTTGCGATAACCTTGTGAAAGTCCCGCGGCGCGATATCGCTGGTGTCGAGAATATAGTTGGCACGGTCGCGCATGCTCTGCAGGTAGACGCGCTCGCGCTGTACGCCCGTGCCCGCGTCGCCCGCCTCGCCCAGCGGATGGCGGCGGCGCACCTCGTTGTAGCGCTTTTTGAGCACGTCGTCCCTCGCGTCGAGAAACAGAATTTCATGGGGAAAGGGCAGCGCGTCGATAAAGGAGACCATGCTTTCCGGCATCCGGGACAGCAGGCTTTCCCGGCTGTCGATGGTAACGGCAGCCTTCTGCACGCGGGGCACCGCCGCGTTGCACAGCGCCACAAATTCCGCGAGCATGGAGGAGGGAAGGTTGTCCACGCAGAAAAAGCCCTGCTCCTCGAGACAGCGCAGCGCCAGCGATTTTCCCGCGCCGGACAGACCGGTGACAATCAGCAAATACATGGTCCTACACCTCGTTCCAGAATTTGAGTTCGCGTTCCAGCCGCACGCCCGTTTCCAGCAGGACGCGCCGCTGAATTTCTTCGATGAGTGCAACAACGTCCGCGCAGGTCGCGCCGCCGCGGTTGACGATGAAGCCCGCGTGGAGCGTGCTGACCTCCGCCCCGCCAATGCGCAGGCCCTTCAGCCCGCACTGCTCGATCAGCCCGCCCGCAAAATGCCCGGCGGGACGCTTAAACACGCTTCCGGCCGAGGGGAGGGAGAGCGGCTGCTTTTCCTTCCTGCGGCGGGCAAAATCCGCCGTGCGCTCCGCGGCGTGCCCGTCGTCCGGCAGAAGCTCGAACTCCGCGCCTGTGACGACGGCGTTGGGCGCGGCAAAAACGCTGCGCCGGTGGCCCAGATCCCCGTCCTGTACGGTGACGTCCGAGAGCTCGCCGCCCCGGAGCAGGCGCACACGCCGCAGGATCTGCCTGATCTCCGCGCCGAAGGCTCCGGCGTTCATGGCGCAGGCCCCGCCCACGGTGCCGGGGATACCCTCCAGCCCTTCCATGCCGGAAAGCCCCGCGGCGACGCTTCGGCGGGACACGGAGGAGAGGGAATCGCCCGCGCTGCAAAGGACCCGCTGCCCCACGATCCGCAGGGGTGAGAAGGGCGCGTCCAGCCGGACAATCAGACCGGCAAAGCCCTCGTCCGGGGCCAGTACGTTGGTCCCGTTGCCGAGGATTCGGGCCGGCAGAGCGGCCGCCTCCGCTGCGCGCAGGGCCGCGCAAAGCTCCGCTTCGCTGCGGGGACGCGCCACAAGCGCGGCAGGCCCGCCGATGCGAAAGCTGGTGAGCGCGGCAAGGGGTACCTCTGCTGTTACATCCAGACCGGCAAGGGCCCTCTGGACGGATGCGATTTTGTTCGATATGCCATTCATTATAAACCTCATTATATCAATTTCCCTCCGCAAGCACAACCGCCATTCGCTCCGAAAAGGCCTCGCAGCCGCCGGCCTCTCCGGCCATGGCGCGGGTCGCGTCCTCCAGGAGCGCATCCCTGTGCCGCTGGTAGGCAAAGGCGTCGGGCGCCACCGTGTCCGCGGCGTAGCTGGCATACCAGGCATCCAGCGTGTCCATGCCGTAGACGATGTTGTCCAGGCAGGGGCGCACGGGCATTGCGCCGAGCGCGGTCAGCTCCTGCTGCACCCCGTCCGAAAGCAGGTAGGCGCACAGCTCCGCAATGAGCGAGGCGCGCCTGTCGTCCGTATTTGCCGCAGCGCCGAGATACATCACCTGCTCCGTATAGCCCGACAGCGGCAGCGCCCGAAGGAGCAGATTCCCGTCCGTATCCCGCAGAAGGTCGCCATAGGCGCGGGCGTCCGCAACGGCGGCCGTAACCCTGCCCTTTTGGAAATCCGCGTAGTCCCGGCTTTCCCCGCTGAGCCCGAAATACGCGCCGAGCACCGGCGGAACGGACAGTTCCCCGTCCGAAAGATAAGCCTGAAGCAGCTCCCGCGTTGCCTCCGCGGGCGGGTCGCCGCCGCTTTCCAGCAGCCGCTGCTCGTTGATGAGCAGAAAATACCCGCTCATGAGATAGGGCGCGGCGAAGACGCTGCCCTCCGATTCCGCAGCGCGGAGGTTTCCGGTAAGCGCCGGGAGCGTCAGCTCCAGCCGGCGAAGCTGTTCGCGGTAGAGGAAGCCTGCGGGGAAGGAATAGGCGTCCGGAAAGGCGCCGCGGCCGACACGGTTCAGATACATTTTCGTCGTCAGGCCCTTAACCTCGATGTGTACGCCGGGATGGGCGGCTGCAAACCTGTCGCAGCGCTCCCGGAGAAATTTCGTTACGCTCCCCTGATAGGTGCGAAAGTCCGCAATGTGCCACAGCTCGATTACGCCATGCCACTCGGGCTGCTTTACCTCAAACAGATGCGCCATGGGATCTTCCCGGAGGGCCGAAAGCAGCGGCCGCGGCGCCAGCACGAGAAAGAGAACCACAATCACGGAGAGCGCAGCGCGGACAATGCGCATTGGCCTCACCTCCCTGTCTACATGTTTATGAGCCTGTACATACTTTGTATGAATCCGACAAAGCAACAGCCCTTTCGAGGCAGGAGCGTTTTTTCGGAATCTCGAAGTAATAGAGGACGTACCGACAGGAGGGATAACAATGGAAATCAATGCCGTCCGCAGAGGACAGCGAATCATCGTCCGTCTCACGGGCGAGCTGGACCACCACAGCGCGGAGCACGTGCGCCAGTCGCTGGATATTGTGCTTTCGGATCTTACCGTGCGCGAGTTGCAGCTGGATATGGAGGGCGTCAGCTTTATGGACAGCGCGGGGCTTGGCGTGGTACTCGGGCGCTACAGGACGCTTGCCGCGCGGGGCGGGCGGCTGATCGTCTCCGGCGTGCGCACGCCGGTGGACCGGATCTTCCGCATGTCGGGCCTGTACGCGCTGGTGGAGCGGGCATAGAGAAGGAGGGGGAGACACATGGCAGACAATGAAATGCATCTGGATTTTTTGAGCCTGTCGCAGAACGAGAGCTTTGCGCGCTCCTGCGCGGCGGCGTTCTGTACCCAGCTCAACCCCACGATCGAGGAGCTGTCGGACATCCGCACCGCGATTTCCGAGGCCGTGACCAACGCCATTATCCACGGCTATGAGAACGGCGAGGGCGTGGTTCACATGAGCTGCTATCTCGAGGGCAACCTGTTCACGGCCATCGTGCGCGACGAGGGCGTGGGCATCGGCGATGTGGAGCAGGCGCGCCAGCCCTTCTTTACAACAAGGCCGGAGCTGGAACGCTCGGGTATGGGCTTTACCGTCATGGAGGCGTTCATGGAGGAGGTGTTCATCGAATCCTCGCCCGGGGAGGGGACGAGCGTGACCATGAAAAAACGCATTGCGCGGCGGGATGCTCCGTGAGCGAACAGGCGCTTTTGACCCATGAGGAAACGCTCCTGCTGCTCCGCCGGGCGCAGGCGGGAGACGAGTCGGCCAAGGACCGGCTGGTGGCCTGCAACCTGGCCCTGGTCAAATCCGTGGTCAAAAAATATCTGGGCCGGGGCGTGGAATACGACGATCTGTACCAGCTGGGCTGCATGGGGCTCGTCAAGGCCGTATCAAACTTTGACACCCGGTACAACGTGCGCTTTTCCACCTATGCGGTGCCGATGATCGCAGGCGAGATCAAACGCTTTTTGCGGGACGACGGCATGGTTAAGGTGAGCCGCTCTCTGAAGGAGCTGGCCATCCGCGCCATGGCCGTGCAGGAGCGGCTGGGCAGAAGGACCGGCGCGGAGGCGGGAGTGCTCGAAATCGCGCAGGAGCTTGACGTTTCGCCGGAGGAGATCGCGCTGGCGCTGGAGGCGGGCCGGCCTCACATCTCGCTGAACGAGCCCGTGTACGAGGACGAGGGCGCGGAGCGGCAGGAGCTGATCGAGGACGGCGCCAACGAGCTGGCGCTCATCGACCGGCTGCTGCTCAGGGAGCTGCTGGAAGAACTGGAACCGCGGGAGCGGCAGATCATCCTCCTGCGCTATTTTCGGGACAAAACGCAGACGGAGATTGCGGGTATGCTGGGCGTGTCGCAGGTTCAGGTTTCGCGCCTGGAAAGCCGGATTCTCAAAAAACTGCGGGAGCGCTGCAACCGGGAGCCGGACTTTGGAGTGTTACCTTCGGAGACGGAAAAATCTTCCGGGTGAAGCCGCCCGGATACCCAGGAGGAACACAAAATGATGAAACGACTGCTATCCCTGCTGCTGGCGCTGGCGGCGCCCCTTGCCCTCGCAGGCTGTGGGGGGACGGCTGCGCTAAAGACGGAGAACAGGGCCGTCTGGCCAAAGGCGCCCGGCTTTGAGGACTATGACGCGCAGTGGGAGATCCGCGAGCAGAACCCGGTGCAGGACCGAACCATCCAGAGCGCCAACGACTTCGCCTATGCGAGCGCGGAAGCCCTGCTCTCTGCGGAGGAGCAAAACCGGAACTATTCCCCGCTGTCGCTGTACTATGCGCTCTCGCTGCTTGCGCTTGGCGCATCCGGCGAAACGGAGGCAGAGCTTTGCGATGTGCTCCACATTGCAGACAAAGCCGCAGGCGCAGAGGAACTGGGCAGGCTCATGCGCCGCCTGTATGCGGACAATGAGGGAGCAAAGCTGAAAATCGCCAACTCCCTCTGGCTACAGGGAAATGTGTCCTTCCGTGACGCCTTCCTTGACGCGGCCACGGAGGAGCTCTACGCAGACCTGTTTTCCGTGGACTTTGCAGAAGAGGACACGGCGCGGCGGATGGCGGCATGGGTGCGCGACAACACCAGCAATCTCGAACCCGGGATACAGACCAGCCCGGAACAGATCCTTGCCATCCTGAACACCGTGGATTACCGGGCCTGCTGGTACGACGAATTTCTTGAGGAAAACAATCAGCTCCTGCCTTTCCGTAAGGCGGACGGCAGTGCGGTGGACGCGGAATTCATGGTGCAGAGGCAGGGCGTCCGCAGCTATGCACGCGGCGAGGGCTTTACGCGCGCGGCGCTGGGCCTGAATGACGGCGGACAGATGGTCTTTGTTCTGCCGGACGCGGATACGACCCTGAACGCGCTTCTCTCCGGCCCGGGCGGCGTCCGGGAGCTGCTTGCGGGGGGAGAGGCGCACGATGCCGAGATCACCTACCGCATTCCGAAGTTTTCCTTTGACAGTGAATTTGACCTGATCGACATGCTGAAGGAGCTGGGCGTCACCTTGGCTTTTTCCGGGACGCTGGCCGATTTTTCCGACATGAGCCAGCTGCCCGCCTGTGTGACGCAGATTTGTCAGCAGACGCACGTCGATGTAAACGAGGAAGGCGTTGCTGCCTCGGCCTTTACCATGATCGCCGTCAATGCCACGTGCATGCCGCCGGAGGGAGCCGAACCGCTGGATTTTACGCTGGATCGTCCCTTCCTCTATGGGATCTATGGGCAGGACGGCGCGCTGCTGTTTGTTGGAACGGTATATTCCCCGGCGGCGTAGCGGGAGTATGCTACACCCTGTCAAAAAAGTCCTCTTTTGTGCTGCCTGGCCGTAACCGCATACGCTTTTCTCGCTCCGGCGGCATGCGCGGCGGGGCAGGGCAGCCGGATATGGGCGGTTTTTCTGCGTTATTTGACGCCCGGAGGTCCTTTGGGGCTTAACGTGGAAAGCGGTGTCCTGTCCAACCACAGAGCAGAACGACAGCCAGAGGCGGGGCCGCAGCGCGGCCCCGCCCTTCGCTATCGCCGACCTTGTATAGGGAGGCGGCCCCGGGGTTCCGCTGCGCGGAACGGGTGCGGCGGCGCCTGCGCTTTGCAATAGTTTCCCGTGCTGCCGGGGTCTGCGCGCAGACCCCCCGCCGCACCTGCGCGGCCTTCGGCCGCGCCCGGGGCCGCCCGGCCCGCAGGACAGGGGGGGCGGGAGAACTGGCCGCAAGTCGGTTTTGCGCACGTGGCGAACAGAAACTCGGGGCATTGTTCTTTGAAAAAGCATCGGCCGCAGCCGGAATTTTGAATAAAAGCAGAAAAATTTGATTTTTATATCGCACAACATGGTTTCTTGTATTATAATAGCTAGTATGAAAGCCGAATTTGCGCATTGGCCCCATGAGCGGGCCGCGCCCGGAGCGATGAATTCATTAGGAGGGACGTAATTTGAGCGATTACCAGCTGATTGCAAGCTCTACCGTAGACTTGCCCAAGGAATATCTGGATGCACGGAACATTCCCTGCGCGCTGTACCATTTTAATATTGACGGCGTACAGTATGACGACAATTTCGGCATTGACACCACGTTCGATGAATTTTATCAGATGATTCGAGACGGCGCCATGCCCACGACCTCGCAGCCAAACGCGGAGGAGAACATCGCCCTCTTCGAGCCTTACCTGAAGGCGGGGAAGGATATCCTCTATCTCTGCTTTTCCTCCGGCCTGTCCGGCGGATACAATGCTGCGTGCGTAGCCATTGAGGAGCTTGAAAGGCGCTATCCCCAGCGCAAAATCCGCATTGTGGATACTCTGGGTGCATCCTCAGGCTATGGCCTGCTTGTGGATGCGGTGGCGGAGCTGCGCGACCGGGGAGCGACGCTTGAGGAGGCGTACCAGTGGGCGGAGGCGAATAAGCTGCGCGTACACCATTGGTTTTTCTCGACGGATTTGCAGCATTACAAGCGCGGCGGCCGCATTTCGGCCTCCTCGGCCCTGCTCGGCACCATTCTCGGCATCTGCCCCCTGCTCAATATGGACAACCACGGCCATCTGATCCCGCGAAAGAAGGTCAAGGGTAAGAATTCGGTCATCCGCGAGATCGTAAAAAAGATGGAGCAGCATGCGGAAGGCGGCCTGGAGTATTCCGGCAAATGCTTCATTTCATATTCGGCCTGCTATGACGATGCGCGCAAGGTGGCGGATCTGGTGGAGGCAACCTTCCCGAAGCTCAACGGCAAAGTGATGATAAACAGTATCGGCACGGTCATCGGCTCGCATACGGGCATTGGAACGGTGGCGCTCTTCTTCTTTGGCGACGAGCGCGTGGATTAAGCCGCAGGCAAAACGAAAAACGGAGGAAACGGGCAAAAGCAAGCCCGTTTCCTTTGTTTTTGGGAGCGGAGACGGCGATTTATGGGCCGTTCATTCCGAAGGAATCGCAGAGTGTTAATGGAGCGTTGCCCGGGAGGGCGTTGGCTGCGCACTGCCTCGCGTGGGCACTGGTGGCTGCGCGGCGGGGCGGGCTTGCGCCGCGCGGTATGCTGCGTTGACGCGGGGCCCGCGGGGCGCTGCGGCCGCTTTTCTTGCTTCGCTCATGCGCCGCTGATCAAGAAAAGCGGCCAGAAAAGAAATCACGGGCTGTTATGGCCTGCGCTTCCATCCGGCCAGAGCGCCTGAGGGAAACGTGCATCCGCAGCGCTCCGCGCTGTATCAGTCGGGGACAGAGGGAAAAAGTTTTCTTTTGGCTGCGTGGGAAAGAGATTTTGGGATGGATTTTGGGGCTTTGGTTCGCGTTGCGGAGTGAAGTTCCCTGTTGTGTTGCCCCGAAGGGCGGCCCCGTGTTCCGTGACCGGAACGGGCGCTGCGGGCTGTTGCACAATTCATACCTCGGAGGCTTCGCTGCCCGCTGCGCCTTGCGCGCCGCTTTGCGGCGCGCGCGGGGCCGCCCCCGTTCTCCGAACGCCCCCGCGCCTGCGGGAGCCAAGGCCTTTCTTTTGGGCGGCTTTTCTTTCCCTTCGGCGTTTG
>SFNQ01000014.1 GCA_004554165.1 Clostridiales bacterium | reverse complement strand
TATCGCTTAGGAGGCGATCGCTCTATCCTGCTGAGCTATAGGTGCTTATATGAAGTTGGTACACCCGAGGCGCCTGTTAGTGCTTCGCCTTAGGAGGCGATCGCTCTATCCTGCTGAGCTATAGGTGCAGAGCATATGAAGTTTTGCGTAGCACGGCAGGGTTAGGAGGCGAACGCTCTATCCGGCCGAACGATGAACCCTTGCTGTCCGCACCTCCGGCAGGGCGAACGGAAAGGCGCCCCGAAGGGGGCGAGCGCGCCCCCGCGTCAGGGGCAATGCCGCCCGAGCGAAAGCATGCTGCTCCTAGGATTATAGGCGGCGCATGGGGGGCTTGTCAAGCGGAGAGGGGGATTTATTCCGCGCTGTCAGGGAACAGGCCCTGCGTTCCACCCGCGCCGCCTGCATCGGAGCGGTGTTGTGCCGTGTTTTCCACAAAGTCCGCTACCAGCGAGGCAACAAGCGCCCGTTCCTCGCCATAGGTGCTGCCGTGGGCCGAGTTTTCCAGCGTGCGCTCGGAGAGCGGGGCGCGGCAGAGCCCTTTTCGGAGGATCGCTGCGCTTTTGGGATCGACCTTGTTATCATACCTTGCCCAGAGCGCCAGTACGGGGCAGGTGATTTTCGGAAGTCGCGACCGGAGCCTCCGGATCAGCCGTTGCAGGTCGCAGAGCTTTTTTGTGGAAAAGCCGTTGTACATCTGCGCATAGGGCGCAAGCGCCGCGGTGCGCTGCCGGTCCCGCTCGCTGTAGCGGATAAAGGGAACGAAGGGGCTCATGAGGCGCGCGGCGCGCAGGTAGCCGCGCATGCGAATGGGCGCGCTGATGAGCACAAGGCCCGCACAGGGGCGCAGCGCCGCCACATGCGCCGAAAGAATGCCGCCAAGGGAGAGGCCAACCGGGACAATGGCCGTACAGCCGGCGGCCTGGAGCCTGTCGTAAGCGGAGAGCGCGCAGCGCAGCCACTGGCCGGCGGTGGCGTCGTTCAGGGCGCGTACCGTTTCCCCGTGGCCGGGGAGCAGCGGCGCAAACACCGTGAAGCCGCGGGCCGCCAGCGCATCCGCCACGGGCCGCACGTTTGCGGGCGTACCGCCGATGCCGTGCAGCACAAGGCAGCCCGTTTTGCCGCCCCGGTGAAAAAAGGGCGCGGCGATTTCGTCGAAGGGGGGGTGCTCGTCGAGCATGCTGCGATCGGGCTGATAACCGAAAATTTTCATGCTGCGGTCTCCTTCCTGAGACGGCTTTTCCTGCGCAGGAAGCCTTGCCCTGTCAAAAGTCTTCCGTTGAAATTGCAAATGGAACGCAACGCCTTGCGTTTTTCCGGCGCATGCAACGGGTGCGCCGGAACGGCCGGACCGTCGGCTGGGGGGTGGGTATGCTGCGCTTTTTGCGGCCGGAAAACCTTTTCAAATTCCTTACGGGAGGCCTGCGGACGGGTTACAGCAGCGTACGGGTCTGGCGGTACACATCGCCGGAGCCCACCGTGACCACGAGATCGCCTGCTGCGCCGTGGCTGTCAAGCCAGTCGCGGATGGCTTCAAAGGTGCCGAGATACACCGCGTTACCGCCCGCCCGGTTGATGCCCTCCACCATATCGCGCGCGTGGACAAGGCCTGTATCCTTCTCGCGGCCGGGGTAGATATCCGGCACGAGCACGGCGTCCGCATCGCAAAAACAGGTCACGTTCTCGCAAAAGAGCGTCTTTGCGCGGGTATAGCTGTTGCACTGGAACACACAGTAGAGCCTGTTGTGCGGCACGCGGCTGGCCGCGTCCAGCGTAGCGCGGATCTCGCTGGGGTGATGGCCATAGTCATGATAGTAGCGCACGCCGTTCCGCTGGCCGTAATACTCAAAGCGACGCTTTGTGTTGGAAAACGCATGCATGGCCTCGGCATACGCCTCGAAAGGAATCTGATAGGTCTCCGCCACCACATAGGCGCCCAGCGCGTTCTGAACGTTGTGCAGACCCGGTACGGTGAGCGAGGCCTCGCCGATGGGGTTGCCTTCTCTTGCAATCGTGAAGGTCGGGCATCCGTTTTCGTCGAAGCGGATGTTTTCCGCACGGTAGTCGCCGCTCTTCAGGCCGTAGCTTTTGACCGGATGCTTTGATTTTGCGGCAAGCCCGGCCACCCGCGGATCGTCCGTGCAGGCGATAAACAGGCCGTTCTCCGGCAAACGGTCCAGAAACTTTTCAAAGGCCGCCACGATGTGGTCGATGTCCTTATAGTAATCCAGGTGGTCATCGTCGATATTGTTGATGAGCGCGACTGTGGGCGCCAGCGTAAGAAAGCTCTCAACATACTCGCAGGCCTCGGTGATGAAGGTGCCATCCCGCCCGACGCGAACGCCGCCGCGCAGAAAGTCCACATAGCCGCCCACATGAATGGTCGCATCGCGCCCGGCGGCCTCGTTGACGCGGGCAAGCATGGAGGTGATGGTTGTCTTGCCGTGGCAGCCAGCGATGGCCACCACGGAGGGGAAGCGCTCCGAAATCTGGCCCAGCGCAACGCTGCGCTCCAGCTCCGGGATACCGAGCTCCGCCGCCAGCTGCCGCTCCGGATTGTCAGGTTTGATGGCAGCGCTGTAGATCACAAGCTCTGCGTCCCGGAGATATTCGCCCGTATGTCCCACCGAATAGGGAATACCGGCCTCGTCCAGCGCGGCTGTAAACTGGGTCTTTTCCCGGTCGCTGCCGGTGACCTGATGCCCCTGCGACTGCAGTATCAGCGCAAGGCCGTTCATGCTGCACCCGCCGATGCCGATGAGATGGATTCGTTTTGCGTTGTCGATCTGTGCCATGGCTGCTCCTTTATACTCCTGCACTATGGCCGGGAGGAATTTCAGGCATGCGCCTGCTGCTTGCTAACATCTTATTATACGCCCGTGCAAAAAAGTGCGCAAGTCGGGCGGGAATATGCAGGGATTTTCCGCAGACACCGGCTTTTTTCCGCTTGCCGGGGCCGCCCGTTTCTGCTAGAGTGGACAAACAGGCGCGCACTGCGCCGGGAAGGGAAGGCAGGACATGCAAAAGGGGACGATATCGCAGGGCGCCGCGCGGGGCGGGCTGATTGCGGCAATGGCAATCTTTGGAACGATTGGCATTTTTGTGCGCGGCATGGCCCTGCCCTCCGGGGTGATTGCGCTGGTGCGCGGCTGCGTGGGCGCCGCCTTTCTTCTTCTGACGATGGCTGCGCAGAGAAAGCGACTCTGCGTTGCCGCCATCCGGAAAAACCTTCCGCTGCTGGGCCTCTCGGGCGCAGCCATGGGCTTCAACTGGATTCTGCTGTTCGAGGCCTACCGTCATACGACCGTCGCCACTGCGACGCTGTGCTATTATCTGGCGCCGGTGTTTGTGGTGCTTGCCTCGCCGCTGCTGCTTCGCGAGCGGCTGAGCGTCAGAAAGCTGCTCTGCGCGTTTGCCGCGCTGGCCGGTATGGCGCTGGCTTCCGGCGCGCAGGCGGGCGGTTCCGATGGGAAGCTGACGGGGATTCTGCTGGGGCTTGGCGCTGCGGCGCTCTACGCCTGCGTCGTGCTCATCAACAAGCGCATCCCGACGCTCGCGGCGCGCGAGCGAACCATTGTGCAACTGGTGGTTTCCGCAGCCGTAATGTTGCCCTATACGCTGGCCGGCGGGCTGCCCCGGGCGGCGGCGTTTACGGGAAAGGCGCTTGCGCTGCTGCTGGTGGTGGGCATTGTTCATACGGGGCTTGCCTATGCGCTGTACTTTGGCGCCATACAGGCGTTGCCTGCGCAGACCGCCGCCATCTTCAGCTTTATTGACCCGGTGGTGGCGATTCTCCTCTCGGCGGCGCTGCTGGGCGAACCGCTGCGGGGTCTGGATGTTGCGGGCGGCCTGCTGGTTCTCGGCGCAGCCTTCGTGTGCGAGCTGCCGGAGCGGAAACCGCAGCGGCGTACAAAGTGAGAAACGCGGCGGACGGCTGCGTTATCCGCGGTCTGTTGCGCTTGCGGTTCCCGCGGCGCAGGCCGCGCTGCGCTCCGTCTTGACCGGCGGCGCGCTACCTGCTATAATAAATCGTTTTTGAAGGAAAGAAGGAACCAACGATGGATATTCGGAATGTTGCAATCATCGCGCATGTGGACCACGGCAAGACCACGCTGGTGGACCAGCTTCTGCGCGACGCAGGCGTGCTGCGGCGGAGCGAACAGGGCGTGGAGCGCATCATGGACAGCAACGACCTGGAGCGGGAACGGGGCATCACCATCCTGTCGAAGAACACCTCCGTAACCTACGGCAATACCCGCATCAACATCGTGGATACGCCCGGCCACGCGGATTTTGGCGGCGAGGTGGAGCGTATTCTCCAGATGGTAGACGGCGTTCTGCTGCTGGTGGATGCGTTTGAGGGCTGTATGCCGCAGACGCGTTTTGTGCTCCGGAAGGCGCTGGAGCTCAATAAGGTTCCCGTGGTGGTGGTCAACAAGATCGACCGCCCGGAGGCGCGGCCGACAGAGGTGGTGGACGAGACGCTGGAGCTGTTCATGGAACTTGGCGCCACCAACGAGCAGATCGATTTCCCGGTGGTGTACGCCTCGGCACGCGACGGAAAATCCGGCATGGATCCCGCAGCGCTCAAAAACGATATGCGCGCGGTGTTCGATACCATCATTTCCGCCATCCCCGCGCCTGCCACGGATGTGGACGCGCCGCTGCAAATCCTGTTTTCCGCCATCGATTATGATGAGTATGTGGGCAAGATCGGCATCGGCCGCATCGAGCGCGGCATAGCGAGGAAGGCCATGCCCGTAACCATCTGCGGCGGCGAGAGCAACCGCGAGACCCCGGCAAAAATCACGCGCCTGTACCGCTACGAGGGCCTGCAACGGGTGGAGGTCGAGGAGGCGCAGGCGGGGGACATCGTCTGCGTGGCGGGGATTGAAAGCCTGAACGTGGGCGAGACCGCCTGCGATCCGGCCTGCGTGGAGCCCCTGCCCTTTGTACACATCGACGAGCCCACGGTCGCCATGCTGTTCATGATCAACGACAGCCCCTTTGCGGGCCGCGAGGGCAAGTATGTTACCGGCAGAAACCTTCGCGACCGCCTGTTCAACGAGGTCAAGACCAACGTTGCCATGCGCGTTGAGGAGACGGGCAGTACGGACAGCTTTCGGGTCTCCGGCCGCGGCGAGCTGCACCTGTCCATCCTGATCGAGCAGATGCGGCGGCAGGGCTACGAGTTTGCAGTATCGCGCCCAAAGGTCATCCTGAGAAAAAACGAGCAGGGGGAGACGACGGAACCCATCGAGGAGCTGACCATCGATGTGCCACAGGAGTACGTGGGGCCGGTCATGGAAAAGCTGGGCAGCCGCAGGGCGGAGCTGGTGGATATGTCAAACCAGGGCGAGAGCAGCATGCGGCTCAAGTTCCTCGTGCCTGCGCGGGGGCTCATGGGCTACCGCTCGGAGCTTCTGACCGATACGCGCGGCAACGGCGTGATGAGCCATGTGTTCCACGATTACGAGCCCTATAAAGGCCCCATTGAAGAGCGCAAGACCGGCAGCCTCGTTGCGCACGAAACGGGCGATACCTCCAGCTACGGCCTGTTCAACACGCAGGATCGGGGCCGGATGTTCGTTGGCCCGGGCGTGCCGGTGTACGAGGGGCAGATCGTGGGAGAAAGCGCCCGCGCAGGGGATATCGTGGTCAACGTATGCAAGAAAAAGCATGTGACCAACATGCGCGCCGCAGGCTCCGACGAGGCCCTGCGCCTGACTCCGGCCGTGGAGCTGACGCTGGAACAGTGCCTTGAGTTCATTACGGACGACGAGCTTGTGGAGATCACGCCAAAGTCCATCCGCATGCGCAAGCGCCTGCTCAACAAGGATGCGCGCATCAAGGCGCTGAACGCCAGCAGGAGCAGCGGAATTTGACGGGACAGCAATGGCGGCCGCTCAGGAAGGGGCCAAGGTTTCACCGTTTCGACGCCGGCGCTCCGTACAGGAACGACCCGCCTTTGCAGAGACTTTTGCTGCGCTGGCGTCCATGCCGCAAAAGCCCGGCGGAACCGCGGGCAGCGGTATCCGGCAAATTTACAGATAAGGGTTGACGCTCTGGGCCGGCGCAATGTGCCGGCCTTTGGCATACCCTGGGCAAGGGTCATACCTCGTCCCGCATCAGGCCGAAGGGGGAGAGCGCCCCGGCCTCAATCGCGGCAAAGAGCACCAGATCGAGAAGGGTTTCGCGCCATTTGTAGGCGGTGGATTCCGCAATGTAAAGGTCCATCGAGAGCCGGAGCAGGCGCGCGCGTACGCTCTGGCGCTTCGGGAAGGGAACGTCAAGGCCGAAGCAGCGGCTCATAAAGCGTTCCAGCTGCGGCTGGGTGTTCCGCAGCTCATGGCGCACACGGTCGATGGCGCGCACCCAGGCGCGCATCTGTCGCAGCGCCTGCGGGGAGATGGCCGGGGGATCGCCGCTGTGGCGCGGCGCCGTGCTGTCCTCCGGGCGGGTGTTCCCGGGGGTTCGGGCGGCTGCCGCATTCTTCCTGAGTTCGGACAGATGGTTGCGGTTTCGCCGGTATTGCAAAAGCTGCTCTGCCGCCAGCTTTCGCAGACCTGCAATGGTCAGGTTCATGGAATATCCTCCTTGTATACGAACATATGTTCGTATTCTGCGTGAAAAGAGGAATTCCTGCCCGGAAGGAGAATAATATAGAAAAATTTTTCGCAGGACCCAGACCCGACAGTCCCCGGATTGCGGCGCGGGCGGTTTTCATGCTATGATAAAAAGGCAGGGAGGAAGTCGCCTGCGCTGGAAACGGCGGGCGATCACTCCCCGGGGAAAAACAGTAAATACCGGACGGCAGCGCCCGGAAGAAAGCGGAGGAATGTACCATGTCAAGCCTGAAGGAACTGGCGCTGAAGCGCGAAAGCTGCCGAAATTATCTTGAAAAGCCCATTGCCCACGAGGTGCTGACCGAGCTGGTGGAAACCGCCATTCTTGCCCCGTCCGCCAGCAACCGCCAGTCCTGGCGCTTTGCCCTCTGCGAAGGGGAAACGGCGAAAAAGGTGGCTGCGCTCTGCGAGGTCAAGCCGGGCGTCAACGCCTGGGCGAAGGACTGCCCCGCGTTCATCGTGATTTCCAGCACCACGCGGCAGTCGCAGATTCTTGACACCACCCACGAGTTCCCCATCGTGGACGCTGGCATCGCGACGGCCTATCTCTGCCTGGCCGCCACGGAAAAGGGGCTTTCCACCTGCATCATCGGCGCGATGGACGAGACCGGCATCAAGACGCTGCTGGACATTGACCCCCAGCGCCGGGTACACTGCGTTGTGGCCCTGGGCTATGGGGCGGAGGCGCCCTCCTTGCAGAAGGATCGCCTGCCCTATGCGGAGCTGGTCAGGGAATATCGCTGAGCAGGCATTTGGGAGGACGTCGGGATGCGTTTTGCAAAGGACTTCCGGCAGATCGGCTGGAGGGCGCTGGAGGGAAACTACTGGATCGCGGTGCTGGTCACGCTCGTGGCGGGGGCGCTGGGCGGCAAAAGCTTTACCGGCGGTTTGGAGGTTTCGCTGAAACTTTCGCTCAATGGTGGGAGCGGGTCCCCTCCCGGGGAACTGCCCGCCATACCGCTGGGACAGCTGCTGCAGCGCCCGGAGATACTGGCGCTGCTGACCATCCTATCGGTGTGGTTGATCTGCGCAAGCCTGTTTTCGCTGGCCCGGTTTCTGCTGGGCGGCGCGATACAAATCGGCCTGTGCCGCTACAACCTCGGCATAACGGATGGAAAGAAGGAACGGTTTTCCACGCTGTTTTCCGGCTTCTCCATCTTCGGAAAGGCGCTGGGCCTGCGCTGCTGGTCGCTGCTGTTCATTCTGCTGTGGTCGCTGCTGCTGCTGGTTCCGGGCATCGTTGCCGCCTACCGCTATGCCATGGCGCCGTTTATCATGGCGGAGGAGCCGTCCATCGGCGTGCGTCAGGCGGTGACAATCTCCAAAAGGATGATGAAGGGCAACAAATGGCGGCTGTTCTGCCTGAACTTGAGCTTTATCGGCTGGCATCTGCTGGCGCTGCTGACCGCAGGGATCGGCGAGGTATTCCTGCTGCCCTATATCAATGCCGCCCGGACCGCCTTTTATCTCGAGGTGTCCGGACAGAATTACCGCCTTGCCGGGTATCGTCTGCCCATGCCGCAGAGCCGCACGGGCGCCTGAGCGGAGCGACGGGGACCAAGGACGGCCGAATGGGGGTGCCTGCGGCGGAGCAGGGAGCAACGGACGCTGGCCTCTGCGACCCTGGCCGGGCAGGCCCCCTGCGGTGACTGGGCAAAGCCCTGTCCCCTGCGGCGGCGGAGACGGAAGGCGCTTTTGCCGGCATACGCCAGCCACGGCAAAAGGCGGGGCTTATCTCGGACCGCGGCCGGAGAAAACCGCCCCGGCCCTGCCCGGAACAGCCGAAGCGGCAGTCCACAGCGCAGCCGCAGGAAAAACAAAGCGCGTCCCGGAGCCGATGCAGGCTTCCGGGGCGCGCGGTGTTTTTTGGGGAATGGAGGCAATATGCTTCTATCGGAGCTGGGACAGCCGCTTTTCAAAATAGGCGGTCAGCTGCTCCGCGGTTTCCGCAAGGCCTGCCGACGCCGGCCCTGCGCCCTGCGCCAGCGTACCCCGTCCGCCGCCCTTGCCGCCGGTCGCCGCATTGACCGCCTGGCAGAGCTCGCCCATGTCCAGACCCAGATCCTCCGTGGCGGAGAGGACGTAGCTCAGCCGTCCGGCCTGCGCGCTCATCAGCAGGGTAAGGGTTTTGCTCTGCCGCAGAGTCATTTGGGCCAGGGCCTTCAGCCGGTCGGGCGCAATCTCGGGCAGCACGGAAACGATGAGCCTGCAACGCCCGGCGGCCTTTGCGCCCGCAAGAAGCTCGCGGGCCAGATAGCCGTTCAGCGCGTCCGTAAGCTCCCGCTGACGGCGGCGGAGCTGTGCGCACTCGTCCTGGAGCTTTGTCACGGCCTGCACCACGTTGTCCCGTGCCGTAGAGAAGCGCCGGGCCAGCCGGTCCATATCCCCGTGCAGGCCTGCGGCGTAGGAGAGCGCCCGCTGGCCACAGAGAAAGTTCAGCCGCATGCCGCCCTTGTAGGCGGCGGCGTCCGTAATGAGTATGCCGCCTACCTCGCTGGTACGCTGGCAGTGCGGGGCGCAGCAGGTGCAGCAGTCCGCGCCCTCGATCTGCACAATGCGGATGGGCGCGCGGATACCCTCGGCCTGCTTGCGCAGCGGAAGGTCCGAGAGCGCCGCCTCGCTGTCGTAGCAGCGGGCCTGCACGGGCAGGTCGTCCGCCACGAATTGGTTGGCAAGGCGCTGGATCTCGAGAAGCTGCGCTGCATCCAGCGGCCGGTCGAGGTCGATGGTGGTGGTGTCGCGCGCAAGGTGAAAGCCCACGTTATTGGCCCCGTAAAGCCTGTAGGCCGCATAGGAGAGCAGATGCTCGCCGGTGTGCTGCTGCATGTGGTCAAAACGGCGGGGCCAGTCCAGCGTCAGCGGCAGGCGCGCGCCCACGGGCAGCGCCCTGTCCGCATGGTGCAGCAATACGCCGTCCCGCTCGTCGCAGCCGGTGATGACAGCATCCCCGATGCGGCCGGTATCGCAGGGCTGTCCGCCGGCGTTGTGGAAGATCACCGTCTGGTCCAGCACAAGGTCAAAGCCTCCGTCCGTGGGGAGGCAGGCTTCCACCACCGCCTCGCAGGATCGCAGGTGGCTGTTTTCCAGATACAGGCGCTTTGTCATGCGGTTAAATCCCTCCCAGTTGCTTTAAAATGAAGATGAAAAGGAACATTGTAACGATGGAGCAGACGCTTGTAACGGCGACGATCTCCCCCGCAAGCCGTTCGTCTCCGCCCAGCTCGCAGGCCAGCGGAAAGGAAGACAGCGCGGTGGGCGCGCCGAACACCGCCAGCACCGTGATGACGGCCGCAGGCGAAAAGTCCAGCAGCAGCGCCAGAACAAGCATGACCGCCGGAAGAAGGACGAGCTTGATCAGCGTTGTCCAGACGATGGCCGCCCGATCCTGCTGCATGGCGGAAAAGCGGAGCGTGCCGCCGATGACGAGAAAGGCCAGCGGCGTGCAGAGCCCGGAAAGCGAGCGCATGGGCGACAGAAGCATTCCCGGCAGCCGGACGCCGCAGAGGTTCAAAAGCGCGCCCACTGCGCAGCCGATGATGATGGGGTTGGTCAGAATTTTTCTGGCAAATACCCGGACGCCGACCCTGCCGCCGCGGTTCAGCTCCAGCGCCGTTACGCCGCAGAGATTGAACAGCGGAATCGACACCGAGACGGAGAGCAGCACCACCTGCATTTCCTGCTGCGGCACCAGCGCGCCGGCCACCGCAAGGCCGAAGATGGCGTCGTTTGCCCGCACTGCGCCCTGCGCGATGACCCCGCGCCGCGGGGGCGCACTGCAAAAGCGCGGTACAAGCAGCAGCGCAAGGAGAAAGGAAACGGTAATGCCCGCCACGCAGAACAGCAGGCAGCCGCCCGCGCCCTCCACATTTGCAAGGTCGCTTTCATAGAGGCTGACCGCGCAGAGGCAGGGCAGAGCAACGTAAAAGACAAGCCGGTTGCACATTGCAAAGGCCGCTGCATCCATCAGTCCGGTCCGGCGCACAATATAGCCGACCAGCATGAGCAGCAGCAGCGGCACGACCACCTCTGCGGAGAGCAGGAGATTTTCCATGGCTTGCTGGTTCCTTTTGGCATAAATTATCCCGGAAATTATACCACAAATGCCGGGAGTGTGGTATGATAATTCCAAGGGATGGCCGCTGGCAGCGCAAACGGCTGCCAAAACATCCCTGCGCGGCCCGGAGACGGAGGAGAGATCAATGGCGTTCCATCTGGACGACAACGAACTGTATTTTTTCAACGAGGGCATTTCTACCGCGGCGTATGAGGCGCTGGGCTGCCATGCGCGCACGGGCGCCTATGGAGAACGGGTTTACCGCTTTGCGGTCTGGGCGCCGGAGGCGCTGGCGGTCAGCGTTGTCGGCGATTTCAATGCGTGGAACGCGGCGGCCGACCCCATGCATATGGTCGGAACCACCGGCGTTTGGGAGGCACATCTCGGCTTTGCCCGGGAGGGCCAGCTCTATAAATACTCCATTCTTACAAAGGCCGGCGAGACGGTGCTGCGCGCCGATCCCTTCGCGGTGCGCGGGGAGCCGGGCGGCACGGCCTCCATGGTCGCCGAGCTGCCGTCCTTCCCCTGGACGGACGGGAAATACCTTGATTCGCGCCGGGACGCGACCAGAAAGCCCATGAGCATCTACGAGGTGCACGCGGGCACCTGGCGCGAGGGGCTCGATTATCGCGAACTTGCGCACGAGCTCATCGACTATGTTTCCGACATGGGCTACACCCACATCGAATTCATGCCGCTGATGGAATACCCCTATGACAAGAGCTGGGGCTATCAGGTTACGGGCTACTTTGCGGCTACAGCGCGCTATGGCGCGCCGGAGGACCTGATGTACCTTGTCAACCGCGCGCATGAGCGCGGCATCGGCGTCATCATGGACTGGGTGCCTGCGCATTTCACCCGCGACGCCCACGGCCTCCGTCGCTTTGACGGGTCGCCGCTGTATGAGCACGCAGATCCGCGGCGCAGCGATATGCCGCAGTGGGGAACGCTGCTGTTCAACTTTGAGCGCACCCAGGTGCAGAGCTTCCTGCTCTCCTCGGCCATGTTCTGGCTGAACGAATATCATTTTGACGGTCTGCGCGTGGACGCCGTAGCCTGTATGCTCTATCTGGACTATGCAAAGAACGACGGCGAGTGGCTGCCCAACCAGTACGGCGGCAGGGAAAACCTGGGGGCGATTGAATTCTTCAAAAAGCTGTCCAAGGCGGTTCACCAGCTCCCGTGCGAAAAGCTGCTTTTTGCCGAGGACAGCACCGCCTATCCCTATGTGACGCGATCCATTCAGGACGGGGGATTGGGCTTCTCCTTCAAGTGGAACATGGGCTGGATGAACGACCTGCTCACATACATGGAGATGGACAGCTATTTCCGCAAATGGAACCACGACAAGCTGACCTTCTCGCTGCTGTATGCCTTTTCCGAGCACTATGTGCTGCCCTTTTCCCACGATGAGGTGGTGCATGGCAAGAAGAGTATGCTCGGCAAGATGCCTGGGGATTACTGGCAGCAGTTTGCGCAGCTCCGGCTTCTGTTTGCCTACCAGTTTGCGCACCCGGGCAAAAAGCTCATGTTCATGGGCGCGGAGTTTGGCCAGTACATCGAGTGGCGGGACGATCAGGAGCTGGACTGGCTGCTGCTCGACTACCCAAAGCACGCCGAGATGCAGCGCCTTGTGCGCGACCTGAACCGCTTTTATACCGCAACGCCGCCGCTGTACCGCGTGGACGACAGCTGGGAGGGCTTTACCTGGCTCAGCGTGAACGACAGCCTGCATTCTACGCTGGCCTGGATGCGCTTTGACGAGCGCGGCAACGCGGTGCTCTGCGCCTTCAACTTCACGCCCGTGCCGCAGGAGGGCTATGTGCTCGGCGTACCCGGGGCGGGCAGCTTTACCGAGAGCCTTTCCACCGACGAGCCGCGCTACGGCGGCACCGGCGATTATAAAAACGGCGTTGTCCTGACCGAGGACGAACCCTGCGACAACTTCGACTACCGCATCCGCATCAAGCTGCCTCCCTATGGCGGCGTGTATTTCACATACAGGAAAGGATGAGCCCATGAAAAAGAAGATTGTAGCGATGTTGCTGGCCGGCGGGCAGGGCAGCCGTCTTGGCGTACTGACCTCCCACATGGCCAAGCCGGCTGTCCCCTTTGGCGGCAAGTACCGGATTATCGATTTCCCCCTTTCCAATTGTGTCAATTCGGACATTGATACTGTGGGCGTTTTGACGCAGTACAGGCCCCTCGCCCTCAATTCCTATCTGGGCACCGGACAGTACTGGGACCTTGACCGGCTCAACGGCGGCGTGTTCGTGCTGCCGCCCTACATGACCGGCAGCGACGGCCGCTGGTACACCGGCACGGCCAACGCCATCTATCAGAACCGTGAATTTGTGGATCAGTACGACCCGGACTATGTGCTCATCCTTTCGGGCGATCATATTTACAAGATGGACTACAGCCGCATGCTGCAGTTCCATGTCCAGACGGGCGCGGCGGCGACCATCGCCGTACTGCCCGTCCCCATGGAGGAGGCCCATCGCTTCGGCATTATGAACACCGACGAGCGTGACCGCATCGTCTCCTTTGAGGAAAAGCCGAAGCACCCGAAATCCAACAAGGCCTCCATGGGGATCTATATTTTCAACTGGAAGCTGCTCAAGCGCTACATGGCGCGGGACGATGCGGACCCGGATTCCGAAAACGATTTTGGCAAGAACATCATTCCAGCCATGCTGCATGGGGGGGAGCTTATGGTGGCCTACCCCTTTTCCGGCTACTGGAAGGATGTGGGAACCGTCAAAAGCCTCTGGGAGGCCAACATGGACCTCATTTCGGAGCCGCCCAGGCTGCAGCTGGACGATCCCTCCTGGCGCATCTACAGCCGCAACCCCAGCTTTCCGCCGCACTTTGTGGGCGACGGCGCGGTCATCGAGAGAAGTCTTGTAACCGAGGGCTCCGAGGTCTACGGGAGCGTCAGGCGCAGCGTGCTCTTTGCGGGCGTGACCGTTTGCGAAGGGGCCGAGGTCTGCGATGCGGTCGTACTGCCGGGCGCGGTCATCGGCAGGGGCGCGAAGGTCTATAAGGCCATTGTAGGAGAAAACGCGCACATCGGAGAAGGGGCTGTCATCGGCGGGCCGCTGCGCGAGCGGGATCATGTGGACAACAGTCTCACGGGCGACATTACGCTGGTGGGCAACGACATCTGCGTCAATGCGGGGGCATATCTGCCCTCGGGTGCGATTGCAGCATGCAGCGGCGCGGAAGAGGAGGGGCGGGCATGATCAACAGTGCGTTTGGACTCATTTACACCGGCGAAAACAACCCGCGCATGCGCGATCTGACCATGTCGCGGGCGGTGGCGGCGCTGCCCTTTGGCGGCAGATACCGCTGCGTGGACTTTATCCTTTCCGATCTTGTCCATTCGGGCGTCTCCAGCGTGGGCCTCATCGCACAGAAGAACTACCACTCGCTGATGGACCATCTCGGCGCGGGCAAGGAATGGGATCTGCACAGAAAGCGCGAGGGCCTGTTCATCCTCCCGCCCTTTCTGACCAAGGACAGCACGGGCCTCTACCGCGGCTCCGTGGATGCGTTCCGCTCCTGCCTGGGCTATGTCCGGCGCTGTCCCCAGCAGTATGTGATCCTTTCCGGCAGCCACACGATTTTCAACACCTCCTTCCACAGCATGTTTGAGCAGCATGTGCGCACCGGGGCGGACATCACCATCATGTACAACGAGGATGCGGCCTTTGACCCGGAGGATCAGAACAAGGATTTGCGCCTGCTGATGGATGAAAACGGCCGCGTGACCGGCATGGAGCTGGACCCCTACCGGCCCCGCACGGCCTGCCAGAGCTGCGACGTGATGATTATGGATAAGCTCCTGCTGGAATACCTTGTGGAGGAGGCGTATGCGCGCGGCGAGTACGACTTTTTGCGGGATGTTCTGCTCAAAAAGTGCAGCTCGCTGAAGATCTTTGGCTGGCGCTATGGCGGCTATGTGGCGCGGCTGAATTCCGTGTCCAGCTTCTTCTCGCACAACATGGCGCTGCTGGATCCTGCGGTGCGCGCGGATCTGTTTCATCGCAGCAGACCCATTTACACGAAGGTCAAGGACGAGGTGTCCGCGCGCTACGGGGCGGAGGCCGGCGTCAAAAATGCGATGCTGGCGGACGGCTGCGATATCGACGGCCATGTGGAGAACAGCATTCTGTTCCGCGGCGTGAAGATTGGGCGCGGCTCCGTGGTCAAGAACTCCATTCTCATGCAGGGCGTGACCGTGGGCTGCGGCTGTACGCTGGACCATGTGGTGCTCGACAAGGGCGCGACGATCCGCGACGGCCGCACGCTGGTGGGCTACGACGGGTTCCCCATCATCCTCAAGAAGAACGCGACGGTGTAGCAGGGGAGCGCCTGGCCTTTTCCTGAGAACAACAGGGCAAAAGCGCTTTGCATGACGGAGCGCGGGGGCTGATGGACGCAATCCGGGGGACGGAGATTGGACTGCCTGCGCCCGGCGGCATCGCATTCTCTTTGGCGGAGGAATGCCGAGGCGCACGCTTTGCCGGAAGGACGGATTGCACCGGCCAGGGGTGGACTGTCACGCCTGTCTGCCGTGGGTGTCGTTTTCTTGCTGCTTCTTTTTCCGAAAAAACGAAGCAGAGAAAAGAAAAGGGAAAGGGAAGGGAATCCGTATGAAAATCCTCTTTGCGGCAAGCGAATGCGTCCCGTTTATCAAGACCGGCGGGCTGGCGGACGTGGTGGGCTCGCTCCCCGTGGAGCTGTGCAGGCAGGGCGAGGACGCGCGTGTGATTCTGCCCAAGTACCGCCTGATCGACGGCGGATACCGGGAGCGCATGCAACATCTGTTCAGCTTCACCGTTCCTTTCGGCGCGGAACAGAAGTTCTGCGGTGTGTCCACGCTGAAAGAGCGGGGCGTAACGTATTATTTTGTGGACAACGAGGAGTTTTTTTACTGCGACGCCATCTATGGCGACGGACTCAGCGAGGGCAGGCGCTTTGCCTTTTTCTGCCGGGCGGTGCTGGAGATTCTTCCGCGCATCGACTTCGTTCCGGACGTGCTGCATCTCAACGACTGGCAGACGGGCCTGATTGCCGCGCTGCTCAAAACCCAGTACCAGTGGGATGAACGGATGCGCGCGATTCGGACGGTGTTTTCCGTACACAACCTGAACTATCAGGGCATCTTCAACTGGGCGGAGCTGAACGCCTGCATCGGGCTGGATGGCAGCCTGTTCCATTCGGAGTATCTGGAATACTACGGCAACCTCTCCTGCATGAAGGCAGGGCTGGTGTTTGCGGACCATGTGTGTACGGTCAGCCCCAGCTACGCCGAGGAGATCAAGACCGAATACTATGGCGCAGGGCTGGACGGCCTGCTCAGAAAGCGGGGCGCTACGGTCTCGGGCATCCTCAACGGCATCGATACCGAGGCGTATAACCCCGCCACGGACCGGCTGATCGGCGCAACGTATGATGCGCAGAACATGGGGGGGAAGGCCGAATGCAAGAAAACCCTGCAGCGCGTGTGCCATCTCGCCGAGCGGCCGGAGGTTCCCATCATCGGCATGATTTCCCGCCTTACGCCGCAGAAGGGGCTGGACCTTGTGGAGCGCGTGCTCTCGGACATCATGCGCATGGATTTGCAGATGGTGTTTCTCGGCAGCGGCGACAAGCGCTATGTGGACCTGATCAACTGGGCGGCATGGCGTTATGAGGGGCAGATCAGCTCCTATGTGGGCTTTCATGAAGGGCTGGCGCATCGCGTGTATGCGGGCAGCGATATGTTCCTCATGCCCTCGCAGTTTGAACCCTGCGGCCTGTCGCAGATGATCGCGCTGCGCTACGGCTCCGTTCCCATCGTGCGCGAAACGGGGGGACTGCGGGACAGCATTCGCCCCTATAACAAGTATACCGACGAGGGCAATGGCTTTTCCTTCTGCAACTATAACGCCCATGAGATGCTCTTTACCATTGAGCGCGCCGTGCAGTACTACTATGACGATAAACCCATGTGGCGGCGCCTTGTGTGGCGCGGCATGCAGGAGGATTTCGGCTGGCCGGTGTCGGCCGGGCGGTATATCGCGCTGTACAAAAGGCTCAGCGGAATGCCGCAGGCGGCTGTGGAGAGCCCCGTTCCCGCGGAGCGGCAGCATACGCCGCCTGCCGGAAACGCGCCGCTGCGCAGCCCGGGGGCAGGCAGGCCCGGCGCCGGGCGCAAGTGAGGCAAAGGAAGGAGAAAAAAGCCGCGTGGACTGATGCGCGGCTTTTTCCTTTGTCGGAGGTTCCGGTGAAATGGGGTGGCGGAGCCTCCGAAGGGGGGAATCAATAGACAAACAGGAGAATGCAGAAATACTGAAAAACACTGCCCGCCAGCACAAACAGATGCCAGACGGAGTGCATGTAGCGCAGAGAAGCTCTGCGATAGAACAGCAGGCCGGCGGTATAGCTGATGCCGCCCAGCACCAGCAGCGCCGAGCCCCAGGGTCCCAGCGCCCGGATGACCGGCGCGATGAACAGTAGCACACACCAGCCCATGGCAATATAGCAGATCATGGAGAAGACCTTAAAGCGCTCCAGATCGATGGCGTTGAGCGTAATGCACAGCGCGGCCAGCGTCCAGAGCCCGGCGAACACGATCCAGCCCGCCGCACCGCCGATCAGCACCAGCATCAGAGGCGTATAGGTGCCTGCGATCAGAAGATAAATCGTGCAGTGATCGAAAATGCGGAACACATATTTGGCGCGCCTGTCCACCAGCGCGTGGTACAGCGTGGACATCGTATAGAGGATGAACAGAGACGCACTGTACACGGCGGCCGCGAATATGCCGAGCGCCCCGGAGACCCGGGCCGCCCGCGCCAGCAGCACTGCGCCGCCGGCAAGGCCCAGCAGTGCGCCTGCGCCATGGGAGACGGCGCTGAAGATTTCCTCGCCCACCGTATAATCCGGCAGATAGCGTTTTTTTAATATCGTCTGCTCCATGAAACACATTATATAGTTTTAAAAACCAGATGTCAACATATTTAAACGATGTTTCGTATAAAGATTTGTCGAAAATTCGAGAAGGAAAAACGGCGCGGATGTTTCCTCCGCGCCGCGAGATTGTCGAAAACCCCGGGGTTGATCAGGGGGCCGCAGCCCCTTATGTTCCATCCGGCTCTGACGACAAGTGCGTCAGAACGGAGGAAAACCCGGAGGCTTTCGTACGTTGCAGGTTTTGCCGCCCGGGAGCGAATGCGGGAAGCAAAACCTGTGAAAGCTCGAAAAAGTGGCGTTCAGCCACTTTTTCGATACTCTGACGGCGCGGATGTTTCCTCCGCGCCGCGCTGCATGCAGGGGGAGAAAATCCTTGCGCTTACTTGTTGCGCAGGAAAGCGGGCACGTCCAGCTTGTTCTTCGGCCGCTCGTGATAGTCCTGGGGCAGGTCGCCCTGGGTGAAGGTCGCCTCGCGCAGCGGCTCCGGCTCGGCCACGGGCTCCTCGTCCATCATGTTCATGGGCATGGGGCGGCGGGGCGCATAGGCCGCGTTGTTGAACATCTGCGGCTGCTGGCCCATGGGCTGCTGGGCGGGCGCGCGGAAACCGGACTGGAATACCGGCTGTGTGCCATACATGCCTAGGCCTGCGGGCGGAACCTGCGGCATGGCGCGGTCGGACTCAAAGCCGGTGGCAATGACCGTGATGCGGAGCGCGTCGCCCATGGCGTCGTCGATGTCCGCGCCAAAGATGATGTTTGCTTCGGGATCGGCGCTCTCGGCGATGATCTCGGCCGCCTCGTTGACCTCCAGCAGACTGAGATCCGGGCCGCCGGTGATGTTCATGAGCACACCGCGGGCACCGTTGATGCTGGTTTCCAGCATGGGGCTCTCCACGGCCTGGCGGGCGGCCTCGGCGGCGCGCTTTTCGCCGGAGGCGTTGCCAATGCCCATGTGCGCAAGGCCCTTCTCCTTCATGACGGTTTTGACGTCCGCAAAGTCCAGGTTGATCATGGCGGGCACGGCGATAAGATCCGAGATGCCCTGAATGCCCTGGCGAAGCACGTCGTCCGCAACGCGGAGCGCGTCGGGCAGGCTCGCCCTGCCCACCAGGTCGATCAGTTTATCGTTGGGAATGGTGATGAGCGTATCGACAATGGGCTTGAGCGCGGCGATGCCGATTTCGGCGTTGCGCATGCGCACCTTGCCCTCAAAGGTAAAGGGCTTTGTTACAACGCCAACCGTCAGGATGCCAAGCTCCTTGGCGCACTCGGCCACGATGGAAGCGGCGCCGGTTCCGGTACCGCCGCCCATGCCGGCGGTAATGAAGGCCATATCCGTATCGACAAGCGCCTGCATGAGCTGCTCGCGGCTTTCCTCGGCGGCTTTGCGGCCCACCTCGGGATCCGCGCCCGCGCCGAGGCCGCGGGTCAGCTTTTCGCCGATCTGCACCTTGTTTTCGGCCTTGCTGAGGTACAGCGCCTGCTTGTCCGTGTTGACCGCGACGAACTCTACGCCGCGCAACCCGTACTGCACCATGCGGTTGATGGCGTTGCAGCCCGCGCCGCCAACGCCGATGACCTTAATTTGGGCAAAAGTGCCGTTTTCATTAATCTGTTCAAACATCGCAGCTCCCCCTTATTGTATAAATAAGTTCCGAATTCTATCCAAAATACCGCCAATCCCCTGCCTTATGGGAACGGATTCCTCGGTTTCCGCGCTGCTTGCGCGGAGCGCAAAATCAAGCGCTCCAAAAGCGCTGGCGTAGTTGGGCGTGTTCATGTCCGGCATATAGGGCATGTCCCGCTTAACGTGCAGGCCCAACTGCTGCCGGAGATATTCGCCGCCGCCGCGCATCATGGAAAACCCGCCGCCGGTCAGATAGGTGGCCGGGCGCGTTTCGGCATGAACGCCCAGCATGCGCAGGGATTTTTTTAAAAGAGCGACAAACTCCTCCGCGCGCGCGCCGACGATCAGGTCGATGACGCTGCGATCAACGCGCTTGACGCCCGTGAGCATGCGGATGGTTTCAACGCTGCCTGCCGGCTCCTGCAAAAAGGTATAGCGGCGCTTGACCTGTTCCGCCGTTTCCAGGGGAATTTCCAGACCGAAGGCCAGATCGGAGGCGAACTGCGCGCCGCCCAGATCAAAGCTGGTCATGGCGGTCAGCGCGGCGTTCTCAACGAGGCTGACATCCGTATGCGTATGGCCGACGTCGATGAGCACCGCAGGGCGCACACGCTCCTCCTCGGGAATGAGAAGAAGGGACTCGGCAAGCTGCGCGCTCACGCACATGGAAACCTCGATCTGCAGCGTGCGGAGGATCGAGGACACCTTGCTGAGAAAGCTCTCGCGCACATACATGTGCGAAACCTCTGCGGAGAACTCGCCCGCCCGCCTGCCCTCGGGCGCATCCGGAGAGGTGTAGCCGTCCACCGTATAGCTCACCGGCGTGCTGTGCATGAGAACATACTCCGCTGCGCGGGCCTTGGCAAGCGAGAGGGAGATCAGCTCGTCCACATCGTCCGCGCCGATGCGCTCGCGGCGCGGATCGAGGCGGATGGTCGCGGAGGTAACGATGAGCTTTGAAAAGGGAACCGGAACGGAGAGAATCATATCGCGGATGCGGATGCGCGCCATCTGCTCGGCTTCGCGCACGCAGGCGACGATGGCCTCCTCCAGTGAACGCTCGTCAAAAAACTCCGCGCTCTCGTAACCTGCGTAATCGGAAACGCCGACGCCGTGAACTACAGTACCTCCACGCACAGCGGTGCTGCCACACAGACAGACGATCTTCGAACTTCCGATATCCAATATCGCCGCAGGTCTCAATACCGGCACTTCCTCCAAATGACAAACGCTACATATACTGCATTATTATATCACACAAAAATATTTTGGCGCAAGGCGTATAAAATGTTTTGTGTTATTTCATATTTTGTGCCATTTTTTGGCGAAATTGGGGCTGTTTTTTGAAAAAGAAGCGCAGCGGGCGGGGAAACGGCGCGGCCCCGCAGACGGGGGCGGGGCCGGGGAAGGGCGGGAAGCGTCAGCCCTGGAAGCCGTCGCCGCCGCCCGGCTGCAGCGGGATGGGCGATGGGGTTGCGGGCTGCGGCGTTTCGGTGGGCGTCCAGGGGTCGGGCGTTGCCCCATAGGGATCCGTCGTGGCGTAGGGGTCCATTGTGGCGCTAGGGTCGGTCGGCGCGTTGGGATCGGTGGGTTCATTGGGGTCGGCGGGCGCGTTGGGGTCGGCCGCAGACGCCGAGGCGCCAGCGCCCTGAGGCGAGTACACCGTGCCGCCCTTTGCGGAGAGATAGAGCGTTCCGGTAAAAATGCCCTGCTCCTCAAAGCGTGGCATGAGCTTCTGCAGGGCGGTGAACTTGCTGTCAAGCTCCGTGGGCTGCCCGAGATGGATTTTAAAGCCGTTGTCCGTGTACATGACGATGGCCAGCGGCGTGGTCATGTCGATGGAGCGGATATGATCGATCAGCGCAAATTCTTCCAGCTTTTCAATGAGCGAGATCAGCGAGGCCGTGGCAAAGTCGCTGGATTCGCCGATGCGCTGACCCAGCTGAAAGCCCGTCATGCTCACGCCCGTGACCTGCACAAGGTCCGACAGGTCGGTGCCGCCGCTCATGGAGAGCACATAGCCGTTATGATCGATGATGACGTTGTAATCCAGGCCGATGATGCCTGCCACCTCCCTGCGCTCGGTGATGTCGATGCGCACGCGGGAGGGGAAGATATAGCTGATCTCGTTGACCTGCAAATAGGGGTTTTCCACGATGTTTTCCCGCGCTTGCTCCAGGTCCGCAAAGAACATATGCTGCCCGAGCCTGAGCCCGGAAAGCTCCGCAATGTATTGCGCGGAATAGGTTTCGTTGCCCACCACGACGATGTCGCTGAGCAGGAAGGTATAGTACACCGCCGCAATGACGGCGATGAGGATGAACGCGCCAAAGACGAAGTTCATTGTCATGCGCTTGAAAAAATCCCGGCGCTTTTCCTTGCGCTGTTTTTTTGCAACGTAGATGGCGTGCTTGCGCTCCGCCTCCTGGGCGCGGCGCTTGCGCTGGGCCGCGTCCACGGCGCGGATGGTCTGCGTCTCATTGATGTTGATGCGCGCGGTGGCGCCGCCGCCGGTGCGGAAAATGCGGGTACGTCCGCTGGAGAGACGGGCGGAGGGCTCGTCCGCGCCGTCAAACAGGTTGATCTCCTCGGGCAGCGGCACGCCGCCCAGCAGGTCGCGATCATCCGGCAGTCCGCTGCGGCCCGCTTCCCGCTTTCCGCGGCGTCTGGCGGCCGTGTCTGCGCTGTCGAGGCCGGGGGCATCGGGCAGGGGGGCGTAGTCCGTAACCACCCGCTCGCCATCCTCCCAGACGAGGCTGTCCGCGGCCTGAAAGTCCTGCTCCTCGGAGTATTCCACCTCGTCGTCGCTGAACAGGTGGATCAGCTCGCCGTTCTCGTCCACAGAGGACGCAGGCGCGCCCTCCGGCCCAGCGTTATAATCGCTCTCGTCTTCGTCGTCGAATTCGGTATCGTAATCGATCTCGTCCCCGTCATACCCGTAATCTTCCCCGGCGGGTCCGTCGTCCAGCAGGCCCCGCTCGTCCTCCGGCTCATCCGCCGGCGAAAACAGCGCCGCAAACAGGCTGAATCTCTTTTTCTTATTCGGTTGGTCCTGTTTCCGGCTCTTCTTTGCCATGGGTCTCCTCGTGTCGTGTAATGCGGGCGCCCAGCGGCCGCAGCATGCGCTCGAGATGGTCGTAGCCGCGGTCGATATGGCCGATGCGGTGTACCGTGGTCGTCCCCTCCGCGCAAAGGCCGGCCAGCACCAGCGAGGCGCCGCCGCGCAGGTCCCGCGCGGTGACGGCGGCCCCGGTGAGGCGCGGTACGCCGCGGATAACGGCCGTGCGGTCCCGGGTCAGGATGTCCGCGCCCATGCGGATCAGCTCTGGCACATGCTTGAAGCGGTTTTCAAACACGTTTTCCACCACGACGCTGGTGCCGTCCGCAACCGACGCAAGCGCGCACATCTGCGACTGCATATCGGTGGGGAAGCCCGGATGGGGCAGCGTTTCCAGCCGCGGGATGGCGGCGGGACGCGGGGGCGCGTTCAGGTGAATGGCCCGGTCATACAGCGTCAGCTCGCAGCCGGCCTCGGTCAGCTTTGCAAGTGTTGCGGAAAGGTGCGCCGGGCAGGCGTTTTCCACCGTAACGCTGCCGCCGGTGATGGCTGCGGCGCACAGCAGCGTTCCCGTCACAATCCGGTCCGGCATGATGCGGAAGGTGACTTCCCGCGGGCGGCAGCCGCCGCGGATGACCACGGTGGAGGTGCCTGCGCCCTGTACGTCAAAGCCGGCGGCGCAGAGAAAACCCTGCAAATCGACAATCTCCGGCTCCCGCGCCGCGTTGCAGATGACCGTTTCCCCCTCCGCGGCGGTGGCGGCCATCATGATGTTTTCGGTGGCGCCCACGGAGGGATAGTCAAGATGGATGGTGGCGCCGACCAGCGCATGTCCGTCGCAGTGGATGCGGCCGCCCTCCTCCAGAATGTGCGCCCGAAGTGCGGAAAGGCCCTTCAGGTGCAGGTCGATGGGCCGGTTGCCAATCTCGCAGCCCCCCGGATAGGTCACCACCGCGCGGCGGAAGCGGCCCAGCACAGGCCCCAGCAGGAAGATGGAGGAACGCAGCTCCTTGGACAGATCCTCCGGCAGCTCGCAGCAGGCGGCATCCGAACCGTCGATGCAGAGCGCGTCGCCGTCCCTGGTAATATGGCAGCCCAGCATACGCAGAATTTCGGACATGTTGCGTACATCCGACAGATCCGGAACATCCAGAAGCCGGACGGGGCGCCTGGTCAGCACGGCGGCGGCGAGAATGGGCAGAACGGCGTTCTTGGCGCCGTGAACGCGGCAGCTTCCTCTGAGCGGGATGCCGCCTGCGATGGAAAAATACGGCATGGGACACCTCCAGCCTATTGTATGCATGGAGCGTGTCGAATGTTCCAAAAAATGCGACAATGCAGGCGGCGCGCCGGAAAATGCCGGAAGGAAAGGGCGCCTGCAGCGGCGCTAACCGGCCACGGCCCGGGGCTTTTTGCGGAAGGCCGCGCGCACCACCGGCTGCATCGAGCCTGAGGTTGAGCGCGAGATGTTCAGCAGCACGCCCATGGCGGCCAGGAACAGCACCAGCGACGAGCCGCCCGAACTGATAAAGGGAAGGGCCTGACCGGTGGTCGGGAAGGAGCCGGTCACAACGCCGATGTTCACTAGAATCTGAATGGCGAAAACGACGGTGATTCCTGCGGCAAGGAGACTGCCGAAGCGGTCGCGGCAGCGCAGCGCAATGCGGATGCCGCGGAAGATGATGAAGCCGTAAGCCAGCAGGATAACCAGCCCGCCCACAAAGCCCAGCTCCTCACAGATGACGGCGAAAATAAAGTCGGACTCGCCGTAGGTGAGGAACAGGAGCTTCTGGCGGCTGTTGTTGAGCCCCCGGCCGAAGAGCCCGCCGCTGCCGATGGCGTAGAAGGACTGGATGAGCTGGTAGCCCGTGCCCAGCGGGTCCTTCCAGGGGTCGGTGAAGGAGGTCAGGCGTGCCAGACGGTAAGGCTCGATGACCGCAAGCAGGACAAACAGGCCAACCAGGAGGATGAGCAGGAAGAACAGATGCTTGCCCTTGCAGCCGCCAATGTACAAAAGCGCGTAGCCGAGCATGCCCATGATAACGGACATGGACATGTTGGGCTGGAGCATGACAAGGCCGCAGACCACGCCGATGACCAGGAGCATGGGCAGCATGCCGTATTTGAAGCTCTGCATGACGGCGTGTTTTTTGCTCATGAACGCGCACATATAGAGCATCATGCCGAATTTTGCAACCTCGGAGGGCTGAATACTCTGGCCCGCGATGTCCAGCCAGCGCTTTGCGCCGTTGAGCTCCTTGCCGAAGATCAGCACTGCAATCAGAAGAATGATGGACACCAGCAGACCCACCACCTTCAGCTTTTCAAGCCGGCGGTAATCGAAAAAGGACAGCGCGATCATCACCGGATAGCCCAGCGCAAGGTAGATGGACTGCCTGCGAATGTAGAAGTAACCGTCGTACTCCGTAGAGGCGGTATTCTGCGCATAGTAGTAACTCGCGGAGAAGATCATCACGAGGCCGAACGCGCACAACAGCGTCACGGTCAAAAGGATCGCATAATCCATGCGACGCCGTGTTTTTACGGCAGATTGCGCCAAACGCCCCACTCCTTTCCAGATTTATGCAGAAGCATGCACGCGCCCGCCCACCGGAACGAATACACACCCACGATAACCAAAGTATTATACTATTAACTTTATGCGATAGCAAGACGGGCGACCACCCGGCCGCCCGAATTCGAAGAATGTTTTCAGTTTGTTCCGTATGATATTACAATTTCTTTAAAAATTCTGCCCCGCTGTTCAAAATTGTCAAACATGCCCCAGCTGGCACAGGCGGGGGAGAGCAGCACTGCGTCGCCGGGCGCGGCCAGCGATCGCGCCAGATCCACGGCCTCGCGAAAGGTTTCTGCGGACCGGCACAGGCCGCCCATGCCCAGCTCCTCCGCTGTGTCAAGAATCTGCCGCTTCGTCTGCCCCATGACCACCATGGCCCGGATGAGGCCGCTGCGCTGAAACACCTCAAACAGCTCGTGAAAATCCGCGTGCTTGTCATAGCCGCCCAGCAGCATGACGGTGGGCCGCGTCATGGCCTCAATGGCGCGGATGGTGGAGGCAGGGTTGGTGCCCTTGCTGTCGTTATAGTAGGCGACGCCGTCCAGCTCCCGCACAAACTCGATCCGATGCTCCACGCCGGGGAAGACGCGGAGGACGGCGGCAACGGTTTCCGGCGAAACGCCGCAGGACAGGGCCAGCAGCGCCGAGAGCATCGCGTTCTCAAGATTGTGGCCGCCGACGATGCGGATGTCCGCTGCGGGCAGCAGCGGAAACTCGCGGCCGTCCAGACGGCAGATCACCATGCCGTCGCGCAGGAACATGCCCCTTTCCACCTCGGTTTTGCGGGAAAAGTACAGGGCCTGCGCGGGCGTAATTGCCGCCATGGCGCGCACCTCGGGATCGTCGTAGTTCAGCACCGCGAAGTCCGCCCCGGTTTGATTGTCAAAGACCTTGCGCTTGGCGGCGATGTAGTTCTCCATCGTGCCGAAGTGGTCCAGATGGTCCGGCGTGATGTTGCAGCAGGCCGCAGCATGCGCATGGAAGCGCGAGCAGCCCTCCAGCTGGAGCGCCGCCGTTTCCGCAACGATGACGTCGCCCGGCCGGGTCTCCTCCGCATGCTCGGTGATGGCCACGCCGATGTTGCCCAGCACAAAGGTACGAAAGCCCCCTGCCCGGAACAGCTCGCCCGTGAGCGCAGTGCAGGTGGTCTTGCCGTTGGTGCCGGTGATACAGACAAACTCCGCCTGCGCGTAGCGGTACCCAAGCTCGATCTCCGAAACGATTTCGATCCCCCGCCGCCGCGCTTCTGCCAGGAAGGGGACGGTCATGGGAATGATGGGGCTGGGAACCACAAGCTCCACCCCGTCCAGAAGGGAGAGCGGGTCTTCGCCAAGGTGCAGCTCCACCGCCGCGCCGGAGAGCGCCTGGGAAAGGCCGTCAATCTCGGGCTTTTTGTCGTTGACCAGCACCCGCCAGCCCTGACGGCACAGCAGCTTTGCGGCGCCAATGCCGCTCTTTGCCATGCCGACGATGAGCGCTGTCCTTTGCCGCTCCGCATTGCGTTCCAAGGGGATCACCTCCGCAAACTCTGTAGTGCGCGCGGGCCGAAGCTGCCATGAGCGCAGGCCCCGCTGAGACAAAGAAGCCGCAGCGGGCGCAGAAAGGCCGTGCCCGTGCAGCGGAAAACCGTTTTGCCGCCGCAGTCTAGCGGGGCATGAGGAAGAGGACAAGACAGGCCGCGCAGCAGACCGCCGTGACGATGGTGTACATGGTCACGATGCGGGCCTCATGCATGCCGGAGAGCTCGAAGTGATGGTGCAGCGGCGCCATTTTGAAAATACGCTTGCCGTGGCGCAGCTTGTAGGAGCCTACTTGAAGCACCACCGAAACGGCAGAGCCCACAAAGCAGATTCCCATCACCGGCAGCAGCAGCACAGAGCGGGAGCAGATGGCCAGCACCGAGACGACGCCGCCCAGCGCCAGCGAACCGGTATCGCCCATAAATACCCGCGCAGGATAGCAGTTGTAGCGCAGAAAGCCCAGCAGCGCGCCGACCACCGCCATTGAGAAAATGGCCATGCTCTCCAGATTCACGCCGTAGAGAACCTCGCCGAGGGCGGTTGCGCTTCTGCCGAGAATGGAGAACATCACCGCCATGGCCAGCGCATAGACCAGCGTAACGCTGGAGGAAAGGCCGTCCAGTCCGTCCGTCAGGTTCACGGCGTTGACCTCTGCAATGATGACGAACATCATGGCGGGGATGTACCAGACGCCCAGATCCCAGCTTCCGCCGGAGAAGGGCAGATACAGCGTTGAACCGATAAAGGGCGAGCGGTAGGCCCAGAAGGCGATGACAAAGGAAATGCCCAGCTGCGCGATGATCTTCTGATAGGCGCGAAGGCCCAGGTTTCTGCGGAGCTTGACCTTGATGAAGTCGTCCAGAAAGCCCACAAGGCCGAAAGCAAAGGTGGCCAGCAGCGCCGGCAGCGTAAACTCCATGCCGGACATGCCGAACAGCAGCGTCGCGATGAGAATTGCGATCAGAAAGGCGATGCCGCCCATGGTGGGCGTGCCCTGCTTCTGCTTGTGGGAAGCGGGGCCTTCCTCCCGCTCCACCTGGCCGAATTTCAGGCGGTGCAGCAGGGGGATGAGGATGGGCCCCAGCACAAGCATCAGGGCGAACGCGACGAGCGCGGTGAGCAGATAGGTAAACATAAACCCTTAAACGCGCTTCAAAAGAAGCTCCTCCACAATTTCTTTGTCGTCGAAATGGTACTTGGTGCCGTTGATCTCCTGATAGTTCTCGTGGCCCTTGCCCGCAATCAGGACGACGTCGTCCGGCTGGGCGATGTCCAGCGCGTGGGCGATGGCGTCCCTGCGGTTTTCGATCACGGTATAGTTTGCCCCGGAACGCTTCACGCCTTCCTCGATGGTCTCGATGATATCCATCGGGTTTTCGTTGCGCGGGTTGTCCGAGGTGATGATGGCAAAATCGGAGAAGCGCCCCGCGATCTCGCCCATGATGGGGCGCTTGGCGCGGTCGCGGTTGCCGCCGCAGCCGAAGACGCAGATGACGCGGCGTTTTGCAAACTCCCGCACGGTTTTGAGCACGTTTTCAAGCGCATCGGGCGTGTGCGCATAGTCCACAAATACGGAAAAAGGAATGTTTTTGCCCGCTGTAACCGCCTCCAGACGGCCGGAAACGCTGGTCATGGACTCAAGCCCCTCCTTGATGCAGTCCAGCCGCACGCCGATGGACAGTCCAAGGCCCACGGACCCCATGGCGTTGAACACGGAGAACAGACCGGGGATGGGCAGGTTCATGCGGCAGTCGCCCGCGGGGGTATGCAGGTCAAACTGAACGCCTGCGGTGGTGATATCGATATTGGAGGCCGCAAGGTCCGCCCGATCCCGCACGCCAAAGGTGAGGATCGGGATCGAAAGCCCCTCCATGATGCGGCCGGCATAGGGATCGTCCACGTTGACGACGGCCTTTTTCGCGTTCTGAAAGAGGAGCTTCTTGGCGGCGAGGTAGTTGTCGAAGGTCTTGTGGTAATCAAGATGATCCTGGGTCAGGTTGGTAAACAGGGCCACGTCGAAGCGGATGCCGTGTACGCGGTATTGCTCCAGCGCGTGGGAGGAGACCTCCATCACCACAAGATCCACCCGGGCGTCCGCCATGACGCGCAGCAGCCGGAACAGATCCACCGACTCCGGTGTGGTGCGGTCGGTGGGCAGGCTTTCCTGGCCGATCATGTTGCGGATGGTGCCGATGATGCCCACCTTCTTGCCGGCATGCTCTGCGATGGCCTTGAGCATGTAGGTGGTGGTGGTCTTGCCGTTGGTTCCGGTTACGCCCAGCATCTGCATCTCGCGCTGGGGATAGCCGTAGAAAGCCGCGGCCATTTCGGCCATGGCCTTTCTGGCGTTTTTTACGATGATCTGGGGCAGGTCCAGCGGCAGCTCCCGCTCCGTGAGAAATGCCACGGCCCCGGCCTGCGCCGCGGCTTCGGCAAAGGCATGTCCATCAAAGAGCTGCCCGACGATGCAGCAGAACATGCTCCCGGGCTTGACCCTGCGGGAATCGTACTCGATGGAAACGATGTCCACGTCCCGACCCATATAGCGAAGTCCCGTGGTCATGGCAAGTTCAGATAACAGCATGGTCTGTACCTCCCTGAATGAATGATGCCAAAGCTGGCGTTGCTGCGCGGCGCTGCCGCATATTCCATCCTGCCGCTCATTCGATGATGGGCGGCGTTGGCGTTGCGTTCGGGTCCGGCGTTGGCGCGTTCGGATCGGGCGTGGATGCGCCCGGATCCAGCGTCGCGGTGAAGGGTTCCGGCGAGGGCGTGGCGTTGGAAGCCGCGTAATAGCCGTTGAAGGTTACGAAAATCTCCGTGCCCGGCTCAACCAGCGCGCCGGCCTGCACGGACTGGCCGATGATGAGGCCGAGGCAGAAGCTCCTGTCATAATTGAGCGTGAGCCCCAGCGCTGCCAGCGCGTCATAGGCGTCCTGACGGCGCATATTGGAAAGGTCCGGCACCTCCACAAGGATGGGTTCCTCCCCGCCCTCGGAGGAGAAGGTGGTCATGGTGGTGTAGAGAATGACCTGGCTGCGCCGGGGGACTTCCGTGCCGGCGGCGGGAATCTGCGTGACCACAACAGCGCCCGCGTTGACCTCGGATTCCAGCGTTGTGGTCAGAAGCCCCTGGTCGTTCAGGGCGGCCGCCGCGTCACCCACGGTCATGCCCACAACGTCCGGTACGGTGCGCGTCTCAATGCCGCCGTTGTCCGGCATAATGCTGTAATACTGCACGAGATCCTGAAAGACCGTACCCACCCAGGGCGCGGCCACGGTGCTTCCGTAGACCACGGGCACCTGCGGTTCGTCAACCATAATCAGGCAGGCCAGCTGCGGGTTGCTCGTGGGCAAAAAGCCGATGAAGGAGGCGATCAGCAGCGTGCTGGAAACCTTGCCGTTCTCGTCGTACTTCTGCGCGGTGCCGGTCTTGCCGCCGACGCTGTAGCCCAATACCTGGGCGTTGCTGCCGCTGCCGGATTCCACCACCGTCCTCAGAATCTCGCGGACGGTCTTTGAGGTTTCGGAGGAGATGACGCGCCGCAGCTCCGTGGGCTGGTTCTCCTTGATGACGGTGCCGTCGGTGGCGGTGATGCTGTCCACAACATAGGGCTGCATCAGTACGCCCCCGTTGATGGCGGCGCAGGCGGCGGTCAGCATCTGGATCGGCGTGACCGTGACGCTCTGGCCGAAAGCAACGCGCGCAAGGTCCGCATCGCGGATGTACTTGCGGTGGATGATCTCGCCCTCGTCCTCGCCGGGAATGCCGCACTCGGTAGACGCGCCGAAGCCGAAGGCATAGATGTAATCGTAGAGCGTATCCACGCCCATCTTCTGCGCCATCTGCATAAAGGCGCAGTTGCAGGAGTTCTGCACGGCCTTCTCCAGCGTCTGCGTGCCGTGGCCGCCGCTTTTCCAGCAGCGCACGCGCTCGAACCCGTACATCTCGTAGCCTTTGCAAGAGAAGGTGTCCGATGGGGTGACCGCGCCGGAATCCAGCGCTGCGGCCAGCGTAACGATCTTGAAGATCGAGCCGGGCTCAAAAGTTTCGGACACCGAGCGGTTGCGCGACATCTCCAGCAGAGCTGTGACGTCGTTGCGCGGCGGGGCGTTCAGGTCAAAGGTGGGGTAGGTGGTGGAGCCGAGAATCTCGCCGGTGGACGGATTCATGAGCAGGGCCGTGACCTGCTTGGCGTTGTTGACCGCATAGCACTCTGCCACGGCTGTCTCCAGATAGGACTGGGCCACGGAATCCACCGTCAGCGTCATGTCGTAGCCGTCCGTGGGCGGGAAGTAGTCCTCCTGGCCGTAGGGGAGGGCGTTGTTGTTGCGGTCCACCTCGGTGACCAGCTTGCCGTTGACGCCGGCCAGATATTCGTCATACGAGGCCTCGATGCCCGTCTGCCCCTCGCCGTCCGTGCCGGTAAAGCCCAGAAGCTGGGAGAACAGGCTGCCCATGGGATAGTAGCGCTTCATGTCGGCCGAGAAGCTGATGCCGCCGCCCAGCTGCAACGCGGTGAGCTGGTCGACGATCTCGCTCTCCACCTGACGCTTGAGCACGATCTGCTGCTTTTCAATGCGGCAGACGCGCTCGTACACATAGTCGTAACTGAGGCCCAGCACATCCGACACCTCGATGGAGATGCGGACGCGCTCGGCTTCCGGGATCACCTGCGGGTTGACCAGCACGCGGTAGGAGGTGCCGCTTTGGGCCAGCACGATGCCGCTGCGGTCGAGAATCCGGCCGCGCTGGGCGGTCAAAGCCGTGCTGCGGGTATGCTGGCGGGCGGCGCGCTCCGCGTAATCCTCGCCGAGAATCAGCGACACCTGCAAAAGCCGCAGCGACAGCAGCAGAAAGACAACCGCCATTATGGCGAGCAAAATCACAAGCTTCTGCTTGATTTTCGGTGTGGGTGATGCTGCCATACGGCCGCTCTCCTTTCCCGGGGAAGCACCGTGGCCGGACGAAAGGGCGGGGCCTATTCGCCGCCTTCGGGGGAGGCGCCGTCGCCGTCCCCGTCCCCGTTGGTGACCGCCGGATCCTCGCCTGTGGGCGTACCGGCCGCCGTTGTCGGGTCGCTGCCCGAGGGTGTGCCGGCGGTTCCCGTGCCGATGGCGGGCAGGGGATCGCCAATTTGCAGGCTCTGCGCCTGCGTCGGGTAGGTCATGCCTGCGGCAAGGGCCGCGGCCTCGGCCTGCTGGATGGTGACGGCACACTCGATGGCAACGTTCAGCTCGGAGATATGGAGGTTCACGTCCTCAATCTCGTCATTGAGCGTGTTGATATCGGCATAGGCGCGGGAAATCCGCTCATAGCCTGAGAGAATGAAGATGATCATGCCGGCGAACACAAAGGCGCAGAACATGATGCCGATGCGTTCGAGCGTGTTCATCTCCCGCTGTACGCGAATGGGAACGGGGCGTGTGCGCCCGTCTCCCTGGGCCGGAATCCCCTCCGTGCGCTCGCCCGTTTCCGGGTCGTAGGCGTAGGCGGCGCTGTCCCGCGTGGGCGTATAGAGCCGCGTGCCGGGATTTTTTGTCCGGCGGCTGTCCTTTTCAAACCGCGCTGCCATGGACGGGTCCTCCTTTCCTACACATATGCAGGTTACAGCTTTTCTATGGCACGGAGTTTTGCCGAAGCCGCGCGCGAATTTCGGGAAAGCTCCGCCTCCGTGCCGGTGACGGGCTTTCTGGTCAGGATTCGCGCTGTGGGGCGCTTACCGCAGATGCAGACCGGCGCTCCGGGCGGGCAGGTGCAGGGCTTCTCATAGGAGCGGAACGCCTGCTTGACGATGCGGTCCTCCAGCGAATGGAAGGTGAGGATTACGAGCCTCCCGCCGGGGTTCAGCAGCTCATGCGCCCGGTCCACGGCCTCGCGAAGCCCCGCAAGCTCGCCGTTGACCTCGATGCGGATCGCCTGGAAGGTGCGCCGCGCGGGATGCTGGGCCTCCATGCGGCTCTTCTTCGGCATGGCCGCGCGCACCAGCGCGGCAAGCTCTGCCGTGGTTTCGATGGGCGAGCGCTGCCGCTCACGCACGATTCGGTCCGCGATACGCGAAGCGAACCGTTCCTCCCCGTATTCGCGAAGGATGCGGCAGAGCTGCTCGAAGGAGTAGCCGTTGACGACATCCCGCGCGGTCAGGGGCGCGGTTCGATCCATGCGCATATCCAGCGGCGCATCCGCATGGTAGGAAAACCCCCGCTCCGCAGTGTCGAGCTGATGCGAGGATACGCCGAAATCGAATAATATACCGTCAACCCCCCGGATGTCAAGTGACGCGAGCAGTTGCGGCAGGTCAAAAAAGTTGCCGTGTATCGCGGTAAAACGCCCGCCAAAGGGGCGAAGGCGCTCTCCGGCGGCCGCGAGGGCCTCCCAATCCCGGTCGATTCCAACGAGCCGCCCCGTTGCCGGCAGGCGGGAGAGCAGGGCTTCGGCGTGCCCGCCGCCCCCCAGCGTACCGTCCACAAAAATACCGCCGCGCTCCGGCGCGAGGAAGTGCATGACCTCGTCCAGAAGTACGGGAACGTGAGAAAACGTCATATGCCAACCTGCGAAAGGTGCTGGAGCGCCGCCTCGAAATCAGACTCCATGGCCGCGCTGTGGCGCGCCAGCTGCCCCGGCTCCCAGAGTTCGATGCGATTGCCGATGCCGATGAGCGTAACGTCCTTCTGGATGGCCGACAGCTCGCGAAGCTGCGCCGGCAGAAGGATGCGGCCCTGGCGATCGATCTCGCAGGCGGAGGCGGTGGCGTACAGCCTGCGGCGCACGGCCTGACCGGCCATATCGGTCAGCGGCAGCTGCGCAAGGCGCGCGGAGAACTGGTCCCACTCTCCCACAGACATGCCGAAAAGGCATGTCAGGTCCCGATCCGCCAGAAGGCCCTGTGTAACGACCAGAACGTCGCCCAGGGTTTCTCGCCATTTTGCGGGGATGAAGACGCGGCCCTTGGCGTCCAGCGCATGTGCAAACGAACCGATGAGCATGGGCGCCTTCTCTCCTCTCCTCAGCATGATACACCGACAGAATTTTGCTTTTCAAGTATACACCATTTCACCCCACTTGTCACCACTTTTGCAATCATTTCCATGTAAAAATTTAAACATTTTATAAACTTATCCCAAAATGGCTTGCGTTCAAAATGAGAAACCACTAAATGTGGTATACTATGGTGAAAGTATCGCCATATCTGGTGATCGATCGATTTCGGAGGGGAAAACCCTCCCCTTGCGGGGGTATTATGGCGCAGGAGTATAACGTTTCCAGCATTAAGGTGATGGAGGGCCTGGACGCGGTGCGCATGCGGCCGGGCATGTACATCGGTTCCACCGGGCAGCGCGGTCTGCACCATCTGCTCTGGGAGATCGTGGATAACGCCATCGACGAGGCGGCCAACGGCTATGCCAACGAGATCAGCGTGTGCATCCACAGGGACAATTCCGTTACCGTGGCGGACAACGGCCGGGGCATTCCGGTGGGCATCCATGAAAAGCTGCATGTCTCTGGCGTGGAGGTGGTGTTTACGCAGCTCCACGCGGGCGGCAAATTCGGCAATGATTCCTATGGCTACTCCGGCGGCCTGCACGGGGTGGGCGCGTCCGTGGTGAACGCGCTTTCCCGGTGGCTGAACGTGGAGGTTTACTACGAAAACCGCGCCTACCGCATTGAATTCGCCTCCGAGCCGGATGAGACGGGCCGCATCGTCTCCGGCAAGACGAAGGTCCCGCTGACCGAGACGGGGCGCACGCGCAAGCAGGGTACGGTGGTGACCTTCCTGCCGGACGCGCGGGTGTTTGAGACCGTGTCCATGCATTATGAAACCGTGGCAAAGCGCCTGCGGGAGCTGGCCTACCTGAACCGCGGCGTTAGGCTGACCTTTACCGACGAGCGCGAGCAGGGCGAGCGCCGCACGGTCGAATACAAATATGACGGCGGCATTTCCGACTTTGTTTCCTACATGAACGCGGACAAGACCGCCCTCTACGCCCCGCCCATCCATATTCAGGGCAGGAGCGGCGACATCCTGGTGGAGCTGGCGTTTCAGCACAACGACGGCTACGCGGACAATATCTTTTCCTATGTCAACAACATTCCCACCACCGAGGGCGGCACGCATGAGACGGGCTTTAAGGCCGCCTTCACCAAGGTGATGAACGATTACTGCCGCAGGCAGGGCATCCTGAAGGAGAAGGACGCGCCGCTGGCTGGCGAGGACTTCCGCGAGGGCATTACCGCCGTGCTCTCACTCAAGATGCGCAGCATCCAGTTTGAGGGGCAGACCAAGACAAAGCTGGGCAACACCGAGGCGCGGCCGGCGGTGGAGGCGGTGATTGCAGAACAGCTGACGCCCTTCCTGGAGGACATGAAGAACACCGAAACGGTGAACAGGATCGCCGAAAAGGCCGTCAAGTCCGCCAAGGTGCGGGAGGCCGCGCGCAAGGCCAAGGCCAACGCCCGCGAGAAGAACAAGCTGGAGAACGCGCCGCTGGTGGGAAAGCTCTCCAGCTGCACCGGCCGCAACGCCGCCATCAACGAGCTCTTCCTCGTGGAGGGCGACAGCGCGGGCGGCAGCGCCAAGCAGGGGCGCGACCGGCGCTTTCAGGCCATCCTGCCGCTGCGCGGAAAACCGCTGAACGTGGAGAAAAAGCGGCTGGATCAGGTGCTTCAGAACGATGAGTTCCGCTCCATCATCACCGCGCTGGGCACCGGCATCGGCGAGGATTTCGACCTGCTCTCGCTCAAGTACGACAAGGTGATCATCCTCTCCGACGCGGATCAGGACGGCGCGCACATCCGGGCCATCCTGCTGACCTTCTTTTACCGCTATATGAAGGAGCTCATCATGGACGGGCATGTCTACATCGGACTGTCCCCCCTCTACCGCGTGGCAAAGGGGGATCAGCACATCTACTGCTACGACGATCAGGAGCTCAAGGCCGCCACAAAGCGGCTGGGCCGCGGCTATACCATCCAGCGCTACAAGGGTCTGGGCGAAATGAACCCGGAGCAGCTCTGGGAGACGACAATGAACCCGGAGCACCGGGCGCTGGTGCGCGTAACCATTGAGGACGCGGCGGACGTGGAGCACAAGGTCACGGTGCTCATGGGCGACAAGGTCCAGTCCCGCAAGGAATACATCTTTGAAAACGCCGACTTCAACCGCAGGCAGTCCGTCTTTGAAGAGATGGCGGAACGTCAGCAGCGCTGAAGGGAGGAACAACCATGGCAAAACAGCAGCAGCCCCCGACGGAGGAAAAAATCCTTCTGCGCAGCATGGACGAGGTGATGCACGAGTCCATGATGCCCTATGCGGAGCACGTGATCCTTGAGCGGGCGCTTCCCCGCGTGGAAGACGGCTTAAAGCCTGTGCAGCGCCGGATTCTGTTCACGATGCTGGAGCTGGGCCTCTCGCCGGACAAGCCGCACAGAAAGAGCGCGCGCATCGTGGGCGACTGTCTCGGCAAATACCATCCCCACGGCGATTCCTCGGTTTACGACGCCATGGTGCGCATGGCGCAGCCCTTCAACATGCGCGTGCCGCTGGTGGACGGCCACGGCAACTTCGGCTCCGTGGACGGCGACTCTGCGGCGGCCATGCGCTACACCGAGGCGCGTATGACCGGGGCGGCGCTGTTCCAGCTCCGCGATATCGATAAGGACACGGTGAGCTTCTCCCTGAACTTTGACGATACCCTCAAGGAGCCGGACCTGCTGCCTGGCAGGTTTCCGAACCTGCTCGTCAACGGTTCCTCCGGCATCGCGGTGGGACTTGCGACGAACATCCCGCCCCACAACCCCGGCGAGGCCATCGACGCGGTGATCGCGCAGATGGAGCAGCCGGACATTACGCTGCCGGAGCTGATGAAAATTCTGCCTGCGCCGGACTTCCCCACGGGGGGCTACCTGCTGCGCTCGGAGGAGATCGAGCGGGCCTATGAGACCGGCCGCGGCAAGCTCACCATGCGCGCCAGAACCCATTTTGAGCAGCAGAAGAACGGCAGGACCTACATCGTCGTCACGGAATTTCCCTATCAGGTCAACAAGGCCGCCGCGCTGGAAAAGATCCTGGCGGTGAGCCAGGAGAAAAAGGCGCTCTTTGCGGGCATCGGCGACATCCGCGACGAGAGCGACCGCATGGGCACCCGCGCGGTCATCGAGGTCAAGAAGGACGCCGACCCGGAGCGGATTCTGCAATACCTGTTCAAGTATTCGGACTTGCAATGCACCTTCGGCGTGAACATGGTGGCCATCGCCGGCGGAAGGCCGCAGCAGATGGGGCTTCGGGAGCTGATCGGGCACTACATCCGCCACCAGCGGGAGGTGGTGACCCGCAGGACGCGGAACGAGCTGGAGACCGCACAACGGCGCGAGCATATTCTGGCCGGGCAGAAGGTCGCAGTGGACAACCTGGACGAGGTCATTGCGCTGATCCGCGCGGCAAAGTCCCCGAAGGAGGCCAGAGAAGCGCTCATGGGGCGCTTTGCGCTGACGGAGATTCAGGCCCAGGCCATTCTGGACCTGCGGCTCCAGCGCCTGACAAACCTGGAACTCCGGCTCATCGAGGAGGAGTATGCGGCCGTGCTGGAACAGATCGAGACCTTTCAGGGCATCCTCTCCTCGGAGAAAAAGCTCCTGGCGCTCATCAAAAAGGAGCTACTGGCCATCAAGAAGGAGATCGCGGACCCGCGCCGCACGGAGCTGATCGACGGGGAGGCCGAGATCAGCCCGGCGGAGGAGGAGCAGGCCGTAGCCGAGGACGTGGTGGTGGCCCTGTGCGAGGGGCTGCGGGTGCGCCGCTGCCCGGCAAGGCAGTTCAACGCCGCCCAGATTGCGGAGGACAAGCCTCTTTTCGTCTTGCCCACGGATACCACAAAGCGCATCCGCCTGTTTACCGACCAGGGCGCCGTGCTGACCATTCCCGTTTCCGACATTCCGGAAACGCGCCAGAGCGCCCGCGCCGCCAACCTGGCCGCGCTGCTGCCCTTTGAAAAGGACGAGCGCATCATCGCCGCCTTTGCCGGTGAAGGCGAGGGGGATTACCTATTTTATACAAAGCTGGGCAATGTCAAGCGCACCGCAAGCGCGGAGTATCGCCTCCGCGTCAGGCGCACCGCCGCGCTCACCCTGCGCCAGGGCGACGCGCTGCTCTCCGTTTGCCCGGACAGCGGCGAAAACATTCTGCTCATTACGCGCAAGGGCATGAGCATCCGCTTTGCTGCGGACAGCGTACCCGCCACGGGCCGCGTCAGCGGCGGCGTCAAGGGCATCAAGCTGGATCCCGGCGATTCGGTGATGTATGCCGCGCAGCTTCCGGAGGAGGGGGAAATTCTTGCCATCTCCGACCGCGGCTACGGCAAGCGGAGCTTCCTCTTCGATTACGAATTGCAGGGGCGCAACGGCAAGGGACTGAAAACCTTTGACTTCAAAAAGAACGGCGCAAACGGCAGCAGCCTTGCCGCCGTGTTCCATGTGCGGGAGCCCTTTGTCTTCCGCATCGTGCAGCGGCATGGCGCGGAAACGCCGCTCTCCACCGAGCAGGTGCGCATCGAGGCCCGCGCAAGCCGCGGCAGCATGCTGGTTGCCGTGGTGCTGGACGACGACGTGGTGGCCGTGGAACGGGAGCAGGGCTGACCGCCGCGCGCTCCGGCAGGCAAGACGGGAAAGGGAACCACAGGGGGACGGAGCACGGGCCGTCCCCCTGCTGCGCTCTGCCGGCGCTTTGGGACTGCCCCCGTTCCAGGGCCGGAAAAAACGGCCCCCGGCCGACTCGCCAAAAGCATCCGGCACGCCGCCGCCCGGACAAAGCCCATATCAGAAAAAAATATAAATTGTGACGTTAATTTGACATTTTGATGAATAACCTGTATATTATGATTCATTCAAATGGACTGATTCTTTTCATAATGGGGTGGGATGAACGATGGAAGCAAAGAAGCGTCGCCGATGGGGCGATCGCATTGACGCAACACAGATTACCGGTCTTGACGGCATGCATATCATCATGCCGCCCATGCTGCCGAACCGGGCGGACAACGAGGCCTTCATTCAGGAGCTGATCGACGTGACGGCGCTTGAGGCCTACCTGGAGCGGAAAAACGCGGATGCGCCGGAGCACAGGTACACCATGTTTCAGGCAATCCTTGCGGCGCTGGGCCGCACCGTGGACATGCGCCCGCGCCTGAACTCCTTTATTAAGGGCGACCGCTACTACCAGCGCAACCACATCTCCTTTTCCCTCATCGCAAAGAAGGTCTTTTCCGATGTGGGCGCAGAATCGATCGCCATTTTAAAGTACGATCCCGAGAGCGAAAAGAGCAGTATGGACGAGATGCACGACAAGCTCTGCGCCTTTGTCTACGACCTGCGCCATCGCGACAAAACCGACGACACCACCAACACCATCGACCTGATTACAAAGATGCCGCGCTTTCTGGTGCATTGCTTCATGCGCCTGCTGGCCTGGCTCGACAACCATGGGCGCATGCCGCGCTCTCTCGTGGAGGAGGACCCGTACAACAGCACCGTGTTTATCACAAACCTGGGTTCGCTGAAGCTGCGCGCGGGCTACCACCACCTGACCAACTGGGGCACCAACTCCGTGTTCGTTGTGGTGGGCGAGCGGCATATGCACCCCTTTTATGACGACGGGGGCAACGTGACCATGAAGCCCGCCGTCGAGATCGGCATTACGCTGGACGAGCGCATTGCCGACGGCTATTACTACGCAAAGACCGTCCACCTGCTCAAGCATCTTCTGACGCATCCCGAGCTGCTGGACACACCCGCAAAGGAGGAAATCCATGACGAATTCTGAAGCGCTTCGCTTTGACTATGAAATTTCCGCCCCCTGGCTCAGCCACTACGGCACGGTTCCTGCGCATCTGAGCTATCCGGACGGCTCCATGGTGGACGCCATTACGGAGGTTGCGGATAAGTACCCGGATTATACTGCTTTTACCTTTCAGGGCAGGAAAACCAGCTATCAGGAGATGTTGCGGCAGATCACCCGCGTTGGCCGCGCGTTCGCCGCGGCGGGCATCAAAAAGGACGACCGCGTGACCGTCTGCATGCCCAACTGCCCGCAGGCTGTGCTCTGCTTTTACGGCCTGAACCTGATCGGCGCGGTGGCGGTGATGATCCATCCGCTGTCAAGCGAGGGCGAGATCGCCTTCTACCTGAAGGATTCCGACTCCATTGCCGCGGTCACGCTGGATCTATTCTATGAAAAATTCACCAGGGTGCTGAAGGAGGCGCCGGTGAAAAAGCTCATCGTCTCCAGCATTGGCGACGCGCTCTCCCCGCTGATGAAGCTGGGCTACAAGCTCACCCAGGGCCGCAAGATCGCCTGCCCGCCGCTGGAAGCCCCCGCTGAAACCTGGCGCGAGTTCCTGCAAAAGGGCGACGTGTACGCCGGCGCATATATTGTGAAGCGCAGCGCCAACGATCCGGCCGCCATCCTCTTTTCCGGCGGCACCACGGGCAAGACCAAGGGCATCCTGCTCTCCAACCTGAACTTCAACGCGCTGGGCCTGCAAACCATCGCCATGGCGACCACCTTTGCGCCGGGACAGAGCATGCTGGCGGCCATGCCGGTGTTCCACGGCTTTGGCCTCGGCGTATGCATACATACCATGATGGTCGCAGGCGGCAACAGCATTCTGGTGCCCCGGGTGTCCGTGGAGAGCTATGCCAATCTGCTCAGGAAGGCCCAGCCCAACTACATTGCGGGCGTACCCACGCTCTTTGAGGGCATTACCCGCAACCCCAACATGAAGGGGGTGTCGCTGGCCTGCCTGAAGGGGGTGTTCTCTGGCGGGGATTCGCTCTCCATCGAGCTCAAAAAGAAGTTTGACCGATTCCTTGCCGAACACGGCGCAGACGTTACCGTGCGCGAGGGCTACGGCACCACCGAGTGCGTCACGGCCTCCTGCCTGACCCCGGTGGACATGTACCGCGAGGGCAGCATCGGCCTGCCCTTCCCGGACACCTATTACAAGATTGTCAAGCCCGGCACCATTGACGAGATGCCCTATGGCGAGGATGGCGAAATCTGCCTGACCGGGCCCACGCTCATGACCGAATACGTGGGCCAGCCCGAGGAGACGGCCAACACCCTCCGCCGCCATGACGACGGCTGCATCTGGCTGCATACGGGCGATCTGGGCAGGATGGACGAGGACGGCTTTATCTACTTCCGCCAGCGCATCAAGCGCATGATTATCACAAGCGGCTACAACGTCTACCCCTCGCAGCTTGAGAACATCATCGACGCGCACGAGGCGGTGCAGATGAGCTGCGTCATCGGCGTGCCAGATTCCTATAAGATGCAGAAGGTCAAGGCCTTTGTGGTGCTCATGCCCGATGTGGAGGATACCCCGGCGCTCAGGGAGGAGCTTTTTGAGCACTGCAAAAAGAACATCGCCAAGTACGCCATGCCCTACGAGATCGAGGTTCGCGACGCGCTGCCAAAGACGCTGGTGGGCAAGATCGCCTATACCGTGCTCGAGCGGGAGGAGATTGAAAAGCAGCAGGCGCAGGAGGCCTGAAGGGGCAAAACGCTGTTACAGGGCTGCGGGGACCGGATTGTCCGCCGCGGCCCTGTTCTCATATCCGGCGGTGAGCAGCGTCCGCACATGCCCGTTCTTCCCCGCGAAAGCGTCCAGGTTTCGGGTCGCGTCCTTTCGGATGCACTCCGGAGACGAGCGTCCGAACAATTTCCTTGCCGGACGGGGTTTTCTTTTTGTTCTCGTATCGCTCCTGCTCGCTGCTCAGCATCGCCTTTGCCCGCTCCGGGTTGTTTCTCCGGATTACGCGGTCGCCCTCCGCCTGTACGTACTGCTTCTCGTTCCCGTTCTGGTCCCGGAAGGAACGGATGGAAAAGCACGCACTGCGCCTCTGTCAGGTTCGGCTTGACATTCTGTTCCCCGGCTTTCCACATTCTCCGGCGCCGCCATCGGGCTTTCCGCATCCGGCGCAAGGTGGACACAGGCAATTTTTGCGGTTTTTGCAACCTGCGGAGGGCCTGCCGGGTATGTATTTATGAAGAGATGCAAATTCTACCCATCTTCCCTTTTTCGAGAGAATATGATATAGTTGCATCAGCCACAACAACGGAGGTATGTATGAAAAAAACGAGCCTCATTGCACTGGGTCTGGTTCTGGCATTGCTGCTGAACGGCTGCGCCGCCGCGGCTGTCAGCGCCGTTTCAAACAGCGCCGCCGCATCCGATATGATGGCGATGGAGAGCTACGACGGCGATTTTCTGGCCGATACCGTGTCCAACAAGGGGACGGCTGCCCCCGCGGCCGCGCCTTTGGACAACACCGGCGCAGGGGAGGCAAGCCCCTATGGACAGAAAATTATCTACACGGCCTATCTGACCATCACGGCGGATTCGCCGGCGGACGCGCTTGTGGCGGCGCAGGAGGCCTGCGCGCAGCTTGGCGGATATGTGGCGGATTCCTATCAGAGCGCCAACGGCGACGGCGACGGCTATGCCTCAGCGACGCTCAAGGTGCCTGCGGAAAAGCTGGAGACGCTGATGGAGCGCCTGTCCGGCCTGGGCAAAACGGACAGCTGCCGCCTCGAGAGCGACGAGATCACCATGGACTACTACGACATCGCTGCGCGCCTTTCCGCGGCCAGAGCCGAGGAGGAGCAGCTGCTTGTGCTGCTGGGCAACTGCACCACCATCGAGGAGATGCTGCTCGTGCGCGAACAGCTTGCTGCCGTGCGCGAACAGATCGAGAGCTATCAGGGCCGTATCAATCTTTGGGATCATCAGGTCGCTTACGCCACCGTGGAGCTCTCCCTGCAGGCCGTTCAAAAGACGGCTGTTGCGGGCGAGGGTACGCTGATTGAGCTTTGGAGCGCGTCGGATATCGGCCGCCGCATGAGCGACGGCTTCCAGAACGGCTGGCGCTTCCTGCTGAACGGCATCGGCGCCATCGGCATTGTGCTGGCCAACGTTCTGCTGCCCGGCATCGTTGTGGCGGCGATCGTACTCGGCATCGTCCTTCTGGTCCGGCGGAGCCGCAAAAAGCGCCGCAAGGGGGAGGGCAAAGAGCCGCCGCGCCAGCAGTAGTGCGCAAGAATTTTCAGGGATGGGAGAACGGGAGCTTTGGTAACAATTCAGGAAGCGGTGAAGCGGCGCGACATCGTGCGCTTTATGGAATTTCCGCTGCAACTCTACAGAAACAACCCCTACTATGTGCCGGACATGCTGGCAAGCCAGGTGGACGATATGATCCGGGACAAGAACCCGGCCTTTGCCTACTCGGACGCCAGGTGCTTCCTCGCGCTGCGCGAGGGGCAGATCGTCGGCCGGATCGCGGGCATCCACAACCGCAGGGCCAACGAGAAGTTCGGCAGGAACTACCTGACCATCACGCACATTGACTTCATCGACGACGACGAGGTGGTGGACGCGCTGTTCGACGCGGTGGAGGCCTGGGGCAGAGAAAAGGGCTGCACCCACTCCCACGGGCCGCTGGGATTTTCGGACATGGACCGCGAGGGCATGCTTGTGGAGGGCTTTGACCGGCTGAGCCTGTTCATCACCTACTACAACTATCCCTACTACGTCCGCCAGATGGAGCGGCGCGGATATGAAAAAGAGGTGGACTGGATCGAGTGCCGCCTGACGCTGCCGGACGCGCCCGTTGAGCGGCTGACGCGCATTGCGGAAACGGTTCAGCGCCGCAAACGGCTCCGGGTGATCGACCTCGGCTCGCTGGACAAGCCCATCAAGGCGCTCGCGCGGGAGATGTTCGATCTCTGGAACGAAACCTACAAGGCCCTGTTTGGCGTCGTACCCATGACCGAGGCGCAGACGGACAAGTATGTGAGCGAGTTTTTGCCCATGCTGGACCGCCGCACCACCTCCTTTGTTTACAACGAGCAAAACGAGATGGTGGCCTTTGGCATCTGCTGTCCCTCGCTGGAGCGGGCGCAGCAGAAGAACCGCGGGCGCATGTTCCCCTTTGGCTGGATTCCGCTGCTCCGGGCGCTCAAGGGCAAAAACGATACCGTGGATATGCTGCTCATTGCGGTGCGGCCGGATTTGCAGGGCTCGGGCGTCAATTCCGTCATCATGGACACGATGCTGAAGAAGGTTCTGGCGGCAGGCTTCCGCTATGCGGAAACAGGCCCCATGCTGGAGTTGAACACCAAGGTGCAGTCCCAGTGGAAATTTTTTGAAACCGAGCAGCATAAGCGCCGCCGCTGCTGGGTCAAAACGCTGTAGGCGGGGAGGCCGCCATGGAAGCTCGCGACAGCAGCGCGCTGGAGGAAGCCAGGCGGATCTTTTCCGCGGACCGCTATGCGGTGGCGCTTACGGGGATCGAGATCGACGCCGTGGGAGAGCGCTACGCCAAGTGCAGCCTGAAGCTGGACGAGCGGCACAGGAACGCCTACGGCCATGCCATGGGCGGCGTGATTTTTACGCTTGCGGACTTTGTGTTCGCGGTTGCGACGAATTTCCGCCAGCCCACAACGGTGACCAGCGTTGCGCAGGTCAGCTACCTTCGCGCGCCAAAGGGCCGCGTGCTCTATGGAGAAAGCTGTCTGCTCAAGGACGGCAGGCATACCTGCTTCTATGAGATCCGCATTACGGACGATCTCGGTACGGCGGTTGCCGCCGTCAGCATCAGCGGCGCGCACCTTGAGAGCTAGCGCGCAGGCAGGGACAAAGCTGTGGAGCGGGCTGCAGACATGTGACGTATTGGGTATGAAAAGAGAGAGGCGGAGGGAATGCCAGCCTCTCTTTTTTATGTTTTGTCCGCGACAGCGTTCCGCCGGAAAGCGGCGCGCCGGGCAGCAGGAACCGCCGGGGCAAATCCTGCTTCCCGGCGGCTCCGTAGGGGGGAAAGAAAGGGGTGCTCCGCAGGCTCAGCACACGCCCTGAGCCAGCATGGCCTCGGAGATTTTCAAAAAGCTGGCGATGTTGGCGCCTGCCATGTAGTTGTCCGGCATGCCGTATTCCTCGGCCGCCGAGGAGATCTGGTCGTAGATGCTCTGCATGATGCGCTGTAGACGCTGATCCACCTTCTCAAAGTCCCAGTTGTAGCGAATGGCGTTCTGGCTCATCTCCAGGCCCGAGGTGGCGACGCCGCCCGCGTTGGCCGCTTTGCCGGGGACAAAGAGTACGCCGCGCGCGTTGAACAGGGCCACCGCCCCCGGCGTACAGGGCATGTTCGCGCCCTCGGCCACGATGCGGCAGCCGCCGTCTGCCAGCGCCTTTGCCTCGGCTTCGGTCAGCTCGTTCTGCGTGGCGCAGGGCAGCGCCATGTCGCAGGGGACCAGGAATGCGCCGCGGCCGGTATGGTACTCCGCTCTGGGACGGTATTTCGTATACTCGGACAGGCGGGCATGGTTTTTGAGCTTGATCTCCTTGACCGCGTCCAGATCAACGCCCTCCCTGTCGTGGATAAAGCCCGTGGAATCGCTCATGGTGACCACCTTCCCGCCGAGCTGCTGCGCTTTTTCAACGGCGAAGATGGCCACGTTGCCGCTGCCGGACACGGTAACGGTCATGCCCTCCATGGAACGGCCTTTGGTCTGCAAAATGTGATCCACAAGGTATACAAGACCATAGCCCGTGGCCTCGGTGCGCACATAGGAGCCGCCGTAGGTCAGGCCCTTGCCGGTGAGGACGTTGTCAAAGTGGCTGGTGATGCGCTTGAAATGGCCGAACATATAGCCGATCTCCCGCTCCCCGGTGCCGATATCGCCTGCGGGGACGTCATGGTGCGGCCCGATGTACTTGTAGAGCGTGGTAATAAAGCTCTGGCAGAAGCGCATGATCTCCATGTCGGACTTGCCCTTGGGATCAAAGTCGGAGCCGCCCTTTCCGCCGCCCATGGGCAGGCCCGTGAGCGCGTTTTTGAAGCACTGTTCAAAACCGAGAAACTTCATAATGTCCAAATTGACGCTGGGATGCAGCCGGACGCCGCCCTTATAGGGGCCGATGGCGTTGTTGAACTGCACGCGAAAGCCCCGGTTGACCTGCACGCGGTTCTGATCGTCCACCCAGGGTACGCGGAAGATGAACTGCCGCTCCGGCTCCACCATGCGCTCCAGAATTCCCCATTTTTCGTAGCGCGAATCCCGCTCCAGTACGGGCGCGATGCTGGAGAGCACCTCGTGAACCGCCTGATAAAAGGCCGGTTCGCCGGGATTCTTTTCCGCCACACCGTTCAGAATTCTTGTAACATACTCCATGGCTGACTCCTCCGTAAGCAATTATATAAAATATACGAAAAGCATCTTACAACACTATTTCCCCCCTGACAAGAAAAAATATTTTCTGCCTCCATACAAAATTTTGCATAATGAAAGCAGAAAAACTGCGAAAAACGAGAGAATTTGGGCAAAACTTCTAAAATTCAGGAAAATTATGCAGGAAAAAATTCACTACGGCTGCAAAATGAAGGAAGCATTGCGCGAAACCTTCCGGGGGATGCGCCGCAGCTGCGACGAAGGCTGTCCCTGCGCCGACGAGCGGCTGCGATCCCTTGCGGCGGGCGGCCCGGCGGCATGTGCGCCGGAGCAGAAAATCGCCTGTGGATCGGGGCTTTCACGGCAGGGCGGCAGTCCGCGCCCACGGTGCAGGAAGTCTCCCCGCGCCGCTCAAAAAAGCGCAATCCGCCGCAGTCTGCCGAAAAGCCCGGGAAGGCGGGGGGCTGCGGCCCCTTATCAACCCCGGGGTTTTTCGACAGACAAAGGCCGGCGCCTGTGGCGCCGGCCTCCTGCGTGATTTTCAAAGCCTGTCGTATTCTCACTCCTTCGCCCTGGAGGCGATTTCCTCCAGCAGCTTTGCGGAGAAGTCCTCCAGGCTGCTGGTGCCCAGGTCGCCCGCCCTGCGGGAACGGACGGCGACGAGGTTCTGCTCGACCTCCTTGTCGCCCAGAACCAGCATGTAGGGGATTTTCTGCATCTGCGCCTCCCGGATCTTGAAGCCGATCTTCTCGTTGCGAAGGTCCGTTTCCACGCGCACGCCGCGGGCCTCCAGATATTTTTGCACCTGAACGCAGCGCTCCGCCGCCCGGTCGGTGATGGGCAGCACCTTGACCTGCACCGGAGCCAGCCAGGTGGGCAGCGCGCCTGCGTATTTTTCGATCAGCAGTGCAAGGGTCCGTTCGTAGCAGCCGAGGCTGGTGCGGTGGATGACGACGGGGTGCTTTTTCTGGCCGTCGCTGTCGGTGTACACCATGCCGTAGCGCTCCGCCAGCTGGAAGTCGATCTGGATGGTAATGAGGGTATCCTCCTTGCCGTAGACGTTCCTGATCTGAATGTCCAGCTTGGGACCGTAGAACGCAGCCTCACCGTCGGCTTCGTAATACTGGATGCCGAGATCGTCCAGAATGACGCGCATCTGGTTCTGCGTGCGCTCCCAGCTCTCCTTGTCGCCGATGTACTTGTCCTTGTCGTTCTCGTCCCACTTGCTGAAGCGGTAGGACACGTCGCCGTCCAGGCCGAGGGTTTCGAGCATGAACTTGGCAAGGTCCAGACAGCCGCGGAATTCATCCTCAAGCTGGTCGGGCCGGCAGGCCAGATGGCCCTCGGAGATGGTAAACTGGCGCACGCGGATGAGGCCGTGCATCTCGCCGGAGCTTTCGTTGCGGAAGAGCGTGGAGGTCTCGTTGTAGCGCAGCGGCAGGTCCCGGTAGGAGCGCGGGCGGTTCAGGTAGGCCATGAACTGGAAGGGGCAGGTCATGGGCCGCAGGGCGAAGATTTCCTTCGTTTCGTCGTCCTGATCGGCCCTGTCACCCATGATGAACATGCCGTCGCGGTAATGATCCCAGTGGCCCGAAATTTTATAGAGCTCCCGCTTGGCCATAAAGGGGGTCTTTGTGAGCAGGTAGCCCCGGCGCTGCTCCTCATCCTCCACAAAGCGCTGCAGCGTCTGGATAACGCGGGCGCCCTTGGGCAACAGGATGGGCAGGCCCTGACCGATGACGTCCACGGTGGTGAACAGCTCCAGCTCGCGGCCCAGCTTGTTGTGGTCGCGCTTTTTTGCCTCCTCCAGCTGGGTAAGGTAGGCCTCCAGGTCAGCCTTCTTCTCGAACGCGGTGCCGTAGATGCGCTGGAGCATCTTGTTCTTTTCGCTGCCGCGCCAGTAGGCGCCGGCAATGCTCATGAGCCGGCAGTTTTTGACCCTGCCCGTGGAGGCCACGTGGGGCCCCGCACAGAGGTCCACAAACTCGCCCTGACGGTAGAAGCTGATGACCGCATCCTCCGGAAGATCGCGGATGAGCTCGACCTTGTAGGGCTCTCCCTTTTCCTCCATGAAGCGGATGGCCTCCTCCCGGGGCAGCTCAAAGCGCTCGAGAGAGAGATTCTCCTGCGCGATCTTTTCCATCTCCTTTTCGATCTTTTTCAGATCGTCCTGGGTAAAGGACTCCGGCGCGTCAAAATCGTAGTAAAAGCCGTTTTCAATGGCAGGGCCGATGGCCAGCTTGACCTCAGGATACAGGCGCTTGACCGCCTGCGCCAGCAGGTGGGAGGCGGTGTGCCGGTAGGCCCAGCGGCCGTCCTCGTCGGCAAAGGTGTAGAACTTCAGCGCGTGGTCGCCCGTCATGGGGCGGAAGGCGTCGCTGTGTACCCCGTCGATGGCGCAGGACAGTGTGGCCTTGGCAAGGCGGGGGCTGATGGACTCGGCCACGGCCAGCGGCGTTACGCCGTCGTCAAACGCGCGGCGGCTGCCGTCCGGGAATGTAATGAACATGCTGCATTTCCTCCTTAATTAAAGCTCTGAAACGTTAACCCGGCGCGGGGTCGGGCAAAAAAACACGCCCCTCGAACACACTTCGAGGGGCGAGGGGCATCGCGGTTCCACCCTGATTTCTAACTCATTTCCTGCAATAACGGGCAGGGCCCGGCGCGGTCGGTGGGCGGTCTTCGCGTCCGGCTTTCCTGCCGCGCTCTCAGCAAAACGCGCGGCTCTCTGATCGGAAAACGGCGAGTGGACGGTACTGTTTCCACGTCAATCCACGTTAAAAATCATTATATCGATAAGGAAAGGTGTTGTCAAGCGCGGAAAGCTGTGGTATGATAACTCGATACTGGGTTATTATGCAAACCGACTATAGATGAGTATTTGGAGGAAACATGGCAAGCATCGAGAAACTGGAGCATGACAGGGTCAAACTGACCATCGAGGTGGACGCGGATACCTTTGGCGCAGCGTTGCAGCAGGCCTACGTCAAAAACGGCAGGCATTACAACATCGCAGGCTTCCGCAAGGGCAAGGCGCCCCGCAAGGTCATCGAGAGCATGTACGGCGAGGGTGTGTTTTACGAGGACGCCTTCGAGCTCTGCTGGGGCGAGGCCTACGACGAGGCGCTGGAGGAGAACGGCTTCATCGCCGTGGACAAGCCCTCCATCGATATCGAAAAGATCAGCCGGGAAGAGGGCCTGGTCTTTACCGCCGAGGTGCAGCTCAAGCCCGAGGTGAAGCTCGGCGCCTACAAGGGTATAGAAGTTGAAAAGCCAACGTATACTGTGGAGGATGCGGACGTTGACGCCGTCATCGAGCAGGAGCGCGAAAAGAACGCGCGCTTTGTGGATGTCGAGCGCCCTGTGGAGAACGGCGACCGCGTCATCATCGATTACAGCGGCAGCGTGGACGGCGTCCGGTTTGACGGCGGCACAGCCACCGAGCAGACCCTCGTCATCGGCTCCAACACCTTCATCCCCGGCTTTGAAGAGCAGCTCGTGGGCATGACCGTGGGCGAGGAGCGCGACATTCAGGTGACCTTCCCGGCCGAGTACCATGCGGAAAACCTGGCCGGCAAGGACGCGGTCTTTGCCGTGAAGCTCCACGGCGTACAGGTCAAGGAGCTGCCCGCGCTGGACGACGAGTTTGCAAAGGATGTCTCCGAGTTTGATACGCTGGCCGAGCTCATCGCCGACAAGCGCAGAGCCATGGAGGAGCAGGCGGCAAAGAACGAAAAGACCGCCATCGAGAATCTGGCCATCAAGGCCGTGTGCGACGGGGCGGAGGTTGAGATTCCCGAGTGCATGATCGAGCGGCAGGCCAACTACATGCTGCGGGACATGGGCTACCGCCTGCAGATGAGCGGCATTACGCTGGAGGATTACTGCAAATATGTGGGCACGGATCTCAACGCGCTCAAGGAAAGCTACCGCGAGGAAGCGAAGGGCCGCGTGAAGATGCAGCTTGTGATCGAGGCTGTGGGCAAGGCGGAGAATGTTTCCTGCTCGGACGAGGAGCTGGAGGCCGTGATCGCCGAATACGCCGAAAACAGCGGCATGCCGGCAGAGGACTTCAAAAAGCAGATCAGCGACGACGACCGCGAGTATCTCACCGACCGCAAGGTTGCGGAAAAGACCGTGGAGCTGATCGTCTCCTCCGTGCAGCTGGTGCCGGAGAAGAAAAAGCCGGAACCCGAAAAAACCGAGGAATAAAGGAGAACCTGCATGAATCTGGTCCCCATGGTCGTGGAGCAGACCAACCTTGGCGAACGCTCCTATGATATCTATTCCCGCCTGCTCAAGGATCGCATCATCTTTCTGGGCGGCGAGGTGGACGACGATACGGCCAACATCATTGTGGCGCAGATGCTGTTTCTGGAGGCGGACGATCCCGACAGGGATATCTTCCTCTACATCAACAGTCCCGGCGGCTCTGTCAGCGCGGGTCTTGCCATTTACGATACCATGCAGTACATTAAATGCGAGGTATCGACCATCTGCGTGGGGCTGGCCGCTTCCATGGGCGCGTTCCTGCTGGCTGCGGGCGCAAAGGGCAAGCGCAGGGCGCTGCCCAACGCGGAGATCATGATCCATCAGCCCAGCGGCGGCGCGCGCGGTCAGGCGACCGACATGAACATTCAGGTGGAGCAGATCCTGCGCATCAAAAAGCGCCTGAACGAGATTCTCGCCGAGCGCACGGGACAGCCGCTTGACAAGGTTGCAGCCGACACCGAGCGCGACAATTTCATGACGGCCGAGCAGGCGAAGGCCTACGGCCTCGTGGATGAGATCATCCCGGCGCGGCGCTGAGCAGCCTGCGGCGCAATCCGGCAGACCAACAGAAAGAAAAGAGAACAAAATGGCAACGAAGAATGACGACAAGCTGAACATCCGCTGCACCTTCTGCGGCAAGACTCAGGAGGAGGTACAGCGCATCATCGCGGGCCCCGGCGTTTACATCTGCAACGAGTGCGTCGAGCTCTGCCATGAGATCATCGAGGAGGACAACGAGGCCGAAGCCGTCGATCTTCAGGACGTGCCAAAGCCCCAGGAGATTCTCGATACACTGAACGAATACGTCATCGGGCAGCAGGCCGCAAAGCGCGGATCAATGCGGGCGACCAGAAGGACGACGTTGAACTGCAAAAGAGCAACATCATCATGCTGGGGCCAACGGGCTGCGGCAAGACGATGCTGGCGCAGACGCTGGCAAAAATACTGAACGTACCCTTTGCCGTGGCGGACGCCACAAGCCTCACCGAAGCGGGCTATGTGGGCGAGGACGTGGAGAACATTCTGCTCAAGCTCATTCAGGCCGCGGACTACGACGTGCAGAAGGCGGAAAAGGGCATCATCTATATCGACGAGGTGGATAAGATCGCCAGAAAGAGCGAGAACGTCTCCATCACCCGCGACGTGTCCGGCGAGGGCGTACAGCAGGCGCTGCTCAAGATTCTGGAGGGTACCGTGGCCTCCGTGCCTCCGCAGGGCGGCAGAAAGCACCCGCACCAGGAGTTCATCCAGATTGACACGACCAACATCCTGTTCATCTGCGGCGGCGCTTTTTCCGGGATCGACAAGATCATCGAAAAGCGCATCGGCCAAAAGCTCATGGGCTTTGGCGCGGACGTTCAGTCCAACGTGGAAAAGGACATCGGCCAGACGCTCAAGAACATTCTCCCCGAGGACCTGCTCAAGTATGGCCTGATCCCGGAGTTTGTGGGCCGCATGCCGGTGATCGTCACGCTGGAAAATCTGGACGAGGACGCGCTCGTGCGCATTCTCACCGAGCCGAAGAACGCCCTGACCCGCCAGTACAGGCGCCTGTTCGAAATGGACGGCGTGGAGCTTACCTTCGATGAGGAGGCCCTGCGCGCCGTAGCCAAAAAGGCCATCGAGCGCAAGACCGGCGCCCGCGGCCTGCGGGCCATACTGGAGGACGTGATGCTGGACGTGATGTTCGATATCCCCTCGAAGGAGAACATTACGGCATGCCGCATCACAAAGGACGCCATCGAGAAGGTTTCGCCGCCCGAACTCAGCGAAGGCGCGGAGCCCCGGCCCAAAAAGGAGAAGCCCGCCAAGAGCGAAAAGCCCAAGGCGGCGAAAAAACCGCGCCAGAGCGCATAACAGCATCACAACGTCCGCCGGCAACGGCGGGCGTTTGGCTGTCAATCAACTTTTTTCGGTATGCAGGAGGGAAAAGAGCTTCCAAACGCTTCCTGGCGTCGAAAGGCGGGGAAAGCCGGCCGGAAACAGGCGATCCCTTCCGGCGCATATGCGGCCGGCACGGAAAAACCTCAGGAATCGCGGCCTGGGAAAAGGCAGTTTTGCAGACGGCGCGTGCAGGAAAGCTGACTCTGCGGGAGGCGTTCGCCGGAAGCGGCAGAGGCTGCCTGCGGGGAGAGAGCGGCTCCGGCAGACGCGGGGGAACGTATGCCGCCAAAGCCACCTGCGGCTTCGGAACCGGCGGCCCGGAGGCAGCGGGCCTTGCTTATCGCGCCGGAGAAGAGGGGGCGCGCCGCTTCTCCTGCCCGGAAAGGACAAATCTCGTATAACACTCCATGGAGGAGCTGTGGTATAATACTTTTATGAGCACGAAAAAATGGATTGCACTGGTCATTTTTGTTGTTACACTGATCGTAGCGCTCTGCGCGGCCTATATGATTGCGCGGCAGGATATTTACATTCCGCCGGAGAATACGGCTGCAACCGCAGCGCCCTCCGCCGCGCCCGAACCCACGGAGCCGCCGCTGCCGCCGCTGGTGGCCTGCGTGATGGACGGCGCGGACGAGGCCTTCCGGGCGGCCCTTGACAGCGTCGCCGGCATAGACCTGATGGAAACCTCGCTGCAGGAGCTTTCGGGAATGGCGGAGGTGGATCTTGCAGTGCTGTACCTTGCCGCGCCGCCGGAGGATACGGCGCAGATTGCCGCGCTGCTGGAGCGGGGCATTCCCGTGCTGGCCTACAATCGCACGGGCGCGGAGCTGCCGGACGCGGTGACGGAAATCGGCTGGAAGGTCGCTGCGCCCGCGACTGCGGAGGCGGCGCTGGAGGCTGCCATTGCCTACCCGCCTCATGATACGCCCGTGCGCATGTTCGGCGTATTTGAACGCACGGACGGCGCGGCGTATGCCGCCTGGACCGCGGCGGTGGACGGGGGCCGCATACTGAACAAGGGCGTTTTTGCTCCGGGCAAGGGGACGCTTGCCGCCTGGATTGCGGAACGGCTGGAGGAGTTCTATCCCGGCATGGTGGACGCGGCCTTTGTGGAAAGCCCGGCGCAGGCGGCGGAGCTTGCCGCCGCAATGATCGCGCAGGAGCGGGACGATTTTGAGATTTTCACCGTTGGCAGCGACGCTGCGCTTGCCGGGCTTGCTGCGGAGCATCCGGGGATTCTGCCCTCCGGGGCGTCCGTGGACGACGAAGCCGCGGCGCAGGCCTGCGTTGCCGCTCTTGGCGAGATTTTGGCCGGGAAAACGCCGGAAGACCTGCTGCTGGACGGCGGCGAAGGGGCGGACTGAACGGGAGACATCCGCCGGTCCGGAGGCGAGCACCATATTCCGCCGGGGATGTGGGGTTTGTCCCTGCGGGCCTGCCCGCTTCCGAAGAAAGGACTCCGAAAGCAGGAACGCCGGGGAGCAGAGCGCTCTGATGCGCAGGCAGACGAGGCCGGAGCTTCTGGAGAAAGATTCGTTGTGATTGGCCGAAATGCGGGCGACGGATTGCAAGGACTGCGGCCAGCCCGCTTTTCTGTTGGGAGAGACCGGCCCGCCCGGGGGGCGAAAGCCTGAGGAGGCCGCCCCAGAGCGGACAGGGGTGGAGAGACATGAGGATTGCCTGCGTTTGGGAGCACAACGGGGAGGACAGCCTCCTCTATGCCGAGAATCTGATCGGCGCGTTTACAAGAGGGGAAAGCAGAGTAATTGCCCTGCGCAAAATGGAAGGGGAGGTCCGGTCCTATCTGCGCTGGAGGGGCGAGTCCGTCCAGACCTCCTGCGAAATTGTGATTGTTCAGGAAAAGTCCTCCGGACTGGCGGTTTGCGATGCGGATTCGGACGTGCTGTTCGAGACGGAAAAGGCGCCGCTGGACGCGGCCGAGTATTACGGCCTGAAGAAACTGGCCCTACGCTCGGCAAGGGATTTTCTGGCGCTGTATGAAGCAATTCCGGACAAGGGGGAAAGCTGTCTTGCCGAAAGGGAAACCTTTTATGGGAAGCGCCCCCGCACCGCAGAGGAAATGTATACCCATACAAAAAACGTCAACAGCTATTATTTCGGAGAGATCGGCGTTGCTGCCGATTGCGACGGCACGATTTTTGCATCCAGAAGCCGTGGCTTTGAAAGCCTGGAACAGCACGAGGATTTTTTGGCCAACCGGGTATATTCCGGCAGTTATGGCGAGGAATGGACGCTGAGAAAGGTTCTGCGGCGCTTTCTCTGGCACGACAGGATTCACGCAAAAGCCATGTATCGTATGGCAATTCAAACGTTTGGCAGGGAGAGCGTGCCCAACGTCTATCAATTCCACGAATAGCCGCCGCTGTCAACGCAACGGCCCCGGAGCAGGATTGCTCCGGGGCTGCAATTGTTTCCGGGGTTTTTCTCCGGCAAGCGGCGGAACGGGGACTCTCAGCCCGCGGCGGGGGCCGGCGTTGCGCTTGCCGAGGGCTCCGGCGTAGCGGTTTCGTCCGGCGTTTTTGTGGGCTTCGGCGAGGGCGTGATAACCGGCGCGTTCCCGTCGCCAAGGTCGATGCCGTAGGCGGTCTTGAGATACTTCGTCTGAATATAGCCGGTTTCCGTATAATAGGTAATCTTTGCAAAGCCCGCAGATTCGTCGATTTCGCTCACCCGCACAGGGGTGTCGGTGGGCACCTTGCAGATACGGTTTTCCACCGCGGCGTTCTTCCCGCTGTACATCCAGGTGGTGGATTTGATGACGTTTGCGTCCGCGCGGGTGTCGGTCTGCCCCTGCGTCAGGCTGATGAAGCCGCGGTAGACATACCCCTCCTTGCCATCCCCGTCGCGCACCTTGACCCAGGCGTCGTTGTAGAGCAGGATTTCCAGCTCCTCGCCCAGCGTCAGGCTGTGGATGGCCTTGGCGGAGGTTTTGCTTTCCTTGCGCAGAACCGCGCTCTCGTGGGTAACATAGGCCTTATCGTTGGGGAGCTCTTCGTTGTCGTAGAAGTTTTCCTGCAGCGCCTTATAATCCTTAAACTTTGTTTCATTGCGCTGGTTGCGCAGCGCGGCCTTCAGCGACCGGTCCGTCGGCAGGGACTTTGTCACCTCCACGGTGGTACCGGGGCAGGCATAGTAGTAGAGCCATTTGGCGTCCTCCACCAGCAGGCGGACGCAGCCGTGGGAAACGCTGCCGCCCAGAGAGCCGTAGGGGCCGCTCTTGATGGCGGTCAAATCCCGCTTGCTGAACATGATGGAGTGGAAATAGATGTCCTCCACAAGCTGGGTCCAGTAGCGGGCGTACTCGGAAAAGTTTGCGAACTTGCCAAAGCGCTCCCGCCCGCCGATTTTCCAGATGCCGGTGGGCGTGGGCGTGCTGTCGTCTATGGCCGAGCCCTCGCTGGGCTTGTCGCGGCCGGTGGAGCAGATGAAGCGGCGTACAACGCGGGTGTACTCGCCGGCCGCATCCTTTTCATAGACCGTAATGATCTGATTGTTGAGGTCGAGCACGATGTAGTATTTGTCGGGATCGGTGTTCTTGAGCTCGTCCTTTGCCTGCGCGCTGCGGGGGAGCGCCAGCGCCGCGGAAACAAACAGCAGCGCAAGCAGAAGAGAAAGGCATTTTTTCATCGGGTTCCTCCGAACAGAAATTCTTGGGACTGCGGCGCCCTCGCGGCGTCCGGCGGGGGGGGGTACGGACCTCCGGGAAAAGGCGGCGCGCCTGCTCCGCTTCCAAACGCGGGGATACTTCGGCACCGGCGAAAGGTAACAGGTAACAGCCCTGCGTCCGCTTTCTCCGCAGCCGCACTGCCCCCTGTATGCCGAGGGTACCTATAGTATACGCCAAGGGACGAGGGGTATGTCAACAAAAAAGACCGGGGAGCGGCAACGAGAAAGCGCGGAGAACCGTTTTTTGCAGGTTCTCCGCGCGATCATACCGGAGAGCGCCCGAAATCAGAAGACGCGGTACGCCATGAGGAAGTGGCTGGGCCAGTAGCTGCCGGAGAGCACGGTGCTCGTGACGCGGACGCAGCCTGCGGAGGAGCTGGCGTCGATCATCTTGCCGCTGCCCAGATAGATGCCCACGTGGCCCTTGGCCATGGAGGAGCCGGAGAACACGAGGATATCGCCGCGCACGCAATCCCGCAGGCTCGTGATCTTCTTGAACTGGCCGGTGGAGCGCCAGGCGATGGAGGTCATGTACTTGACGCTCACGCCCGCGTTGCGCAGACAGTAGTAGACAAAGCCGGAGCAGTCAAAGGTGCTGGCTCCCTTCGCGCCGCTGACGTACTTGCAGCCCAGCTTGCTCTCCGCGATTTCGATGAGCTTTTCCACGCCCTTGCCGCTGGACGACGAGGAGGAGCCGGAGGAGCCGCCCGAAGAGGAGGAGCCGGAGGAGCTGCCCGACGAGGAGGAACCGGAGGAACCCGACGACGAGCCGGAGCCGGAGGAACTGCCGGACGAGCTTGAGGAAGAACTGGCCTTCTTCGCGCCGCTGGAGAAGAGCGAGTCATAGGTACCGGTGCCCACCTTGCCGTCGGCATGGAGACTGTTGCGCTTCTGGAAAGCGATCACGGCCTCCTGGGTAATCTCGCCGAAGTAGCCGGTGGCGTTTGCGGAGCGGATATAGTTGAGCTCCGCGAGGCGTTTCTGAATCTTCTCAACGTCGCTGCCCTTGTCGCCCAGCTGGATCACGTTGGCCTGCGCGCCGCTGGAAAGGATGGCATCCTTCGTGGTGGGTCCCAGCGTACCGTCCACCACAAGGCCGTTGACGGACTGGAACTTCTTAATGGCGGTGGCCGTCGCCCGGGTATATTCGCCGGAGGCGCTGCCGGTGAAGTAGCCCAGCTTCTTCAGGCGTTTCTGGACGGTGGCGATGACCTCGTCCTTATCGCCCACGGAGAAGCACTTGGAAACCGGGTCCTCGGAGAAAAGGGTTTCCAGCGTTTTGTCGCCCACCTTGCCGTCGTCGCTGAGCTTGTTCTTCTTCTGAAACTCCATAACAGCGGCCTGGGTCTTTTCGCCGAAGGTGCCGGTGACGTTTGATTTGCTCGTAATATAACCGAGCTCGTAAAGGCGCTGCTGCACGGATTCTACAGCTTCGCCCGAATCGCCCAGCTGCATGACGTATTCTTTTGCTGAATCGGACATGAGCAGCGTATAGGTGGTGAGGCCGCAAACGCCGTCCGAATCCAGCGTGTTGTGCGCCTGGAAGGTTTCAATGGCGTGCCTGGTGATGTTGCCGTAGCGCCGGGTGGGCTCGTCGGAATCCATATAGCCCAGCTCCATCAGGCGGGCCTGGATTTCGGGCACATAATCGTTTTCGTCGCCGTCGGAGAGCGCTGTAAAGCCGGTCAGCGCAAGCGTGCCATCTTCCGCGCCGCCGGGATTGCCGGGACTGTCCTGCGGGGCTGCTGCGTTTTCCGCCTCCGCGCCGCCGGGCTGCTCCTCGCCGCCAGAGCTGACCGGAGCGGATTGCTGGCCGTCGGAGACGGGGGGAACGCCGGCTTCATTCGCGGCGGGTTCGTCAAGCGGGGTTTCGAACACGTTGGCCGCGACGGGGTACTCGGCGGACGCGGTCTCCGCGCTGGCAACCACCGGCTTGCGCCCGGGCAGGGCCAGCGCCAGTATGATGACAAGCACCAGCACCGTGGACAGCGATCCAAGTCCGATCCAGAGCGTTTTGACCGGCAGGCGCATGAGCGAACGGCTCACGCTGCGCACGCCGTAATATGCGCCGCGGCCTGCGGTTCTCGCCGCGCTGCGCAGGACTTTCTTCGCCTGCCGGCCCGCGCGCTGAAATTTTCGCGCTGTGGATTTCTTAATGCGTATTTTCAAAGGCAATTCCTCCGCAAATTGCAAAAGTCGCACGGCCCGCTCAGCCAGCGCGCCGGCGCCTGTCCGATGCCAGTATTATAACAGCCAACTGTGGCGAAGCCATGAACAAACCTTAAAATCTCGCCGGAACTTGTAAAAATTACGCCGGTTCAGGCCTCGTCGTAAACGCCGCGGCGGTAATCGTACACTGCGCGGCCATAGACGGACGGCTCCTCGAGCACGCGGCCCGTGCCGATGGCGACGCAGGCCACGGGGTCCTCCGCCAGGCGGCAGGGCAGGCCCGTGCGCTCGGAAAGGTAGAGATCGAGGCCGCGCAGCAGGGCGCCGCCGCCGGTGAGAAAGATGCCGTTTTGCCGGATGTCCGCCGAGAGCTCCGGCGGCGTCTTTTCCGAGAGGCCGCGCACACATTCGAGAATTTCCGAAAGGGGCGCGGCCAGCGCGTCCACCAGCTCGTTGGTTGCCACCGGGATGGCTTCCGGCAGGCCGGAAAGGAGGCTGCGGCCCGCAATCTCCACAACTTCCTGCTCCTTCTCGATATGCGCGCGGCAGTATTCGATCTTGATCTGCTCGGCCGTGCTGTCGCCGATGACCAGGCCATGCTTTTTGCGCATGTAACGCTGCACCGCCGCGTCAAAGCGGTCGCCCGCGCACTTGATGGAGTCGGAGACAACCACGCTGCCGTAGGAAAGCACCGCAACGTCCGTGGTACCGCCGCCGATGTCCACGATCATGCTGCCCGAGGGCGCGTTGATGTCCAGTCCCGCGCCGATGGCGGCGGCCACCGGCTCCTGAATGAGATAGCAGTGCTTTGCGCCCGCCTCGCGGGCGGCCTCCACCACGCAGCGCTTCTCCGCCTCGGTTACGCCCGAGGGGACGCAGGCCACCACGCGGGGCTTGTAAAAGGGGCTGTTGCCCACCACCTTTTTGAAAAAGTGGCGCATCATGCGTGCGGTTACGTCGAAATTGCTGATGACCCCGTCCCGCAGGGGGCGGATGACCGCGATGTCCGCTGGCGCGCGGCCGAGAATCCGCCGCGCTTCCGCGCCGACGGCGACCAGCCTGCCGCCCCCGCGCTCCACTGCCACCACGGAGGGCTCGTTGAGAACGATGCCCCGGCCCCTGGCATAGACAAGGATGCTGGAGGTGCCAAGATCGATGCCTACGTCGGTCGAGCCGAACAGACCCATGAAAACTCACTCCTGACGCGCCATACTGCCGAAACATGGCGATTTTTCCACGCATCTATCTTACCATGCGGCAGCAGGCGGCACAATGAAACAAACTGTGAATCCCGTCCGCCCAAAGAGGGGATGATTTACAGGATCCCCCGCCCCGGGGAGAAGGGACGGACCCTCCGCCGCATAAAAACCGGCGCAGCCGGAGAACCCGGGGCCGGAGGAAGGAAGCACCGGCAGGTTTACCTTGAAAAAAAACGCCGGCTCCTGTACACTGAGGATAACAAGGGGAGGTGTGTTCCATGAGAGACGAACGGCTGGAACGGCTTGCGCGGATGCTGCTGACGCAGTCGCTGGACCTGCGGCGCGGAGAAATCTTTGAGATCAACAGCGGCGTGGCGGCAAACCCGCTCAACAAGGCGCTCCTGCGGGCGGCGAAGGAGCTGGGCCTGTACCCGGTGGTGCGGCTGGAGGACGATGAGCTGGCCCGGCTGGCCCTTGCCTGCATTGACCCGGAGCACCCGGAGGACGTGCTGGAAAACATCCGCAGGCAGGCGGACTGGGAGCTGAAAAAATGGGAGAGCGTGGCGGCGCATGTGGACATCGGCGTGGACGAAAACGACGCGGAGCTTTCCGCGGTGGACAGCCGCGCCATGGCCCTCTACCGGGGCGAGCGCAGACGCCTGCGGGACGTAATGATCGATGAGCGGCGCTGGGTCTATCTGCACTGGCCCACCCCTGCGGACGCGCAGAAGGCGGGCATGTGCTACGACGATTTCTATGAATTCTTTCTTGCCGCCGCGCTGGTGGACTACGAGGCCATGGCAAAGTCCATGGAGCCGCTCGTAGAGCTGCTGCTCAAGACCGACCGGGTGGAGATCCGGGGCCCCGGCACGGACATCTCCTTTTCGATTCGGGATATCCCTGTGCGCGCCTGCCACGGCCAGCGCAACATTCCCGACGGCGAGGTCTATACCGCGCCGGTGCGGGAGAGCGTCAACGGCGTCATCCAGTACAACACGCCCGCCATGCGTTACGGCAAAAAATTCACAAACCCCCGCCTTACGGTCAAAAACGGCAGGATCGTGGAGGCGGTCTGCGATGGCGACACAGCCGGCTTCAACGCCCTGCTGGACGCGGACGAGGGCGCCCGCTACTTCGGCGAGTTTGCGCTGGGCGTGAACAACGCTGTGACCCGCGCCATCGGCAATACCCTTTACGATGAAAAGATCGGCGGCTCCTTCCATCTGACGCCGGGCTGCTGCTATAAGGCCGCGCCAAACGGCAACCAGTCGCAGCTCCATCTGGATATCGTCTGCATTCAGACCGCGGCCTGCGGCGGCGGCGAGATCTGGTTTGACGGCAGGCTCGTCAGAAGGGACGGAATCTTCCTGCCCGAATCGCTGAAAGGACTGAACCCGTGAAGAAGGAACGTGTAAAACGCTGCCTTGTTGACCTGGGCGCAATCGTTGCGGGCAGCGCGCTGGTAGCGGCGGGGATCTCGGTCTTTGCCGTGCCGAACGATATTGCGCCGGGCGGCGTCTCCGGCCTCTCCACCGCGCTGGCCTATCTCTGCGGGGGCAAGGTGAGCGTAGGCCTCTGGAGCTTTCTTCTGAACGTGCCGCTGGTGATTCTGACCTGGCGCATGCTGGGCTTTCGCCCGCTAATGGCCACCGTGGCGGTGACGGTGCTGCTGTCCGTGCTGATCGACCTGTTTGACGCGGTGCTGCCGCAGTACACCAACAACGTCCTGCTGGCGGCCTGCTTCAGCGGCGCGCTTTCGGGCGCGGGCATGGGGCTGCTGTTTGCCCGGGGCGCATCCACGGGAGGGACGGACCTGCTGAGCCTGCTGCTGCACCGCGCCTTTCCGCACCTGTCGGTTTCAACGCTGCTGCTGTTTGTGGACGCTGCGGTCGTGGTGTTTGCGGTTATCGTGTTCCGAAACATCGAGGTGGCCCTCTACTCCTTTGTAACCATTTTTGTGACCACGAAGGTCATCGACGGCATCATGCAGGGCGTGGACTACGCGAAGGTGATCTATGTGGTCACGGAGCGGGGCGAGGAGATCAACCGGCGGCTTGCGGCGGAGATTGACCGCGGCGTGACCCTCCTCCCCGCGCGCGGCGGCTATACCGGGCGGGAAAAGCAGATGCTCATGGTGATCACCCGCCGCAGGGAGGTGGCCGCGACGCTGGGCATCATCAAATCCATCGACAAGGAAGCCTTCCTCTTTATCACAAATGCTACGGAGGTCCACGGCCAGGGCTTCAAACCCATCGAATAGACTGCGGAGAACACCATGACAAACCTGAACGAACGCATTGCGACGGAGCTGTCGATCCCGGTGGGGCAGGTCGGCGCGGCGGTGCGGCTGATGGACGGGGGCAATACCGTGCCCTTCATCGCCCGCTACCGCAAGGAGCTTACGGGCGGCCTTGACGACGGGCAGCTTCGGGACATTTCCGACCGGCTCACATCGCTGCGAAACCTTGAAAAACGGCGGGAGGAGATTCTCTCCTCGGTTGCATCTCAGGGGGCGTTGACGGAGGCGCTCAGGGGCGCCATCCAAAACGCCGCCAACCTTGCCGCGCTGGAGGATCTGTACCTGCCCTACAGGAAAAAACGCAATACCCGCGCCTCCATGGCAAAGGCCAGGGGCCTGGGACCGCTTGCGGACGCCATCTGTCATCAGCAGGCGACGGCCGTTCCCGCCGCCCTGGCTGCGGCCTATGTGGATGCGGAGCGGGGCGTGGATACGGCGGAGGATGCGCTCTGCGGCGCGAGAGATATTCTGGCGGAGCGGATTTCCGACAATGCCCGGGTGCGCGGTTCCGTGCGCCTGCTCATGGAACGGACGGGCGCGCTGCGCTCCACCTCCGACCACACGGAGGAGGGGACCTACTCCACCTACTACGATTTTTCCGAAAAGGTCTCGAAGCTGCCGCCGCACCGGGTACTTGCCATCCACCGCGGCGAGAAGGAGGGCATACTCCGCGCCGCCATCGAAACCGATATGGATGCGGCGCTGACCGCCGTGCGGCAAAAGACCGTAACCGCGCCGGGAACGCCGGCGGGCGACTTTGTGCTGGAAGCCGGGCGGGACGCGCTGCGCAGGCTGCTCTACCCCTCGCTGGAGAATGAACTGAAAAACAAGCTCTTTGAAGCCGCCGCGGAGCAGGCCATCGCAGTATTCAAGCTGAACCTGCGGCCCCTGCTCATGCAGCCGCCGCTGCGCAACCGTGTGGTCATGGGCTTCGATCCCGCTTACCGCACGGGCTGCAAGGTCGCCGTGGTGGATGAAACGGGCAAGGTGCTGGACGTGGACGTGGTCTACCCGACGCCGCCTGAGCGCAGGACGGAGGAGGCGAAAAAAACGCTGGCCGCGCTCATCAGAAAGCACGGCGTAAGCGCCATCGCCATCGGCAATGGCACGGCCAGCAAGGAGTCCGAGATCTTTGTTTCGGAGATGCTCAAGGAACTGGACATGGGCGTACAGTACATGGTCGTGTCCGAGGCGGGGGCGTCGGTCTATTCCGCCTCAAAGCTGGGCGCGGAGGAGTTTCCCCAGTATGATGTGTCGCTGCGCAGCGCGGTTTCCATTGCAAGGCGCCTGCAGGATCCGCTGGCGGAGCTGGTAAAGATCGATCCCAAGGCCATCGGCGTGGGCCAGTATCAGCACGACATGCCGCAAAAGCGGCTGGGCGAGGCCCTGTCCGGCGTGGTGGAGGACTGCGTGAACGCCGTGGGCGTGGACGTGAACACGGCGAGCGCCTCCCTGCTCTCCTATGTAGCGGGAATCGGCCCCGCGCTTGCGGCGAATATCGTCGCCTATCGCGAGGAGAACGGCAGATTTCCCTCGAGAAAGGCCCTGCTCAAGGTGCCAAAGCTGGGGCAAAAGGCCTTTGAGCAGGCGGCGGGCTTTCTCCGCGTGACGGAGGGCGCAGAGCCGCTGGACAACACCGGCGTACACCCGGAATCCTACGACGCGGCGCGAAAGCTGCTGGTCCGCTGCGGCCTTGCGGCAAAGCCGACCGGCGAGGGACTGCCGGAGCTTGAAGCAAGGGTGAGGGAATTTGGAAAGGCGCGCCTTGCGGCGGAGCTGGGCATTGGCCTGCCCACGCTTGCCGATATTGTGGAGGAGCTTAAAAAACCGGGCCGCGACCCCCGCGATGCGCTGCGGACGCTGGAGCTCAGGGCGGAGCTCAGGGAGCTTTCCGACCTCAGACCGGACATGGAGCTTAGCGGAACGGTGCGCAACGTTGTGGATTTCGGGGTGTTTGTGGACATCGGCGTGCATCAGGATGGGCTGGTACACATCTCGCGCATTACGGACCGCTTTATCCGCCATCCCTCGGAAGTGCTGCGCGTAGGCGACATCGTGCGCGTCAAGGTGCTGGAGGTGGATACAAAGCGCGGGCGCATTTCCTTGACCATGCGCGGGGTACAGCAGGAGGAAAAACCTTGACGGAGGGGGAAGAACGCCTGAAAAAACGGCTGCGCGAACTTGCGGAGCGGGCGGACGCGCGGGGCGTTTATACCTTCTCGCCTTTTTTATCCGAGCCGGAGCAGGCCCTGCTGTCTGCGCTGGGGCGTTTGCCCGCGCCGCCGGCGCTGTTTGGCGGCGCGGAGGACTGCGAGCGAAAAATGGCGCGCTTCGGCTCGCCGGAGCTGTTTGGCTACGATGCGCCGTTTCCCATCGCCTGCGTGCAGATCAGGCCCCGGGGCCCGCGCTTTTCGGAAGAACTGACGCACCGGGATTTTCTCGGCGCGCTCCTGCACCTTGGGCTTTCCCGGGAGGCGCTGGGGGACATCGTGCTTGCGGAGGGCGGAGCTTTTGTGTTCTGCACAGAGCCCGCAGCAGCCCTGATCGAAAGCGAGCTTGGCACTGTGCGGCACACCCGCGTGGATGCCGCGCGCTGCGAAGCGCCGGAGCGGGCTGCGGCCCAGGAGATGACGCGGCAAATCGTCCAGGTGCAGAGCGAGCGGCTGGACGCGCTTGTGGCGCGGGCCTGCCGCCTCCCCCGGGAGAAGGCGCAGCAGCTCTTCGCCGAGGGCCGCGTGTTCCAAAACGGCGCGGCGGCGGAGGGAAGCTGCCTCGCGGCGGAGGGAGACCTGCTCTCCGTGCGCGGCTACGGGCGCTTCCGCTATCTGGGCGTGCAGGGAAGGAGCAGGAAGGGGAGGAAGAACGTCGCCATTGAAAAGAGCTGGTCCTAGCTGTATTCCGGGCGGCGCGGACGTGGGAAAGGTTTGTAAAACGGCATGAACGGGGAAAAAAAGGAAGGGACGCGGGGGATAAAAATTCTGGCGCCCGTGGGCGGGCGGGAACAGCTCATCGCTGCGGTGCGCTGCGGCGCGGACGCGGTCTATCTTGGCGCAAAGGGCTTTAACGCGCGGCAGAATGCGGAGAATTTTGAAGCCGATTCGCTCCCGGAAAGCGTGGCCTACTGCCACGAGCGGGATGTGCAGGTCTATGTGACGCTGAACACGCTGGTCATGGATGGGGAGCTGCCGGAGCTTGTGCAAACGCTGGATGAAATCGCTGCGGCGGGGGCGGATGCGGTCATTGTGCAGGATCTCGCCGTTGCTGCGCTTGTGCGCAGGCGTTACCCCTCGCTGCCGCTGTCTGCTTCCACCCAGATGAGCATCCACAACGGGGAAGGCGCTGTGCTCGCCCAGGCGTTGGGCTTTTCTCAGGTCGTGCTTGCGCGGGAGCTGTCGATGGAGGAGATCCGGGCCATTCGCGCCGCTGTGGGGCTGGAGCTGGAGGCCTTTGTCCACGGCGCGCTCTGCATGTGCGTCTCCGGCATGTGCTATCTTTCCGCCATGATCGGCACGCGCAGCGGCAACCGTGGACTCTGCGCCCAGCCCTGCCGCCTGAACTTCCGGCTGAACGGACGCCAGCGGGCGCTGTCGCTGAAGGATATGAGCCACATCCGCCACATTCCCGAGCTGGCGGAGGCGGGCATTGGCACGCTGAAAATTGAGGGCCGCATGAAACGGCCGGAGTATGTCGCCGCCGCGGTTACCGCCTGCCGCGCGGCAAGAACGGGGAGAATCCCCGACCTGGAGGCGCTCCGGGCCGTATTTTCCCGCAGCGGCTTTACGGACGGGTATCTTACCGGGCGGCGGACGTTGGAGATGTTCGGGGTACGCACAAGGGAGGACGTAACGGCGGCGGCTTCCGTGCTGCCCGCGCTTGCCGCGCTCTATGAAAGGGAGCCGCAGAATATCGACGTTGCAATGGACTTTGCTGCGGCAGCGGGGGAACCGGTCCGACTGCGGGTAAGCGACGGCGTTCGGGAAGCGACCGTATACGGCCCCGTGCCGGAGGCTGCGCGCACGCTGCCGCTCACGGCGGAGAGCGTTGAAAAGAATCTTACGCAGACCGGCGGCACGCCCTATCGCGTTGTACGCTGCAAGACGACGCTGGGCGAAGGACTGGCGCTGCCCGTCTCCGCGCAGAAGAAGCTGCGCAGGGATGCGCTCGCTGCGCTGGGCCGGGCCAGAAGCGGGCGGCCCGTCCACGAAAGCACGGGATATCTGCCCCCGGCGCTGCCGGCCCACGATGCGCCGGAGACGCCGGCAATTCGCCTGCGTTTTGCAGGGCGCGCGCAGCTGTTCGACGCGCCGGCAGCGGAAAAGATTCTCCTCCCCATAGAGGAGATTGCGGAGGATCCGGGCCTGATCGCCGCGCTGGGCGGGCGGCTTGTGGGCGAGCTTCCGGCGCTGTGCTTTCCTTCGGACATGGCGGAATTGCGGGAAACCCTCGCCCGGTTGAAAACGGGGGGACTTTCCGAAGTCAGCGCGGAGAACATCGGCATGCTGGCGCTGGGCCGGGAGCTGGGCTTTGCCGTACACGGCGGCGCGGGGCTGAATATTCTCAACAGCCATGCGCTTGCGGCGTATGCGTCGCTGGGCCTTGCGGACGCCACGGTGTCCTTTGAGCTGTCCATGCGGCGCATCGGGCAGCTCCGCGGCGCGCTGAAGCGGGGACTGATTGCATACGGCTATCTGCCGCTGATGCACCTTCGCGCCTGCCCGGCCAGGGGCGTGGACGGCTGCGGCGTCTGCACGGGCATCCATACGCTGACCGACGAGAAGAACCAGCACTTCACCATGCTCTGCCACGGAAGGCGCTACCAGGAGCTGCTCAACAGCGTGCCGCTCTACCTCGGGGACAAGCCCATGGCAAAGGTGGATTTTCTGACGCTCCGCTTCACCGTGGAATCGCGCGAGGCGGCACAGACCGTCTACGGCGCCTTCCTGCGGGGGGAAGCGCCGGACTTTCGGAGGACGGCGGGGCTGTATTTCCGCCAGTTGCAATAGGGTGCGGGAGGAGAGAGGCATGCAGGGACAGGAAAACATGGGGCAGGAGCGGAAAAAGAGGCTGGAGCTGCTGGCTCCGGCAGGCGACAGGGCGGGCTTGCAGGCCGCGCTGCGCTTTGGCGCGGACGCGGTGTATGTGGGCGGGCCTGCTTTGCAGCTTCGCGCGGCCAGCGCTGGCTTTACCATGGAGGGACTTGCCGAGGCCGCAGCCGCAGCGCATGCGGCGGGAAAACGGCTGTATGTCACCGTCAACGCCTTTGCGGAAAACGACGAGCTGGCGGCGCTTGCCCCCTACGCGCGGGCGCTGCACGCGCTGGGAGCAGATGCCGCGATTGTCTCCGACCTTGGCGCGCTGCTGACCATCCGCGAGGCCTGCCCGGAGCTGGAGATCCATGTCAGCACCCAGGCAAACTGCATGAACTACCGCGCCGCCGCCCACTACCACGCGCTGGGCGCAAAGCGGGTGGTGCTTGCGCGGGAGCTGTCCCTCCCGGAGATCCGCAAGCTCCGGGATAATACGCCGCCCGAGCTGGAGCTGGAGGCCTTTGTCCACGGCGCAATGTGCATGGCCTACTCCGGCCGCTGCCTGCTCAGCGCCTTTTTGGCCGGCCGCAGCGGCAACCGCGGAAGCTGCGCCCAGTCCTGCCGCTGGAGCTACCGCCTGCAGGAGGAGAAACGGCCCAACGAATTCTATACGGTGGAGGAAACGGAAAACGGCAGCGCCATCCTCAGCGCCTTCGATCTGAACGCCTCGGGCCTGCTGGACCAGCTGGCGGCGGCGGGCGTGAGCGCTTTTAAGATTGAAGGGAGAATGAAATCGGAGTTTTATATCGCAGGCGCGGTCAACGCCTACCGCATGGCGCTGGACGGGACGGCAGATCGGGCGGCCGTGGAGGCGGAGCTTGCGGCCATCAGCCACCGGCCGTACTGCACGGGCTTTTATGAGGGGCCTGTGCATGGCCAAGCCTGGGACGGCGCCTACCTTGGCGATTGCCGCTATGTGGGCCTTGTGACCGGGGACGCGGATGCGGAGGGCTTTTGTACGGTGCAGGCCAAAAACCGCATCTTTGTGGGCGACACGCTGGAGCTGCTCTCGCCCGGCAGGCCGGGGCAGCCCTTTGCCGTGACCGCCCTGCTGGATGAAGCGGGACAACCCCTGCCCTGCATCAACCATCCGGGCCGCAGCGTGCGGCTTTTGGGCGCGCCCTGGGCCGGGACGGGGGATCTTCTTCGCAGGCGCGGCGGAAGGGACGCATAAACCTTTGCGCGGTGCGGGGCGGCCCCGGGTTCCGTAGCCGGAACGGGTGCGGCGGGCCCCGCGCTGCGGCCTGCGCTTTTTGTGGAGGCTGCGCCGGCCCGCCGCACCGGCGCGGCCGAAGGCCGCACCCGGGGCCGCCCCGCTGGAACGCTCTTCCGCCCTTACGGAGTGCATTGGACGCTTCGACGGCATTGCAGCGCGCGGAAATCTCGGGGAGAGCATCCCTTTGGGCGCAGGGGCCGCCAAGGACGGGCGTCGCAGGCGAACGGGACGGCTTCTTCCTGCCCGGCCGCCGAAAAAACGGGATTGTCAGGGGCCGCAGCCCTTGCCGTTCCATCCGGCTCTGACGGCATGCACATCGGAACGGAGCGCCGGTTTATGGGTGGGTACCCTGTGCTTTTCGACGCCTGAAGGCTTTTGGACTTTCGATGGAAAGCGTTTATCCTGCCAATCAAGAGAGCGGATTGACAGAAAGAGCGGGAGGAACGGATCCCTCCCGCTTTCCGTTTCGGCAAACCCCTTGTCAGGTATCGCTGCGGCTCAGTCCCGCTTTTCAAAATAGGCGATGGCCGCAACGCCCGGCCCTGCGTGCGTGCCGACCACGCTGCCGATGACGTAAACATCTCCTGCCTCCGGGAAGCCCGTCAGCTCCCGCAGCTTTTGCATGGCCCCGTCGCTGCACGAGTAGCCGAAGCAGAGCGGCATTTCCCGGTCGATGGGCATGGCCTCGCTGCAAAGCGCCGCCAGCTCGCGCACGGCGGCCTTGCTGCCGGGCGCCTTTTTGAGCGTAACAACCTTGCCGCCCTCCAGTGAGACGAGGGGTTTGACCATCAGGAGCCCGCCTACCGCGCCCTGCATCCCGCTGAGGCGCCCGCCCTTGACGAGGTATTTCAGCGTGTCAAGCACGGCAAGCACGCGAACGCGGCCGGCAAGCGCGGAGAGCCGCTCGGCGATTTCCCCTGCGGGAACGCCGCTGTCGCGCATCGCCGCCGCCTGCTTGACCAGCAGGCCCAGGCCGATGGACACCGTTCCCGAATCCACGATGTAGATATCCTCCCGCCCGCAGGCCTCTCTGGCGAGAATGGCGCTCTGGCAGGTGCCGGAGAGCTTGCGCGAGATCGTCAGCACGACGATGGGTTCGTCGGGGAACTCCGAAAAGGCCTGCTGAAAGTCCCCCACGTTCAGCAGGGAGGTGGTGGGAAGCGTTTCGGATTCGCGCAGCTTTTGGTAAAACTGCTCGTTTGTGATGGTGCGCTTATCCTCGTAGGACTCGCTGCCGAAGTTGACGTGCAGTGAGAGCATGGTAAGGCCCAGTGCTTCCGCTTCAGCCAGTGTGAGATCGCAGGTGCTGTCGGTGATGATTCTTGTCATGGGGCTTCTCCTGTCGTCTGTTTTTGCGCTGCGGATTCAAAGAAGGCGGAGAGCCGGTCCAGTGAGCGCGTCAACGTTTCCACATCGGCTTCGGTCAGAATCTCCGCTACATGGTCCAGCATATCCTCGTGGAAGGCGCTGTGCCGGGCATCCGCAAGGCGTCCGCTCTCCGTGAGGACGACGCGGACAAGCCGCCGGTCGCTCTGGTCCGCCACGCGGGCAAGATACCCCTTGCGGATGAGGGTGTTGACCGCTGTGGTCAGCGCGCCCACGGTGATGTTCAGCGCGGCGGCGATGCGGGTCATGGTGTTCTGCCCTTCCGCTTCCAGCAGGCCTACGGCTGCCAGCACATGCAGCTCCTTGACCGAGAGCTTGCCAGACCCTGCGTCGGAAAGGGCCTGCTCCTCATAAAGCAGGATGTTGTTGAAGGTTTCCACAAAAAAGTGGTTGAGCTGCCGCCGCTGTCTGCCGGTCATAAGAGACTCCGTTTCTTTGAATTTAAAAAGATTTTAACATAAAATAATTTTAAGTGCAAGATAAAGTTTTGGAAAAAAATACCCGCTGCCTTTTCGGGCAGCGGGCGGGAATGCGGTCTGGATTTCCGCGCAAAAGTTACACAATGGGGGTTTCGCCGGAGAGCTCCGCCTCTGTGACAACGCCCTCTGCCAGCGCGGCGGCCTTGCGCTCGGCGTAGTAGCCGGCGAAGGTGTTGTTCATATAGGGCCCCACATAGAAAATTTGCAGCAGACCGAACGTCAGCCCGGAAAGCAGTTGCCAGCCCAGGAAGCTCAGGCAGAGCACGAACAGCTCGCCCTTATGGCCCTTCATCATGCGCATGGAGAGCTTCAGCGCATCCTGCGCGCGCACATTCTTGCAGTCTCCGAGGATATAGGGTGTGAGCGCGTAGGAGAAGGATTTTACAATGCCCGGGATGACGAACAGCAGCGACCAGAGATAGCTGAACAGCATCATCCAGAGGAATCCGCCGAGCTTGCGGCCAAAGTTGTCAAATCCCTGGGAAAATACGGTATCAAAGCTGGCCTCTCCGCCGTTGTACAGGGCCAGCGAAAAGACGTTGAGGCCGATCAGCAGCGAAGGCGTGAGGATGAGAGCACCGATGCCGAACGTAATGCTGGACACGACGCCGATGAGGATGGAAACAACCACGTTGACGCCAACGCAGAGCCAGTAGTTGCGGTAAAAGGCGTCTTTTGCAATCTGTTTGATTTCGACTCGATTTTTCATAATATATAATACACCTCCCAATTCCGTTTGTAGTATAGCACAATTTCCGAAAAAGGAAAGGAGTTTTGCGCAGATACCGCATATATAAAATCAATATGGAACAGGCCCGAAAACAGGGAGGCCCGCAGGGGCTTGATGCAGCCCGCACCGGGCGCTGAGCTCAGCCTTCGTCCGTTTTGAGCGGCGCGTTGACGTGGACGTCCATCTGCGGGAAGGGGATGGCGACGCCGTTTGCGTCAAAGGCGGCCTTGACGCGCTCGCACAGGTCGAAATACACCTCCCAGTAATCGCCGGTTTCGCACCAGCCCCGGAAGGTGAACACCAGAGCGCTTGCGTCCATGCGCGTCATGCGGGCAAAGGGCGCGGGGTCTTTCTGGATGCGGGGGTCCTGCGCGGCCGTTTCAAGGATCAGGCGTTTGACCAGCGCGGCGTCGGAATCGTAGGCCACGGAGAACTCAAGATCCACGCGGCGCTGCGGCATGGCGGTATAGTTGGTGACGGAGGCGTTGGACACGGCGCCGTTTGGGATGACCAGCCTGCGGTTGTCCACGGTCAGCAGCGTTGTGTAAAAGATGGAGATATCCGTTACCGTACCGGTCTCACCGGTTTTGAGTTCAATATAGTCGCCGATCACAAAGGGCTTGAACAGGAGGATCATCACGCCGCCGGCAAAATTGGCCAGGCTCCCCTGCAACGCAAGGCCGATGGCAAGGCTCACGCTGCCGAGCACCGCGACGATGGACGCGCTGGATACGCCTACCACGCTGGCAATGAGGACCGCCAGCAGGAGGATCGCCCCGATGTTCAGTACGCTCACGAGGAAGGAGAGCACGGTGGGGTCCAGCCGCTTTGCCGCGCGGGATTTTTTAAAGTGGGAGACGAGCCAGCGGATGAGCTTCAGGCCGACGAACAGGATGAGCAGCGCCGCAAGCACCGACAACACCGTGGAGATAAAGCCCTGGGAAAGTCCGGTTTTGAGTTCGCTCCAAAGCGTTTCCATGGAAGGATTCCTTTCTGAAAAAGAGTATGGGCAGGCGCGGACGTTTTATTCTGCCGCCCTGACGGAGCCGCGCCGAAGCAGGGCTGCGGCCGCATCCGCTGCGGCGGACAGGCCGAAGGCCGCGTAGGGCAGCAGCAGCGGAATGTAGACGAGGATATACTGCGATTTCCCTTCAAACAGCATGTGGTAGAGAAAGCCGCCCAGCAGGATGACGGGCAGGACGCACAGCGAAACGGCGGCCCCGGCGGACAGAGGCTCCGGCAGAGCGGAGGGGCGCCGTCCGGCAAAGCCCTTTCGCGCCCGGCGGAGGCTGCGCAGCAGCAGGAAAAGGCCCGCTGCGGCAAAGACGTAAACAAACTGCATGTACAGGTCAAAATAGCGCAAAAGGCCGGGCTCGCCCTGCCCGTAGACCCATTCTGCCGCTGCGGGGACGGGACGGCCGTTCTGCGCATCCTTGCTTACGAAGATGGATTCAAAGGAGGTCTCCTGAAACTGGCTCAGCAGCTTTCGGCCGAAAAAGGCCGCGGCATAGGCGGGATCCTGCATTTTGGCCAGGTTGCGCCGGAGATCCTCCCGGATCTGCGCCCGCGCGCGGTCCGCGTCGTAGCCGTTGTCCGGGAGGATGTTGCGGGTATAGCCGTTGTACCAGCCGGGGGCCATGTAGCTGCCGCCCATGCCCATGGCCAGCCAGGCCGTTTGCGGCGTGCCGGGGCCGAAGGTCGTATCCGCGAGACGCTCGTAGCGCAGCGTCACGCCCCGCAGCGCGCCCGAGGCGAGCAGGGCGGCAAGGAGCACGGCGGCAAGCCCCTGCCAGCGCTTTGCCGCCAGCAGGTGCAAAAGCGCCGCAATGCCGCAGGCCAGAACGGCAATCCAGTAGTTGGGCTTTGCCAGCACCGCCAGCGCCAGCAGCGGCGCGGCGGGGAGCAGCAGGCGCGCCCTGCCCGTTTGAAAAAAGCGGAGAACAAAATATACGCCCCAGAGCATCGGACAAAGGCCGGGAAGATTGCCATAGATGAAGGTGCAGAACAGCGGTCCCTGCAAAAACAGCGGCAGCAGCAGCAGGGTGAAAAACAGAACCCGCCGGTCTGAAAACAGCCGCCGCGTGATGCAGAGGAGTGCGGCGTAAGCGCCCACAAGGCAGAGGACGTTGACAAGCCCGAGGCCGATGAAGTTTTCCGCGCCCAGCAGGCGCTGCTGCAACTCCAGGAGAAAGACATAGCCGAGCTGGTAGGGAAAGCGCCGGAAGTAGCCGTCGAGCAGCGGCGAAAAGTCGTTCCGGCTTGCGGAGGCCGCCGCCGTTGTAATGTAGCGGCTGTCATATTCCGGCTGGCAGTCCACGGCCATGACCCAGGCCGCGCCGAGCAGCAGCACCAGCAGCAAAAGCAGCGCCGCCACAAGCCGCAGGTTGATGCGCGTCAGCGCCCGGGGAAAGCGCAGGGCAAGGCATACGCAGAGCGCGAAGGCCCCGCAGAGCGCCAGCAGGTTCAGCGGAATATTGTCGAGCGTGTAGAGGATTTCCTCGTTGGCATAGAACGCCGGATCGATCGAGCAGGTGGAGACCAGCGAGGACAGCGCGATTACGGCAAAGGCCGCAAACAGCAGCGCAACGGCGGCCGCAAGCAGGAGGAGCGCGGCCCGCTCGACCCGGGGACGGATGATCTGTGTTTGTGCTTCCATTGGCGAAAAGCCCCTTTCCCGGCCTGCAAAAGGCCGTGTGCGGCGCGCCGTTTCACGTTGGAGACCGGCGCGGGTACAGAATGCCGCCTGCCCGCTGGCGCATGCGCCCAAGACCGGGCGGCCGCCGTGCCGGTCAGAATTTTCCGGTCAGGGCGTAGACACAGATGCCCACGCACTCCCGCAGGAAGTTGTTGAGCCGGAGATACCAGACATCCTCCGCCGGGATGCCGGTCACATCGATGCCTTGCGCCGCGGCCACGCGGCCCGCCCGGTAAACGTGAAAATCTGTGGTAACATAGGCAATGGCGGCGTCGGGCCCTAGCCTCCGGTCGAGGATATCCTTGGAGAAGCGGAAGTTCTCCACCGTGTTCGTGGCCCGCTCCTCGGGCAGAATGCGGGCGGCGTCCACGCCGTGCTCCACGAGGTATTTCTTCATGGCGGAGGCTTCGGTTACCGTTTCGCCCTTCCCCTGGCCGCCGGAGACGACGCAGACCGCATCCGGATGCCGTTCGAGAAAGACCATGGCCTCGTTCAGACGGTTTTCCAGCACCCAGGTCACCTTGTCGCCGTGGATGGCGGCGCCGAGTACGATGACTGCGTCCGCCTCCACCTCCGCGGCGTCGTGCTGCGCGGTGCGCATGAGCACGCCGCATACGAGAAAGATGCAGCAGGCCACGGCATAGCAGCCTGCGGTGAACCACTTGAGAAAGCGCAGAAAGCCATGGTCCATGTGGGGAAGCAGAAAGGCCAGCGCAATCAGCGGCAGGCCAAAGAAGGCCGGCAGGATTACGCCGAGATTAAAATTCGACAGGCGCAGGACGATGAGCGTTTCCAGCACAAGCATTGCGCCAAGCAGGAAAAAGCCCGCCTGCAAATGCGAGATGCGCAGGCCGCGCTTTCGCAGCAGGTGGATACCGATGAGACAGGCCACGAACGCAAACACGAATACGCCAAGAATATACAGCCGCCAGCGGGTATACATAGGGTTTCTCCTCTCTCCCGCTTCTTCTTCCGGAAAGAAAAGCGGGCAAAAAAGTCAAAAAGTAGGGGCGCGCCCGGGGGATTCCGCTTCCCGGGGAAGCGGGCGCAGGCAGGAGGGAGGGGGGCTTTTGCAGCGTGCACCGCTATGCGGTGAAGGCCTGCCTGCCGTCAGGAGGAAAGGGGGAGTTTCTTCCTGCTTCCGCCTCTTTTCAAGGAAAGGGAAGAACAGAAAACCGTTCAGCCCAGCACGTTTCTGAGGAACTGGCCGGTATAACTGGCCTCGCACCGGGCGACCTCCTCGGGCGTGCCGGTGACCACAATGGCGCCGCCGCCGTCGCCGCCCTCGGGGCCCAGATCGATGATGTGGTCCGCGGTCTTGATGACGTCCAGGTTGTGCTCGATGACCAGCACGGTGCTGCCGCTGTCGCACAGCCGCTGCAGAATCTCCAGCAGGCGCTTGACGTCGTCCGTGTGCAGGCCGGTTGTGGGCTCGTCCAGCACATAGAGGGTTTTGCCGGTATCGCGGCGGGAGAGCTCCGTGGCCAGCTTGACGCGCTGCGCCTCGCCGCCGGAGAGCTGCGTTGAGGGCTGGCCAAGCTTGACATAGCCCAGCCCCACGTCGTTCAGCGTTTCCAGCTTGCGCCTGAGACGGGGCAGCGGCGCGAAGAAGGCGAGCGCCTCCTCGCAGGTCATCTCCAGCACGTCGTGGATGGTTTTGCCCTTGTAGCGCACCTCCAGGGTTTCCCGATTGTAGCGCTTGCCGCCGCAGACCTCGCAGGGAACGTAGATGTCCGGCAGGAAGTGCATCTCGATCTTCAGAATGCCGTCGCCCCGGCAGGCCTCGCAGCGCCCCCCCTTGACGTTGAAGGAGAAGCGGCCGTTGCTGTAGCCCCGCATCTTTGCGTCGGGCGTGCCCGCGTACACCTCGCGGATGAGGTCGAACAGGCCCGTATAGGTGGCGGGATTGCTGCGGGGCGTGCGGCCGATGGGGCTCTGGTCGATGTCGATGATCTTGTCCAGCGCCTCAATGCCGTCAATGCCGTCCGCGTCGCCGGGGTGGGTGCGCGCCCGGTTCAGGTCGCGCAGGAGCGTTTTTTTGATGATCTCGTTGACAAGGCTGGACTTGCCGCTGCCGGATACGCCGGTAACGCAGGTGAAGGTGCCCAGCGGGATGGAAACGTCGATATTCTTAAGATTGTTGGCGCGGGCGCCGCGCACGGTGAGAAACCTGCCGTTGCCCTTGCGGCGCTCCTTTGGCACCTCGATGCGCTTTTTGCCGCAGAGGTATTCGCCGGTAATGGAGCCGGGCGTGGCTGCGATTTCCGCGGGAGTTCCCTGCGCCACCACATTTCCGCCGTGCGAGCCTGCGCCGGGACCAATATCCACCACATAGTCCGCTTCCCTTATGGTCTCCTCGTCATGCTCCACCACAATCAGGGTATTCCCCAGATCGCGCATGTGCTGGAGCGTTTTGAGCAGCTTTGCGTTGTCGCGCTGGTGCAGGCCGATGCTCGGCTCATCGAGGATGTACAGGACGCCCATGAGCCCGCTGCCGATCTGCGTGGCCAGCCGGATGCGCTGCGCTTCGCCGCCGGAGAGCGTGGCCGCCGCGCGGGAGAGCGTCAGGTAGTCCAGCCCCACGTTGATGAGAAAGCCCAGCCGCGCGTCAATCTCCTTGAGGATCTGGGCGGCGATCCTCTGCTGGGTGGGCGTCAGCGTAAGAGCGGCGAGAAATTCCCGAATGCTGCGCACGGGCATGTCCGACAGCGCGGCGATGTTCTTGCCGCCCACCGTAACGGCCAGGGATTCACGCTTTAAACGCCTGCCGCGGCAGACGGGGCAGGGCGTCTCGGACATATACTGCTCGATCTCCTGCCGGCTGTAATCGGAGCTGGTCTCCTGATGGCGGCGCTCCATATTGACGGCGATACCCTCAAAGGGCGCGTCAAAGGTGCCGTTGCCAAACTCCTTTTGATAGTGGATGTGGAGCTTTTCCGCGCCGGTGCCGTAGAGGATGGCCTGCTGTACCCGCTCCGGCAGTTCCCGGTAGGGGGTGTCCATGGAGACGCCGTAGTGGTCGCAGAGCGCCTGAAAGTACATGGCGGCAATGGTGCCTCTGCTGCCGCTGTTCCAGCCCATGACGTCGATGGCGCCCTGGGCGAGGGACAGGGCCGGGTTTGGCACGAGCAGCGCGGGGTCGATCTTCTTCAGCGTACCGAGACCCGAGCAGGACGGGCAGGCGCCGAAGGGATTGTTGAAGGAGAACATGCGCGGCGTAAGCTCCTCCATGTCGATGCCGCAGTCCGCGCAGGCGTAGTTTTGGGAAAAGAGCAGCTCCTCGCCGTCCACAACCTGAACGATGGCCAGGTTTTTGCCCAGGCGGAAGGCGTTTTCCAGCGAGTCGGTGAGCCTGCCGCCGATGTCCCTTTTGATCACCAGCCGGTCGATCACGGCCTCGATGCTGTGCTTGAACTTTTTGTCCAGCGCGGGCACCTCCGACAGGTCGTAGACCGTGCCGTCCACCCGCGCCCGGGCATAGCCCTCCCGCCGCAGCTCGTCCAGCACCTTCTGGTGCTCGCCCTTCCTGCCGCGGACACAGGGCGCCATGACCTGAATCCGCGTCCCCTCGGGGAGCGAGAGCACCCGGTCCACCACCTGGTCGATGGACTGCCGCTCGATGACCTTGCCGCATTTTGGACAGTGGGGCACGCCGCAGCGGGCGTACAGAAGGCGCAGGTAATCGTGAATTTCCGTAACCGTGCCCACCGTGGAGCGGGGGTTGTTGCTGGTGCTCTTCTGGTCGATGGAGATGGCGGGGGACAGGCCGTCGATGCTGTCCAGATCGGGCTTTTCCATCTGCCCGAGGAACATGCGCGCATAGGAGGACAGGCTTTCCACATAGCGGCGCTGGCCCTCGGCATAGATGGTATCGAAGGCAAGGCTGGATTTGCCGCTGCCGGAAAGCCCCGTGAACACCACCAGCTTGTCGCGCGGCACCACGAGGTCGATATTCTTGAGATTGTGCTCTCTGGCACCCTTGATGACGATGTCTTTCATGCAGAAATCCTTTCTCTCCTTATTCTTCCTTCCGGACGAAGAAAAGAAGCAAAAGAAGGCCGCCGTTGCCCGTATTATACGGGAAAAACGGAGCGGGCGCACGGCGGAAGGCAAATCAACACGAAAAATTCACTTTTCCGCCGGGCTGCCGCAGCATGGGTATTGTATCAAAAATGCCGCGAAAGTAAAGGGGGGACGGAGTAAAATGCGCCCGGCGACTGAGAGCTGCGGCGCGGCATGGAGCCGGGATTCCGCATGGGACGCGCACGGGTGCGGATGACCTTCGACTGCCCCGCCCTATCGGGTTCCGCGCCCGCAATGGGGAAAGCGGCCGCTGGCGGGCCTGATTGTGCTGGCTGTGACAGAGCTTGCCGGTATCATACTGGGCGGTACTTTTGAGCTTGCCGACCTGCGCGTCATCCCAATGACCGCCGTATCTGCGGGGCTTTTTTCCGGGAAGGCGCTTTGGGCGGTTTCTTCGGGAACGCCCCATCCCGCGCAACGCAAAACGCGTGCCGGCGAAAACCTCTGGGTTTTCATCCGTTCTGACGCACATGTCGTCAGAGCCGGATGGAACATAAGGGGCTGCGGCCCCTTATCAACCCCGGGGTTTTTCGACACTCTGAAAGCATCCCGAAAGGGATGCTTTTTGGCTGTCGGGAAACCTTGCCTCCTGGCGGGACAAGGGCTTTGCGCCGAAGGCCGGAAAGGGCTTCCGGGCGGCGAAAAGCAGAGGGGAAGCCGCCGACAAATGGACGCTCCGCTCCTGCCCGTCTGCCGCCGGCGATGGCGGCCCCCGAAAGCCGGACGCCTTTACCGGCAAGCGCAGTCCCCTTCGATGGAGGGCTGGACGGTCGCCGCGCAGTCGGGCAGCAGGCGCGCCATATAGCCCGCCAGGGCCAGCGGGAAGCGCGGCGCGATCGCGAACAGCGTACCAAGGAAAGAGAGCGGCAGGGCGAACAGCAGCACAGCGGCGTACACCAGGCCGGCATAAGCCAGCTGCGCGCCGATCAACTTGCCGTAATGCGCGGCCATGACGCCCCAGGAACGCTGGCGGATTCTGCGGTTGGTATCGGGTGTGGGTTACATTGGCTCCATCATGGAGGTTCTTCTCCTGAAATGAAGTCAGGGATTCGGGCAGTACGAAACAGCAGAAAAAATGGGTATTGTTCCCCGGGCGGGGCGGCGGTTTATTTCCGGGTTCTGCCCCTTGCCCGCCTGTGGGCGCCGATGGTGCCGGGGCGGGCCGTCTGCCGGCCCTGCGCGTCGAGACCGGAGAGCTTGCGAATCTCGTCGCGTAGGCGCGCGGCCTGCTCAAATTCCAGCTCCCGGGCGCATTGCTGCATCTGCTCGGTGAGCAGGGCGATGCGGGCGGCGCGGTCCTCGTCGGAGAGACTTTCCGCCGCGTCCTTCGCCCTGGTGGAGATGACTAGCTTTTCATGGACGGCCTTTTTAATGCTCTGCGGCGTGATGCCCTTTGCCGCGTTGTAGGCCAACTGCTTGTCCCGGCGTCGGTTCGTCTCGTCGATGGCCCGCTGCATGGAGGGCGTGATCTCGTCCGCGTACATGATGACGCGGCCCTCCACATTGCGGGCTGCGCGGCCGATGGTCTGTACCAGGCTGGTCGTGGAACGGAGAAAGCCCTCCTTGTCCGCGTCGAGTATGGCTACAAGGCCCACCTCCGGCAGGTCCAGCCCTTCGCGCAGGAGGTTGATGCCCACCAGCACGTCGAATTCGCCCAGCCGCAGGTCGCGGATGATCTCCATGCGCTCCATGGTGTCGATGTCCGAATGCATGTACCGTACGCGCACGCCCATGCCGTCCAGATATTCGGTGAGGTTCTCGGCCATGCGCTTTGTGAGCGTGGTCACAAGCGTGCGCAGCCCCTTTGCCGCCAGCACGCGCGCCTCGGACAGCAGGTCGTCGATCTGCCCCCGAACCGGGCGCACGCTGATCTCGGGGTCCACAAGGCCCGTGGGCCGGATGATCTGCTCGGCCACCTGCGAGGCCTCCGAAAGCTCATACGCCGCAGGCGTTGCGGAGACGCAGATCATCTGCGGTATGCGGCTGCGGAACTCCTCAAACCTGAGCGGCCGGTTGTCAAAGGCCGAGGGAATGCGGAAGCCGTACTCGACCAGGGTTTCCTTGCGCGCGCGGTCGCCCCGGAACATGGCCCCGATCTGCGGAATGGTAACGTGCGACTCGTCGATGAACAGGAGAAAGTCCTTCGGAAAATAGTCGATGAGCGTGAAGGGCGGCTCGCCGGGCGCTCTGCCGTCGAAATAGCGGCTGTAGTTTTCGATGCCGCTGCAAAAGCCGATTTCGCGCATCATCTCCAGGTCGTACTGCGTGCGTTCGCGGAGGCGCTGCGCCTCGATGAGCTTGCCCATGGCCTCGAACTCGGCAACGCGCTGCTGGCAGTCCTGCTCAATCTGTTCCATGGCGGCCATGAGCTTGTCGTGGCCGGTGGCGTAGTGGGAGGCGGGGAAAACCGCCACATGCAGCCGGTCGCAGAGAATTTCGCCGGTTAGGGGAGAAACCTCGCTGATGCGATCCACCTCGTCGCCGAAGAATTCCACGCGCAGCGCCTTGTCCGACCAGTTGGCGGGGAAGATATCCAGCACGTCTCCGCGGACCCGGAAGGTGCCGCGGGTAAAATCATAATCGTTGCGCTGGAACTGGATGTCCACAAGCCGCCGCACCACCTCCTCCCGCGAAATCTCCATGCCCTTGCGGAGCGAGATGGAGAGCTTGAGGTATTCCTCCGGATCGCCCAGCGCATAGATGCAGGAAACGGACGCGACGATGATGACGTCCCGCCGCTCGTTCAGCGCGCAGGTTGCGCTGTGGCGAAGCTTGTCGATTTCATCGTTAATATCCACGGTCTTTTCAATGTAGGTATCCGAGGAGGGGATGTAGGCCTCCGGCTGATAGTAGTCATAATAGGAGACGAAGTATTCCACGGCGGAGTCCGGGAAAAACTCGCGGAATTCCGCGCAGAGCTGTGCCGCCAGGGTTTTGTTGTGCGCGATGACGAGCGTGGGCTTCTGCACGCGCTCGATGACCTTCGCCATGGTGAAGGTCTTGCCGCTGCCGGTGACGCCCAGCAGCACCTGCGTTTTATCGCCCCGCAGCACGCCTGCTGCCAGCGTGTCGATGGCCTCCGGCTGGTCGCCGCAGGCGGAAAAGTCCGAAACGAGCCGGAATTCGTTCATACGCTGCTGTCCTCCGTTGTAGCAAAGCCGTCCTCCCGCGCAAGCTGCGCTGCGAGGCGGTCGTAAAAGCCGGTCTGATATGCAATGCGCTCCCGCCAGAGCCGCGTCGCCGCCGCCGTTGCCAGCGGCTCGTCGAGCCGCGCGGCCAGATGCGCGCGCTTGTCCGCCACAAAGGCGGCCTGCGCCGCCGCGTCCATGGCAGAGAAACGGGCGTACTCCAGGTTTTCATAGATGCGGTAGACGTCGAAGCGGTCGAGGTTGTCGCAGTCGCCGATGGAGAGCGAAAGCGCCGTGCGCTGGCCGGGAAAATCCGATCTGTCGTCCACATGGATGGCAACGCCGTAGAGCAGCACCTCGCGCTCGGGCTGCGGCAGGGCAAGCCGCTCCACAAAGGGGCGCGCCAGCGCCGCGCTGCGCCTGCCGTGGGCCAGCCAGGCGGCGTCGTCCAGAATGGGCTCCGCATAGGCCAGGTCGTGCAGCAGGCAGCCCGCCACCAGCGCATCCTCGGAGAGCCGCTCCGCCCGCGCAATTTCGCGGCCCAGCGCGGCCACCCGGAGGGTATGCCGCCAGCGGTAATCGCGCTGCGCTGCGGTCATGGCGGCGGACGACAGGAAGCGCTGCCGCACAAAGCCGTACACCTGCGCCTGTACCGGGGAGAGCGGGGGCATGGTCAGTCCCCGACTTCGTAGATGACGGTTTTACCGTCAATCCGGTGGGCGTAGATGTACTCGCGCTGCGCCTCGTGGAAGGGATGCTTGTCATAGACGCGCACGGCCTCCATATCGCGGAAGGTGCAGGTCAGCGCCAGATCGTAGCTGCGCTCGCCGTTGTGCCAGATATCCACGCCGGTTTCCATGGACAGGATCTCCGGGATGACGCCCTCCATGCTGTGCAGCTTTTCGATGACCGTGGGCAGACATTCCTCCGGATCGCGGAACTTAAACAGGACGATGTACTTGAGCATGTGCGTTCTCCTTTTTGGGAAGTATTTTTTTGCTCGCTCCTTTGTCTTTGGGAAGAAAAGGAGCTGAAAAGAAACCGCCAATATGGCGCGGGGCTGCCGCCGGCAGGATGCGCTCGGCCGCTTTTTATCGCTGAGCGGAAAGAGCAGCGGTCAGAACTCAAAATCGCAGGATACGGAGGCGGTGCGGTGCGCGTGGATATACTTGCGCACCTCCTGATGATAGGGATGCCTGTCGTAGCGCTCCAGCGCGTCCCGGTCGTCAAAGGTTGCGATGAGCGCCATATCGTAGCTTCTGCCGCTGTGCAGAAAATCCTTCCCGGTCTCCATGGAGCGGATCTCCGGGATGACGCCCTCCATGCTGTGCAGCTTTTCCATGACCGTTGGAATACAGTCCTCCGGGTCGCGAAACTGGAACAGGATAATGTGTTTGATCATGTCGCTTGTAATCCTCCTGAAAATGATCGGTAGATGGCCAGCAGCAGCGCGTCGTCCTCGCGCAGCAGGCCCTGCTTGAGCTGCGCATCCACCCCGGCGAAGGCCACCACTGCCGTTTCGAGCCGCTCCATGGCGCAGCGCCTTGCCGCAGCCACCGTTTTTTTCGCGGCGTAGGGGCTGCCGCCCAGCGCGCGGATGATCTGCTGCTCGGGCAGGCGGCGGGCGAGCATCTGCCTGGCCGCCAGCATCTGTCTGGCGCGGCCTTCGAGAAAGCTGGCCACCTGCAGGGACGACTGGCCGCCGCTGCGCAGCTCGCTTTGCAGCATGGCGAGCCCTTGCCTGAGATTGCCCGCCACGAGACATTCGAGAATCTGAAAAACGCTGTACTCCGGGCTTGGCGTGATGCAGGCGGCGATGGCTTCGCGGGTGATGGGTCTGCCCGGCCCCACATATGCGGCCAGCTTCAGCAGCGCGTTTTCCAGCGCGGCCATGTCGAGCCCCGCAACATCCGCAAGGTGAACGGCCGTCGGTCGGTCCAGCAGCGCGCCGAACTCCCCGGCCCGCTTTGCCAGAAAGGCCACTGCCCGCCCCTGATCGCAGCGGGGAAACTCCACGACGCGGCCCTCCGGCTCCAGCGCCTTAAAGAGCGCGCCGGTCTTTAAGGCAAGGCCCCGGCGCACCACCAGCAGCAGCGCGCTTTCCGGCGCCTTTTTTGCATAGGGCGCGAGGCGCGCTTCCTCCTCCGCGGAAAGCTCCTGCACGACGATGATGCGCAATCGGTCGAAAAAGGGCAGGGTTTCGCAGGCGGCGATCACCGCGTCCGCAGCGGGCGCTTTCATCTGCTGCACGTTCATCTCCCGCGCGGCTTCGCCGGCAAGCGCCATGCACTGGCGTACGGCCCGCTCCTTGCTGTAGTCCTCCTCGCCATGCAGCAGGTACGCGCCCCGCAGCGCGCCCTCGCGTATCGCTTTGAAAAAGGCGTTTTCATCCATACTGACAGTATAACACAAACGGGGCGCGGACTGTACTGCGATGTAAAAAAGACCAAAAAACGGGCCGAGGGCCGGGCGGCCCCGCGCGCGGCCGAAAGGCCGCGCTTCAGACCGTAGACAAACCCGCTTTCGGATTAAGTCGAAAGCGGGTTTGCTGCATAAATGTTGAAAGAATTGAGAAGGAAGTCTTGGAGAGCGTAAA
>SFNQ01000013.1 GCA_004554165.1 Clostridiales bacterium | reverse complement strand
CTGGCTTGTTTCTTCTCTTGCACTATATAGTTTTCAAGGTGCCTCTCTGTCGCCGCGCCCTGCGCTCCGTGCGACAGCTTTGTTAGTATAGCGCAGGTTTTTTCGATTGTCAACACCTTTTTAGAATTTTTTTTGAAACCTGATAAAAGTTTTTTCGTCTGCTCTTCAAAGGGCATTTTGTTGACAATATGCGGAAAACTACTGTATTCTATAGATTGATATATTGTGCCGTTTTCAACGGCCTCGGGAGGAAAATATACAGATATGAAATCTTTGACGTCCACAGAGCTTCGGCAGCTCTACCTTGACTTTTTCCGCTCCAAGGGACATGCCATCATCGCCAGCGCTTCCCTCATTCCGGAAAACGATCCCACCGTTTTGTTCACCACAGCCGGGATGCATCCCCTCGTTCCTTATTTAATGGGAGAAAAGCACCCGGAGGGTACCCGCCTTGCGGACGTTCAAAAATGCGTCCGCACCGGCGATATCGACGAGGTCGGCGACCCCTCGCACTGCACCTTTTTTGAAATGCTGGGCAACTGGTCGCTGGGCGACTATTTTAAGAAGGAATCCATCGCCTACTCCTGGGAGTTTCTGACCAGCGAGGAATGGCTGGGCATCGATCCCGCCAGGCTCCACTTTACCTGCTTTGCAGGCGATGCCGACGCGCCCCGTGACACGGTGGCGCACGACCGCTGGGTGGAAATGGGCGTGGATCCCTCCCACATCGTCTACCTTCCGAAGAAGAACAACTGGTGGGGTCCCGCCGGTCAGACCGGCCCCTGCGGACCGGATACCGAAATCTTTTACGACACAGGCCGCCCCGCCTGCGGCCCCGACTGCAAGGCCGGCTGCGACTGCGGCAAGTATCTGGAAATCTGGAACAACGTCTTTATGGAATACAACAAGGTGGCGGACGGCGTGTTTGAGCCGCTCAGGCAGAAGAACGTCGATACCGGCATGGGCCTTGACCGCACGGTTGCAACCCTACAGGGCGTGGAGAGCGTTTATGATACGGACGCATTCACCGGAATTCTGGCGACAATCGCTTCCCTCTCGGGTAAAAACTACAAGGACAGTGACGAGACCATCCGCGCGTTCCGCATCATTGCCGACCACATCCGCTGCGCCACCTTCCTGCTGGGCGACCAGCGCGGCGTTACGCCCTCCAACGTGGATCAGGGCTACATTCTCCGCCGCCTGATCCGCCGCGCCATCCGCTTTGCAACAAAGCTGGGCATTCCGGACGGCAGGCTCTGCGAGGTTGCGGAGGCCGTCATCCGGCAGTACGGCGACTTCTATACGGAGCTTTCAGAAAACCGCGACAAGATCATTTCCGAGCTGGACAAGGAGCAACAGCGCTTCGCCAACGCGCTCAGAAAGGGCACCCGGGAGTTCGAGCGCCTCGCCGCGCAGCTCTGCGGCAAATGCATCGGCGGCGAAGACGCTTTCCACCTCTACGACACCTTTGGGTTCCCCATCGAGTTCACCGTAGAGCTCGCGGCGGAGCAGGGGCTGACCGTGGATACCGAGGGCTTTCAGGCGGCCTTTGAAGCCCACCAGAAAAAATCCCAGGCCGGCGCGGAGCAGCGCTTCAAGGGCGGCCTTGCGGACAACTCCGAGGCCACTACCGCGCTGCACACAGCGACCCACCTCCTGCAGGCAGGCCTGCGCAAGGTGCTGAAGGATGAAAACGTGGCGCAGAAGGGCAGCAACATCACCGCCGAGCGTCTGCGCTTCGATTTCAGCTTTCCCCGCAAGGTCACGCCGGAGGAGCTGCGGGAGGTGGAGGCCTTCGTCAACGAGGCCATTCAGGCCGACGTTGCCGTAAGCTGTGAGGAGATGACCGTCGAGGAGGCCAAGGCATCCGGCGCAATCGGCCTGTTTGAAAGCCGCTACGGCGCCAAGGTCAAGGTCTACACCGTGCCGGGCTACAGCAAGGAGATCTGCGGCGGCCCGCATGTGCAGCATACCGGCCAGCTTGGACGCTTTAAAATTAAGAAGGAAGAGGCTTCTTCCGCCGGTGTGCGCCGCATCAAGGCGGTTTTGATCCATGAGTGAATGGTTTGCATACGACTGGGAACTGCGCGGCGTACCCGCGCAGTTCCACGTTGATCTGCAATGCGCCGCCGCGCTGCAAAAGCTGACGCGGCATACCACGCTGCTGTATCTGACCTGTCTCACCCGGCAGGCCGCCGGGAGCGATTTTTCCTATCTGGAGCGCCGCAGGCTTGACGCCGTGCTCAAAAAAAGCCTGCGGCTTCTGGGCGAAAGCACCCTGTACGCAGGCTATATCGATCTGCCCGGGCAGCGCCGCTATTACTTTTATACCGACGATGCGCGTCTGCTTGTGCCCATGTTTGAATACTGTGGCAGGGAACGCCGCCTGAAGCTGGAGTGTACCAAGGCCGAGGAACCCAACCGCCAGAGCTACTACCGGCTGCTCTACCCGGACGCGGCAAAATACCAGACAGCCCGCAACCTCAGGTACATTGCGGATATGGACAGCCGCGGCGACGATCTTGCCGCACCCCGCCGCATCAACCTCCACTTCTGTTTCCCCGTCATCCGGCAGCCCGATCCCTTCCTCGAGGAAGTCCGGCAACAGGGCTTTGCCATCGGGCAGATCGACTGCAATACCGCCTATGAGCTTCCCTACAGCGTTACGCTGCATGCCGTTTCCGCCCTTGACAGGGCACAGCTCAACGCGCTGACCACAAAGGCCATCCTGGCCGCGCAGCAATATGGCGGCGTATTCGACCGGCTGGATTCCCAGTTTGTTCCCAAAAAGCGGCTGCGGTAGGGCTGTTGGATTCCACGCAAATCCATAAGTTCCCTTGCCGGCCGGAAACAGCAAAAACTTTCCAGAAAAACAACTTGCTTATAACAGCCTGGCGTTTTTTGCTTGCTGCGCCCGGTGCTTTACATCGCGGCAGCCTGCCAATCAACGTCCCGGGCTTGGATGGCGCGCAGCCCCGAAGACTTTCTGCAAGACCGGTAGCCCACGCCTGCGGCGCTGACTGCCTTTCCACCATTCTCGGAAAAATCTTTCCGTGTTTCTTCTACCGGCTGGTCCCGTGCTTCGCACGGGGCAGGCCGGGCGCTATTTTCCCACGCAGAAGCGCGCAAAAATACGATCGATCACAGCCGCGTCCACATCCGTCCCGGTAATTTCGCCCAGCGCATGCAGCGCGCCGCGGATATCCGTAGCCACGCAGTCCAGCTCCGCAGCCTCCGCCGCATGTTCCAGCGCGCCGAGGGCCCGCTCCAGCGCGTTCAGATGGCGCTCGTTTGTGATGCAGTCCGCATCCGCATCCCCTGGCGCGGCAAGGCGCAGCACCTCCCGCCGGAGCGCATCGAGTCCCAGGCCCGTCTTTGCGCTCACCGGCAGCGCGCCCTCCAGAACAGCCACCTGCGGCAGATCCGACTTGTTCTGCACAAGAATGCGCCGGACTTCTCCCTCCGTTTGCAGCAGCAGCGCCGTATCCTCCGCAGTAAGCGGCACGCTGCCGTCCACCAGCACCAGCAGCACGTCTGCGCGGCGCATCTCCATCAGCGCGCGATCCACGCCAATCCGTTCGGCCTGATCTGCGGCCTCGCGAATGCCCGCCGTATCGATCAGCCGCACCGGAACGCCGTCGAAGGAGAGGCGCTCGTCGAGCACGTCCCGCGTGGTTCCCGCGATGTCCGTCACGATGGCCCGTTCAAACCCGGCCAGCGCGTTCATCAGAGAGGACTTGCCCACATTCGGCCGTCCGAGGATGACCACGCGCAGGCCGTCCCGCAGCACGCGGCCGCGCCGCCCCTCGTCCAGCAACCTGCGGATTTGACCCCTTGCGTCCGCAAGCTGTTCCGGCAGTTGCAGGAGGCAGTCCTCCTCAGCCTCGTCGGGATAGTCGATGGCCGCGTCGATGCCGGACAGCGCATCCAGCAGGCTCTGCTCCACGCCGTGTATGGCGCGGCTGACGCTGCCATGCAGCTGGCGCAGCGCGGCCCTTCGGCTCTGCTCCGCATCCGCCATGATGACGTCCATGACGGCCTCCGCCTGAGAGAGATCCAGCTTGCCGTTCAAAAAGGCCCGTTTCGTAAATTCGCCGCCCTCCGCCGGCCGAAAGCCCAGCTCCGACAACAGCGAAAGAATTTTCTGCACGGTCTGGTGTCCGCCGTGACAGTCGATCTCAACCATATCCTCGCCCGTATAGCTGTGCGGCGCAGCAAAGTAAACCGCCATCACATCGTCAACGGGTTCCGAACCGTCCATCACGCGGGCAAAGCGCATCCGCCCCGGTTCCTTCGCCAGCGGGCGGTCCAGCAGCCGCTCCGCCTCCGCCGCACGGCTGCCGGAAACCCGCAAAACGGCAATCGCGCCGCCCACCGCAGTGGAGGGGGCAAAAATGGTATCTTCCACGTTATTCTTCTCCTTCCGGCGCAGCCCACCCTCTGGTCCTTCCGGGTGGGTTGGCCCGATACACAAAGCGCCGCCGGAAAACGGCGGCGCCTGGTTCTGATGCTTTAGTCCTTCTGGCTCGGCGCAATGACCACGCAGCGATTGGGTTCTTCGCCTTCGCTATAGGTCGTCACGCCCTCAAAGTTCTGTAAAGCGCTGTGCAGAATACGGCGCTCGTAGGGATTCATGGGCTCCATCGTCACAGCTCTCCCCGAGGCGCGGACGCGGGCGGCTTCCTTGCGCGCCAGGCGCGAGAGCGTTTCCTCCCGGCGCGCCCGATAGTCCTCCGTATCCAGCGTAATTCGCAGATAGTCCGCGCGGCCATGGTTTGCATAAAGCGATACCAGATATTGCAGCGCATCCAGGGTTTCGCCCCGGCGGCCGATCAACAGTCCGTCCGTATCCGTCTCGATGCGGATGCGCAGGCCGCCTTCCGTTTCTGCGGCAGAAAGCCTCGACGCAACGCCCATCTTTTCCAGCAGCTCCTTCAAAAACCGGGCGGCGGGCGTCTGCGCGGCCAGCTCCTCGCTGTAGGCGTAGCTTTCCCCTGCCGGCCTGCCGCGCTCCTCACGCCGGCCGTTCCCCCGGTCACGTCCACCGCGGGAGCGCTCCCTGCCGCGTCCGCCGCGCTCGCGCGGTTCGCGGGCCGAACGCTCCTCGCGCTGGGGTCTGAGCTGCTCGAGATCCACCACAAGCGGGGTTTCGCGCTCCGTGAGACGCACCACGGCCATCTTTGCGCCAAAGCCAAAGAGCCCCTTGCTCTCGTCCTGCAGGGTTTCGATCTCCACCTCGTCGATGGTCACACCCATCTCAACAAGGCCATGAAAAATTGCCTCATCCACCGATCTTCCAGAAAATTCCATGCTTCTCATTTTGCCTGTCCCTCCAAAAGCTCAGACTTCTTTGCAAAGCTCCGGTTAATAAAGAACGTGGTCACCATGGAGACCAGGTTGCTCACCGTCCAGTACAGCGCGAAAGCCGCGTTGCTGGTGAGGCAGAATACAAAGGTCATCGCGGGCATCAGCCACTGCATCATCTTATTGGAGCCGGCCGCCGCAGAATTGTTCTGCGGCTGGTTGCGCTGCATGATCCAGGTGGACAAAAACGTGGTTCCGCCGCACAGCAGCGGGAAAATGAACCAGCCGTTGTTATAGCCCGCATACAGATTGACGCAGGGCGCCATAACCTCGTTGTATTTTGCCACGACCTCCTCGGTCAGCGTTGCAAGCGCGTAGCCGCCGTTGCCGTCCTGAACGAAAAAGCCCAGGCGCTCGAACAGCTCCACGGCCGCGGGGTTATCCCGGAAATAGAGCAGGCGCGGCAGTTCGTTGGCCTTCGCGAGGAAGTTCTGCGCCGTGGAAATCACCGGCTGCAGGCCGCTGTCCGCCATCCAGATGTTGTTGACCCAGAGGAAGCGGAAATTCTCGAACATTTTCAGACCCGCCTCTTCGTTCTCCTGCAGGGCGACGATCAGCCTGACCATCATCTCGTTACCCCACTGCCGGAACGCCGCGATGAATACGAAGAACAGCGGCATGGTTATCAGCATTGGCAAACAGCCGCCAAACATGGAGACGTTGTTCTCCCGCATGATCTTCTGCCGTTCGCGGTTGAGCTTTTCGGGATCCCTTTCGTATTTTTTCTGGATTCTGTCCAGCTGCGGCTGAACCGCCTGCATTTTGAGGGAGGACTTGCGCGACTTGATGTCGCCAAAGATGGTAATGGCGCGGATGATCAGCGTGGAAATCACCACGGTCAGCGCGATGCTCTCGCCCGTCACGTTCTCAAAGAGCCACCGCATCCCAAGGAATACCCATTGTGTTAAAAAGAAATCGCCTTGCACGGATTTCCCTCCTCTATATGGTTAATAAACGTTGGATCAGCTCACGGCACCGGATCATACCCGCTCTTGCAGAAGGGGTTGCAGCGGAGAATCCGCCATGCCGCAAGTCCCGTCCCCTTCCACAGCCCGTGCTTTTGAATCGCCTCGATCGCATACTGGGAACAGGTGGGTTCAAAGCGGCAGTGGCGCGGAAATGCCGGAGAAATATATTTTTGATAGCCACGGATCATGGCGATCAGGATTTTCTTCAATTTGCTCATTCCTTTTCAAGAACGCCTGCGCGCCGCAGCGTATCCCGCAGGGCGCGGCAAAGCTCGGAAAACGGCGCCTCCGCAACGCCGTCGCGGGCGACAAAAATGACGTTAACGCCCCTGCGCAGCTTTGGAATCAACGGCGTGACCGCCTCCCGCAGGCGGCGCTTGATGCGGTTGCGCTGTACGCTGTTGCCCTGTTTTTTGCTCACGGAAATTCCAACCCGGCTGTCCCTGCCCCGGCGCGGCGCCACGATTACGGCGAACAGCCGGTGCGAGGTGGATTTGCCAACACGATAGGTATAGCGGAATTCTTTTTTTTTCTTCAGAGCATCCTTGCGTTTCACAATTCCAATTCGGGCTCCCCATAACGCAGGTAAAAAACGTGCGGCAAGCAAATGCTTGCCGCAAGCGCTTGTGTCCTGTCCGGCGCGCAAAAAAACCGGCGCTGTTATGCGCTCAGCTTCTTGCGGCCCTTTGCGCGTCTGCGCTTCAAAACATTGCGGCCGTCAGCGGTCTTCATGCGCTTGCGAAAGCCATGCACCTTGCTGCGCTGCCGTTTCTTCGGCTGATAGGTCCGTACCATCCCTTACACCTCACTTTTGATATTACTCGGGGCGGCCGAACCACCCGTCTCGCGCAGGCGGCGCTGCGCGTTGATAACCTTTGCTATTATAGTAGACGCAGGCCCGCGCTGTCAAGCAATTCATGACATTTTTCATCCAGAGCGGGAAAGATCATTTCAGTCTTGCGAAGATCATGCGCCCGGCAGAGGTTTGCAGCGCGCTTGTCACAATCAGCTGGCGCATCTCCCCGATATGGCGCTTGCCCCCATCCACGATGACCATGGTGCCGTCTTCAAGGTAGCCGATGCCCTGCCCGGACTCCTTGCCCTCCTTCACAATGGTCAGTGTAATCTCCTCCCCGGGCAGCAGCACGGGCTTGATGGCATTTGCCAGGTCGTTGATATTGAGTACGCGCATCTTCTGCACGGCGGCGACCTTGTTGAGATTGTAGTCGTTGGTCACGAGCACGCCGCCAAGATCCGCCGCAAGCCGCAGGAGCTTGGCGTCCACCTCGTCCACATCCTCATAATCCCGCTCTTCCACCGAAACCGGCTGTTCCAGCGTTTCCTGCATGGACTTGATGATGTCCAGTCCGCGGCGGCCGCGGTTGCGCTTCATGGCGTCGCTGCTGTCGGCGATGTGCCGCAGCTCCTTCAGCACGAAAGCCGGTATCACCAGCGTCCCCTCCATAAAGCCCGCCTTGCAGACGTCGTAGATGCGCCCATCGATGATGGCGCTGGTATCGAGCACCTTCGGGCGCGCGCCTGCATCGGCGGCGGCGCCGCGCACCCCCTGCATGATGTCCGAGCGCCTTGCGACGCCAAAATGACAGCCAAGATAGCCAAACCAGAGATACAGAAGGACAGAGATCATCTCAGGCAGTACGGGAATGCTGATCGCCCGCAGGGCCAGGCTGACAAAGAAGGCCAGCAGCAATCCCAATATCAGCCCCAGAACGCCAAAGAGAATATCCAGCGCGGGCGTGCTGTGCAGCCAGCTCTCCGTCCGCCGGAAAAAGCGTTGAACGCCGTCAATGATATGTGGCGATAAAAAATAAAAAATAAGTCCGAATGAAATACCCGCCACCGTATAGATGCCGATCAGCACAGGCGTCATGGTTGTATAGCGCATGACATAGGCATAACCCGGGTACTTGACGTTATACAGCACCAGCGCCACAACGCCGCACCCTACGCTCAACCCGACCGCCGAAATGAAGATACGAAGAATCTTCCGCATAGGGGTAAGAGCCTCCTGAATGATAATTTTCTGTTAACCTCCCACCAGGGGCAAAAACTCGTCTTCCTCCTTTCCGCTTGACGCAGTAAGCTCCGCGAGAAGCACCTGCCGCGCCGTAAGGTACATCTTCCTCTCGCCTGCGGACAGGCCCTTCTCCCTGTCCCGCCGGATGAGGCACTTGACCACCTCGGCCACGGAAAAAATATCGCCGATGCGCAGCTTGTCCAGATTATCGCGGTAGCGCTGATTCCAGTTGTCGCTTTCGTCCATGACGTCGTCGCTTTTGAGGTAGTCCACCACCTTTGCGCAGACCTCCTCGTCCACCAGCGCGCGCAGCCCTACGGACTCCGCCGTCGCGACGGGCACCATGGCGGTCATCCGACCCATGACAAAGCGCAGCATGTAGTATTGCATCTGCTCGCCGAGAATCGACCGCTCTTCGATGGCCTCCACGACGCCGACGCCATGCATCGGATAACAGACCAGATCGCCGATCTGAAACATGCAGCAACCTCCTCGCCAACTATTGCTGCTTATTATTATATCGAAACGATTTACGCAATGTCAATAAAATCTATGATAATACCACAGGCGCTATCCTCTGTCAACGCTTTTTTTCGGCTTTTGAATCGCGAGTTTGGGCAGCGCCGCCAGGCTCGCAAAGCCTTGCCCCGGCACAAGCGCGCGGCATGCCGTCAGCCGGTTCGGGAGCGCTTGCAGGCGCTCCTGCGCCATCCCGGAAGAGGCGGCGCGTTCTCCGGCGGACTGTGCAGAAATGCCTTGCAAAGCCAGGCATCCCGGGCCTGTCGGTCCGCCGCCGGGCTGCGTCAAAAGCAGAACCGGCGCCGGATGCCGTCACCCGCAGCACCCCCACGGCTACTGCCCCCGCAACCGGAATCCGACAGCCGGCGGTCGCCTGTTCGCCGCGCCAGAGAAGGGGCCTGGCAGACAAGACAGGCGCCGAAGGCCGTTTCGCAGTGTTTCCGCCGGCGGCGAAGCGTCTACCTGCGGCCCTGTTCTCCCCTCGGCGATGAAACGTTCCCGCAGGAAAGCGCCGCCTTGCGTTCCGCTCCCCGGCGGAAACGATGAACCGCGCCGCAGACAGCGGCGCGGCAGGACATTCCTTCTCCTTTTTTACAGCAGGGATTGCTGCTCCATAAAGCTCATCTCCAGCAGGCGCTTGTTCACGCGCTGCTCAAACATGGTGCTCATGGGCGCCCGGTCGTGTACGATCTTGACCGCCTGCGCAAACATCGGCGCAGCGGAGATGAAGCGCAGTTTCTTTGACAGACCCGCATCCGGACACTCCAGCGTATCCGTGGAAACGAGGAACTCCAGCGGGCTCTCCTCAATCCTCTGGATGCCCTTTGCGGACAGAACGTTATGCGAAAGGGCTGCATAGATCTTGTTTGCGCCTTTCTCCTTGAGGCCGCAGGCAATGTCCACCAGCGTACCGCCGGAGATGGAAAAATCGTCGATCACGAGGCAGTTCCTGCCCTGCACCTCGCCGATAATCTCCAGCACCTTGGCATTTTCATCGTGGCCGTAACGCATTTTGTCGCCGATGGCCACGGGGCAGCCCAGCTCGGTGGCATACTCCCGGGCGCGCTTTGCGCTGCCCGCGTCGGGCGAGACGACCACGAGGTTATCGTCCACAATGCCCTGCCGGCGGATGTATTCGCACAGGAGGGATTTTGCGTACAGATGATCCACCGGGATTTTGAAAAAGCCCTGCACCTGCGGCGCATGCAGATCCATGGTAATGATGCGGTCCGCGCCGGTGGCCTCGATGCAGTCCGCGCACACACGCGCGCGGATGGAAACCCGGGGCTCGTCCTTCTTATCGCCTTTGGCGTAGGAAAAATAGGGAACGATGATGGTAACGGAGTTGGCGCTTGCGCGCTTGAACGCGTCGATCCAGAACAGCAGCTCAACGAACTCATCGTTGGGCGCGCGGCCGATGGGCTGGACGATGTAAACATCCTTATCGCGGATGGATTCGTTGATCCGCACAAAAATGTTGCCCTCGGAGAATTTGATGGTTTCCGCATCGCCAAGCTGCGTGCCGAGATACGCGCACATCTTCTGGGCAAAGGGCCGTCCGGTACTGCCTGCGTAGATTTTGATAATGCCTGCGCCAGTATACATCCCGATTCCTCTTTTCGCGATTGTTCGCGGGGATTCCCCACACAGAATCGATTATACCAGAGGAATCCCGCGCAGGCAAGCCATCCGAAAGGGTTTGGGTCAAATATTATTTTTTCCGGCAGCGCTACTCCGAGGGGATCAGGTTGAGCAGATCCTCCTCGTTGGCCACGTTCGTATAGGCGCCCGGGACGTCGCCCACAATGATATTCTCCGCGATGGTCGCCTCCGCGCGCACCACGAGCGTCTGCGATTCGCCCGGCAGGATCACGCGCACATTGGCGGTCAGGCAGACATTGATCCTGTGCCGCGTCTGGTTGATGCCCGCAGAGGTAAACTCGCTGTTGAACGAGGAGACGACCGCGCCCGCAGGCGTAAAGTGCAGGGTAATCTTCGGCCCCTTGCCCGCAAGCATGGGCACGCCCGAGACGGTACCCACGGGAATCGTAACGCCCTGCTCCCCCAGCCGGGCGATTTTCTGCTGCGCAGCGTTGGCGCAGGCCGACGCCAGCGCATTCAGCTTGCCGCTGTTGGCCTGGAGCAGATAGACCTTGCCGCCGGTTTCATAAACCTTGATGAGCGATTCGCTTTCCCCGGAGATCATATCCATGATGGCCTCGTTCATGGCCTTCGCCGCCACAGCTTCCACCCGCGCCCCCGCAAGCCCCCGCAGCACGGGCCGCAGGTTGGCGTTGATATAACAAAAGCCGCCCACGATCACCGCGAGGAGGATCAGGACGGCAAGGCCGAGCTTCCAACGCATCTTCACGCTTGCACCACCCCGGTACATGATATGCGTCAGGATGGGGTTTTGTGACGGTTTATGAAGAATTGGCAGCAGTCCTCCAGCGCCTGTACCGGCCGATAGGCGCAGCCGAGAGGGGATGCGGGCCGGTTGGCGCCATGGAAATCGCTGCCGCAGGTCATCAGCAGTCCGTGCTGCCGGGCAATGGCGGCGTGCTGCTCGATCTGGCCGGGCGTTGCCGCCGGATAGTAGACCTCCACACCCATAAGCCCGTATTCCGCAAGCTCCGCAACCAGGCGGTGAACATTGCAGCGCAGGTGACACGGGTGCGCAAGCACCGGCACGCCGCCGGCGCGCAGAATCAGCCGGATCACCTCCTCCGGCGCAAACCGCGGCACGGAGGCGTAGCCGGGCCGTCCGGGACGCAGATAGCGGGCAAAGGCATCCTTCGTATCCCGGGCAAAGCCGCCGTCGCAGAGCGCGTGCGCAATGTGCATGCGCGTGACAATGCCTGCGCGCGCATCCAGAAAGGGGCGCACGTCGCAGCCGACGCCCGCCAGCTTATCGAGAATTTTTTCATTGCGGGCCTGCCGCCGCTCCGCGGCAAGCGAAAGCGCGTCCGTCAGCGCCGCGTCGTCCGGGTTCAGATCGAGCCCCAGAATATGCAGCTCCTCGGGAAACTCCGTATCCATTTCCACCGATGGAAGAAAGGTCAGGCCCGGCGTCTGCGCCGCAGCCTCCCGCGCCTCCGCCACGCCCTGCAATCCATCGTGATCGGTAAGCGCCAGCAGGGAAATCCCCGCCTCCGACGCAAGGCGCACGATCTCCGCCGGCCGGAAGGTTCCGTCCGACAGGCAGCTGTGGGTGTGCAAATCCAGTTTGTGAAATTCCATTGTGCGTTTCCTTCCTCCCGCCCCGAAAAAAGCTGCGGGGCGAATCGCTTCGCCCCCGCAGACCTGCAATCAGAGGAAAATCCGCGCGCTCCTGCCGCACGGGGCGCGGGCGCGCTCCGTCAGCCCTCGCTGCCGCCGTCTCCCTCGGGCAAGGGCTCCCCGCCATCCTGCGGTTCGGCTTCCGCCGCAGCTTCCTCCTGCGGCCGGGTATCGTCCGGCAGTTGGTCTGCCGCTTTCTCTGGCAGGGTCGAAACGATGACCTCTCTCGGATCCGCGCCGCCATAGACCGCGGCGAACTCCTCGCCCGTAACCCGCTCGTATTCCATCAGCATCGCCGCCACACGGTCCAGCGCGTCGAGGTCGGAGCCAATGGCCTCCTCCGCCCGTTCAAAAGCCCGGTTCAGGATGCGCTGCGTCTCGGCGTCCACCTTTGCTGCTAACGATTCCGAATAGTTGCGCTGCTGGCCCCAGTCGCGGCCGAGGAACACCTCGGTGCTTCCGCCGAGGAAGATCGGACCGATCTCCTCGCTCATGCCGTACTCGGAAACCATCTTGTGGGCGGTTTCGCTGGCATGCTTGAGATCGCTGTACGCGCCCGTGCTGATATCGCCCAGGCGCAGCTTCTCCGCCACGCGGCCGCCCAGCGACATGGCGATGCTGTCCTCCAGCTTGCCCCGGGTGACGTAATTCTTATCCTCTTTTGGCAGCATCATCGTATAACCGCCGGCCATGCCGCGAGGGATGATGCTGACCTCGTGTACGGGGTCGCAGTTTTCCAGCTTCAGCGCCACAATGGCGTGGCCGGATTCATGGTAGGCCGTGAGCTTCTTATCCGCCTCGGTGATCACGCGGCTGCGCTTTTCCGGCCCCATCTGCACGCGGGTGATGGCCTCCTCCAGCTCCGCCATGCCAATCTTCGCCCTGTTGTTGCGCGCGGCAAGGATGGCGCCCTCGTTCAGCACGTTTTCAAGATCCGCGCCGGTAAAGCCCGGCGTACGCTTGGCCAGCGTGGCAAGGTTCACCTCCGGCGCAAGGGGCTTGTTGCGGGCATGGACCTTGAGAATCTCCTCGCGGCCCTTGATATCCGGATAGTTCACGGTGATCTGGCGGTCAAAGCGGCCCGGACGCAGCAGCGCCGGATCGAGAATATCCGGCCGGTTCGTCGCGGCGATGACGATGATGCCCTCGTTGGGGGCAAAGCCGTCCATCTCCACAAGGAGCTGGTTCAGCGTCTGCTCCCGCTCGTCGTGTCCGCCGCCCATGCCCGCGCCGCGATGGCGGCCCACGGCGTCGATTTCATCGATGAACACCACTGCCGGCGTTGCGCGCTTTGCCGTCTGGAACAGATCGCGCACCCGCGAAGCGCCCACGCCCACGAACATCTCCACAAAGTCGGAGCCCGAAATTGAGAAAAAGGGAACGTTGGCCTCGCCCGCCACGGCCTTGGCCAGCAGCGTTTTACCCGTGCCCGGCGGGCCCACCAGCAGAACGCCCTTGGGGATGCGCGCGCCGATGGCGTTGAAGCGCGAGGGATCGCGCATGAAGTCCACGACCTCCTTGAGCTCCTCCTTCTCCTCGTCGGCGCCCGCCACGTCCTGGAAGGTGACGCGGTTTTTCCCGTCCAGCTGGACGCGCGCGCGGGATTTGCCGAAGTTCATCATCTGCTTGCCGCCGCCCTGCTGGCGCATGATGAAATAGTAGAACACGCCCAGGGCCACGATGATAATCAGGTAGGGCAGGATGACCGACCAGATGGACTCCTGCACCACCGCGGACTCATAGGCAAAGGAATAGTCCAGCGAGGAAACCTCATCGACGCTGCCGTATTTGTCGGGGTTCTGCCCATATACGATGGCGGCCATATCCGCACGGAAGGTGGCCTCCGAGGGGATGACCACATGGAAGTCCGCCTTGCGGGCAGCATTCTTTTCCAGGTCCTTGAGCTCAAGCTCGCTGCCCTGATAAAGGCCATAGACGTCGCGATAGACCACCTGGATGGCCTTGATCGTTTTCTCCTCTGGGCCGGCGTTTCCGGCCTCGGTACGCTCCACGAGCGTCAAAAAGTCCGCGTTGTAATCCAGTTCGTCCGGTTCTCCCCTTGTCAGGATGTCCATGCCCCGCACCATCCAGACGATGGCGGCAAACAGAACCACCCAAACGATCAGGGTCTTAATCCACTTGCTGTTCAATGAAATATCCTCCGCCGCAGACCGGTAATTTGTCTTCCTGACAGACGCTCTGCGGTTCTCATAAAGCCGTACTCAGTCGCAGTTCTCGTATGCCTCGGGTTTCATTACGCCCACATAGGGAAGATTGCGGTATTCTCCCCGGAAATCCAGCCCGTAGCCCACAACAAACTCATTGGGAATGGTGAAGCCGCAGTAATCCGGCCGGATGTCGCACTCCCTGCGCTCAGGCTTATCCAAAAGGCAGCAGATTCGCAGCGACGCCGGTTTGCGCTCCATCAGGATGCGCTTGAGGTGCAGCAGCGTCAGGCCGCTGTCCATGATGTCCTCTGCGATGATGACATGCTTGCCCGTAATGCTCGTGTCGATATCCTTTGCGATCTTGACGATGCCGGAGGTCTTTTCCGCATCGCCATAGCTCGAAATCCCCATGAAATCCATCTTGAGATGAATCGTCATGGCGCGGGCAAGGTCTGAAAAAAACATGACCGCGCCCTTGAGGATGCAGATGAGCACAACCTCCTTGTCCTCATAATCCTTCGAGAGCTGTTCGCCCAGCTCCGCTACCCGGCGACGAATCGCCTCCTCATCGATCAGCACCTTGCCGACATGCATGGCCATGAACTCCTTGCCTCTCAATCCCCAAATCCTCCTCGACAACAATATATATGATGCTTTTGCTCTCCGGCCGAACGCGAACGCGCTCTGCAACCGTATAACCGGGAACAAACAGGATTTCCTCTCCGCAAACGAGAAGAGGTGCTTCCCGAAGCCGCTGCGGCGTTTTCCTGTCGGTAAAGACATCGGACAGCAGGCGGCTGCCGCCGCAGCCAAGGGGCCGGAAACGGTCTCCCGCGCGGCGGCTGCGCAGGGAGAGCGCCGCCGCATCGCCGCCGAGGCCGTCCAGCGACAGGCAGGCCTGCATGGGCGATTCCGGTCTGCGATACGCGGCTACCCGCTCCGCAAGCACACGCCAGCCCGCAACCGAGCAGGCCATCCCCGGCGTGAGGCCGCAGGAAAAGGCAACGGACTCCGGTTTCTCGCCCAGCCGCAGCAGGGCTCCGTCCAGCCAGGCCTTTTTTCCACGGCGAAGCTCGATGCAGGTTCCGGCCTGCGCCGGGAGCAGGGCCTCCACCCGCGCAACATCGGAACGCCGCACGTCCCCGTCCAGGGACTCCCGCAGCAGCAACAGCAGCGCCCGCCGCCGTACCGGGCCCGGCTCTGCAAGAAGCCGGAGCCGCTCGTAGCCTCCGTCGCGCCGGGCGCTTTGCAGCGCGCCGTCCGCAAGAGCGCCAAGATATGCCTCATCCTCCGAAAGCAGCTGCGCCGTGCTGCAAAGCGATCTGACGATCTGCGGATTGTACTCCGAAAGCGCAGGAAGCAGCAGATGCCGCACGCGGTTGCGAAGATGCGCCGTGTCCGCATTGCTTGCGTCGGTGCAGAACGGCTGCCCGCGCTCCTCCAGATAGGAGAGAAGCTGCGCCCGCGTGATATGCAGCAGCGGCCGGACAATTTCGCCGGTCCGTGGCTGCATGCCGCACAAACCCGCCATGCCGCTGCCGCGAAGCAGATGCAAAAGCAGCGTCTCCGCCTGGTCGTCCGCATGGTGCGCAGTGGCGATGCAGTCCGCGCCGCAGGCGGCCATCCGCTCGCGAAGGAACCGATAGCGCAGCGTCCGCGCCGCCTGCTCCTCGCCCATGCGGTTTGCCGCAGCGAAGGCCCGCACATCGCCGCGCCCCGCAAAAAAGGGAAGCCCCAGCGACCGGCAGAGATCCCGGCAGAAGGCCTCGTCCGCATCCGCATCCGCACCGCGCAGGCAGTGATTGAAATGCGCCGCCGAAAGGCCTCCGATCCAGCCCCTCTGCAGGCTCTCGTGCAGCAGCAGCAGCAGGGCTACGGAATCCGCGCCGCCGGACAGTCCCAGCAGAATATGCGTCCGATGCGCAATGCCGCAGCGCGAAAGGCTGTCCTCGGACAGAAGGCGCATGGTCACAACGCTCCAAATAAATAATCAGTTCTATATTACCCATATCTTTTCCGTTTGACAAGAGAATTGGTAAAAAATCATATTTGTATTTCTCTTTTATCAAGGTTTTGACACGGTCCGCACTTTTCCATATAATGTGAAAAAACGGATCGGGAGGATTGCGCATGGAGCACCCACACGGCGGGCACCGGCAGCGTCTGCGCCAGCGGTATCTTACAAGCGGCGCTTCCGCGTTTGCGGATCACGAGCTGCTGGAGCTGCTCCTGACCTATGCCATTCCGCGGCGCGACGTCAATGCCACGGCGCACGCGCTGCTCAATCGCTTTGGCTCGCTTGAGGCCGTATTCTCCGCGGATATCGCCGCGCTGTGCGGCGTTGAGGGCGTTGGCGAAAGCGCCGCCCTGTTCCTGCACATGCAGCGGGATTTGCAGCAGCGCATGGCGCTTCGCCGCTTTTCCGGCCGCGATGGCCGCGTCCGACTGAACAGCGCTTACGATGTCGCCTGTTTTGTACACGAGCTGCTCTATACCGAGCGCAGCGAAACGGTCCTGCTGCTGTGTCTGAATACCCAGCGCATGCTGATTTCCACGCAGCGGATCGGCGGCGGGACGCTGGACCGGGCCACAGTTTATCCGCGGATGGTTGCCGAGCAGGCGCTGTTGCAGCACGCGCACTCGGTCATCCTCGTCCACAACCATCCCTCCGGCAATCCCCTGCCCTCCCCGCAGGACCACGCCACGACGGAGGCGGTTCGCGCAGCGGTGAAAAGTCTGGACATTTCGCTGCTCGACCACCTGATCGTCGGTCACGGCGCCGTTTACAGCAGCGCTTCCAACTGCGTGGTCACGCTTTCCGGCGAGAATGTGCAGACGCAATCGCCCGAAGAGTATTCGCAGCAGTTGCAGGTAAAGCGCCCGCCTCTGGCCGCCGTCATGGAGCAGTACCGGGCGTAGCGCCGCTGCGGGAGGCCGCCCGTTTGGCGCAAGCCGCCCGGCGGCAACAGCCGAATGCCCTGGGGCAACGGAACGCGCACATGGCCTTTTTGCCCCGCAATCCCCATATTGCGCCGTGGCTTTGCTCCATTGGGCTCAGGTCTCAATCCGCTGCCGCGCCACCAGTTCCGCAAAAAATCCGTTTTTGGCAAGCAGCCCCTCGTAATCGCCGTCCTCCACGATCTTTCCGCCCTCCAGCACAAGGATGCGGTCGCACTGGCGGATGGTGGACAGCCGGTGCGCAATGACGATGCGGGTGCATTTGAGCCGGTCAAGGGACTGGGATACCTTTTTCTGGGTAATGTTGTCCAGCGCGCTGGTGGCCTCGTCAAACATGAGGATTTTCGGCTTTGGGGCGATGGCCCGGGCAATCATGAGCCGCTGCCGCTGGCCGCCGGAAATGCCGCCGGAGCCTTCGGAAATGATGGTATGCATTCCCATGGGCATGGCGCGGATGTCGTCTGCAATGCCAGCAAGCTCCGCCGCCTCCCAGGCGTCGTCCAGCGTGAGCCAGGGCGCGGAGACGGTGATATTGGAGAAGATGTCGCCCTGAAACAGCTTTCCGTCCTGCATGACCACCCCGATCCTCCTGCGCAGGGATTTGAGATCCAGCGCGGAGAGATCCCTGCCGTCGTAATAAATCGCGCCCTTTTCCGGCGTTTCAAAGCCCAGCAGCAGGCGAAGCAGCGTGGATTTGCCGCAGCCGGTCCTGCCGACGATGGCCACATACTGCCCGGGGCGTATCTTCAGCGAAAGATCGTCGATGACCAGCGGCATGGACCCGCTGTAGCGGAACGAAACGTTGTTCAGCTCGATGCCGCCGGAGAGCCGCGTAACCACCTTTTTCTCCTCCGAAATCTCCGGCGCGGCGTGAAGAATGGGTTCGACGATTTCCAGCGTGGGGCGGATTTTGGCTGCCTCAAGGGCGGTATCCACCAGCGAGGCGAATGCGCCGGACACCACGCCATAGGCCGCCGTAAAGGCGCAATAGTCCGCCACCGATATCCCCGACCGCACCGCGTAATAGTACATGACAATGGCGCCGGCCAGTGAGATTCCCGTGCTGATGACATCGCCGAGCAGCTCGGGCAGCGGCAGTCCGTAGGTGTTCCTGACCTCCTGCGTATACAGGCGCATCCAGCGGGAAAACGCCCGCTTTTCCGCGCCGGCCAGCCTGATCTTCTGAATGCCGGTGAACAGCGCGTAGGTCATGCCGTTTTTCCTGCCCGCAAGGTCCATCGCCCGCTTATCCCGCTTCATACGCAGAACGGTGTGCAACACGGAAAACGCCAGCGTCGCAGCCGTAATGCACAGGGCCGGCGCCGCAAGCGCGGGCGCATAAGCGAAAATCTGCGACAGATAGGCCAGCGAAAAAACCGAGGCCAGCCCCGCCAGCAGGCAGCTTGAAAAGAGCGCGGAGCACAGGTCGCCCATATACTCGATCCTCGTGGTCAGCTCGCCAGCGCTGAAGTTTCTGAAAAAATCCGGCGGGAGCGAAAAGACCCGGGCCATGGTGGCCGCCTGCACGGAGACGCTCATCTGCATATTGATGCGCTCATTGATCAGCGAGCGCACAGTATCAAACAGGAGCGAGCTGACGGCTACGCACACGGAGAACACCGCCATGGCCAGCAGCAGACGATGATTTCCGCTTGGCACGACCTCGCTGAAGATGAGGTGGGTAATCTTCGGCGAGAGCATGCCCACCAGCGTTGTAACCGCCGCCATAATCAGCACCAGCGCCAGCGACGACGGAGGAACGCACTCCACGATATATTTCATCAGCGCAGGCACGCCGATTCTGCGCAGGGGAAAGGGCTTGTAGAAACAGATGGCCTCCTCCTCCAGCAGCGCCGCTGTTTTTCGATTGAGCCTCACCCGTTTTCCGGTGGAATCCTCATAAAAGCTGTATCCGCCCAGCTTCCCCGGGATCAGCGCAACGGTGGCCCCGTCCTTTTTCGTGCCGAGCATGGCGCCGGCTGCGTCCTTGTACCAGTCCTTTTCAAGGCGCACCCTGCGGCGCATGATTCCGTAGGGACGGCAGAGAAATTCCAGCTGATCGTTCAGCTCCTCCACCTCGTCCGGCAGCTCCGCGGGCCTTGCGTGGTAATAGAGAAGAATCTCGTCCATGGCGTTTTTGATCTGCTGCCGGCGGCTGGCGGAACCGCTCTGCGGTCGCCGGGCAATGACAGCGGCAATGGACTCCATCGCCTCCGCAAAATCGTCGTTATCGCGCGTTTTTCTCGTTTTGATCTGTTCGTCAAACCAGCCCATGCCTGCGCTTCACCTCCCGTTCCCGCCGCAGCTAGTCGTTGGACACCAGTTCGGTGTACAGCCCGCCCCTTGCGTAAAGCGCGTCATGCGTACCGCGCTCCACCACGCTGCCCCGATCGAGCACGATGATCTCGTCGCAGTCGCGGATGGTGGACAGCCGGTGCGCGATCACAATGCAGGTAATGCCCCGATCCTCGATGGCTTTTACCACCTCGTATTCCGTTTTGGCGTCCAGCGCCGAGGTGGCTTCGTCCAAGATGACAATGGTGGGATCCTGGGCCAGCACCCGGGCGATTTCAAGCCGCTGCCGCTGGCCGCCGGAAAAGTCCCTGCCGCCCTCGGTCAGCCTGTACTGGTAGCCGCCGTCGCGCCGCATGATGTCCTCATGGAGCTGCGCATCCCGGGCGGCCATAATCATTTCAAAATCCTCAATGGAACCGTCCCACATTTTGATGTTGTTGGCGATGGTATCCTCAAAGAGAATCACATCCTGATCCACCACGGCCAGAGAGCCCGTGAAAACGCTGCGGTCGATCCCATGGATGGGCTTGCCGTCGAAGAGGATCTGGCCGCTCCAGGGCTGATACAGGCCGGAGATCAGCTTGGACAGGGTGGATTTGCCGCAGCCGGAGGGACCCACAAAGGCCACGCGGCCGCCCGGTCTGAGCGTGAGGCTAAAGTCCCGGATCAGCGGTTCGGCAAGGCGGGAATAGCCGAAGGTAACGTTCCGCATTTCCAGCGCTCCGCTGAGCTTTTCACAGGAGCCGGTCTCCCCCACCCCGGCCCGGTTTTCAACGCCGGGATCGTTGGGATACCGCATAACGTCGTCAATCCGCTCCATGGAGGCCCGCATCTCCTGAAGGGTCTGTCCCGCCGTAATCAGCGTGGTGGCAGGGGCGGAGAATGCCTCGAGAAAGCCCTGAAACGCCAGAATCATACCGACGGTGAAGCTGCCCTGCATGGTAAAAAGGACGCCGAGCATCAGCACCGCCGTACTGGTCAGCGTGGAAACCAGCGACGGCAGCAGGCCGAGATACTGGTTCATCCTGGTGAATTTCACGCTCTGCGCATTGACGCTGGCCTGATAGCCCGACCACTTTTCAAAGTAGCCGTTTTCCGCGCCGCTGGCCTTAATGGTTTCGATCATCTCAATGCCTGTCACCGTTGCGGCGGAGAGCTTTCCGGCGTCCCGCATCTGCACGCGGGTAAGGTTGACCCGCCTGTTGGAGATCATCCGCGCCAGCAGCATGTTGATGGCGATGGAGGAAACGCCCACAAGCGTCAGTATCCAGCTGTAGCGGAGCATAACAACGAGGTAGAATACCATCATCATGCCCTGCAGCACCAGCGGCGCAAGGGTATTGACCAGCTGCTCCGCAATGCTCCCGTTGGCGCTCTGCCGCCCCTGAATGTCGCCCGCCATGCGCTGGGAGAAAAACTCCATCGGCAGATGCAGCACCTTCCAGAGAAAGCTCGTGTTGCCCACCACCGCCAGCTTACCGTTGATCCGGTTGGAAAAGATGGTCTCCGCAGCGGATACGAGGATCTCCAGCCCGCTGATGACGCAAAGCCCGATCAGGAAGGGCTGGAACCACTCCGGATTTTTCCCCGTCAGCAGGCGGTCCAGAAAGACGCGGGAAAATCCCGGCATGATGATTCCCAGCAGGGCCGAAACCAGCGTACACAGCGCCACAAAAGCCACAGCCGCGCCCGCGCCCCTGAGCCGGCTTTTGGCAAAGGCGAGCATGCTCCTGGGTTTGCCGCCCGGCTGGAAGGAGGCGTTTGGCGCAAACAGGAGACAGATTCCCGTAAAGGAATTGTCGAAGGTCTCCATGGGGACCGTATAGACGCCTCGGGCAGGATCGTTGAGAACGGCTTTGTCGCCCCGAAAGCCGCAGAGCACCACGAAATGATTGAAATTCCAGTGGATGATGCAGGGGAATCTGCCGTTCTTTCTCAGCGCCTCCGGTTCATAGCGGTAGCCCTCCGCCGTGAGACCGTAGCTGCGGGCCGCCGCCAGCACGTTTTTCGCGTTGGACCCGTCGCGGGAAACGCCGCAGTCTGCCCGCACCTGCTCCAGCGGCAGCCATTTACCGTAATACGCCAGCACCATTGCCAGACAGGCCGCGCCACATTCCAGCGCTTCCATCTGCATGACCACGGGCACCCTTGCGACGCCCTTCTCCCGCGGCGACCCGCTTTTCCTCTTCCCTGTCATCACCGCACCTCACGGAAGCACGAAGGACACGGGCGAAACCCGCTCGATGATGATTCTGGCAGGATAGATTCCCCCTTCCTCCCCCAGCGTTCCATCCAGCGTCAGCGCATAGACCCATTCGCCGTCCGCCAGTCCGCCGGTGTGCTTGAGATACTCCGCGAAGCTCTCGTCCACCTGTACCGGCTGTACCGCGATGCTATCGACGGTGAATACCGCCCTGCCAATCTCAACGGGCATACCTGCCGCAACGCCGGCAATGTCCGCCTCCCCGACATAGCAGACCAGACGGCCATCCTGCTCCATCGCGCCCACCTGCAACACCGTATCCAGCCTTCCGAACACGCCCCAGACGCAAACGCCGGCCAGCAGCAGCGCCACAGCCGCCAGCACCATCCAGGCGGCGGGGCTTGCGACGCGGATATAGTCGTTCAACTGTTCCGGGGACGAAAGGCGCTCCATGCTCTTTTTTCGGAATAGTTCACTGCGCATACAAATGACTTCTCCTTGAGGAAAAAGATATCCCTGGCTGTCAAAAAAGCCTTGTGTTTGGCTGGTTCAGCGGCCTCAGTCCCGCAGTCCCGATTCGGCGCCGGAGCAAATGCGGCGCCATAAAACGCCTGCAAAACGAGGCCCTTTCTGCAAGGGCGGCTGACTGCGGCACAGACGCAAACTGCCCTTCAAGAATCCTCAAGAGCGGGGATTCTTTCCCTTTTTCGGCAGACTGCATCCAGCAACGCCGTCCATTGACAGGAACGCCGCCTTCCGTCGAAAGTTCCAAAGGGCTTTTGAGCGGCAGAACACACAGGGAAACGGCCTGCAATCGGACCATCCGCTCCGGCACGCGTGCCGCCGGAGCCGTAAAACTTCAGGAGCCGCAGCCCCTGACCCATCCCAACGCAAGGCTTTTTTGAAAGGCAGCTACCCCTTTATGCTGTCATTTTGCATTCAAAAGAACGACAAAAAACTGACAAAACGCCCGGCAAAAAACGGGTTGCGGGGCTTCTCGCCGGAGGCGGGCCATTGCGGCACTTTTGGCCTCGCGGCGGGTTTGTTGATACCGTTTCCCCGAACATGTCCCTTCGGCGTGCCCGGAGACGAAAAAGGGACGGCGGTGGCGCAATGGTTTCAGCAGTTTTCTGCCAGGCGCAGGGCTCGACACAAAATGTTCTTAATTTATAATTATTTGATTTGCACTATCGTTTACACTTTTTTTGCACTACTTTGATTATAATGCAGACAAACAAAAGGGGTTGCAAGAAATAGAAGGGGAAGGCAAAGGATGACCGGACCCGGCATAACAACCAAAAAATCTATTGGAGGTATAAAACCATGGAAGAAAAAAACAGCAACATTTTGACCGATGCGGAACTTTCGGAAGTCAGCGGCGGCGCGGATACCGTCACCTACATCAAGTACACCGTCGTTAAGGGCGACACGCTCAGCAAGCTTGCGAAAAGGTTCGGCACGACCGTAAACACCCTTGTAAAGATCAACCACATTAAAAATCCCAACCTGATTATCGTCGGCCAGGTTCTCCTGATCCCGCAGAAGTAAGCTTTCCCGCGGAAAACCGACGGGCAGAAACATACTCCCTCTGAAACAGTTTTCTCCGCAAGGCCCGGCGTCAGTACAGACGCCGGGCCTCATTCGTCAAACGGCCGGCGCAGGGTCGTCCCCAGCCGGAACGACGCTCTGCAAAAGGGCGCCCTGAGAAACGCCGCTCCGGCTCCGGCCTTCCTGCCCCGCAAACCGCAAGCCCCTTTCCCGCCGGTTTCCCGTCCGCGCCCGATCCCTTCCCTTCCTTCCGCCCCTTGCAGAAAGGGAACGCGCCTCAGACCTTTTTGATGATGGTAAGAATGTTCTTTCCGTCCCGGAAGTCGTACTGTATTTCGTCCATCAGCTTTTTGACCATGAAGATGCCAAGGCCGCCGATGGGCCGCTCCCCGGCGCTTTTGGTGATATCCGGATCCTCCTTCAGGAGCGGATTGTAGGGCTTTCCCCGGTCGGTAAAGCCGATGCTTACCTGGAGCGGATCGCCGCCTACCTCGCAGCGGATGGTTGCCTCTCCCTCCTCCGGGTGATAGGCGTAATTGGTGATGTTCACATAGATTTCCTCCACCGCCACGTCCACCTGCGCAATCAGCTTTGGGGAGCAGTCCGCCTTCTCCAGCTGCGCATTGACAAAAGCGGTGACCAGCTCCAGATTCTCCAGTTTCGCCATCAGGGTAATTTCAGCCATTGTCTGCCTCCCTTTCATTGAACTTCAGCGTCAGCATGGTGATATCGTCCGCCTGTTCTGCGCCGTCGGCAAAATCGGAAATATCCTGCCGGATCGCCCGCACCATTTCCTGCTGGTCCAATCCCTCCAGCCGGCCGGAATGGAACAGGCGGAGCAGCCTGTCCTCTGTGTACAGCTCTGCGCTTGGGTTGAGGGCCTCGGTAACGCCGTCGGTATAGAGGAAGATCTCGTCCCCCGGTTCAAGCTGAAGCGCATGGAGCCGGTATCGGACTCCCTCCATCCCGGCAAGGATGAAATTCGGCCGGGTTCTCAAATACTCGTATTCCCCGCCGCCGCGGCGCAGGATGGGCGGGTTGTGCCCTGCGTTGACATAGCGGAGCTGGCCCGTACAAAGATCCAGAATCCCCATCCAAGCGGTTACGAACATGCCTGCGTCATTGCCGGCGCAGAGCTTCTCGTTCGCTCTGGTAAAGGCCTCTGCCGGATCGGAATTTGCCTCCGTCAGGCTCTTGATGAGCGTTTTTGCCCGCATCATGAACATGGCCGCCGGGATGCCCTTGCCCGATACGTCGGCAATGAGGAACACCAGCTGCTGCTTGCCCAGCAAATAAAAGTCGTAGAAGTCCCCGCCCACCTCTTTTGCCGCATCCATATAAGCGAAAATGTCAAAGCTGCTGCGCTCAGGGTAGGGCGGAAAAACCGAGGGCAGCGCGGCATGCTGGATCGTCTTGGCGTACTCCAGCTCCTGGTCCAGTCTGGCCGCCGCCTCCGCAATGTAACGCTTGAGGGTATGCACCGTAGAGTTAATTCCATCGGAGAGGGAGTCAAACTCCGCGTTGGCACGCACGTCCACCACCAAGTCAAGATCGCCTCCGGTGATTCTTTCCAGCGCGCCCGTAATCTGCTCCACGTTCCTGACCACCAGCTTCTTCAGCAGGAAATAGGTGAGAAAATACAGCGCGACAAAGACAAGAACCTCCATGAAGATGGTGATATAGAGGGCGATGTTCCTCGTAAACAGCACCTCGTCGGCCGGCAGCACAGCAATCGCCCGAAACTCCCCGCCGGCGGTGGAGAAGGTCGAATACCGGCAATAGGCGTCAATCCCATGCACCGTGGCGCGGAACGTCCTGTCCGGCGGCACGTTGGCAAGAGAAAGCCCCGCCTCCTCCAGACTCTGCCCGTTTTCCTCCAGACCGTCGCTGACGATTGTCCCGTTCCTATCCGCCAGCAGTACAAAGCCATCCTGCCCCACATGGCGATTTTTGGCCGTGGTGGAGATATGCACATCGAACTCTTCGATCAGCACTTTGTCATATCCCACCAGCACCAGCCCGCCGTCCTCCAGCGCCACGCCAACGTATTGCCTGAAAACCTTCGGGTTCGGAAAGGAGGGCTGGTATTCGAGGATGCAGGCGTCCGTCTTTCCGCTCAGAATGGGAAGGAACTCCGCAGTCTGCTCCTCCTCCGCAAGGTTGAAGCCGATAAAGGCGCGATTCAGGCTGTATGTTACTCTTCCGTCCCTGTCGACAATATACAGCTCCAGAATCTCGTATTCCTTTGCCAGCGCGTCATACAGCGTTTCCCCCGCGGCACCCTCCCTCCGGCCGCTGTCGATATCGCTTCCAATCCAGCGGGTATACTGCAGCATCAGGGACTCCGACGTGTTGTGAATGCTGGTCGGAATATCCATAATGCTCTGCGAGAGATAGTAATCCGTGCTGTTCCCGGCGATTGTGCTCTGAACGGAATAGGTAAAAAAGCTGGTCAGGACAAAGGCGATCGCGATACAGATCAGCAGCCTTGCCTGAACGATCTCCGAGATTTTCTTTTTTCGGTTCTTTGGGCGTCCGCCCGCCTGCCTGTTTTCCAGCAGTGCGGTAACGCCGATGGCCAGCGTAATGGAAAGCGCGTTTGCCAGGGTCATAATCACCGTACACTGCTCTACAACATAGAAAGCCGCCTGGAGCTCCTCCATATTCGTAAGGAGGACCAGAAGCATGTGCAGCACCTCGATGGTGACACCTACCATTGCGCCATAGCCCCAGGACGGCCTTTTTCCGTCCAGCAGAAAGCGGCGCACCGCAGCCCCCAGAAGGCCGGCCAGCATCGTTGCCGCCGAGCAGGCCGTCCGGGTAAACTCTCCCGCGCCCCAAAGCGCCGCAAACCAGCGCTCGACGCCGCCGATGACGCCCGCGATGATGCCCGCAGGCCCGCCAAAAAGAAGCCCGGCGCAAAGCGGCGCCGCATCCCGCACATTGATGGTTGCGCTGCCGATATTAATGCCGAATTCTGTGAAAAGCACCGCAAGGCCGCCAAAACATACGCCGATTGTGATTTGCCTGACCGCATACGGCAGTCTGCCGAAGGAGCTCCGCTGGTTCAGCAGAGAAACGCCGGCGGACAAAACGCCCGGGAGCAGGACGCAGAGGAACAGGCGTAAAAGGTTGTGGTCCATGCCGCGCCTCCGATCGTGATTTACTTGATGGTAAGAATGTCCGCAAATCCGGTCAGATCAAAGACCTCCATTACCATCTCGTTCACATGGCAAACCACCATGCTGCCCTGCTGCTGCATCTGTTTTTGCGCGGCCAGTACCACGCGCAGCCCAGCGGAGGAGATATACTCCAGCTTTTCAAAATCCAGCACGAGATCCGAGATTTCCGCAAGAGAGGTTTTCAATGCTTCTTCCAGCTGCGGCGCGGTCGTCGTATCGAGGCGGCCCTCCAGCGCCAGAGTGAGTTTGCTGCCATCCCTGTTTTGCTTGATAGTCATTTCGATCCTCCTGTGACGTGTGATGATTCATACAAACCTTTTTGTATTATAACTACAATGAACGACAAAATACTGACACATTCTTTCCCGGCGGCCCTGCTTATTTCATCCACAGATAGTAGCTCGGGATGGTCTCCGCCCAGGAATAGGGCAACATGTATTCGCTGTGATACGCAGACGCCGTTTCATGATCCAGCCTTGAAAAATTATAGCTGTCGCAATCCACCCTGGATACATCCAGCGCAATGCTGTTATACCGCTTCTGAATGACGCTTTCCGCGCCAGCGGCCCGCAGCGTCTGCATCATGCAGGAAATAATCTTCTGGATATACCGCTGCTGGCGCAGATCGTGGGGCTTGTCCTCAAACAGAATCGCCGCAATCTCCCGGATCGTGCAGGCGCTTCCCCGGCGATGCACCAGATAGGCGAAGGCCTCTTTGGATTTGGAGCGGGAGAAGTACAGCGGCGTCCCATCCGCCAGACACACATCGAAATTGCCGAGGCAGCGGATGCGCAGCCGGACATCCTTCTCCGGCGCCCCGCAATAGCGCAGGTCGGCCAGCTCCGCCGCGATTTTATCCGGCGTCAGCGGCGTAAGAAGATACCCGCTGGCGTGCAGTTCCAGCGCCTCCGCAGCATAGGTTCCGCTGTCGGCCACAAAGATGAGGTTGATCCTCGGTTGCAAGCGCTTCAGCCTGCGGGCAATCGCCATGCCGTCGCCCTGCCGCATCGGGAGCCGCACAAAAACCGCCTCGCAGGGGTTAACCCGCGCAAACTCCAGCATGGGCTCCGGCTCGCTGAAATCGTATACGGCAGCATCAGAGCTTCCCAGGCGAACGGCTTCCAGCAGGCTCTGCTTCGACTGCCGCGCATCGTCCAAGGCCAGAATGCGCATGGTTTTCTCCCCCCTTTCCTTTGATCTCACGGTTGCGCAGGGTTTCCCTTTCCAGCCTTCCTGCGCGCCGCTTAGCACGAACCGCGGGAGCGCTTAAAAGAACCGCTCAGGCCGGCGCGGAAGCCTTGTAAAACAGCGCCATCCGCCCCTTCAAAAGCCAGCCCCGCCTAGGTTCTCCGGTTCCTGCCGCTCCCCGCCCAGGTAAGGATGAAAGAGGACAGGGCTTGCTCGGCATTCGCGCCGCCCACAACCGACTGAAGCTGCCCGTCAGAGAGTTTTCCCTGCTGGCGCGCCCTGTCCCGGAAAAAGGCCTGAATCTCGTCCATATCCGCATTGCAGCCCTGCTCCCGAAAAAACCCGGCCAGTCTCCGCTCCAGCGCGGCTTCCACAAGCTGCTGCTTTAACGCGGCGCTCGCCTCCAGCGCTGCGTACAGGTCTTCCATCGGCTTTGAGCGGCAGGCGTCCTGAGCGTCGTTCTCCCGAGCTTCCCCGTTCTCCGGCGCGATTCTGAGCGTGCTTTTCAGCTGTTCCATCGTGATCGGACGGAACAGCAGTCCGTCAAGCCCCGGCGCGCAGATTGCGCCCTCCTCATCCAAAAGGTCCCAATCATAAAAATCGTCCTGACTTCCCATCAGGTAAACCCTGGCCTGCGCGTTTGCATAGCGAACGAAATCCCTGATTTTGAGCCCGTCGGCGCGGCGCATATTCAGCTCGGCCAGTACGAGATCCACCGGATGGAAAAAAACATATTTTCCGGCCATCAAGGGGTCTGTCTCGGCCAGCACCGTATCCTTCGGAAAGATTTGCCGCAGCTGCTCTTCCAATGGCCTCAGCCGGTCAGCCTGCCCATCTACCGCAAGAATCATCATGCTTCCACTCTCTTTTCTTTATCCTCATTCCGATTGTTTTTCGTTTCGGCAAACGATCTTCGCCCGCATTGCAGGCATTCGATTCGCTCTGTTTGCTTTATGCTTCCCAGTGTAAAGCGCAAAGCGCAACAAAAGCGTAAAATGAAAAAAGTTTTCTGCGCAACGGCGGCAGAGAGGCGCCAAACAAAACAGGCATATCCCCATTCTGCGCTGTGGGATATGCCTGTCTTTGAAGCTCCAGAGGGACGCCGCTTCTGTATCGCGCCATCCCGCGTTATGTCCCGCCTGCGCCTGGCGGGAGGGGCCACACATGCCTGGATTGGCCATAGCCGGTCAGCGGGGCAAAACGGCGCGCAAGCGCTGCGGCCGGCGCCATGCCGCCTGCTGTAGCCCAGGGACTGCACCGGCTTCAGGCTCTGCGCCGGTCCCATGACGGCTGGCGCAGGGTGCGCAGGCACTTCCAGCGTTTCCGGTTTCCAAAATGGGGCTTCCCGGCAAGGGCTGCCAAAATGCCTCCGGAACAAAGGCAAAAACATGCGCGCGAGAGCCACGGCGCTCAGGGCGCTGAACAGAGGATTGGCCGTCAGCAGGGTTACCGCATCCCGCAGGCCGGGAACGGGGTAAGCGATCGGCAGGAGCATGCTGCTGGCGATGGAAGCCAGGAACAGGATGGTTGCGCCCCGCTTTGCAGCATGCCGCCCTGTTCGCCCTATCGGCGGCTGGCGCTGTCCAGCGCGGCGGTGGTCATCTCCGCCCAGGAGTATTGCATCATGTATTCCCCATAATACATGTTGACCGCAACCGGGTCGTAACGCAGATAATTGTAATAATCGCAATCCACCTTTTCCACGTTCAGCGCGATGGCATTGCGCTGGCGGATCACCACGTCCCCCGCCCCGATCTCCTCCAGCACGCTCCTGAGATCGTGTATGATCCCGCGCATGTTGCTCCGCAGCGAGGGCGTGCTGGGCCGATCCTCCCACAGCACCCCGATCAGCTCTCCCATGGTACACATCGCCCCCTGGCGATCCGTCAGGTATGCCAGCAGCTCCTTGGTCTTGCTCCGCTTAAAATGCAGCGGCTCGTTCTCATGAAACACTTCAAAGTTTCCAAAGCAGCGGAATTGCAGCCGCTTTTCCTGCCGCGGCGTTACCGGATAGCGGAGATTGTCCAGCTCCCGACGGATCCGCTCCGCAGTTACCGGCTTCATTACATATCCGCTGGGATACAGCGTCATCGCTTCCGCCGCATAATGGGAGAACCCGGTCACAAAGATAATGTTTGTTTTCCCGCTCAAGTCCTTAATGCGCTTTGCCAGGGCGATTCCCGTCATCCCCGGCATTTCGATATCCAGAAACGCCACATCCGGCCGCAGGCCATCCTCCCGGATGGCGCTGAGCGCCTTCGACGCCCGGTCGAACGTGTACACCTCCGCTCCCGGCTCCGCCTGCTCGATGGTCCGCCGCAACGTTTCCAGCAGCAGCGCCTCATCATCCAGCGCAAAGATCAGCATGTTATTCCCTCCTTGGGCAGTATCATCGTCGCCACCGTTCCCTGGCCCGGCGCGGATTCTACCCTCAGCGCGCCCCCGCACATCCGCTCCAGCCGCTCCCGCACGTTTCGTATGCCCACGTGGCTTCGCCCCGTCTCCGGCGTCCTCCCCGGATCGAAGCCCGGCCCGTCGTCGCGGATTTCCACTTCAATCCTGTCCGGATACTCCCTTGTGCTCACCCAGACCGTTCCGCCTTCCTCCCGCTGCCGCACCCCGTGCCGCACCGCGTTTTCCACCAGCGGCTGCAAGGTCAGCGTTGGCAGGCGAAAGTCCGCGGTTTCCACCGCAAACTGCACCGACAGCTGTTCCCCAAACCGAAGCTGCTCCAGATCCAGATAGTTCTTTGTATGCGCCAGTTCCTCCTGAAAGGGAATCGGCCGGTCCATTGACAGCGCATCCATATTCCGGCGTAAAAACTCCGTGAATTTGATCGTCGCTTCCTCCGCCAGTTTCGGCTCCTTATGGCACAGCTCCCGGATTACGCCCAGCGAATTGTAAAGAAAATGCGGCTGTATCTGCGACAGCATGATCGATATCCGGCTCTCCGCCAGCTGCGCCTCCTGCTCCTTCAGGCGTTTTTCCTGCTCGCCGTAGCTGAGCAGCTTGATGATGCCCGTAAATACGATATAGAGAAGAAACGCCGTAAGCGAAAAAATGAGGCCGGAGGAGTTTCCCTTGATATAAAACGCGACCACGTCCGCCAGCACGCCCACCGCGCAGATCAGGGGCAGTTTTCTCCCCGCCCGCTGCCTGCTCTTCTCCGGAAACCTGATTCTTTCATATACGATGATGCCCAGGATAAGCCCAGCGCACAGTCCAATCACAACATGGGTGGCAAGCAGTCCCTCCCGCAGGTCTAAAACATTGAAGGCCTGAAGGAGCAGTTGGATCAGGCAAACCAGCGCCGCCGCAAGGCAACAGCCATCCAGACAACGGCTGCTGTTCGGTTCAAACCGTTTCTGCATGGATTTGATCAACGGTATCAGGCCCACCATCAGCATTGCAATGGACGTGTAAAACAGGAACACGGGCTTCCCGGGCAGGATAAAGGGAGTAAACCTTGTATCTGTCAGGCGCCAAATCCCCAGCATGACCGAAAACAGGCCCAGCGTCGCCACATCCTCGCTCTTCTTTCGCCGGAACAGGTTATATCCGGCCACGCAGATCAGGATAAACCCGGTAAAGACGGCAAGGATGCCCAACAGCAGCTGCGGCAGGTCTTTCATCAGCCGATCCGTGTAAATCAGGAGCTGTGAGCCTGCCAGAAACTCAATCTCCCTGTCGCGGAAGCTTTCATATACGGGCGTGATCTCAACGCAGAGTTCCCTGCCCATATCTTCAGGCCGAAGGGGCACCATGACCCAGTTGCTGCCCACCGTTTTTCCAATCCGGTTCTCCTCGGCCGGCTTTAAACGGTATACGGGCTGCCCGTCAATAAAAACCTCCACATACTGGTGTACCGTATAGAACGCAAGGCAGGTATCGCCACCGGGCATTTCGCCTATCGTGAAACGATACTCTTTCCTGATCCCCAGGGGCGCGTCCCCGCTCTCGATTTCAAGGCAGGAATCTGCCTGGACCTGCGTATAGCCCGGCTCCTTCCTTCTCTCCCACAGCTGAATGTTGTCTACAACATACAAATATCCCAAAAGGAGCAGAATTGCCACGCCCGCCACAACAGACGCGGCGACCGCGGCTTTTGAAAGGAACGCTTTGTTCGGCTTTCCCTCGTCCACTACCATACCTTCTTCCATCCGGTCTCATCCTGCCCCTGTCTGCCGCAAACGGCGGCAACAGCACAGGGAAAACGACGCAGCTCCCCCTTGTCCTATCGTTTTTGCATCAATCAAAGATTCCCGCGGAGCAAGAGACGGCATGGCGGCCCGCAGGCTCTGTCCTTGGTCGGGCACGCCGGAGCGCTTTCGGGAAAGCCGGGCCTGTTCCCGGCTCCAGACCTCGGAAACACCGGTGGCGGGTTTGTACGGGCGCGGGGAAAAGGCCTCTTTTCCCCGCGCCCGGCCGACACGCCGGGCGGGGCCGCGCAGCCGGTCTCAGCAGCTGCTGCGCAGCGGCCTTCTCCCCCGGCATCCGCTCTTCTGACGAACGCGCGGCGCGCGATTCATTCTGTGTAGAAAAACTCAAGTCTGGAAACGGCGTCCCCGGATATGACGGCCGTGTAAAAAATGCCCTCGCCCAGATTTGCTTCGTTAAACTTTTCCACAAAGTCAGACGCGGCGATCCGCTGGGTTTGCGGGCCAAAGTCCGGGGAGAACTCGATTACCGCATCGTCAAGAATTACCAGCGTTTGCGTCTCCGCATCCGCCGCAACCGCCAGCGCTGATTCCTCCGTTCCCTCCTCGGGCGTCGCTTCCACCAGCTCTGCGAGGATCCGATCTCCGTCCAGATACACGCGCTTTACCAGCACCACACACTCGCTGTCCGAAACGGCGCTGTCGTCATACTGCGACAAAATTTTGTGCTCGCCGTCCCTGATTTCGATTTCGTAGACAAGCGTTTGCCCAACATCGCCGCCCTCCCATGCCTGGGCATATTGGAAGGTCAGCGTCACCTTCCCATCCGCCAGGGGTTCAAAACTGTAGAGCCGTTTGCCGGGTACGCCCGTCATCATCTCTCCCTCCCCGGTTTCGCCGGGGACAAACATGCTTCCCTTTTCCCGCAGCATCCCTTCCGGCTCCACGGTGTAGCTCCAGCTGTAGCCGGTGGAAGGGTTCTCCTCCAGCACTATGCTGATGTCCGAAACGGCGCTGTCGTCTGAAGGGACTGCATTCTGGTCTTCCACCCTGGCTGTGCAGCCCGCGAAAAGGGTAAGAAGCAGCACAACGAAGATCCATATAAGAATTCTTTTCCGCATTGTTCCGTTCTCCTTCCATACGAAAGATTCTTCACCGGGCGAACGTTGCCCGGCCTGCATTTCGGCTAAAACCGCCAATTCAAGAGAAATTATACGAAAAAAGTGCAAAAAAAGCGTAAAATGTCCTCTTGTGTTCCGGGGCGCGCAGCTGGAGCGCCCTGCGGGAAAAGCCGTCCCTGCCCGCCGCGGTCAGGTTGCCTGCAAAGTCGGCGCCGCTGTTTCTCCCCTGTCCCAATGCAGGCCCATTTGCGCCGCGTGAAAGGCGAATCCCCGCTTTTGAGCAGAGGCGGGAAAACAGGAGCCGCTCCTCTGCATTCCCATTCCCTCCCGTACCGGGGCCTGTCCGCACAGCGACCATGGTTTTTGCCCCGGCGCATCCACAGCAGCGGTGGCAAAACGTGCCGCTCGGCTGCTGCGGCAGCAGGAAGAAGGGGCAACATCCCGGAACCGGCGGAGGAGCGCCGCAGGGGATCGCCTGCAAGCCGTCGTATCCCGGCTTCCGGGCAAAAGGCGGCTGCAACAGGGGCAACCGCCTTTTTCGCCAATCTCCATGCGTCTGCCGGATCGCAGGCCCATTGCGGCCCGGGCACGGCTCCGCGTACAAGCCGGCGCTTCGCCCTGCGCGGGGACATCCCCTTGCAGCGCGGATCAGGCCCTGCGGAGCGGTCCCGGCCCGATTGCCGGGCAGGAGCCGGAGGGCAGGTCTGCGCCCGGTGCGGCTCCGGCCAAAGGGTCCGCTGTCCCGCTCCATGCCGTTGCGCCCGGGCATGGCGAGCCGGCGGCTTTCCGAAAAGGCGCACCGCCTTCGCGGCAATCCTGCGTGGCGCCAGCTAGCGCTGGCCCTTGTCGTAGGGGATGCCCTCGGCCTTTGGCGCCCGGGATTTCCTGGAGGTGAGCACCAGCACGGTCATGGTCACGATATAGGGGAGCATGAGATAGATATACTCGCTGGATTTCACGTTCTGGAAGTTGGGCAGGAAGGGGATGCTGGCGCTGTAGGAGCCGATGATCTTAAACAGGGCGAAGAACAGGGAAGCGCCCAGAATGTTCAGCGGCTTCCAGTTACCAAAGATCATCACCGCCAGAGCCAGGAAGCCATAGCCCGCCACCGCGGACTGGAAGCCCGAACCTGCGGCCACGGTATAGGCAAGGCCGCCGATGCCGCCCAGAAAGCCGGAGATGAACACGCCGGCATAGCGCATACGGTAGACATTGATACCAACGGAATCCGCCGCCTGAGGATGCTCGCCGCAGCTGCGCAGGCGCAGACCGAAACGGGTTTTGTAGAGCAGTATCGCAGCGACCACCAGAAGAAGAATGGCCAGCGGGGTGGTCAGATAAAAGCTCTTGAATACCAGATTTTGCAGGAAGGTATCCTGCACCTCCATCCCAAAGTTCGCCTGCGTGATGCGCACCCAGGTGGGGATCAGGATGGTGGTCTGTCCCTGGCCCTGAATGGCCCAGGTCACGGTAATGGCCAGGGCGGGCGCCAGCATGTTCAGCGCCGTGCCGCCAATGGTCTGGTCCGCTTTTAAGTGCACCGAGGCAAAAGCCAGCAGCAGGGAAAACACCGCTCCCGTCAGCGCCGCCACCAGAATGGCCAGCAGCATCGCCGTCTGCGGATGGGCCGGGCCGAAGCCGGAAACGTCCATGGCCCGCAGGACAAGGCAGCTGAACAGCGCTCCCACCACCATGATGCCTTCCAGGGCGATGTTGATAACGCCGCTGCGCTCCGAGAACATGCCCCCCAGCGCGACCAGCAGCAGGGGTACGGCAAAAACGATGGTAGCGCTCAGAATATCGGCTATGATTTTCATGCGTTCTGGGCCTCCTGTTCGATGGATTTGGCTTGGGTCGCCTGCTCCTGTTTATCGGCCATGCCGCCGCCCTTCGGTCGGAACAGTTTCCCGATCAGGCTGCGCATGAGCAGCGCGAAGGCGGCCAGGTAGATGATGGCGGCAATGATGATATCGATGATTTCCTTGACAAACTCCGGCTGCATGGCGTCGCCGCCCACCTGAATGTAGGAGATGAACAGGGCGCTGAAGATGGTTCCCAGCGGATGGGACGAGGCCAGCAGGGCCGTGGGTATGCCATTGAATCCCATGGGCAGAAGGGTTTTGACCAGCGTGTACTGGGCGGTACCGCTCAGGTAGTAAATGCCGCCGCCGATGCCGGAAAGCGCGCCCGCAATGACCATGGAAAGGACGATATTCCGCCGGGCGTTGATGCCGGCATAGATGCTGGCGTTGCGGTTGTAGCCGCAGGCCTTGAGCTCATAGCCGAAGGTGGTTTTGGAAAGGATGACCCAGCAGAGGATGGCGATGGCAACGGCAATGAAAATGCTGATGTTCATATAGTTGGAGTGCATCAGCTCGTCCAGCCCGGCCTTGGGAATCATGCCGCCGGGGTTGGCCTGCGCCAGCGCCGCCGTGCGGTCCTTGTTGATGGCGCCCCAGTAGTTGGCCAGCATCATGGGCATGTTGTTCAGCGACAGGTTGACGGCGAAGAGGCCGATCCAGTTGAACATAATGGAGGTGATGACCTCGTTTACGTTGAACCGGGCCTTGAACAGTCCGGGAATCGCGCCCCAAATTGCCCCGCCGACCATGGCGGCCAGCAGCCCCAGATACCACGGAAGCTGGAACTGTATGACCGTCACCAGCGCGCAGAACGCGCCCACGGTATACTGGCCGGAAGCGCCGATGTTGAACAGGCCCGTTTTGAAGGCGAAGCCCACGCTCAGGCCCGTCATGATCAGCGGCGCGCTCTGATAGAGCACCTTTGCCAGCTTGTCCAGCGAGGCAAGCCCCGCCGTGAGGATCTGCCGAAAGCCGTGCATGGCGAAGGGCGCATTGAAGGCGAACAAAAGGATCAGCCCCACCAGCAGGCCCACCAGGATGGAGGCGATGGAGGCCAGGCAGCTTGCAAAGCCCGCGCTGCGCAGAAAGTGCTGTAGCTTGGTTTTCATGCGATACCCTCCTTTTCGGTTCCGGACTGGCGCTTGGCGCCGGCCATATACAGGCCCAGCTCCTCTACGGTGGTGGTCTTGGGATCCAGCTCGCCCACGATCTCGCCCTCGTACATGACCAGAATACGGTCGCTGACGTTCATTACCTCGTCCATCTCCAGAGAGACCAGCAGCACAGCCTTGCCCGCATCCCGCTGGGCCACCAGCTGCTTATGGATGTATTCTATGGCGCCCACGTCCAGGCCCCGGGTGGGCTGAACCGCCACAAGCAGCTCCGGCCCCTTATCGATTTCCCGGGCGATGATGGCCTTTTGCTGGTTGCCGCCGGACATGCTGCGAACCACCGTTACCGGCCCCTGGCCCGCGCGGATATCGTACTGATCGATCAGGTGGTTGGCATATTGCCGGACCTCTCCCTTGCGGATGAAGCCCCGGCTCTGGAACTGCGGCTGCCAGTACCGCTGGAGCACCAGATTTTCCTCCAGCGTATAGTCGAGGATAAGGCCGTGCTTGTGCCGGTCCTCCGGAATATGGCTCATACCCAGCCTGCTCCGCTTCCGGATGGGCGCGGCGGAAACGTCCCGGCCGCACAGGCTGATGCGCCCGGCGCTCATCCGCTCCAGCCCCGTAAGGGCGGCCACAAACTCGCTCTGGCCGTTACCCTCGATGCCCGCGAGGCAGACGATCTCTCCCCGGCGAACCTGAAAGGAAACGTCTTTGACGGCGTTGTTCTTATGAATCCTGCTGGGTACCGTGACCCCCTGCACATCCAGAACGACCTCGCCCGCTTTGGCTTCGTCCTTTTCCACCACAAAGCTGACGTTGCGGCCCACCATCATGCGGGAGAGCTCCTCCTTGGTGGTTTCCTTAACGTTCACGGTGCCGACGCACTTGCCCTTGCGCAGCACGGTGCAGCGGTCCGCCACGGCCATGATCTCCTTGAGCTTATGGGTAATGAACAGGATGGACTTCCCCTCCCGGGTAAAGGAGCGCATGATCTCCATGAGCTCATCGATCTCCTGCGGCGTAAGCACCGCGGTGGGCTCGTCGAAAATAAGAATTTCATTCTCCCGGTACAGCATTTTGAGAATCTCCACCCGCTGCTGCATGCCCACGGAGATGTCCTCAATCAGCGCGTCCGGATCCACTCTGAGGCCATAGCGCTCCGACAGCTCCATGACCTTTTTCCGGGCCTCCTTCTTTTGCAGAAAGCCCATCCGGTTGGGCTCCACGCCCAGAATGATATTGTCCAGCACGGTGAATATCTCCACCAGCTTAAAATGCTGATGGACCATGCCGATGTTCAAATCATTGGCGTCGTTGGGATTCTTGATATGGACCTCTTTGCCGTTCTTTTTGATTACGCCCGCTTCAGGCTGGTACAGGCCGAACAGCACGCTCATCAGCGTGGATTTTCCCGCGCCATTTTCTCCCAGCAGGGCGTGAACCTCTCCCTGACGAAGCTGCAGGGTGATGTTATCGTTGGCCTTCTTGCCGTAAAATTCCTTGGTGATGTTCAGCATTTCTATGATGTATTCGCTCATGTGCGACCCCCTTTGATTGAGAATGGGGCTGAAAGAAGCGCCCCGAGGGATAAAACCGAAATGATTCCTCCATCCGATCCGAAAAAGCCGCAGTTTTTACGGCTGGCAGGTTGAAAAAAAACGGGGCCGGGCTTTCGCCCAGCCCCGAACGTTGCCCGCAGCAGGCAGGCTTCCGTCAGTTCTGATAATCCACGGAGATTTCGACGGCGGGAGCCGCGTCGATGGCGTTGGATACGACGATCTCGCCGGACTTCACCTTGGCGTAGAGCTCGTTGTACTCCTCAACGGTGAAGTTGGTCATCCGCCAGGAGGCCTCCTCGGTGGGCAGGCCGACGCTGTCGTTGGAAACGCCGAACACGGTCTGCTGGCCGCCCCAGCTCTCCGGCCAGGCGGTTGCACCGCCATCATAGAATTCGCCCAGAGCGACCTGCACGGAGGGCGCGAGAGCCTTCATGGCGGAGGTGATGATGAGCTCGGAGTCGCCGGCCTGGTCGCGGTCCACGCCGATGACCTTGGCGCCGGCTTCCTCAGCAGCGCCCACAGCGGACAGATAGATGCCGCCGCCGCAGGCGAAGACAACCTCGGTACCCTCGGTGTACCAGCCGCTCATCTTGGTCTTGATGTCATCGGAGGGGGCGAAGGAATCGCAGTACCAGTGCTTGATCTGCACATCCGCCACGTTGCCCAGCTCCTTGGCCGCATCGTTGGCGCCCTGCACAAAGCCGTAGCCAAAGCGCACAACCGCGGGAACCGCCATGCCGCCCAGGAAGCCCAGCTTGGTGTAGCCTTCCTTCACAGCCGCGTAACCGGCGAAGTAACCGGCCTGCTCCTCCTGATAGGTGACAAGCGCGGTGTTGGCCGCCGGGTTGGGCAGATCGCGCAGGGACACATCCAGCACGAGGAACATGGTTTCCGGATACTGCTCCTGTAGGGTGCCGACCGCGCTGGCAAACAGATAGCCGGGGCAGGCCACGACCTTGGCGCCCTTTTCGATGGCGGTCTTGATGGTCTCAATGCGGGCCTCGTCGCTGTCCTCGGAGGGACGGTAGTAGTTGAAGGTCTTGCCGTTGGCCTCAGCATAGGCTTTGACGCCTTCCCAGGTGCCCTGATTGAAGGACTTGTCGTCGATGTTACCTACGTCGGTAACAAGGGCGATCTCGTAGGTGCCGTCCGCAGAGGCAACGGGTTCTTCCGTTTTCTGCTCTGTGACGGGCGCCTCAGAGGGCTGATCAGCGGGTTCCGGTGTGGGCGCGCCGGCGCAAGCCGCCATGGAGAACGCAAATACGAGAGCCAGGAAAATCGCAAGAATTTTTTTCATTGTTTCCTCCTCTTTGTTTTTGCCACGCATTGCATGGCATATTATATTTGGAATTATAGCAAACGCGGCGCGGTATTTCAAGCCGGTTTTCGCATCCGGGGCAGCGGCAAACCGCAGAATGATACAATATATTATACAGGACAGAAGCACAGAAGAAAAATACGCTGTACGGAACGGTGATTGCAGGCCTGAAAGACCGCAACGTCCGAGCTGGATTTCCGCCACAAACCGTCCATCGGATTCCCCCCCCCAGCGGCAAGGCCGAATGCAGCCTGCTTGCGCATCGCAGGGCCGTCAGCACCGGCTCCATGACCGTTTTTTACAGGACAATTCCTCCCCTTGCTTTTCTGCGCAACGATGCTGTCCGATGTATTGGGACTGCGGGCAAAACCGGACGCTCCCAACAGAAATAAACCTTGAAAAACAAGGCCTGCGTGATATAATATATTTTATTCTTGGCATTTGTAGGGAAAATGTACAATTTCCAGCTGCATTTGAAGAATTCTGAATTGCGAGAGGCTGCTTTTATGACGGGCGGAGACATGAACAAAACGGACGGGGAAATTCAGCAAATTGTCAATGGTTTCGTGCGCACAAACGAAAAATGCGTGGGCTGCAACCGGTGCATTTCTGTCTGTCCTGTCATTAACGCAAATGTGGCCACTGTGCGGGATGGGAAGCAAAGAATTGAAGTCAACGGAAATCAGTGCGTGGCATGCGGCTCCTGCTTCGATGTCTGCGAACACAGCGCACGGTACTATCTGGATGATACGGAACAGTTTTTCGCGGATTTGAAGCGGGGAGAGCGTATTTCCCTTCTGATTGCGCCGGCTTTTTTGGCCAATTATCCCAAGGCGTATGGCCGGGTGCTGGGCGGTCTGAAGCGGCTGGGCGCCAATCGGATGATCAACGTGTCCTTCGGCGCCGATATCACCACATGGGCCTATATTAACTATATCCAGACCCATCACTTCACCGGCGGCATCTCCCAGCCCTGCCCGGCTGTGGTGGACTATATTGAAAAATACATTCCCGAACTGCTGCCCAAGCTGTTCCCCGTCCACAGCCCTATGATGTGCGCAGCCATATACGCGAAAAAATACATGCACATTCAGGATAAACTGGCGTTTATCAGCCCCTGCATCGCCAAGAAAAAGGAGATTACCGACCCCAACACGGGCGGTTATATCCAGTATAATGTCAGCTTCCAGCATTTGATGGAATATATGAGGAAAAACGATCTGTTCGGAGCAGATGCCTCCGATGAGCTGGAGTATGGCATGGGGGCGATTTATCCCATGCCCGGCGGGCTGAAGGAGAACGTTTATTGGTTCTGTGGCGGAGAGGCCTTTATCCGGCAAATTGAAGGGGAAAAGCATGTATATGAATTTCTGGAGCAGTATCGGGAGCGCGTGAAGCGTAACCAGGAGCTTCCGCTCATGGTGGACGCGCTGAACTGCGCCCAGGGCTGCCTGTTTGGAACAGCGGTGGAGTCCGAGCTTGCCAGGTCCGACGGAGCGTTTTATGAGGTGAACCGCATTCGCTCCCAGATCAGGGCCAAAAAAACCGGCATGAAAAAGCGAGATGCCGACAGTTCGCCGGAGGAGCGGCTCCGGCGGCTGAACCGGAAATTCAAGGCGCTTAACCCGGCAGATTTTCTCCGCCGGTACACGGACAAATCGCCCCAGGCCAGTATCCGCATGCCCGATCAGCGGAAATTGGAGGAGGCGTTCCGCTCTATGGAAAAAACAACGCAGACAGAACGGAGCATCAATTGCGGCGCCTGCGGCTACGGAACATGCCGGGACATGGCCACGGCAATCGCTCTGGGCTGCAATATGCCGGAAAACTGCATTCAGTTTGAGAAAAAACGGGTGGAGCAGGAGCGCCAGCACGCGCTGATCCTGTCGGAGCAGGTGAAGTCAAAGAATGAGCAGATTGCCGCATTTGTGGCAAATGATTTTGACAAGCTGGACGGCTCCATCCTGGGTGTGGCTCAGGAAAATATGGCCACTGAACAAAAAAGCGCGGAGCTGCAAGGCGTGATACAGAAAATCACAGGGTTCTGTCAGGAGGTGGAGCGCTCCTTTGACAGTATCACCGTCCTGTTGACAGACTTGGAGAAGAGCAACCAGAACATCACCGAAATTGCACAGAAAACCGGGCTGGTGTCCATTAACGCGTCTGTGGAGGCGGCAAGGGCAGGCGAGGTTGGCCGCGGCTTTGCGGTGGTTGCTTCTGAGGTGAAGGCGCTGGCGGTCTCCAGTGAGGATGCCTCTCTGAAGAGCATCCAGAACAAGCGTGAAATTACGCAATCCATGACAGAGCTGTTAAAAAAGGTACAGGTATTGCAGACTTTCGTGGACGCGGCCGGCGAGAGCGTGGACGAAATGACCGCCAAAACGAAAGCGATTGCCGCCGCCACAAAGGTTGTGCAGGATATTTCCCAAAAAGTGCGCAGCGCAATGGAAAACCTGACGGAATAAAATACCAGCGTGTCGAAAAAGTGGCGGAACGCCACTTTTTCGAGCTTTCACAGGTTTTGCCTCTCGCATTCGCTCCGGGCGGCAAAACCTGCAACGTACGAAACCCTCCGGGTTTTCCTCCGTTTTGACGCACACCCCCCAGGGGGCCTTCTCTTGCCCCTGCGGGGCAAGTCACCTTGTGTCGTCAGAGCCGGATGGAACATAAGGGGCTGCGGCCCCTGATCCACCCCGGGGTTTTTCGACAGACTGTAGAATACCAGGCTCTGATCTGGTTTTGGCTCATCAATCAGGATTTTTCACAGGGAGCAGCACTCTCTGCCAAAAACCCTCATGATTTCTTTTTCATTACAAGCCCCACAGCAAACACAAGAATTGCAGGAATGATAAAATATAACGCATTGGCAAGAATCCACACATAAAAAGGCGCAGAGTTCAATGTGTCTGAATACCGGGTGTAATCAACAATTGTCTTTGCAGGAAAGCAAGCAAAAAGAACAGGGCTTACGATATGACACATCTTTGCAATCCTATCTTTTTTTAAATAAGCGCACCTCTTTTTGATCGTACCGGCAATGGGGTTTCCTGTCTGTTGAAACGTTCCTGATTTGCAATGCTCCGGCGTATACCAAAATGCAAAACCGGGAGCACAGCACATGCGGGATTGCCGGTGCTCCATCCGCTGTGTTATGGTCCGGCCGATGGAACCGCACGCCCTTTCGTCCATCGCTTTTTCAACAAATCTGCAACGGCCCGCTCCATGCGACTGCTGCCTGCCTTTTCCCCCTGTCCAATACGCATTGCAAGCCTGCGCTGCGGCGGACCTATGCGCCGCCCAAAATGCGGAGATAGGCGGTCATGCCGCCGGTCCTTCCGCCGTCGCCCCGGTGGGAATAGAGCCGCCCGTCCTCCACAGTGCAGACCCCCATCAGCGAAATGTTGCCGGGGACGATTCCCGCCTCCAGAAACTGGCAGACCGCCACCTGCCAGAGATCCACATAGGCCTTGCCGGGCCTCCTGCCGGGCAGCAGGCAGTCCGTTTCCGGGAAGGCGTTTTGAAATTCCCCGCCCAGCGCCGCATCCACCTCGAAGCAATTCGGGCAGATGGACGGCCCGACGCCCGCAAGAATATCCCGGGGATCGCTTTGAAAGCTCTCCTGCATCATGCGGACGACCTCAACGCCGATGCGGGACAGCGCGCCGCGCCAGCCCGCGTGCGCAAGGCCGATGCAGCGCCGTTTCGGGTCGGCAAAGAAGAAGGCCATGCAGTCTGCGTGTCCGGTCATCAGCGTCACAAGGGGATCGTCCGTCACAAGTCCATCGCAAAAGGGCAGGGAGGGCAGCGTATAGCCTCTGCCGCGGTCGGCCCGGTCCACCCGGCGCACGGTCGTGCCATGCTCATAGGTGTCCATGACCATACTCTCCTCCGGAATGTTCTCCGCAGCGCAGAAGATGCGGTAGTTCTCCATGGTACGCTGCCTGGGCTCCTCCTCCCGGGTAAAGCTCAGGTTCAGCGAGGCAAGGTGTCCGGCGCTGACGCCGCCCGTGCGCGCCGAAAAGCCGTGGGCAATCCACGGCTGGGACTCAAAGGCGGGCAGCGTAAAGCTCCCGACACCCCGGGCGTTTTCATGATAGCGGAAGCCGCGCGCAGCCTGCGAAAACGCGGATAAAAAGGCGGCTCTGTCCATTATTTCTCGTCAAGCAGGCGTTGCAGCTCCGCCAGGAAGGTCTGCGTGTCCTTAAACTCCCGGTAAACCGAGGCAAAGCGGACATAGGCGACCTCATCGACCTTTTTGAGGTGCTGCATGACGATTTCTCCAATATCCGATGTGGAAATCTCGGAGGCAAGGCTGTTGAACACCTCCCGGGAGATATCCTCCACCAGCTTGTCCTGCACGGCTGCGGGGATGGGACGTTTTTCGCAGGCCTTTCGGATGCCGCTGCGGATTTTCTCGCTGTCGAAGGCTTCACGGCGGCCATCCCGCTTGACCACCATGACCGGGATATCCTCAATTTTTTCATAGGTGGTGAAGCGCTTGCCGCAGTTGACGCACTCCCTGCGGCGGCGAATTGCGCTGCCATCCTCGGTCGGGCGGCTGTCGATGACCTTGCTGTCGGTACTGGCGCAGTATCTGCACTTCATGGCGGCACTCCTTAGATATCGTATTATTATCAAGAATAGTATACCATATCTATGGTTCAATTTCCACCAAAATCACGTCCTCGCCGATCTTTTTGATGCAGCCGAAGGGGATGACCAGCTCTTCCGCGCTGCGCAGCAGTCCGAACAGCCGCGCCGGCCCCGGAACGATGAGCGCAAGCAGCGTACCCGTGCCTACGTCCATCTCCAGATCGCAGATCGGACCAAGCCGCGCGCCGTCGCAGACGTTGATGATCTCCTTGCGCCGCAGCTCACAGTATGAAGTTTTGCACTGCATCAAATCCCCTCCCATATTGCAAGCCTATGCGGGATTCCGTCGGATCATGTCGCAGGGAGGGAATTTTAAAGCGGAAGCGCCCCGCAAAAGGGCTTGCGGGGCGTCCGTTTTTCCTGAATGGGCCGGCGTATGCTCAGCGGGCAAGCTGGCCGCGCACATCCGCGGGCAAAGCGTCGATCACGCTGTGGTTCGGGTTCATCATCACCGTCTCCTCCAGCCGCAATCCGAAGGTTGCGCCCTCCATGACTGCGGCATGCAGATTGCGCGGCTGCCGGCTGTCTCCGGCGTTGACCACGGGTACGCCCGCAGCGCGCAGCTGGTCGAACAGCGCGGTGTTCGGACGGGTATGGCAGGTCACCACGTCGTCGATGTCCAGCTCTGTGCGCCGGAAGTCTTTGTCCATCAGGACAACCTTTCCCTCCTCGATGCTATACACGGTGCTGCTCTCGATCACCTTGACCGGATGACGGAAGGGCTGGCTGTGCAGCGCCTCGGCATCCATCTGCGCAAAACGCTTGCGCAGTACATACATGTGGATGACCTCGACGGTGGCGGCAAACTCCTTTTTATCGGTCACAACGGTTACGTCCCTGCCCATGCCCGCCAGCGCCGCCGCGGTATCGGCCGCCGCATAGTGGTCGCCCCAGACCAGCACCCTTTCGCCGAGCTTTCGCATTCTGCGATCCTTTGGATGGAAGGGACAGTTCACCTTCGGGCAGGCGATGGCCTCTTCAAAGGGTACAACGCGCTCCGCGCCGATACAGTCCGGCACATAGCTGGACGCGCCCGTTGCGTTCAGCACCACGTCGAAGGCCTTCAGCTGCTCGACGTCCGGGCTGGTGCGCAGGCGCACATCAACGTCAAGCTCGGCGATCTGATTGCGAATCCAGTCCGCATACCACTTCATCTTCTCCTTTCCGGGCGTCAGGCAGCAGCCGAGGATGGCGCCGCCCAGCTCGCCGGACCGTTCAAACAGGGTTACGCGATGTCCGCGCACGGTGGCGATACGCGCGGCTTCCATGCCCGCCGGGCCGCCGCCGACAACCGCCACCTTCAGCGGCGTTTCCGCAGGCTTCATTTCATCAAACTCCATATGGCCGCAGGCGGGATTGATGGCGCAGGCAATCTCCTTTTTGGCCATCATGCTCTCCTGCCAGCAGCCCGTAAGGCAGGAAATGCAGCGGCGAATCTGCTCGGGCTTGCCCAGATATGCCTTGAGCGCCCAGTAGGGGTCGCACAGAAGCTGGCGCGCAAGGCCGATCATGTCCGTATCGCCGTCCGCAATGAGCTTATCGCAATAGTCCGGATTGCGGAAGGTGTGGCTGTTGATGACGGGGATGGATACGGCCTTTTTGACCGCCTGCGAAGCGTAGACCGTCCAGCCCTCGGGATAGTACATCGGGTCAAAGCCCGCGCCGGGGCTTTCCTGGATGCACTGGCTGAGATCCAGCGCCGCTACGCCCGCGCGCTCGAACTCCACCGCCATGCGCACGCTCTCCTCGCACTGGCGGCCGCCCTCCACCCATTCGTCTACAGAATAGCGCACGAGGATGGGGAACTCTTTTCCGCACTTCTTCTGAATGGATGAGATAATGGCCAGCGGAAAGCGCATCCGGTTTTCAAAGCTGCCGCCCCAGCGGTCGATGCGCTTGTTGAGATAGGGGGACATGAACTGGGAGATCAGGTAGCCATGGGCCGCATGCAGCTCCACGCCGTCAAAGCCGGCCTGCTTGACGCGCCACGCCGCCTCGGAAAACTTATCGACCATGTCCACCACTTCCTCGGTGGTCATGGCGCGCACGGGCTTTCCCTTCTCCTCCGCGTTTTCATAAACGATTTCATGCCCGGCGCTCCAGGGCAGCCGGACCACCATATCCGTTGCGGACATGGTGTTATAGCGCGGAATCGCGCACTGCCGCCCCGGATGCTGCAGCTGCACGACGCACTTTGCTCCATATTTGTGCATGCTCTCCGCAAGGCGCGCAAGGCCGGGGATAAAGTTATCATCATCTGCCACAAGCCCGGTTACGGTGGGACGCCCGGTTTTGGCATCCGGCGTGGTGGCGCCCACAATGATGAGGCCAACGCCGCCCTTGGCGATCTGGCTGTGATGATGGATGTCGCGCTCGCTCACGGAGCCGTCGGCATTGGACGAGCTTACGTCCGTCGGCACATGGCAGATGCGGTTGGGTATGGTCATGTTGCCAATCCGGATTGGGGTAAACAGATGCGGGTACTTCAGCATGGCAATTTCTCCTTTTCATTCGATAAAAAGACAGGGGATAAGGCGATGGGATTCTCTGGTTCCGCTTCTATTTTAGAGCAGGGGGGAGCCGTCCTGAAATGTCAAATGCGATTCGGTTTTTATCAAATCCGGCTATTGTTGGTTTTTCTCCCGGTGCAGGCCGGCCCGCCAGGCCAGCGGCGTGACCCCCTCCTCCTCTTCAAACATCCGATAGAAGCTATAGGCATTGGAAAAGCCCGCCTCGCGCACAGCCTCACCAATGCTGCCGCAGCCGGAGGCAATGCGCCGCCGCGCCTCAAGATAGCGCAGCTTCGTCACATACGATTGAAAGCTCATCCGCATCTGCTGGCGAAACAGATGCCGGAAACGCGACTCGCTGAGAAAGCACAGCGCGGCAATCTCCTTCTGGTTCAGGCGGCCGGTAAAGTGGGCATCAATATAGGCAAGCGCAGGACGCAGGCGCAGATAGTCCGTCAGCGCCGCCGCAGAGGAGGCGCTCCCGTCCAGCGCGAAGTAGCTGCACAACTCTGCCAGAACGAGCCGCAGCAGCGCGCGGATCAGCCGCTCCCGCCCGGGCCGGGTTCCCAGGGCCTCCTCCCAGAGCGCCGCCAGCAGCGGCCGGAGCGCTCGCCCGACGTCGCCGTCCCCGGCAATCCGGTTGCAAAAGCCTGCGCCCTCATACCGGAAGGGCAGCAGGTACTCCGCCTCCCGCACGCTGGCGCCCTCCAGCAACAATTCCGGCAAAAACAGGAAGAAATGAAAATGCGTCTCCTGCTCCGGCAGGGTCGCGGCCCCATGACGCTCCAGATCATTAGCAAGGAAAATATCTCCCGCCCGGTAGGGATAGGCCTTGCCTTCAAAATAGAACTCGCCTGCGCCGGCGGTACAGAGGCCCAGCTCGTAATAGTTGTGCCAGTGCAGGCGGGGCGGACCGTCGCTTACGCTGTCGGTCACCCAATAGTCCAGCGCGGAAAAGGGAAACGAAGCGTCCAGCCTGTAGTCCCAGAAAAAGCTCTGCATGCCGGAGGCCTCCCTTCGCATTGTTGTACGCTTATTGTAACAGCAAGCGATAAAAATGGAAAGCCGGGGCGCGGCCCCGCGTTTTGCGCTGCGCGCAAAACGCCCCGGCGCGCGGCGGAGCGGGGCCCGCGGGCCGCCCGCTTTTCCCGGCCCCCGGAAAACTGCGCGCCGGGCATGCGCGGCCTGCGGCCGCGCGCGGGGCCGCCCGACGGTCCCCCGCGACGCGAAAAAACCGCCGTCCAGAGGACGGCGGTTTTTACCTGTTTCGGTTTGATTTGCGTCGACAATTAATACTTGCGCTTTCTGGCAGCCTCAGCCTTCTTCTTGCGCTTGACGCTCGGCTTTTCATAGTGTTCACGACGGCGAACCTCAGCCAGAACGCCGGAACGGGCGCACTTGCGTTTGAATCGTTTCAGAGCGCTTTCCAGGGATTCGTTTTCACCGACACGAATTTCCATTTCCCATTTCCCTCCCCTCTTGTGCGACACTTCCTAAAGTGAAGACGCTATGGGGTATTATAATCAAGTAATCTATTGAAGTCAACAAAAAAATCACGCTATTTTCGCAGTTTCTTTTCCAAATTGTCAAAAGATATATTTTTGTGTGACAGGCGCTTCTCTTTCCATCCCTTCCCCGGTCTGCTACAATACAAAAAGACGCGCTGCGTCATCTTTTTGACAGGGAGTGCTGCAACCGTATGGCAAAGCTGTATTTTCGCTATGGCGCGATGGGGTCCAGTAAGACCGCCAACGCCATCATGGTCTGGTACAATTACCATGAGCGCGGCCAGAACGCGCTTTTGCTCAAGCCCGCCGTGGATACCCGCGACGGCAAATTCACCATTCGTTCCCGCTCGGGCCTTCAGGCCGAATGTACCCTCTTTGACGCGCTGGACCTTGATAAAGTGCGCGCGCACGCCTATGACTGCCTGATTGTGGATGAGGCGCAGTTCCTCACAAAGGAGCAGGTGGAGCTGCTGGTACGCATCGTGGATGAATACCAGGTTCCCGTCATCTGCTACGGCCTGCGCACGGACTTCCAGGGAAACTTCTTCCCCGGCAGCCACTGGCTTCTGGCCCTTGCCGATTCCATCGAGGAGGTCAAGACCATCTGCTGGTGCGGCAGGAAGGCGACGCACAACGCCCGGCTGGACGGCAAAGGCGGCATCACCCGGCAGGGAGAGCAGGTCGTGCTCGGCGCCAACGACAAATACATCGGCCTGTGCCGCAGGCACTGGATGGAGGGCGACCCCGGCCCCGGCCTGCGCGCAGAGGATCTTGCGCGCCGGAAGGAGGACGGCCAATGACCTACTATGTGGCAAGCGGCGTGGAAAACGCCGCGCGCGTCAACGAAGCCGCAGCGAGGCTGAACGCCCTCGGCCATACGCGCACCTACGACTGGACGAGGCACGGCAGCGTGGCTGCGGCTCCTCCGGGAAAAAAGGAGCAGGTCGCGCTTACGGAATCCCGCGCGGTAGCGGAGGCGGAGCTGGTGCTGCTGCTCCTGCCCGGCGGGCGCGGCACGCACGCAGAGCTGGGACTTGCCATTGCAACGGCGGCGCAAAAAAGGCGCATCCTCGTCTTTTCGGAGAGCAGCGCGCCCTTTGCGGGCGCGGACGGCTTCTGCGTGTTCTACCACCATCCGGCGGTGACGCGGGTGGTCTGCTCCTTTGAGGAGCTGCTCGCGCGCCTGCCCTCGCTCATCTGAACTTCTGGCAAAGCCTTGCGCCTATCGCAAAGAACACCAGCGCAAACCCGATCGCCAGTACCCATTCCGGCAAAAAACAGATCAGTATCAGAACGCCCGCCAGGACGCACGCCAGTCCCAGCAGGCGTTTCTGCTTGCGTCGGGGCCGCCAGAAAATCCCAGGGCCGCAGCAGCGCTTGCCATTCCGATCGTTTCCCATGGTTTCCCCTCCTCCCTCCATTTCTATGCGATCCCGCAACACGCCGTGACAAAAATCGTCATAGTATGAGGTATCTATCTTACCGGAATTTGGAGGGGAAATATGAAGGAACCGATCGCACAACTCGACAGGGTTCGTTTATCATATCAGGAACAGCTTGCGGAAACCCTCGCGGTTTCCGATCTCTCGTTTTCCGTATATGAGGGAGAGTTCGTCTCCATCGTGGGCCCTTCCGGCTGCGGCAAAACGACGGTGCTCTCTCTGCTGATGGGCCTGATCCAGCCGTCCGGCGGCGAGGTAAGGCTGCTGGGCAGGCAGCCGGGAGATCGCACGCAGGTTGGGTACATGCTGCAGCGGGACCATCTGCTGGACTGGCGGACCGTGGAAGAAAACGTGCTGCTCTCGCTGCAGGTCAAGCACCTGTGTACGCCCGAGCGCAGGGCCCACGCAAGGCAACTGCTCGAAACCTATGGGCTTTCCGCCTTTGCCGGGCACTTCCCGCGCCAGCTTTCGGGCGGCATGCGGCAGAAGGTGGCGCTGATCCGGACGCTGGCCTTCGACCCGAAGCTCCTGCTGCTCGACGAGCCCTTTTCCGCGCTGGATTATCAGACGCGGCTGCGCGTTGCGGACGAAATCTATTCCATCATCCGCACGGAGCATAAAACGGCCATCCTCGTTACCCACGACATTGCGGAGGCCATCTCCCTGTCGGACCGCATTCTTGTGTTCTCCGACCGGCCCGCGCGGCTGAAAACGGAGCATCGGGTCTGCCTGTCTCAGGACGGCCCGCCCTCCCGGCGGCGCAGCGCAAAGGAATTCTCGGAACTGTTTGACACCATCTGGAAGGAGCTGGAACATCATGGCGTCTGAACAACTGGAACTCTCCGCAGAACGCCGGGCCTACCTTGCCGCGCGCAGGCGGAGCGCCCGCTTTGTGGTGCTCATGCGGTATGTGGTTTTACTTGCCTTCATCGGGCTCTGGGAGCTGGCGGCGCAACTCTCCTGGATCGACCCGTTCATTACCAGCAGCCCCTCCCGCGTCGCCGCCACCATCGGCCGGCTGATGCAGGGCGGCCAGCTGTTTTTGCACATCGGCACGACGCTGTTTGAAACCGTGGCGGGCTTTCTGCTCGGAACGCTCCTTGGCGTCGTCATCGCGGCGCTGCTCTGGTGGAGTCCCACGCTATGCAGGATTCTCGACCCCTATCTCGTCGTGCTCAACGCCCTGCCGAAGATTGCCCTGGGCCCCATCCTCATCGTGTGGATCGGCTCCGGCATGGGCTCGATCATCGTGATGGCGGTGCTGATCTCGCTGGTTGTGACGATCGTAACGGTGCTGACGGGGTTTCTGGACATCACGGGGGAAAAGCAGCTGCTCATGAAAACGCTGGGCGCCACAAAGCTCCAGATCTTCACGCTGGTGGTGCTGCCTGCGGCGGTGCCGACCATGATGGCGGCGCTAAAGATCTCCGTGGGCATGAGCTGGGTGGGCGTGATTGTGGGCGAATATCTGGTATCGAAATCGGGGCTCGGCTACCTGATTGTCTACGGCGGGCAGGTCTTTAAGCTGGATCTGGTTATGGCCAGCATTGTGGTGCTCTGCCTGCTTGCGGCGGGCATGTACTACGCCGTGGCAGCATTGGAAAAAAAGCTCACCCGCTGATGCGCCGCGCGAAACAAAAGCCGGCCTGCGGCGCATGCCGCAGGCCGGATCGGCTTCTCTACCCTATTATATATTTACTTCTCCCGGACTTCCATGTTATCAATCGCGTATTGCAGGGCCATGCCGATCAGCTCGTTTCTGGAACGGCCGGTCCTAGCCGCAAGCTCACCGTACTTCTCCTGTATCGAGCGTTCAATACGAATGGTCATTGTAACGTATTTGTCTTCCTTGGGAAGGATAACCAGCTTGTCCATTCCAACCTACTTCCTGCTATATTGATATAATTATTATAGTTTTCGCTTTGCTTGCAAACTATACCATAATTCAAAATTAAAAATTTGCTTTACTTTTATGTTCTTTCCTGTTATGGTATATGTATATCAGACTGAAGGAAGTCTGGAGACAGCAGAGTTGTCCCGTCTTTCATGGTTCGGCAGGCGCGCCAGGCAGTTTGCCCCGCGCCGCCCGACGGGCATGCCCGTCGCCGGACGGGTGGTCCTTTCACACCCGTCCGGCGGTTGTATGAAATTCCCCCCTTTTTTTTGAAATTCATACCGTGCTTTGCCGGATCAAACCGGCAAAAGGGCCGCAAAATCGCCGCATTCGCTCCCGGGCGGCAAAACCTGCAACGTACGAAAACCTCCGGGTTTTCATCCGTTCTGACGCACTTGTCGTCAGAGCCGGATGGAACATAAGGGGCTGCGGCCCCTTATCAACCCCCTGGTTTTTCGACAATATGCGGCAAAAGGGCCGCAAAATCGCGGCCCTTTTGCTGCTCGGTTCTCTGCGGCGCCATGCTTTCCCGCCGGCCTACTCCACAAGCGCCTTTGCCGCCTCCGCAGCTGCGGCTGCGTTGTCCGTATAAACGTCCGCGCCGATGGCCCGCGCAAACGCCTCCGTCACCGGCGCACCGCCGACCATAATTTTGATTCCGGCGCAGCAGGGCGCCTGCCGGAGCGCCGCGACGGTATCGCGCATAGCGGGCATGGTGGTGGTCAGCAGCGCGGAGAGCGCCACAATCTTCGTTTCCGGGTGCTCCTCCACCGTCTCGATGATGTCCTCGGGATATACGTCCGTGCCGAGGTCGATCACCGTGAAGCCCGCGCCCTCCAGCAGCATGGCCACCAGGTTTTTGCCGATATCGTGCATATCTCCCATCACCGTACCGATGACCACCGTGCCCCGGGAAACCGCATCCGCCCCCAGCAGGGGCTTCAGCACGGCGGATGCCGCCTGCATGGCCTTCGCCGCCATGATGAGCTCCGGGATGAAGGCTTCGCCGGCGGCAAAGCGCTCCCCCAGCGCCGCCATGGCCGCAGTCATGCCCTCCAGCAGCGAGAGCGGCGTTTCCCCGGAGGCCAGCGCAGCCTCCGTCAGCGCGGCGGTCCGCTCCGCCTCGCCCTCCGAAACCGCGGCCATGAGCCGCTCCCGCGCCGACTGCGCAGCCTCCGTCCCCCGGCCCCGGGTATGGGCGGCGATATAGTTCCGGCAGCCGGGGTCGCGGCCCATCAGCGCCTCCACGGCCAGCGGCTCCACGGGAAGCGACGCCACCGCGGGATCGCAGATGGCCGCGTCCATGCCCGCCTCCCGGGCAAGCTGAAAGAAGGCGCCGTGCAGGCTCTTTCGCGCGGGCAGGCCAAAGGAGATGTTGGACAGGCCGCTGACAATATGGATTTGCGGATGCTGCGCGCGAATCTCCCGCACGCAGTCCAGAAAGATCAAAAAGGCCCGGGGATTTGCGGACAGCGCCTCCACCATGGGGTCCACATAGATGCTGCGCTCCGGCACGCCATAGTGCGCCGCCCGCCGGAGGATGCGCTCCAGTACGGCCAGCCGCCCCACCGCGCTGTCCGGTATGCCGCGCTCGTCGCACAGCAGCGCGATCACCCCCCAGTCCGTCCCGGCCACGGCGGGCAGAAGCAGCTCCGCCTTCTCCCCCTCCATGGAGATGGAATTGACAATGCCGGGCCGCGCGCAGCAGGCCATCGCCGCGGCGCAAACCCGCGGGTCCGGGCTGTCGATGCAAAGCGGCAGGTCCGACACCGCCTGCACCGATTCAATCATAAAGCGGAGCGTCGGCAGCTCGTCTTCGGACACCGCCGCGCACAGGTCCAGATAATCCGCCCCCGCCGCCGCCTGCTGGCGCGCCCGCTCCTGCAGGGCCGCCGCGTCCCGCGCGGCGATGGCCGCGGCCACGGCCCCTATGGCGCCGTTGAGTTTTTCGCCGATTCGTATCATGTTCTGTCCCTCCGGATCAATCTTCCAGCAGTATAGCAGATTTCACCGCCCCGCGAAAGCCCGGGCCTGCGCCCCCCGCTTATTTGGAAATTGTGAAAAAGCCGGGAAGTTCTTGACAGCCCATCGGCGCTCCTTTATAATATGACGCGCCATTATATGACAAGTTGTCATTTTTCATCTTTTTCAGGAGGCGAGCGCCATGCCCACCGATACCTTTTTCCGCCTGCCGGAGGAAAAGCGGCAAAAGCTCCTCTGCGCCGCGCGGGGAGAGTTCGCCCGCGCCGCCTTTCCGGAGGTGTCCATCAACCGCATCGTGCAGAAGGCGGAGATCCCGCGCGGGAGCTTTTATCAGTATTTTCAGGGCAAGGAGGATCTGTTCCGCTACCTGCTGCAGGGCTGCCACGAGCGCCTCTTCGGCTATCTGGAAAGCGCGCTGCGGGACACCGGCGGGGATATCTTTCTAACGGCGCTTGCCCTGTTTGACAAGCTGACCGAGCTGGACGCCTCGCAGCAGGAGCCCGGCTTCTGCAAAAACCTGATCGCCAATCTTCGCGTCCGCGATCAGGGGATCCTGGAATCGCTCCGCCGGCTTCGGGAGGACCGGCTGAAACGGCTGCTGCCGCTGGTAAACCGAAAGGCCCTGTCCCTCGCAACCGCGGAGGAGCTGGAACTTGCCGCAGAGCTTTTACAGTCCCTTCTCCGCTGCGCCGCAACGGAGCTGTTCGCCCCGGAGGGAGATGCTGCCGCCGTCCGGGAGCGGCTCGTAAAAAAGCTGGAACTGCTCAGGCGCGGCCTGTCGCGCAGAGGGGAGGATGCCAATGCTTGCTAAATTTTCCGTAAAAAAACCCATGACCGTTCTCGTTGCGGTGATTCTCGTGGTTATCCTGGGCGCGGTGTCCTTTACACGGATGACGCCGGACCTGCTGCCCAATATCGACTTTCCCTATGTGATCGTCGTTACCACCTGCACCGGCGCCAGCCCGGAAAAAATCGAAGGCACGATCACAAAGCCCGTGGAACAGGCGGCCGCTACGCTGGACGGCATCAAGCAGGTGGATTCCCGCTCCAACGAAAACTACTCGATGGTCATGCTTCAATTTGCGGGCGACGCCAACATGGACGCCTCCACCATGAACCTGCGCGAAAAGCTGGATCAGCTTTCCGCCTCGTGGCCGGAGGAGACCGGCACGCCCGTCATCCTCAAAATCAATCCCAACATGCTGCCCATCAACGTCTCCGCCGTCGCCCGGGAGGGGTATGATACCGTCGCTCTGTCGGACTTTGTGACGGAAACGCTCCTGCCGCAGCTGGAGGGCATCGAGGGCGTGGCCAGCGTCTCCCTCTCCGGCTCGGTGTTCGAGCGTGTAAACGTGGTCATCCGGCAGGAGAAGATCGACCGCCTGAACCAGCGGATTCGCGCCGCCATCGACGAGGAATTTGCAGAGCCCGAGCAGGAACTGGCGGACGCGCAGCAGGAGATCGCAGAGGGGGAGGCGAAGCTGGATTCCGGCGAGCGCAAACTCCGCACAGGCAAGAAGGAGCTGCGGGAGGGCGAGGCCGCCGCAAACGCCCAGTTCAAAAGCGCGCAGCAGCAGATTGACGAGGGCAAATCGCAGCTCAACACCGCCATCGACGGGCTGAAAGAGCTGATCTCTCTGGGCGAATCCTACGATTCGCTGGTGGCCGCGCGGGACGCGCTGCGGGACAGCCTGGCCGCCCTGCCGCCGGACCAGCAGCCCGCGGAGGATAAGGCAAAGCTTCAGGAGCTGGAGGCCTCGGTCAGCGCCGCGGCCGCCGCCAGGGCGGACCTGAGCGCAAACCGCGCGGCCCTCTCCGCCGCCGAAGCGCAGCTTGCCACGCTGGCCGAATCGCAAAAGGCGCTGGATGAGAAAAAGACCCAGACCGCCGCAGAACTGGCGGCCGCGGAAAAGCAGCTCAACAGCGGCTCGCGCCAGATCAAAAACGCCCGGGAGGAGCTGTCGGAGGCACAGGAGCAGCTGGACGAAGCCGCCGAAGAACTCTCCGAGGCCAAGCAGGATGCCTACGACGCAGCCGACGCCAACGATATCGTTACGCTGGAAACCGTAGCCTCCATCCTCGGCGCGCAGGATTTCTCCATGCCCGCGGGCTATGTGACGGAGGACGGCGTGGACTGGCTGGTCTATGTGGGAGATTCCTTCCAGTCCGCAGAGGAGCTGAACGGCCTGATCCTGCTGGACCTGGGCCTTGACGGGCTGGAGCCGGTCTGCCTGTCGGACGTGGCGGAGGTCCTCATTGCGGACAACGCGGACAGCACCTACGCCCGCATCAACGGCAGCGACGGCGTACTGCTGACCTTCAACAAGCAGTCGAATTACGCGACGGCCACCGTATCCGAAAATATTCTCAACGCCTTCGACGGGTTCCGGCAGCGCTACGAGGGCCTGTCCTTCACCACGCTGATGGATCAGGGCGATTACATCCACCTTGTGGTCAACTCCGTGCTGCAAAACCTGCTCATCGGCGCCGCGCTGGCGATGCTGATCCTGCTGCTGTTTCTGCGCGACGTCCGGCCCACCTTCATCATCGCCTGTTCCATCCCCATCAGCCTGACCTTTGCGGTGGCGCTCATGTATTTTTCCGGCGTAACGCTCAACGTTATCTCCATGTCGGGCCTGGCCGTGGGCGTTGGCATGCTGGTGGACAACTCCATCGTCGTCATCGAAAACATCTACCGCCTGCGGAAAAACGGCGAATCCGTCTACCGCGCGGCCATCTCCGGCGCGGCGCAGGTGGCCGCAGCCATCACCGCCTCAACGCTCACCACGGTTTGCGTGTTCCTGCCCATCGTCTTTGTTGAGGGCATGACGCGGCAGCTCTTTGCGGACATGGCGCTGACCATCGGCTATTCGCTGCTGGCCAGCCTGATCGTGGCGCTGACGCTGATCCCCGCCCTGTCCAGCGGCGTACTCCGCCGCGTGCAGGAGCAGAAAAAACCAGCGCTGTTCGACCGTCTGGCCCGGCTGTATACGCGGCTGCTGGCCGTCGTGCTGCGCCACAAGGCGCCGGTCCTCCTGCTCTCGCTGCTCCTGCTCCTGCTCTCGGGCTACGCCGCCATTTCCCGCGGCTTTGCCTACATGCCCGAGATGGACAGCACGCAGATCAGTCTTGACATCACGCTGGATGAAACGGCAACCCTTGCCGACAGCGCCGCCATGGCGGACGAGATCTACGAGCGCTTCTCTGCGCTCCCCTATGTGGACACCGTGGGCGTCATGCAATCCCAGGGGCTGGGCGGCATGGTGGGCCTGTCCGCCGGCGCCAGCGCCAACGAGCTGGAGATGTATGTGGTGCTGCGCAGCGACAAGGAAAAAACCAGCGCCGAGATTGCCAACGAGCTGGAATCGCTGTGCGCGGATCTGGACTGCGAGGTCAGCGCAAGCAGCTCCGGCATGGATATGTCCGCGCTTTCCGGCAGCGGCATCACGGTCAACCTCTACGGCGAGGACCTGGACGGCCTCCAGCAGTGCGCAAGGGAGGTGGCCGGACTGCTGGCGCAGGTGCCCGGCGTGGAAACCGTTTCGGACGGCCTTGAGCGCACCACGCCGGAGCTTTCCATCCGCGTGGATAAAGAAAAGGCCATGCGCCAGGGACTGACCACGGCGCAGGTGTACATGGAGATTGCCAAAGCCATCCGGAACGAATCCACCGCCGCCTCCGTTGCCGACAGCGGCAACGACGTAGTCATCGTGGCGGACGAGTCGGGCGTCTCCGTCAGCGACATAAAAAACCTTGTGCTGACGCTCACCGACCGGGAGGGGAAAAAGCAGCGCGTCCCGCTGCGCGACATCGCCGTCTTTTCCGAGGGTGAAACGCTCCAATCCATCGCCCGCTCCGAGCAGCGGCGGTACCTCTCCATTACGGCCGCGCTGAAGCCGGGCCATAACGTTACGCTGGTGACCGCAGACGCAGAGCGCACGCTTGCCGGCTATGCGCTGCCGGAGGGCTTCCGTCTCGAATTCTCCGGCGAGAACGAGACCATCATGGAGGCCATGAACGATCTTCTGCTGATGCTGCTGCTGGGCATTGTGATCGTGTATCTCATCATGGTGGCGCAGTTCCAGTCGCTGCTTTCTCCCTTTATCGTCATGCTGACCATTCCGCTGGCGTTCACGGGCGGCCTGCTGGCGCTGCTGGTTGCCGGCTTTGAAATCAGCATTGTTTCCATGATCGGCTTCGTCATGCTCGTCGGCATCATCGTCAACAACGGCATCGTGCTGATCGACTGCATGAACCAGCTCCGGCAGGGCGGCATGGAGCGGCGCGAGGCCGTGCTCGAGGCCTGCCGCCTGCGCCTGCGGCCCGTACTCATGACGGCGCTGACCACCATTCTCGGCCTGATTCCCATGGCCATGGGCGCGGGCCCTGGGGCCTCGCTCATTCAGCCGGTGGCGGTGGTTTCCATCGGCGGCCTCGTCTACGCGACGCTGATGACGCTGTTCATCGTGCCGGCCATCTACGACGCATGGTGCAAAAAACCGCCCCGCGCGGTTTCGGCGGAGGACCTCGTTCCCGTCCGGGAGGACGCGCCGGCGCAGCCCGCGGGCGGGGAAAACGGTCCGCTTGCCGACCCTGCCGCAGGGGAAAGCGCCGTCAGGCGCGGCGGCGACAGTCCCCGCTGACGGCGGCCTGTCCCCCCGTTTCAAATACAATACTTGAAGAGAGGTATCCTTCCATGCGAACGCGACACGCTTATCTCATCATGGCGCACCATGAATTCGGGCTTCTTGAAACGCTCCTCCAGCTGCTTGACGATCCGCGCAACGACATCTATCTGCATGTGGACCGCAGAGCGCGCGGCTTTGATCCCGCCCGGCTCTATGCACTTCTGACCTCTTCCAACCTTTATCTTGCGGAGCGGATGCCCGTGAGCTGGGGCGGAGATTCGCAGATCAGGTGCGAACTGCGCCTGCTGGACATGGCGGCCGCCAGAGGTTCCTACGCTTACTATCACCTGCTCTCCGGCGTTGATCTGCCCATCAAGACACAGGATGAGATCCACGCATTCTTTTTAGCGTCTGACGACCGCATCTACCTCGGATGCAATTTCCATCCGGCGCAGGCCCTGCTGGAACAGCGGCTTGCACAATACCATCCGCTGCAAAACCTGATCGGGCGCGGCGAAACGCGCGCCAGGGCGTATCTCTCGCTGCTCGACCAGTTATTCTGCCGCCTGCAGCGGGCGCTTGGCGTAAACCGCATGGCGCGCTCCGGTCTTTCCTATGTTTTTGGCGACAACTGGTTCTCCATTCCACAGGCTTTTGCGGAGTACGTTCTGCAGCAGCTCCCCCTGATCCGCAAGTGCTTTTACCGGACGAAAAACGCCGACGAACTCTTTTTGCAGACGCTGGCATACAATTCTCCGTTCCGCGAGGCAATCGTACCGAGCTGCTATCGGCTGATCGACTGGGAGCGGGGCGCGCCGTATACCTTCCGGATGGACGACCTCGCGCTCCTTCTCGACAGCGACCGCCTCTTTGCCCGAAAATTCTCGCAAACGACCGATTCCGCCGTCATCGAGGCAATCTTCCGTCATCTCTGCAAAAAACCGCCCCGCGCGGTTTCGGCGGAGGACCTCGTTCCCGTCCGGGAGGACGCGCCGGCGCAGCCCGCAGACGGCGCTCCGGAATCGGGGGACTGAGGCTCCGGGCTGCGGGTTTGGTCCCCGCTTGCGGATAAAAGTGTGAAAGAACTGCGGCAGCGCCGAAATTCATAAAAATTTAAGGGTGGTTTCCGCGGCGCCGTGTTATAATCTTCTTGCCCGGAATACAACAGTGCAATGCAAAGGAGGCTACGCCGCGCATGCGAATCGGTCAGTTTTCGGATACCTTCTTCCCCATTGTGGACGGTGTCGGACGGGTTGTATACAACTATGCCATGACCATTGCCGGCAAGGGTCATGAGTGCTATGTGGTAGCGCCCATGGCGGACAGGGGCTATATGGGCGGCGCACCCTTTGAGCTGATCGAATTTGTGAGCCGCAATCTGCCCAAGCAGAAGCAGTACCAGACCGGTATCCCCCTGCTGGACACGCACTACAACATGCGCATCCAGAAGGTGCAGCTCGACATCATCCACGCCCACAGCCCCTTCATCGCCGGGCAGGAGGCGCTGCGCATCGGCAGACGGCGGGGAATTCCGGTGATCGGCACCTTCCACTCCAAATACTACGATGATTTTTACCAGCTCACCCGCGCAGAGATGCTGGCGGATATCGGCGTGCGGTATGTGGTTGGCTTTTATGAGCGCTGCGACGAGGTCTGGACGGTCAGCTACAGCTCGGCGGACACCCTGCGGGACTATGGCTATACGGGCAGGATCGTCGTCATGCCCAACGGCACGCCGAATGTTGCGCCCACGGACGAGCAGCTTGCGCTGGCACGGGAGCGCTTCCATCTCGGAGACGCGCCGGTCTTCCTCTACTGCGGCCAGATGAACTGGAAGAAGAATATCCGCCACATTCTTGAGGCCATGGCCCTTCTCCGGGAGCGCGGCGCGGACTTTCAGCTGGTGCTCGCCGGCACCGGCCCCGATGTAGCGGCGATTCAGAAGCTGGCGGACAGCCTTTCCCTGGGTGAACGGACGGTCTGCACCGGGCATCTGTGCGAGGACAAGCTGCTGAACGGCCTGTATCAGGCGGCGACCATGTTCGTATTTCCCTCGCTCTACGATACTTCTGGCATGGTGGTGCGTGAAGCCGCAGCCATGGGCACGGCCAGCGTGGTCGTTCGCGGCAGTGCGGCCGCGGAGGCCATCAGCGACGGCGAAAACGGCCTGCTCTGCGAGGATACCCCGGAGAGCCTTGCGGCCACGCTCCAGCGGACGCTGGACGAGCCGGATCTTGCCCGGCGGCTGGGCGAATGTGCCAGAAAGACCATCTACCTGCCCTGGCCCGAAGTCATTGACCGCGTGCTTGACCGCTACGAGCACCTTGTTGAAGAACATCGGACCGCAAGCCGCGTACCGCTTGAGGTGCAGTAAAAAGGGCGTTTTCCAATCCGCCGGCCCCGGCTATAACGGCCTTCGCGCCATGGCTCCCGCGTGGTGCCTCCTTCCGAATCGAAGCGCCTTTCGCCGGCGCTTTCCCTCAGGGGTGCATCGCCCGCTCCCGGCTCCGCGCAGGTATGTCGCGACCCGGCGACCCGCTTCTCCGAGAGCAGGGCTGTCCAACGGATTCTGTTCCCCTCCCCGCTGCGGCAGGGGCGTGTGGGCGGCCGTTCCTTCGCCATCGCCGGATACCGCCCGTGCCGCCAAGCGCGTTGCGCTGCGGCAGGCGTTTGCCTGCGACGGGGTGCCAAATCTTTCCTCGGGGCGTGGCTTCCCCTTCCCGTCCATCGAAAAAACACTTTTTCCAAAATCGTTCCGCCGTTTACCGCAACCGCCGCCGGCAGGAATCCTTTTTTGTATAACCTTTTGACTGCGCTCTGCACCCCCCTTCCGTCCCTGCCCTCCTTGTCTTCCCGCCCCATACCCGCTATACTGATAAAAAACGGAGGAAGCGCCGATGAAACGATTGTATACGACCATAGCGCAGCACCTGCGGCAGGGCGAGTCCGCCATGCTGGCCACGGTGCTGCGGGTTAGCGGCTCTACGCCCCGTGGCGCGGGCACACAGATGCTCCTGCTGCCGGACGGGTCCACCAGCGGCACCGTAGGCGGCGGCGAGATGGAGTTTTCGGTCATTCAGCTTGGTCTTGCGCTGCTGGGCGAGGGCCGCTCCGCGGTGCGCAGCTTTCACACGCTGGGCGCACGCCAGCCGGACGGGCCCGGCGCGATCTGCGGCGGAGAGGTCACGGTGGGCCTGTGGTATCTGCCCGGCGGCGATGTGCGCTTTGCCACGCTGTTTTCCGATGCGGCCGCGCTGTGCGGCGATGGCGGCGGCTGGCTGGCGCTGCGCCTGCAATCCGGGGCGGGGGGGCTTGGGGTGGAACCCGCGCTCACCGACGGGCAGGCGGTATCGTTCTCAAAATCCGTCACCCTGGCGGAGCTTCGGCCTTTTCTCTGGAACCAGCCCGTATACCAGTCCGGCGAACCGGCCTGGTTCTGCATGCCGCTGCCCCGGGAGCGCAAAACCTATCTGTTCGGCGCGGGGCATGTGGCCCGGAAGCTGGGCGCGCTGCTGGGCGTGCTGGAAACCCCCTTCGCGGTCATTGACGACCGGCCGGAGCTCTGCTGTAAAACAGCCTTTCCCGCCGCCGCGCGCTGCATCGTCGACCAGCCTTCGGCAGCGCTGGCCGGCCTGTCCATCGGCCCGGAGGATGAGATCGTCACCATGACAAGGAGCCACATGACGGACTACGCCGTGCTCGAGCAGGCGCTGCGCACAGGGGCCGCCTACATCGGCTGCATCGGCAGCCGGGAAAAGATCGCCATGATCCGCAGGCGGCTTGGGGAAGCGGGCTTCTCCCAGGACGACATCGCCCGCATCCATGCGCCCATCGGCCTGCCCATCGGCGCGCAAACGCCCGCCGAGATTGCCGTCAGCATTGCGGCGGAGCTGATCCAAAGCCGCCGGAAGGCCTGATCCCGGTCTGCTGTCCCCCTGCCCAGGAATGGAGTGGTTCTGTGTTTTTGCAAAACGGGGATTTTGAGGAATTGGAGCGCCCGTCCCGCCAAGGCCTGCCGGAGTGGGGCCTTGCGCTGCTGATTGCGGCGCTGTTTCTGCTGTCGCTGGGCGCAGCCGTTTATTCTTACCTTGCGGGGGATGGGGGCGGTTCCGCCCCCACGCCAACGCCCGCGCCGCCCGCCGCCACGCCGATTACGGATGCAGCCGGCGAGGTTCTGCTGCTGGAGGCCTATGTTCTCGACGTGCAGGGCGACTGCTTCTTTGCCCGCGCCGCGGATGGCAGCACCCTGCTTGTGGATGCGGGCTGCGGGGCGGACGCGGAGGCCATCGACGCCTTTTTGCAGGCGCATTCGGTTGCGCGGCTGGACGCGGTCTTTGTCTCCCGTCCGGTGGAATCGCGGCTGGGCGGCATGGCGGCGATCGTGGAGCGCTATCCCGTCTCCGCCTGCTATCTGACGGCGGACTGCCTGGCCTCGCCGCTGGCAAAACCGCTGCTCCGCGCGCTGGACGCCCAGGGGCTTGCGCCTGTCGAGACCATGGCCAGCTTCGTCTCCGTGATCGACTGGGCGGAGAACGTGGAGCTGCGCGTCCTGTCCCCGCACGACGTAACGTATCCCTCGGCGGAGGACCGCAGCCTCATGCTGCGCCTTCAATACGGCAAGAGCGCCATTCTGCTGGCCGGCGACGCCCACGCGCTGGCGGAGCGCATGGCGGTGAAGGTCCTGCCGAACGAGCTGCTGCATGCGGACGTGCTCCTTGCGGGCGACCATGGCAGCGGAGAGGCCTCCAGCCAGCGCTTTCTCTCCGCCGTCCAGCCAACAATCGCCCTCATCAGCGCGGGAAGCGCCCCGCCCGGCGACGCGGCGCTGGAGCGGCTTGCCGCCTGCGGCGCACGGATTCTCCGGACGGATGAGACCGGAACCCTTCATATCCTCCTTGACGGCGCGGCAGCCACGGTGGTAGAATAATGGAAATATTGCATGGCGATGATGGGGAAAATGGCGTTTCGCCGCCGCAGAGAGTGCCGCGTTTGCTGCAAGCGGCATGCGAGCGAAAGCGTCAGAGGAGTTCGCCCCGGAGCCTTGCGGGTGAACGCGCCTGCCCTTTGCGCCTGTAGCCCGCGACGGGCCGGCCCGTTACAGCCTTGAGGCCCTGCGGCTTTCGCGGGGCGAATGAGGGTGGTACCACGACGCTTCGTCCCTTGCGGGACGGGGCGTTTTTTTCACAGCGTTGTATTTATGAGGAGGACAACAAGCTATGTCAGTATTGGAATCGCTCAGAACGATTCGCGACGAGGCGCTGGAGCAGTTCAAAAACGGCCAGACCGCCGAGGAGCTGGAGCAGCTTCGCGTTTCGCTGCTGGGCAAGAGCGGACAGCTCACCGGAATTCTTCGCACCATGGGCAAGCTGGCGCCGGAGGAGCGCGCAGCCGTCGGCGCGGAGGCCAACCGCGTCAAGCAGGCGCTGGAGGCGGCGCTCAGCGAACGCCGCGAGGCGCTGCAAAAGGCCGCGCAGGCCGCCCGCTTTGAGCGGGAGCGCATCGATGTGACCGGGCCGGGCGTGCGCACACGCCCCATGGGCCGGCTGCACCCCATGACCCAGACCTACCGCGAAATCCGCGACGCGCTGGTTGGCATGGGCTTTTCGCTCTTTGGCGGGCCGGAGATCGAGCTGGACGAGAACAACTTCACCCTTTTGAACCTGCCGCCGGACCACCCTGCCCGCGATATGCAGGACACCTTCTACGTCAACGACAGCGTTGTGCTGCGCACGCACACCTCGCCCTGCGAGATCCGCGCGCTGAAGAGCGTCAAGCCTCCCTTCCGGCTCGTCATGCCGGGTCGCGTGTTCCGTGTGGACGAGGTGGACGCCTCCCACTCGCCGGTGTTCATGCAGATGGAGGGCTTCATCATGGACAAGGGCCTGACCCTCGGCGACCTCAAGGGCACGCTGGACGCCTTTGTCCACGCCGTGTTCGGCGAGGATGTGAAAACCCGCCTGCGCCCCTCCTACTTCCCCTTCACGGAGCCGTCCGCGGAGATGGACATGAGCTGCACCATCTGCGGCGGCAAGGGCTGCCGCGTCTGCAAGGGCACGGGCTGGATCGAAATCCTCGGCTGCGGCGTCACCAACCCGCACGAGCTGGAAAACTGCGGCTTCGACCCGAAGGAATGGACCGCGCTGGCCTTCGGCATCGGCGTGGACCGCGTTGCAAGCCTCAAGTTCGGCATCTCGGACATTCGCCTGGAATACGAGAACGACGCGCGCTTCCTCAGGCAGTTCTAAAGGAGGGATACGGTTTATGAAGCTACCGCTCAGATGGTTGAAAGAATACGTGGACTATAACGTCACAAACGACGAGTTTGTGGAAAAAATGATGTGGCGCGGCTTTGAGATCGCCACAGTCGAGCCCGAGCTGCCCGGCGTGTCCGGCGTGGTGGTGGGCCGGGTGCTGGAGATCAGAAAGCACGAAAACTCCGACCACCTGAACATCTGCCGGGTGGACGTGGGCAGCGAAACGCTCCAGATCGTCACCGGCGCGCAGAACGTGTCGCAGAACGATCTCGTGCCGGTGGCGGTGGTTGGCGCCACCCTGTCCGGCAAGACCATGGCCGCGGTGAACATGCGCGGCGTGGACAGCTTTGGCATGCTCTGCTCCGGCGCGGAGCTGGGACTTACCGACGCGGATTATCCCGGCAGCGAGGTGAACGGTATTCTGATTTTGCAGGAGGAGCATCCGCTGGGACAGGATATTGCGGAGGCTGTGGGCCTTGACAGCGTGGTCTTCGACATCGAGCTGACCCCGAACCGCCCGGACTGCGCCTCCATCATCGGCATCTGCCGCGAGGCCGCCGCCGCGCTGGGACAGCCCTTTCTGGAGCCGCTCATCGAGCCGGTGATGGGCGAGGGCGACGAGGCCCGGTACGCCAGCGTTACCGTTGAGAATACGGAGCTGTGCCCCCGCTACTGCGCGCGCGTGGTGACGGACATCAGGATCGAGTCCTCCCCCGCCTGGATGCAGAAAAAGCTGCACAGCGTGGGCCTCAGGCCCATCAACAACATTGTCGATATCACAAACCTTGTCATGGTCGAATACGGCCACCCCATGCACGCCTTTGACCTGGCCTGCGTCAAGGACGGGCACATCATCGTGCGAAACGCCAGAGAGGGCGAGGTGGTTACCACGCTGGACGACAAGCCCCGGGCGGTGGATCCCGAAATGCTGCTCATCGCCGACCCGGAAAAGGGCGTTGGCATTGCGGGCGTGATGGGCGGGCTGAACTCCGAGATCACGGAGCACACCAAAGCCGTCCTGTTTGAGGCCGCGGTGTTCAAGGGCAGCAACATCCGCCGCACGGCGCGCCTGCTCCGCCACACCACGGATGCGGCGGCCCGCTTCATCAAGGGCGTGGAGCCGGTCAATGCGGAGCTTGCGCTCAACCGCGCCATCGAGCTGGTGAAGGAGCTGGGCGCGGGCCGGGTCGTGGGCCAGACCATCGACGTCTGCGCCGTATCCACAAAGGAGCGTGAGGTCAAGATCGACGTTGCCCACGTCAACAGCCTGCTGGCGCTGGACCTGTCCGCACTGGAGATGGCGAAGATGCTGCGGACGATCGGCATCGAAAGCGTTCCCCTGCTGGGAAAGCTGCACGTCAGGGTGCCGCATTTCCGCACGGATATCGAAAGCGGCATCGAGGCCGACGCGGACATTGCGGAGGAGATTGCGCGCATCTACGGCTATTACAACATCCGCCCCACGCTCATGCGCGGCAACACCTTCCGCGGCGGCATCGGGCCGGAGTACCTGCTGGAGGACCGCGTGAAGGACACGCTGGCGGCGCAGGGCGCCTATGAAATGTACAACTACAACTTTACCGGCCCCGCCGCGCTGGACGCGCTGCGCCTTGCCGCGGACGACGATCTCCGGCAGGCGGTCAGGCTCCTGAACCCCTTTGGCGAGGATCAGAGCCTCATGCGCACCACGCTTTATCCGGGCATGCTGGACTCCGCCGCGCGAAACCTCAACCGCAAGACCGGTCAGGGCCGTTTCTTCGAGGTGGGAAACGTTCACTTCGACAACAATCCCACGCTGCCGGAGGAGCGCAAGATGCTGGGCCTGCTGTTCTTTGGCGGGGACGAGAGCTTCTTTACCCTCAAGGGCACGCTGGAAACCCTGCTGGAGCAGTGCGCCGTTCCCCCCGCAATCTACCGGGCGGCCCAGCGCCCCTATTTCCAGCCGGGCCGGGCCGCAAAGCTCCTGTCCGCCTCCGGCGCCGTGCTCGGCGAGATGGGCCAGCTCCATCCGGAGACCGCCGCGGCCTTTGGCATCGACTGCCCGGTGTACGCGGCAGAGCTTTCCATGGCCGCGCTGCTTGAAGAAAACACGGGAACGAAAAAGTTCACCCCGCTGCCGCGCTACCCCGTGGTACAGCGGGACCTGGCCGTGGTGGTTGACCGCGCCGTTGAAAACGCGGCGCTCACCGAAGTCATCCTCTCTGCGGATACGCCCGTTCTCATTGAAAACGTGGCGCTGTTCGACGTATACAGCGGCGCGGGCGTGCTGCCCGGCAAAAAGAGCATGGCCTACAGCTTCACGCTGCGGGCGGAAGATCATACCCTGAACGACGAGGAAATCCGCGCCGCCATGGACGCCATCATCGACGCGCTTGCAAAAGCCGGCGCGCCGCTGCGCGGCTAGGGAGATCTCTCTCCCAATCAGCCCCGGGCGGCCGGAAACGCAGAAAACGCAGGAGCCTCCTTCCGAAACGGGAAGGGGGCTCAGAGTGTCGAAAAAGTGGCGGAACGCCACTTTTTCGAGCTTTCACAGGTTTTGCCTCTCGCATCAGCTCCCGGGCGGCAAAACCTGCAACGTGCGAAAACCTCCGGGTTTTCATCCGTTCTGACGCACTTGTCGTCAGAGCCGGATGGAACATAAGGGGCTGCGGCCCCTTATCAACCCCGGGTTTTTTCGACAATCTCAGCCCCCCTTCCGAAACGGGAAGGGGGCTTCTGTCCGCTGGAATTCTCCCCGCGGGCGCACCGGCAGCCGCAGTGACGGCGCGGGCGGAACGGCGGTTTCAGCTGCTGCTGCATCACCGGCTGCAAAACGCGGGCACAGGCCGCAGCGACCGTTTATCAGCGCGGACCGCAGGCTGCTTCCCTCTGGAATTTCGTACCATAAGCCGGTAGAATTTTCAGGCGCGACAGGGTATAATGGAGAGAAAACTGCAACAATGCTCAGAAAGGCAGGTGCCTGCTGCCATGGCCAAGGAGAAAGCAATCCGTCCGGATTCCCAACGCACGAAAACCCTGCTGGAAACCGCTTCCCGAATCGACACGCGGCTGCGGGAGGCGATGGATTCCGAGCCGGTCCAGCGCCGCGCGGCGCAGGATGCGGCGCAGGCCCTGTTTGACCAGCGCATGCGAAGCGCCCTGGAAGAGATGGACATCGAGCATATCAACAGGGCAAAGCAGGGCATTCGCGTTTCTCTGCTGCGGGACGCGGGCATTCAAAACGTGTATCAGGCCTCCCGGCTCTCCTTCTCCGAGATCTGCGCCATCGACGGTCTTGGAGAGCAGTCCGCCTGGAAAATTCTCGATATCGTCAAGCAGATCACCCAGAATACCCGGGATACGCTCCAGATCCGAATTCAAGCGGAGAATCCCGGGCAGACCGACGATGCGCTGATCCGCTCCCTCTACGTTCTCATTCACTTTCGCCCCCTGCGCCAGGCCTGCGCTCTGGCTTACCGGGCCAACCACGCCCCCCTGCAGCAGGAGCTGCAGCTGGCAAGGCAGAGCCTGAGCGGCTTTGGCTGGCTGTTTAAATCTGCGGGCAAAAAGGAGCAGATCCTTGCCGCGGTGGAGCGTCTCTCGGCCCGGCTGGACGGCCCCTTTGGCGACGGCGCGCTGCTGGAAAGCTGCGAAAAGGTCGAAACCGCCTCCCCCTATGTCTATTGGGCGGATTATCGCCAGAACGCCGCCGCCTACTATGCCGAGCTTGAGCAGCTGGGGCTTGCATGGGAAAAGCACGACGCCGCGCCCGGCGGCCTTCCCGCGCAGCTTGCCGCCGAGATCGAGGCCCAAGCGCTGGACCTGAAATATCTCAAGGCAACCCTGAGAAGCTACCAGACCTTCGGAACAAAATATATCGTCCATCAGAAGCGGACGCTCCTTGGAGACGAAATGGGCCTTGGCAAGACCGTTCAGGCCATCGCGGCGATGGCTGCGCTGAAGGCGGAGGGCAAGAGCCATTTTATGATCGTTTGCCCTGCCAGCGTTCTGGTCAACTGGTGCCGGGAGATTCCGAAGCACAGCGCGCTCGAGGTGACAAAAATTCACGGAAACGACGAAGCCTCCCTGCTCCATTGGCGGGAAAACGGGGATGTGGCCGTGACCACCTACGAATCCATCAGCAGGTTCCGTATCCCCGAGCGCTTCCGCATTTCCATGGTGGTGGCGGATGAGGCGCACTATGTAAAAAACCCGGAAACGCAGCGGACAAAGGCGCTGAGCACATTGCTGGAAAAAACGGAATACATCCTGTTTATGTCCGGCACGCCCCTGGAAAACCGGGTGGAGGAAATGTGTTTCCTCACAAGCTGCCTCCGGCCGGAAATCGCCAAAGAGCTGGAGAGCGTCAAATACCTTTCCACAGCCGAGCAGTTCCGCCAGCAGCTTGCGCCCGTGTACCTGCGCAGAACGCGGGAGGACGTGTTGCAGGAGCTGCCGGACCTGATTGAAAAGGAGCAGTGGTGCGTGCTGAACGAGCAGGAGCAGCGCGCCTATTATGACGCCGTCATGTCCGAAAACTTCATGGCCATCCGTCAGGTTTCCTGGCAGACGGCGTCCCTGAAGGATTCCTCCAAGGCCGCCCGGCTTCTGGAGCTTTGCGATCAGGCAAAGGAGCAGCAGCGCAAGGTGATCGTCTTTTCCTTCTTCCGCACCACGCTGCAAAAGGTGGCGGAGCTTCTGGGCCCGCGCTGCATGGAGCCCATTACCGGCTCAATTTCTCCCCAGCGGCGGCAGGAAATCGTGGACGAATTTACAAAAGCGGAGGACGGCGCAGTTCTGGTGAGTCAGGTACAGGCCGGAGGTACGGGCCTGAACATTCAAAGCGCCAGCGTCGTTATTTTCTGCGAGCCGCAGATCAAGCCCTCCATCGAGAATCAGGCCATCTCCCGGGCATACCGCATGGGCCAGGTCCGGGACGTTCTGGTGTATCGCCTGCTGGCCGACGATACGGTGGATGAACAGATCATGGAGCTGCTGCGGAACAAGCAGAATCTGTTTGATACCTTTGCGGACGAATCCGTGGTCGGCACGGAATCCCTGAAGCCCGGCGAACAGGATTGGATCAACCGCATGGTGGAGGCGGAGAAGCAGCGGCTACAGCAGAGCAGGGCGCAGTAAACGGCGCTTTGCCCTCGCCGCTTTTGCCAGGGCCCCGTTCTTTTTTGCAAAGCGGGGGCCTGCTTTTTCTGCTGCCGGCCGCCTGCCGCCAGGGGCTGCGGCAGGGGTTTTCCGCCTGCACGATTTGATTCATGGCCCTCCATTCAGCAAGGCCCGCATTCCTGCCGAAGTTTCCTGCCCTTGGTCGGAGTTTCTCCCTTTTCTTCGGGGAGATTCCTTGCTTTGTTGCCCGGCGGAGCAGAGCGGGGGCGCTCTCCCCTTTGCCGGCCCCCAGAGCGCCGCGCCCCTTCGGCGCCGGGGGAAAACGGCGTATATCGCAAGCGGGCAGAAAGCGCCGCCGCGCGCCCGGCGGCGCTCCGCCCCCGCCGCTTCCATTTGACGGGTACATACAAAATGCGTTATACTCTTATAAGCAAAAACGGAGGGAGGAACCCGACATGATTTGTCCCCATTGCGGCAATGAGCAAAACGACGGCGCTCAGTTCTGCACCGAGTGCGGCAAGCGCATCACGATAGTCCCCGCAGAGGCGTCCGCCCCGGCAGAGGCGCAGGCGGCGCAGCCCGCGCAGGAGGAACCTGCTTTGGCGTCCGCGCCGGAGCCCGAGGCGGAAAGGCCGGAATGCCCCGCCTCCGATTCCACGCAGGAGGACAGCCAGGCAAACGCCGCGCCCGAAAGCGCGCCTGTCCCCGCAGAGGCGCAGCCCGCGCCGAAGGCGACCCCGGTTTCCGCATCCACCGCGGCGTCCGCCACGGTTTACCACCACGTTCTGGACCCCAGGCCCGACAAGACCAGCCGCTGGGCAACCATCGGCACAGCGGGCTGGTTTGGTATCCTTCTGCTGATGGTCATTCCCCTCGTCAACCTGATCTGTCTGCTGGTCTGGAGCTTTGGCGGCGCGCGCAAATTCGTCAAGCAGAGCTTTGCCCGCGCCATGCTGATTCTCGGCCTGATTCAGGCAATTCTGGACGTGGTTGGCATCATTCTGCTGGGGCTTTACGGCCCCCAGCTCATCGACCGGCTTTTTCTGCTGCTGAGCGGCATTCATTAAGCAGGCAGACTACACATATACATGCCATAGCAACTCTTCAGAGGAGGGTTTTCTATGGCATTTTGTTTGCGCTGTGGCGCGCCCGTGGACGGTACGCCCTTCTGCCCTGTCTGCGGCGCAGCACAGGAGGAGCCCGGAGCCGCGCCCACGGATCGCAGCGCGAAATCCGGCGCCGCAGAACGGGAAGCCGTGCGCGAGGAGGTCTACTGCCAGGGGGACATCTCAGAAAACAGGGGAATGGCAGCGCTCTCCTATTTGGGCCTGCTTTGCCTCGTTCCCTATTTTGCGGCCCGTACCTCGCCTTTTGCGCACGGCCATGCGGTCCGCGGCATGAACCTTATGCTGCTCGAGGTGGCATATCTGCTGCTGACCTCGATCCTGAACGCGATCTGCTCGCTGATCGCGTGGCAGCTTGCGCTGGTCGTTTCCACGGCGTTCAGCATCTGCGGCCTGCTGTTTGTCGGGCTCTCCGCCATCGGTATTTGGACGGTCTGCCGCGGGCAGAGCCGGAGCCTGCCGCTTGTGGGTGCGTTCCGCCTGATTCGCTCCTGAAACGGCGCAGGGGGAAGCGCAAGCCCGGCACACCGGCCAGGTTTTTCCTTTTTGCGGGAAGCCGGAGACCGCCCTGCCCGAACGGAAAAGCCGCCCTGTCCCCAGCCAGGGAAAGGCGGCCGCGAAAAATCGGAGCGTCGGACAGTCGCCCCCGCCGCCAGTAAAGTCAAAACCGCCGGTAATGCTCATGTATGGTAAAGAAGCATAGTAAAGAGAACCGATACAGACAGCCACCCACGCTATTCCGAGCAAGGTAAATATGATAGAATCGCTGTGACGAGGACACAAAATCGATGGAGCGTTTTCTATTCTACATGGATAGATTATTGTCACTAATCATATGTGATGCGCAAACAATATTGAAAATCCAGTCTATTGGGGAGTATAATGTGACAGAGTCAAAAGCTAAGCATTTTTGATGAATCTATAAGCAAAAGGAGACCTATCATCATGAAAAAAGGAGCAACTATTTTTCTTGTGACTTGTCTCATATTTTCTCTTGTGGCGTGTTCGTCTGGTTGGAACATCGAGCAGTCATCACAGGCGCAGAAAGAAACCCAGACACAAGAACCAACCTTACCAGAAAGCAACGAAACAGAAAAAGGGACGTCTGCCAAGGAAGAACAAACCGAAGAAGTCCCTTCGGAAAATCCGGCAACAGAGAACTCGTCCGCAAAAGCAGAGCAAGAAGCAAACAACGAAACCGAATCGAATGATGACCTTGAAGTGGATTTTACATATGACTATTCGGAGGATATCAGGGCGGATATTGACTATGTGGTATCAAGTTCAACTTCTCTAGAAAAAGAGCTGGAGAATGTTGAGACGGTTATTCAGAAGTTCAATCTGCTAGCTGAGGAAGCTCAAAGTCAAGGCGAAATGAATGTATCATCTAAGTGGCTTTTCGTAATATGGGATACGGAATTAAATAACCTGTGGAGCAGATTCAGTAATTCAGCTGATCAGCAGACAAAGGAGAATATCCTTGCAGATCAAAGGAATTGGAATGACATGAAAAAAGAGGCGGTCCTTGAGAACATCGGATTCAGCGAAGAAAACGGCAGCATGTATCCTGTGCTTGAAAACTCTTTTCTGGAAGAGATTACCAGAAACAGGGCTTATGTTCTTGCTAATGAGTTGGCGAAGATAAAAGGCGAGTCCTTCATCATGCCGGAAAAATCGGCAAAGTACGGTTACTTTGTAGACAATCAGGGGACAGGCAGCATCTACAGTTCTCTGATTACCCGGCAGGGAGTGTCGGGAGACGATGAAGCTGTTATCTCCATTTACAGACTGGGGCAAATAAAAGGAGTCTTTGTTGACAATGGAAATGGAGAATTGTCTTTCACATCGAATGATGCAGATACCAGAATTGTAAAGGGAATCATAAAAATCAACGGATGGAACGGCGCAAGTTTTACAGTTACAGAGGCGCCGGAAGGGTTCCTCTCCGTAGGGGAAGAATTTGATTTTCCTTTTGTATTTTGACAGGTACTCATCACAAATTACATTTATAAGGCTAATACATATATTGAGTATAGGCGGCATAGGGAGCAGGAAATCACAAATGATTTCCTGCTTTTTTGACAGGGGAGCCTACAGCTCCCCTACGCTGGCAGAGCCAGCTATCCCTTTGTATACTTGCCCGAAATGAACACTTTGCTGTCCAAGCTATTCATTTCCAGCAAGTCTAAATAAAAACCGAAGACCCGCCGCCCATCAGAACGGCACACCGAAACGGAGAATCAAAAAAAGATTACCTGTTTTTTTGCGCCCATTTTTGGCATTTTCAAAAAATGTCGGTATTATGCCGTGCAAAGGGGACAGAAAGAAATTCCTCTCTTGTTTGGCAAATTCGCAAGTTGTCCGTGGAGGGAATTTGAAAAAAAATTCTGGAATCTTTGGCAGTTTTCATTTTCTTTGGGGAGTGGGGATTGAAAGGGAAATTTGAAAAATTTTCGAAAATCTCCGAGAGGGAGAAATGTTTCCGCTGCTTTGGCAAAATCCCCTCTTGCGGCACTAAAGGTATTGACGGAAGCTCACACACCGGAAGCCACTACTTTCTTAGAGCAAGATTCTACCACGGTGCCAAAATCCGCATATCTGCGGTTTTGCCCTTTTGGTAAATCTTGTTGGGGAGTGCCTTCCCCAAACCCTGCTATGCGGCATACGCCGCTTGAAAAATCGCAAAAATTCTTTTTCGGATTTTCAAAAGCAGTTCCGCTTCACACCCTGTTACGGGAGTTTATTGAGAAAATCGTTGTCCATGAGTGCAGCTATGACGAGAACGGCACACGCAGACCGGACATTGCTATTTATTACAGCTTTGTCGGCAAGGTAGAACTTCCCGACGAATAATGCCCGACCTATCCGACAACTTGCGCAAGTGCCGGATAGGAACGGCAAAAAATTTTACACTTCTTATGCTTCTTTCTCATACACAAGCAAAATCTCAGGGCATGTTACAAAACGCTGCGCCCGGCAGCGGGCAAGGCCGGAGAGCAGGCGCACGCAAAGCAAATCCCGCCGCCTTGCGAAAATGACTGCGCAGAAGATTGCCCCCCCTCTAGCCCCGCCCATAGAGCGCGGCATAGTAGGCCATGCGCTTTGCAAGGCCCTCGTTCAGCATGCCGGGCAGCAGGCGGAAGCGCCAGTTCCCCGCCGGGGTGCCGGGCGTGTTCATGCGCGCGCTGCCCGGAAGCTCCAGCACATCCTGAATCTGCACGAGGGCAAGATCCGCAACGGAGGCCCAGACCCCCCGCGCCATGCCAAAGCAAAGCCCCTCCCGCTCGGAAAGGTTGAGATAGTCCACCGCAAAGGCCACGTCCTCCGGACTTGCCGAATCCAGCCAGCCCTGTACCGTATCGTTGTCGTGCGTACCGGTATAGTAGACGCAGTGGCGGATGCAGTTGTGGGGCAGGTGCATGGAATCCTCTCCCGGATGCAGCCCGAATTGCAGCACCCGCATGCCCGGCAGGCCGGACTGCGACAGCAGCAGCCGCACCGAGGGCGTCAGAAAGCCCAGATCCTCCGCAATGATGGAAACCTCCGGACAGGCCTCCTTCAGCGCGCCCACAAGGGCCATTCCGGGTCCTTCCATCCAGCGGCCGTTGACGGCGGTGGTTTCGCCGAAGGGTACGGCCCAATAGCTGTCAAAGCCCCGGAAATGATCGATGCGCACCACGTCAAAGAGCTGCCCCGCGGCGGCGATCCGCTTTCGCCACCAGAGGTAGCCATCCTCCGCCATGCGGGCGTAGTCATAGAGCGGGTTGCCCCAGAGCTGGCCGGTCCGGGAAAAGTAGTCCGGCGGTACGCCCGCCACAAGGCCGGGCCTGCGCGCCCCGTCGAGCGCAAACAGCTTCGGGTGCTCCCACACGTCGGCAGAATCGTAGGGAACGTAGATCGGCAGATCGCCAATCACCGAAATGCCGCGCCTGTGCAGGTAGTCCCTCAGCGCGTTCCACTGGGAGAAGAAGAGATACTGCACATAGATATGATATTCGATCTCCTCGGAGAGCAGCGCCCTGTATTTTTCAATCCCCTCCGGTGTGCGCAGGCGGATGTCCTCGTCCCAGGCGTCCCAGGAGCGCATCTGAAAATGCGCCTTGACCGCGCAGAAGAGCGCATAGCCCTCCAGCCAGTCCCGGTTCTGCTGGCGAAATTCGCGCACCGCCCCGGCGTCCTGCGCCCGCCCCCGCTGAAAGGCCTCATGCAGTACGGCGCTGCGATGGGCATAGATTTTGCCATAGTCAACATTGGCGGGATCGCTGCCCCAGTCCAGCGCCGAGAGCGCCGCCTCGTCCAGCAGGCCGCGCTCCGCAAGCAGCGACAGGTCGATAAAATAGGGATTGCCCGCAAAGGCCGAGCTGCACTGGTAGGGCGAATCGCCATAGCCCGTGGGGCCCAGCGGCAGCACCTGCCAGTAGCGCTGCTTTGCTGCGGCGAGAAAGTCCGCAAAGTCATAGGCCGCCCTGCCCAACGTACCGATGCCATAGGCGGAGGGCAGGGAACTGATGTGACACAGGATGCCGCTGCTGCGTTTCATAAAATCCGGGCGCTCCTTCATGGATTCTTCAAATATTCATGCAATATTATACTGTATTCTATGAGTTTGTGCTATAATGCCGCTATGGATATTTTGATTCGGCATGTCACCATTATGGACGGCAGCGGCGAGCCCGCTTACGCCGGCGCAGTCGGCATGGAGCGCGGCAAGCTCAGGCTGTTCCGCGGCGCGGAGGCATCCGTCCCCGCAGCCAGAGTTATCGACGGCACGGGGCTGACCGCTGTGCCCGGCTTTATCGACGCCCATTCCCACGGCGATCTGACCATGCGCGGCGTCTACGCTACCGCAAGCAAGATCACGCAGGGCATTACCACGCAGGTTGCCGGACACTGCGGCGTTTCCATGTACCCCTGCGCGCCCGGCGCGGAGGCCTTCTCCCGCTTTTCCCGCTTTGTTTCCGGCATCGCGCCCTATCCCGAAATGCCGGACGATCCCGCCGCCTGCGAAAGCGCGGGGCGCTTTTCCCAGTGGATGGAGGGGCTTTCAAACCCCGTCCGCACCTATACCTTTACGGGGCTGGGCTCGCTGCGGCTCTGGGCGATGGGCTATGAAAACCGCAGGCCGGACAGTACGGAGCTTTCCCGAATGCAGAGCATGCTCCGCCGCTGCATCCGGGAGGGCTCGCTGGGCCTGTCCACCGGGCTGGTCTACGCGCCCTGCTGCTATGCGGACAACGAGGAAATCCTCGCCCTTTTGCGCGTTGTACACGAGGAGGGCGGCATGTACGCCACCCATCCGCGCAACGAGGCCGACCATGTGATCGAGGCGCGCCGCGAATCCCTGCGCCTTGCCAAAGAGGCGGACGTTCCGCTGTGCGTGTCGCATCTCAAGGCCGCAGGCCGCGACAACTGGGGCAAGACGGAAACACTGCTGCAGGACATCGACCGCGCGCTGGACGAGGGGATGTCGCTTTGCATCGACTGCTATCCCTACATGGCGGGCAATACCGCGCTGAACGTTTCCATTCCCCCGCGCTATTTTGCGGAGGGCCTGCCGGGCCTTGTGGCCGCCCTGCAGTCGCCCGTTGAGCGCGAGCGCATTCGCGGAGAGCTCCAGAGAAAATCCGACTACGACAACTACATCTACAACAGCGGCGGCTTTTCCGGCACCTATGTCTCCTCCTGCCCCGTTTTCCATGACGCGGAGGGGATGTTCCTCAGCGAATATGCGGAAAAGACGGGCATGGATCCCTTTGACGCCTACTGCGATATTCTCATCCGCAACGGCGGGCTCGGGCTCGGCATCTATTTCCATATGTGCGAGGAGGATGTTTCCCGCATCTTTGCCCACCCGCTCTGCGCGGTCAGCACGGACGGTCTCGTGGGCCTGCCCACGGAAAACCCGCATCCCCGTTCCTTTGGCACCATGCCCCGCGCCTACCGCCTGCTGACGGAGGAACGGCATATCTGTACGCCGGAAGAGGCCATTCGCCGCATGAGCGGACTTGCGGCGGAAAAGCTGCGCCTGCGCGGGAAGGGCTTTTTGCGGGACGGCTATGACGCGGATGTTCTGCTGCTCGATTTGAACGAGTTTACCGACAATGCCAGTTATGCCTGCGGCAGCGCGCGCACCGGTGGAATCCGCCGCGTGTTCGTGGGCGGCAAAGAGCTGCAAATGGAGGTCTATCAATGAAACAGGTGTTTGTTATTGGCGGCGCAGCGCTGGATATTACCGGCTTTCCGAAGGACATCTGCCGCCTTCGGGATTCCAACCTGGGCTCTGTGCGCATCGCGGTGGGCGGCGTCGGCAGGAACGTGGCCTCGCACCTTGTGCCCTATGGCCCCGAGGTGCAGCTTGTGACCGCCATCGGCAACGATTTCCGCGCCTCCGTCATTGAGGCGGATTGCCAACGGCACGGCGTACGGCTCGATCATACGCTGCATGTCGATCTGCCCAGCGCGACCTTCCTCTGCGTGCTGGACGAGGATGGCGACCTGCTCTCCGGCATCAGCGATATGGAGATCATGGACTGCCTGTCGCCGGACTTTTTTGCGCAGCTCCTGCCGGAAATCAACCGCTGCGATCTGTGCGTAATCGACTCCAACCTGACGCCGGAGGCGCTGGATTTTCTCACACATTCGGTCTCCGCGCCGCTATTCTATGAACCCGTGAGCTGTGCAAAGGCGCGCCGAATCGGCGGCAATATCGGCCTGTTCCATACCGTCAAGCCCAACCGCTTTGAAGCGGCGCAGCTGTCCGGCTGCTCCTGCGATACCATCCGGGGCGTGTACCGCGCCGCGGAGTGGTTCCTGCGCCAGGGCGTGCAGCAGGTGTTCATCTCCCTGGGCAGCGACGGCATTGTTTACGCAAACCCCGACGTATGCGGCCACATCGAGGCGGAAAAGGTGGAGGTTCGCAACACCGCCGGCGCAGGCGACGTCATGAGCGCGGCCATCATCAACGCCATGCTGGACGGACTCGGCATTGCCGAGTGCGCAGCCTTTGGCAATCAGAAGAGCGGCGCTTACTGCGCGGCTGCGCGGGCGACAGGCGTTTCCGCCTTTTGAACCGGCAGGCGCCGCTTTCGAGAATGCGCGCCCGTTCCGGACGCTTCCCGCGTAAAAAGCCGCCGGCTTAGTGGCGGCTTGGCAGGCCCAAAACCACGACGCCCGGCCATTTTTCGATGATTCCGCATCTGTTCTGGCCTTTTGTGCGCACAGCCCCCCGCCGGGGGGTGTCTCTTTGCGCTTTCCTTATCGGGAGGCTGCCGCAGAAGGATACGGCAAAAGCGGCCCTTCGCCGGGCGTTCCAAAGCCGCAGCGCACCCCGCACAGTCTCCTGCCGCTTCCCGCCGCCCAAAGGGCGGGGGCGGCTTTTTTCCTGCTTTTGCCTCCATGCTTTGCCCTTTCAGGACGCGCTTTCCCCGCCAGGGACATTTTTCTCAGCCAAATGCAACATTTTTCGCCCTTGCAATACTATTTTCCGCCCTTTTGCGTTTTTTTTACACGGGATTCTTATAATGGGCTGTAGGGTACGGGGAACCAAGGCCCAACCCCTGGAAGCGCTTTTTCATTGATACCAAAAGGAGGGTTCGTGATATGAGAAAAAGTAAAATCTGCTTTGCTGCCGCACTGCTGGCAGGCGTGCTGCTGCTGACCGGCTGTACCGTCCCGGCGCAGAGCTCCGCTGCCATCGTGCCGGAAAAAACCAATCTGAGCGCTGCGGCCACAGAGAATCCCACAGCTGTGCAGGAGGCTTCCGCCTCCCCCGACTCCGCCGCAACTTTGCCGCCGGCTCAGGCGTCCGGCGCTCCCGAGACGGAGGATCCCGCCGGCGCATCCTTTCAAAACGCCGGCAATATCCTCAGTTCGGGTATAAAAGGCTCCGATTCTGCAACGGTCGATACCAGCAGCTTTGAGGGCTTCTGGCGCGATTCCTGGAGCTCCAGAGCCACCATGTCCATCGAGATGGGCAGCGACATCTACAGCATTACCATCCGCTGGGCGAACAGCGCACGGGAGTATGTCGAGTGGCGCATGAACGGCGTGCTGGAACGCGGGGGTGACCAGTCCCGGGTCGAAGCAAAAATCGTCTGCAAGGACTGCGAAAAATACATCGTCACCGCAGACGACGAGGGCAACCTGACGGAGACGCGAATCTATGGCAACGGCATGGCAACCATCGCCAGAGCGGACGGGAAACTCTACTGGTTCGATGCCACGGAGGACGCCGGCGAAAACTGTGTCTTTGAAAAAGAGTCCGATACGGCAGAGGTTTCCTCCGGCATTCAGGCCGGCCTGTTCGGCACGGGCAGCGAGGAAGTCGCGCCGGAGGTCAGAGCCGCAATCGAGGCGCTTGTGGGCTACTGGTACGATGAGAGCAGCAGCAGGGCCTATATGGACATCACCTATGACAGCGGCATCTTCTCCATCATCATCCACTGGGCCAACAGCGCGTGGGAATACTATGAGTGGCGCATGAACGGCGTGCTGGACCTCAGCGAGGCGGGGCGCGGACTTGAGGCGCAAATCCTTTCCGACGACTGCGCAATGTACTATATCTGCTTTGACGAGGATGGCATAAGCTCCCGCGAACAGCTGGTCTACCGCAACGGGGAAGCCCGGTTTGATCTGGTAAACGGAATCCTGTACTGGTATGACGCCACGGAAAACGCCGGCGAGGACTGCATGTTTGAAAAGCAGAAATAGCGGGCATTGCGCTTGCAGAGGGACTCCGCAGGCCGCGGAGCGCATTGGAAAAGCGGGGGTATCTCCCCCCGCTTTCAGAGTGTAGAAAAAGTGGCGGAACGCCACTTTTTCGACCCTCTGAGGGCTTTTGCCCAATCCGCCCCCGGACAGGCCCGGCGCGGCCGGCTACGGCCGCTCCGCTCTCCCCTCCCCCCGCCATGATTCGGACTGCGCTTTCCCTTCTGCCTCCGGCATCCGTTTTTTAAGGATTTCCTGCCGGTTCATCCCGACCCCGCAGGATGCCCTGCCGGGGTCTTTTTCCGCTCCGCATGCCGTCAGAGCGGGCAGGCATGCGGAGCGACGGCGCCGCCTGCGCTACTCTCTGCTTTTGAGTACGCCATATTCTTCGCCCATGTTGATATGACGGTAAGCGCCTTCCCGGGTCTGCGGGGCGGTAAGCGTAAAGGTGACGCCCGCCTGAAAGAGCATGACGATATCGCTGCCGCCAAACAGGAAGCACCCCATCATATCGCCCTTCTTTACCTGAGCGCCAACCTGCACGGTATCCTCAAAATTTACCGAGGAAATCTGAGACATGCCGACGGGCAGGATTGCAACAAGGCCGTATTCCTCCGTTTCCACGATCACGCAGCCCCGGGTTTCGATCATCTGCCAGCCGGGGACGCCGGACAGTAGCAGATATTTCTGCTTTTCCGCATCCCACACAGTTAAGCCGCCCGCAGCATCGTCTCCGGGAATGACGCGCACCTCCTTAACCGTACCGTCGACCGGGAAATGGTAGCGATGGTAATCATGGACGTCGAGGAAGGTGTGGGTCAGAGTTCCGTTCGCAAAGGCGCCCCTGTACTTGCTGTCGCCCAGCAGCGCATCGATGGAGGTGAAAACACCGGACTTGATGTTCACGCCCTCCGAATGGACAAGATTGCTGTCCCCGTCGATCGCCCAAACGCCCTGGGGCTGCGCATCCGCCGGGGAAACCACAACGCTGCCGTCCGCCTGCGCGGCAATGGGCCGCTGGTCCGGCGAGCTTAAATACCGGGCGAAAAACTGGTTGAAGGTTTTCCAGCTGTCCGGGTTTTCATAGGTTTCGTCCCCCAGATTCAACCTTTCGTCCTCGCAGGCGGCCTGATAGTATTCCTCGCACCAAGAGTCCGTGGTGTTCAGATAATTGCCCCACTGCGCCGTAAATTCGATCAGCCAGGAACGGTAAGGCTCCAAATACTGAATGGAGTTGTTGTATAGGCCTCTGCCTTCCAGCTCTTCCAGAGGCTGGTCGTTGACGAAGTAAAAATAGGCCACGCTCTGGTCAATCTGTTCGTACAGTTTTGGATACAGTTCTCCGGCATCGGGCAGAATTGCCCATGGCATCGCCCTGGCCGCCCAGTCGATATACTCGTAATACTCGTCCAGCGTCTGCGCCGGATTGGTCCTTCTATCCGGATTGACCTGTTTGGCCTGCGCGATGGATTTTCCCAGCATGGCCTTCAGCTCGGGATTGTGATTCACGATGGAGATCAGCTGCTTCGTGATCTCTGCATGGGTGCTGCCAAGGGTATCGTCTGTCGTGATCCCCGAAACGGGAGGCGCGACGTATTCCGCCGCTGACTTCGCAGGCTGCACCTTCTGCAGTTCCGCCGCGGGAACGCAGGCTGTAAAAGCCAAAATCAGCAATAGAAGAAGGAGCTATCCGCATTGCTTCCGTCTGCTCTTTGATTTGACCATGGGTTTCCTCCTTGTAATGCTCTGAATTTATGCTGTAAATTATAATAAACGCTTGTAACAAAAGCGTAAAACGCCGTATTGAAAAAACGAACGCAGCCTGTCAAAACGCGCCGGCGCGGCTCCGGGGCGGCAGACCCTCGCCCAGCGGCTGCCGTTTTACGTTTTTTTTACGCTTTGTCCATTATCCTTTGTCTGTAGAGGAGGCGTTCAGGCTGCCATCCTGCGGCCTGGTCCTCGCCGGCAGCCTCCCGGCGCGCGACAGGGTCTTCGGCCGTGCGGGCGCATCGGCCCTTCCGCCCCCTTGGCGCAGAGCGGATACCGCCGGACAGCAACTTGATCTTGAAAAGCCGCCGCGCTCCCGGTACACTAAGGGTAAGGCAAATTTGATATCGAGACGAACAGGAGATGGGCATCATGAATCCGAAAGACCGCATGATCATTGAAGACTATCGGAAAAGCAAAAGCAGTTTTCTTGAACTGGGCGATATTGTCCACAATCTGCTCCGAACGCTTGCCGATCAGGCGCACATTCAGATCCTCGGCGTTGAGCACCGGGTCAAATCGGAGGACAGCCTCGCCGGAAAGCTGGCAAAAAAAGGAGATTTCTATCAGTCCCTGGACGATTTGACCGATATTCTGGGCGCCAGAGTCATCACCTTCTTTGCAGACGACGTGGATAAGATTGGAAAACTGGTGGAACAGACCTTTGTCATTGACTGGGATCGTTCCTCGGATAAGCGCGCCCTGATCAAGGCGGATACCTTCGGCTACCTGTCCCTCCATTATATCTGCTCCCTCCGCCCGGAAGACGGCTATTCGGAGGAGCTCTCCCGCAAGCGCTTTGAAATCCAAATCCGCACCATCCTGCAGCATACCTGGGCAGCCATCAATCACGACCTTGGCTATAAGAGCGAATTTGGTGTGCCCCGCGCCATAGCCCGGGAGCTGTCCCGGGTGGCCGGCCTGCTGGAAATCGCGGACGACCAGTTCGTCCGGGTGCGGGATAACATGCAGTTCTATACGGAGGATATCCGGCAGAAAATCACAGCCGATAAGGCGGATGATTTTCTCATCGATATTGTCTCGCTCCGGGAGTATGTCCAGCGGAACAGAAAAATGCAGGCCTTTCTCCGGGAGCTGGCAAACATCAGCGGTGCGGAGATCCGCTTTATCGACCCGGAAAGCTACATCGACCAGCTGGCCTGGCTCGGGAAAAAGACCCTGGGCGATCTCGGGCAGTTGCTGGAGGAAAACCACGATCTGGCGCTTACCCTGGCAGAGCAGGCTCTGCGCAGCGCCGAGCTGGACATCCTCTCCTCCAACGTGGGCCTGCGGTTTCTCTGCCGGGCCGAGCTGCTGACCCGGCGGTATACCGAGGCGCAGGCCGCCGAATTCCTCAAGCTCGCCACGGGCAGCGAAAAACGCGCCGCGCGGCAGGCCAGGGCTCTGATGGCCTTTGCAGAAAAAGGCGGCCGGGTTTAGAGGAGGCCGGGATGTTGCAGCAAGCATACGACGCGGCCCTGGCCTATGCCACGCAAAAGCACGCAGGCCAGTTCCGCATTGGCGGCGCGCCCTACATTTCCCATCCGGTGGCGGTGGCGGAGATCGTCCGGCAGCAGGGCTATGGGATGGATTACCAGATTGCCGCCCTTTTCCACGACCTGCTGGAGGATACCGACGCCACGGAGGAGCGCATCCTGACGCTGGGCGGCGCGGACGTGCTGCGCGCGGTACGGCTCCTGACCAAGCGCAGGGGCTATGTCATGAAGGACTATGTGGCGGGCATACGGCAGGACCCCATCGCCTTTGTGGTAAAAGGCGCGGACCGGCTGCACAACCTCCGCTGCGCCCTCTGTACGGACGCCGAGTTCAAGCGCAGGTATATTCTGGAAACGCTGGACTGGTATCTGGATTTTTCCCCCGAGATCCTGCCCGCGGTAAAACAGCTGGCGGAATCCCTGGACGCGCCCATGGCCGAGCTTTCCTTTCTGTACCAGCCGGTGGATACCTGGAAAGCGGACTGAGGCAAAGGAGCTTCGTTTCTATGCGAGCGGGCGTTGCGTCCGCCGCCGTTTTCCCGCCTGCCGGCAGGCGGGTTTTGAAAGCCCCCGGAGCGGTAACCGGGGTCTGCCGGGAGCGGGGCTGGCAGCTTTAACGCTTTTCCCCTGCGCGCCGGGGAGAAGGCGGCAAAAGGGCCCCGATTCGGGGCCGGCGGCGGTTCCCCGGTCGCCCGAAGATGCCGCCGCGAAAACAGGGATGAAAATAATACATCTGGGAGGGTTGTTGGGCATGAAATCGAACACATGCGATCTTACGAAACAGGGCGGCGGACTTTCCTGCATCCTGCTTGAGGTGGAAAAAAGCGCCGTGTACAACGAGCTGAATCAAAAACAGACCCTGCAGCTGCGCCTGCTTGCCGAGGAACTGGTTGGGATGCTGCCGGAACTGCTCAAAAACTATGAAGGCAGGTTTTGGCTGGAAAGCGAGGCGCAGGAATTCAGGCTGCACGTGGCCCTGTCTGCGCCGGAAATCGATTTTGCGCAGCATCAGAACCTGCTGGCCGTTTCCACATCGGGCAAAAACGCTGCGGCCACCGGCATTATGGGAAAGATTCGGGCGGCGGCGGAATCCCTGCTGCTGTATGCCGATTCGCCCGATGTGGCGCCCACCTTTATCTTTGCCAACACCGACTCGCCGGATATGACCTTTTCCACCTCCGCATATTACGCCTATACGTGGACGCTGGAACAGTACAAAAAGCAGGTTCAGCAGGAAAAGAGCGCGGACGCCTGGGACGAGCTGGAAAAATCCATCGTTGCCAGACTGGCGGACGACGTACTGGTGGGCATCAAGGGCAAGCAGGTGGATATCATCGTTCAAAAAGCCTTTGCATAAGGGCGAGGGTGAAAATACCCCTTCGCCGGGCTGCTTGGCTCCCGCTCCAGACAGGCAATGAACGCAAAGCCCGAGGTATAGAGATCATAACGGCCTGCCTCCGTCAGCGCGGCGTCCGCAAAGGATTCTATCATCATATTGGGAAAGAGCTCCATCATCATTTTTGAACTCATCGAGCGCTGGCCCACAGTCTTGCGGATCAGATCGTAATCAGAAAAATCCGTGCGCAGGAGAGTCCCCTCGATGATCTCATACCCTTCCCCAATCTGATCCGCCGGAGAGGTCCAGCTTACATCCAGATATGGATGATAACCGCCCGTCTCATACCGGACGGCGCTCGCCGAAAAGGAGGCGCCGTATGTCAGCGTGGCCAGCTCTGTCTGCAACTCTGCCCGCCCGTAATTCTCTGTATCCATTGCTCCAGGGAGACCGGCCAGCAGCATATAATCATGGAGCAGCGCAAAGGGAATCGTACCGGCGTCAAACTTGAGTTTGCAGCAAACGAGATTGCTGCCCTCTACAGGGGAAGTAATCATTCTCATGCCGTCCTGCGCCGTTTCGCGCACCGTATGGTCGACGACCTCCTCCGGCAGGTTCCTGCTGTCCACAGCCTTTACGACGTCGATCCTATTGACCTTTTCGTTTTCTTCGGTCCAGGTCTGGAAATCGGCGGTTCTCACAACGAGCGCCGCGATCTTCTCCTGGCGCATGGCAGCCTTCATTCCGGCCAGCTGCTTTTCAAGCCCCGCATTCTGCCGCTCGGCAAGCCCGGGCACGGATACCGTGACGGCCAGCGTCAAAAGTAGTGCGATCAGCCGTTTTTTCATTTGCTGTCCTCCTTTGCATGTGAACGCCCCGTCCGTTCGCTTGCGCCGCCGGCATGGGCCGGTCCCCGGCTTCTGCGCCGCCAACGCCGCCCCTCCGGCCGCCCTGACGCCCCGGACGCCGTCTGCGGCTCTGCGCGATGTCAGCCGGTACATAAGCAAGGGGAGTTTGATTGTATTTTAAAAGAAAAAGCGTAAAGCAGTCGGATTTTCACAGAAAAACGCCAGGATGTACCCTCCGGCACCGCTCCGCCGGCGCCGGAGGCAATCGATATGCCTCATTTTTCACAATGTTTTTTCATTTTACACTTTTTTTGCGTTCGCCCTTTTATTATAATTTAAAACAGATTGGTGTTAACTTGTCCCGCCAGGCGATTGGCTCCGGCGTTCGTGGCCCCGGCCTTTTTCGTACAGCGAAAACCGCTGCGCGACAGCGCGGAATGGGCGAGCAGCGCCGAAACGATGGGAGGGAACAGCCTTGCAGAAACGATCCCGGATGAGATGGGCGCTCACAGTTGCAGCGCTGGCCCTTGGCATCGGCCTCATGGCCGCAGGGCTTCATAGGGGCCAGTTTCACAAGGTAAGGCAAAAGGCCGCGGCGGTTTGTCTGGAATGCGTCGGCATTGGGTAAAGGGCATGAAAACCAGGAATAAAAAGAAAACAAACCGTCTCAGGCCGTTGGTGCAGTTTTTCAGCGCGTTGGGCCTGAACCTGAATTTGCCGGGCTTTATTACGGGGAAAATTTACACCGGCCCGCTGAAAGGGGTATGCGTACCGGTTCTGAACTGCTACTCCTGCCCGGGCGCATTGGGAGCCTGCCCCATCGGCTCGCTGCAATCCTCCCTGGCTACCATTGGCGGAAAGATCTCCTGTTATGTTGCGGGACTGCTGATCCTGTTCGGCGTGACGCTGGGACGTTTTTTCTGCGGCTGGATCTGTCCCTTTGGCTGGCTGCAGGAGCTTTTGCATAAAATTCCGGTCAAAAAGTGTACGGTGCCGCTCAGAATCGACCGGCCTCTGCGCTGGATGAAGTATGTGATTCTGCTGGTATTCGTCATCGGGCTGCCCCTGCTCCTGCGCACACCGGTGGGCATGAGCGCGCCCTATTTCTGCAAATGGATTTGTCCTGCGGGAACGCTGGAGGGCGGCGTGTCCCTTGCGCTTGCCAACGGGCAGGTGCGGAGCAGTCTGGGCGGCATGTTCCTGTGGAAGGCCTGTGTGCTGATTGCGGTATTGGTCGCGTGCCTTGTGATTTACCGGCCCTTCTGCAAATATGTTTGCCCGCTGGGCGCCTTTTACGGGCTGTTCTCCCGCTTCGCTCTGTACCGCTACGCGCTGGAGGCATCCGCCTGCACCGGCTGCGGCGCCTGCAAGCGCAACTGCCCCATGGGCGTTGATCCTGTGAAGAACCCAAACGACGCGGAATGCATTCGCTGCGGAGACTGCATAAAAACCTGTCCCCATGGCGCGCTCCATGTCTGCGGAAAAAAGAAAGCACCGATTGTACAACAAAGCGAAGGAGGAACACTATGAAAACGTTTCTGGCGACAATACTTGCGATTTGCATGATGGCAGTCGTTTTCGCCTGCGCGGCGCCCGCTCCCACCCCTGCGGACCCGGAATCTGATCCCATCGACAGCTCCGCCGCCGCCACCGAAGCGCCGGCAGCGGACCCCGCCGGCGACGGCGCCGCCGAGGTCACCCCGCAGGAGGACATTGTATTCGATCTTGATGTGGAAACGGTTCAGGGTGAAACGGTCAATACGGCGGCATTTGCCAAAGCGTATGATTTGACGCTGGTGAACTTCTGGGCCACCTGGTGCCCGCCCTGTGTGGGCGAGATGCCTTACCTCCAAAGCCTGTATGAACAGTATTCTCAGGCAGAGGGCGGTCAGAAGGTAGGATTTGCCGGCATTTGGCTTGATACGGAAAGCCCGGAGGATTTGCAGGCCATTCTGGAGCAGACCGGGGTTTCCTACCCGATCTGGAAATTCCAGCCCGCAATGGAGGAGCTGGTGGCCTTTGAGTACATTCCCACCACGGTTTTTCTGGACAGTGAAGGCCATTTTGTCGGCGAACCGGTCACCGGCGGACATGACGAAAAGGAGTGGCTTTCCATTGTTGAAGAACGGCTGGCTCTGCTGGCAGAATAGCGCCGGAAAAACAGGCCGTTTCTGAACGGCCGGTCTGTCGAAAGGAGCCGCCGCAGGGTTTCCCTGCGGCGGCTCCTTTTTGCCGTATCTCTCTTTCTACAAGGCTGTCCCATCGGATACCGACGCCCGTTCGCCACTCGCAGGAGCGCCGGCGTGCTGCGGCCCTGCCTGGAACAGCCCCCTTCCGCGCCGGATACAAAACCCCGGCCGGGGCGTTGCCGCCTGCCCTTGCCGGAAACGGCAGGGCCTGAAAAGCCGGCGTGCTGCGGCCCTCCGTTCCTTCGGAATTTCGGCCAGGCCTCGTTCTCTGCGGGCCGCCGGCTGTCAGAACAGCGTGGGCGTCTTTTCCACCGTTACGGGCGAAATATGCCAGATCTGCTCCGCATACTCGCGGATGGTCCGGTCGGAGGAGAAGGGGCCCGCCGCCGCAACGTTCAGCAGGCACTTGCGCCCAAAGGCAAGGCGATCGCGGTAATCGCGGTTGGCCTGCAGCTTCCGTTCAATGTAGGGCAGCAGCTCCAGCAGGACGAAATAGTTGTCCGGCTTATGCCAGCTCGCGCCGAGCAGCAGCGCGCGGTGCAAATCCGCAAAGGCGCCGCTGTTGTCGTCCGAAAAAGTGCCGTCGATCAGCGTATCCACCACGCGACGCACCCGCGGCTCGTAATCGTAGATGGCCTTGGCGTTGTAGCTGCCGCGCTTTGCGTTCAGCTCCTCAACGGTATAGCCGAAGATATAGTTGTTCTCCTTGCCCGCTTCCCGCACGATCTCGATGTTCGCGCCGTCGTAGGTGCCCAGCGTCACCGCGCCGTTGAGCATGAGCTTCATATTGCCCGTTCCGGAGGCCTCGGTACCCGCAGGCGAAATCTGTTCGGAAACGTCCGCCGCGGGAATGATGTGCTCCGCGTAGGAGCAGTTGTAATTGTGTACGAACACCACGCGCATCTTATCGTGCATGTCGGGGTCGCTGTTGATCTTCTTTGCGATTTCGTTGATATATTTGATGACCGCCTTTGCGCGGATATAGCCCGGCGCGGCCTTCGCGCCGAAGATAAAGGCCGTTGGCGTGAAATCCGCAATCCGCCCCTCCTTCAGCCCGAAATAGATATCAAGAATCGCGAAGGCGTTGAGCAGTTGCCGCTTGTATTCATGCATGCGCTTGACCTGCACGTCAAAGAGGAACTCCGGCGGAAGCTGCACGCCCTCCTCGCGCTCGATGAGGGCGGAGAGCTGCCGCTTTTTCTCCAGCTTGATCTCGTTGAACCGGCGCACGTCCTCGTCCGAAACATGCTCGCGCAGCGCCGCAAGCCGGTTCAGATCGGTCAAAAAGCCGTAGCCGCCGGTACGCTCCGCAATGAAGCGGGACAGCTCCGGGTTGCACAGCCCCAGCCAGCGCCGCTGGGTGATGCCGTTGGTCTTGTTCTGGAAGCGCTCCGGATACAGGGCGTACCAGTCGCGCAGCACGTCGTTCTTCAAAATCTCCGTATGGATCTGGGCCACGCCGTTGACATAGCTCGAGCCATAGACCGCAAGGTTTGCCATGTGGATGAGCTTATCCTGAATGATGGCCATGGGCCCGCAGTCCATGCCCCGCTGCATCAGCTCACCGCAAAGCCGCGCATTGATCCGGAAGATGATATCGAAAATCTCCGGCAGCACCTGGCGGAACAGCTCCACATCCCACTTTTCCAGCGCCTCGGCCATGACGGTATGGTTGGTATAGTTAAAGGTACGCTGGGCAATCCGGAAGGCCTCCTCAAACTCCAGGCCCTCGTTCATCAGCAGACGGATGAGCTCCGGCACGCTGACGGTGGGGTGCGTATCGTTGAGCTGAATGGTCACAAAGTCCGCAAAGGCGCTGATCGGCCGGTTTTCGCGCTTGTAGCGGAACATGATATCCTGCAGCGACGCGCTTGAGAGGAAATACTGCTGCTTCAGGCGCAGTTTCTTTCCTGCAGGCGTGGAATCGTTGGGGTAGAGCACGCGGGTGATGTCCTCCACCCGGTTTTTTTCCAGCACGGCCAGGGCGTACTCCTGATCGTTAAAGAGCTTGAAGTCAAAATCCTCCATGGCTTCGCTCTGCCAGAGCCGGAGCGTGCCGATGTTGTTCGTGCCATAGCCGATGACCGGCATGTCGTAGGGCACGGCGCGCACGGTCTGATCCGCAAAATGAACGAGCACCTCATGGGTATCGCGGCGGCGGCTCCAGGGATCGCCCCCGCGCTGCCAGTCGTCCGCGGACTCCACCTGAAAGCCGTCGCTGAAGCTCTGCTTGAACAGACCGTATTTGTAGCGCAGGCCGTAGCCGTCCAGGGGCAGATTCATGGTTGCGGCAGAATCCAGAAAACAGGCGGCCAGCCTGCCGAGGCCGCCGTTGCCCAGCGCAGCGTCCTCAATTTCCTCAAATACCGCCAGATCCAGGCCCCGGCTTGCAAAGGCCTCCCTGACCTGCTCCAGCAGGCCGAGGGAAAACAGATTGTTGTACACCATGCGCCCGGTCAGATACTCTGCGCTGAAATAATAGGCCTCGCGCACCCGCTCGTGGGTGTGGCGGCTCTCGTACCATTGCTCTGCAATCGCGCCCATGACGACGCTGCCCAGCGCGTTGTGCAGCTCCTGCGGCGTTGCGTCGCAAAGGTTTGTCTGATGATCCCGCTTGAGCACGAGCTCGATCTTTTCCATGATGTTCTCGATATTCATTCCATACGCTCCTTGCCGTCTGGTCGCATTACTCTACCGTGCGGTATCCGGCGCCTTTGCGTGCCGCCAGCCCGGAGGCCCACAGTATAGTAGTATATCATATTTATGGACAGCTTGCAAAAAATCCATGAAAAAACCGCCGGAGAGAGGCTCCGGCGGCCATCCTTTCAAAAAAGCCTGCCTTGGACATGTTCAGGAGCGCGCCATCGGAGGTCTTTTCCGGCGCCGGCGGCATGGCGCCTTTTGCGCAAACGGTGCGTCAAGCCGTCCGGCCCGCCTCTGCCATTGCTCCGGCCCGCCGCAAACGTCTCCGGCGGTGCCGGCGCCCGGCTTGTCCCGCCCTATTCAATGGGACGGCGCGCGCAGACAAAGTTGCGCTTCCAGTACGGACTGCGGCAGGAGCGGCGCACCACCTTGCCGTTGCCGGAGGAGGCATCGATCATCTCGCCGCTGCCGATATAGATGCCCACATGGTTCACCGAGCTGTCCTCGTCGGAGCTGAAGAAGAGCAGGTCGCCCTTTTTGATATCGCTCATGCTGGAAATCTTCGTCCAGGAGCTGCTCTGGGAATAGCCCTTGGCGTTCAGCCTGCGGCAGTACACGTCCGCCTTTCTCAGGCAGTAGTAGACGAAACCGGAGCAGTCATAGGAATCCGGCCCCCGCGCGCCCAGCACATAGGGCTTGCCCAGCTGTGATTTTGCTACGGAGATCAGCGTGTCAATGCGGCCCTCCACGGACTTTTTCGCAGCCTCCGCCTCCGCCTTCCTGCGCTCCTCGGCGATCTCCTTCTCCTTCGTATAGGAAACGCGCGCGTCCTCGGAGTTGATCATCTCAAGGGTCTTTTCTCCGGCCTTGCCGTCCTGCGAGAGCTTGTTGCGCTTTTGGAAATTTTTAACGGCCTCTACCGTGTCGGTGCCGTAATAGCCGGTGATCTGGCTGCGCTCGAGGTAGCCCAGGTCGTACAGCATGTCCTGAAAGATCTCGATATCCTCTCCCTCCGCGCCCTCGGTCATGACATAGGGACGGGCCTCGTCGGAGTTGAGCAGCGCATAGGTTTCGTTGCCGATGATGCCGTCCTGATCCAGCCCGTGCTGGCGCTGAAAGAAGCGCACCGCATCGCGGGTCGCATTGCCAAAATAGTCGGTGGGCTCGTCCAGCGTCAGATAGCCCAGCGAAATGAGCTGCTTCTGAATGGCCAGCACCTCCTCGCCCCTGCTGCCCTTTTCAAAGCGCAGCTCCGGCGCGGGTGTGGCGGCTTCCGGAGACGGAGCCGCGTTCCCGGGCATTCCGGCATCCCCGGGCTCTCCGCCGGCTTCCACCACAATGGGCGTCGCAGGCACAGCCGTATTCTCGGGCAGCCGAACCTCTGCCTGCCGCAGGGACGGATCCGCAGCGGCCCCCGCCGCTTCCGCCGTTCGCCGTCTGGAAGCCGGCACGGCGATCAGCAGAATGGTTCCCGTGATGACAAAAAGGCAGACGCAGCCGAGAAAGATGCACATTGGCGCGCCGAGCCTGTAGCACCTGCGCAAAAATCGCCTGACCTGATAGATCATTTCCTCTCTGAAATTGTGCAGAACTCTCTTGACCTTCCAGACAAGGCCGCCGCGGCGCGGTTTCATCTTTCGCATATCCGTACCCTGTGTCTTTATTCTTGAAAACAGTTTACTTGCCGCCGCTTTTCATTGCAAGCGCTATCCAAAAAAGTCATATAAAGTTTAATTTTGATGGTCGGGATTTCGTTTTGCGCTCCGCGCCACAGCACCGTTCCCGGAGCGCCAGACCTGCAAAAGCCCCTGAGGTTTTGGCCCCGCAGGCCCCGACGCTTCCATTGCGCTCGGGCAACTGGCGACCGCTCCGAAACGGCGCCTGCCGGGAAACTCCGCTTTGCAGCGGCGCGCCGTCCCGCCATGGCGCGGGCAAAGCAGGGATTGCCCCAAAAAAGTGAAGCGGCCACGGGGTTCCGCAGCCGCCCCGCCGTGCGCGGGCTGTGCTTTTGTGTGAAATGCTCCTGCCGGATTTTGCAGCAGGCGCGCTATCCGGAAAAAGCGCCTTGGGGCGCAGCGCATTTTTGCAGCGGCGCGCCGTCCCGCCATGGCGCGGGCAAAAAGAAACCGCCGGCAAAACGGGGCCCTGAGATCCCGGACGGCAATGCGCTCAGTCCGCCCGGCGGATTGCCGCAAGCGCGCCCGCGGCCACAGCGCTGCGGTCGGCGCGGCAGAGCAGCTCCGCCTGCGGCAGCGAGGAAAAGGCCGCCTGCTCCTCCCCGGTGAGCGCAAGGCCCACACGCGCCGAGGGCGCGGGGGAAAACACACTCTCCCGGTAGGCCGCGTCCTGCCGGAGGAACAGCGCCGCATCCGCCACCTCGACGATGCGCGCGGTATAGCCCTGCACGGACAGCAGGTCCGCCGCGCCATAGACGGTCTTCTGTCCCTCCGGGCCGGAAAACAGAAGCACGTCTGGCTCGCCCTTCGGCTCGCGCAGGATGTACGCGCCGCGCTCCCTCTGCGGCGGGAAGCTCCCGTGGGGTTTTGTCTGTCTGCCGGCGGTCATGGCTGTTTTCCCCTGAGTCCGGTCTTTTCCGATATCTTGCACACCGCAAGCGCAATGCCTGCGCCGATCAGGCCCTGCACAAGGTTGAACAGCAGGTTTGGCGCGGCGGCGACGGCACCGTAAAGGATGGTTTCGTAGAGGAAATATCCTGCCGGAACCAGCAGCGATGCGATGAAGAAGGCCGCCACGCGCACCCTGTTCGGCAGCGCCCGGTACAGCAGGCCGAAGACCAGCGCCATGCCGCCCTTGATGAGGAAGGTGGCGGGCGCATAGTGGCCGTAGCCGAGCAGCAGATCGGAGAGCGCGGAGGCCGCCCCGCCGCACAGCGCGCCCCAGGGCCCGCCCAGCAGAAACGCGGCGGTCAGTACGCCCGCGTCCCCAAGGTTGACAAAGCCCAGCCCGCCGGGAATGGGGATGGACACCAGCGTTGTCAGCAAAATGGTCGCCGCGGCAAGAATTCCGCCAAGGGCGATCCGTTTGATGGTTTTATCCTTCAAGATACCACACCTCCTGTAAATAATGCCGCCCGCTCCGGCGCATCGTCCGAGGCGGGCGGGATGTACTCCGTTTGCGCCTGTCTTTTATTTCTGCGCCTGTTCGATTGCCACGGCCACTGCCACCGTCGCACCCACCATCGGGTTGTTGCCCATGCCGATGAGGCCCATCATCTCCACGTGCGCGGGTACGGACGAGGAGCCCGCAAACTGCGCGTCGCCATGCATGCGGCCCATGGTGTCGGTCAGGCCGTAGGAAGCCGGGCCCGCCGCCATGTTGTCCGGATGCAGGGTTCTGCCCGTGCCGCCGCCGGATGCCACGGAGAAGTACTTCTTGCCGTTCTCAATGCACCACTTCTTGTAGGTGCCCGCCACGGGATGCTGGAACCGGGTGGGGTTGGTGGAGTTGCCGGTGATGGAAACGTCCACGCTCTCGTGGCGCATGATCGCCACGCCCTCGTTGACGTCGTCCGCGCCGTAGCAGCGCACCTTCGAGCGGTCGCCGTCGGAGAAGGCCTTGGTGGAGACGATGTTCAGCGCGCCGGTCTTGTAATCATACGCCGTCTCCACGAAGGTGAAGCCGTTGATGCGGGAGATGATATAGGCCGCATCCTTGCCGAGGCCGTTGAGGATGACCTGCAGGGGCTGCTTCCTGACCTTGTTGGCCGTGCGGGCGATGCCGATGGCACCCTCCGCGGCCGCGAAGCTCTCATGGCCCGCCAGGAAGGCAAAGCAGCTTGTCTCCTCTCGCAGCAGCATGGCGGCCAGGTTGCCATGGCCGCGGCCCACGTCGCGCTGGTCCGCAACGGAGCCGGGGATGCAGAAGGACTGCAGGCCGATGCCCACGGCTTCCGCAGCCTCCGCAGCGGTCTTTACGCCCTTTTTGAGCGCGATGGCCGCGCCCACGGTATAGGCCCAGCAGGCGTTTTCAAAGGCGATGGGCTGAATGCCGCGCACGATGCCCGCAGCGTCAACGCCCGCAGCGTCGCAGATTTTTTTTGCCTCCTCGAGGCCGCTGATGCCGTATTCGTTCAGGACGGCGTTGATCTTGTCGATTCTTCTTTCGTAACCTTCAAAGGTAATCATGGCTGTCCCTCCTTACTCATGACGCGGATCGATGACCTTGGCAGCCTGCGCGAAGCGGCCGTAGGTACCGATGTTCTGCTCGTACGCTTCCTTGGGATCGACGCCCTTCTTGATCGCGTCCATCATCTTGCCCAGGGAAACAAACTGATAGCCGATGATCTCGCCCGCCTCGTCCAGGCCTACCTTGAGCACATAGCCCTCGGCCATATCGAGGTAACGCGGCCCCTTGATCTTGGTGCCATACATGGTGCCCACCTGCGAGCGCAGGCCCTTGCCCAGATCCTCAAGCCCCGCGCCGACGGGCAGGCCGTCGTCCGAGAAGGCGCTCTGGGTGCGGCCGTAGACGATCTGCAAAAACAGCTCGCGCATGGCGGTGTTGATCGCGTCGCACACCAGGTCGGAATTCAGCGCTTCGAGGATGGTCTTTCCGGGCAGAATTTCCGCCGCCATGGCCGCCGAATGGGTCATGCCGGAGCAGCCGATGGTCTCTACCAGCGCCTCTTCGATCACGCCGTTTTTCACATTCAGCGTGAGCTTGCAGGCGCCCTGTTGCGGCGCGCACCAGCCGACGCCGTGCGTCAGGCCGCTGATGTCGCCGATCTGCTTTGCCTTGACCCATTTGCCCTCTTCGGGGATCGGTGCGGGGTCGTGCGCTGCGCCCTTTTTGACGCAGACCATCTCTTCCACATCTTTGGAGTATTGCATGGATGAGTTCTCCTCCTTTATTTGTCCGCGGAAGGATGATTTTTCCATCCGCATCACCATATTCCGTCATGATGCAGTATAGCATATTGGCAGAATTTCAACAATAGTTTGTTTTCCCCGGGCATCAGCTGTGCTATACTTTATTTAACATAGGGTTATATGGGAGGAACGCATGAAAACGACTGTCATCCTGCTGCTGTACTGCATTGTGGCCGCCGCTCAGCTTTATGCCTGCATCCCGCCCGGGCGCGAACGTCTGCGCTACGCCACAAAACCCCTGCTGATGCCGCTGCTGGCGCTCTTTCTGCTGCTCTGCTGCCAGCCTGCGCCGCTACCCATGATCGCGGGCCTGCTGCTGGGCTTTCTGGGCGACCTGCTGCTGCTCTATTCGGACGACAGGCCCGCGCTGTTTGTGCCCGGCAGTCTGTCCTTTGCCGCAGGCCATGTATGCTATACCGGCTATTTTCTCAGCCGGCTGGGGTCCGCGCCGGACCTGCGGATTGTTCTGATTGCCGTGCCCTGCTATGCCGCAGCCATCCTGCTGTTGCTGCGCACGCTCCGCCGGAGCATGCCGCGCCGGCTCCTCTTCGCTGCCGGGATCTACCTCGTGCTGATCTCCTGCATGAGCATTTCCGCGCTGCTGTTTGCCGCAGACAGCCGTACGCTCTGGCACTGGCTGGTCTACGGCGCAACGCTGCTGTTCCTGTTTTCGGACGGGTTTCTGTCCTACGAAAAGTTTTGCAGGAGCTTTAGGTGCCGCCATCTGGTGGTGATGCTGACCTATCTTCTCGCGCAAACAGGCATTGCGCTGGGAGTTTTTATGATACAGGGAGGACAATAACCCAGTGGAAACCGCAATTCTGATTTTGATCTGCCTCTGCGCGGCGCTGCTCATCGCCGTCCTCGCGCTTTTGCTGCGGCCGGGCAACGACCGGCTGCGGCAGGATCTGGCCAACTCCCAGGCGCAGCTGCGGCAGGAGATTACCAGGAACGTTCAAACCTCCGTTTCCGCTCTCGGCGGGATGATCGGCGACAACCAGCGCCAGGCCGCCGAGCAGCAGGAGCGGCGCTTTGCCACCTTTGAGAGCGTCAACGAGCAGAAGCTCGAGCAGATTCGGGAAACCATGGAGCGCCGCATCAGCCGGATGCAGGCGGACAACAACGAGCGGCTGGAGCAGATGCGGCAGGTGGTGGACGAAAAGCTCCAGAAAACGCTGGAAAACAAGATGACCCAGTCCTTCCGCCTGGTCAGCGAACGGCTGGAGCAGGTCTATCGTGGCCTTGGCGAAATGCAGGCGCTGGCTACGGGCGTGGGCGATCTCAAAAAGGTTCTGTCCAACGTGAAAACCCGCGGCATTCTCGGGGAGATCCAGCTGGACGCGATCCTCAGGGAAACGCTGGCGCCCGAGCAGTACGACACCAATGTGGCCACCCGGCGCGGCAGCGCGGAGCGGGTGGAGTTTGCCGTAAAGCTGCCAACGGAGGACGGGCAGCACGTGTACCTGCCCATCGACGCCAAATTCCCCGGGGATACCTACGCTGCCCTTCAGGAAGCCTATGAGAGCGGCTCCGCGGAGCAGGTGCGCGCCGCCGCCGCAGCGCTGACCCAGCAGATCAAGAAGGAGGCGCGGGACATTCGCGACAAATATCTGGACCCGCCCAATACCACGGAGTTTGCCATCCTGTTCCTTCCCTTTGAGGGCCTGTACGCGGAGGCGGTCAACCGGGGGCTTGTGGAGGAGCTGCAGCGCGCCTTCCGCGTCAATATCGCAGGCCCCTCCACCATGGCGGCGCTGCTCAACAGCCTGCAGATGGGCTTTCGCACCATGGCCATTCAGAAGCGCAGCAGCGAGGTCTGGCAGGTGCTCGGCGCGGTCAAGACCGAGTTTGAAAAGTTTGAAACCATCCTGCAAAGCTCGCAAAAGCGCCTCATGCAGGTCAACGACGAGCTGGATCAGCTCATCGGCACCCGCACGCGCTCCATCGTCCGCAAGCTGCGCAGCGTAGAGCGGCTGGAGGACGCGGACGCGGCTTCCGCCCTGCTGGGCACCGGCGCTCTGCCCGGAGAACCCGGCCGCCAGGAGGAGGAATAGGCCTCGCTTCACTCCCCAGTCCCTCCGGAAACGGGCGGGCAAAAAAGTCATCTCCTTTTTTCGGAATTGTTGAGATACAATACATAGGTAACAGAAAAAAGGAGCAAAGCCTGCACAGAAATGGTAATATTGGGACTGCCGGGAACCAATAGCCAAAGGAGTG
>SFNQ01000036.1 GCA_004554165.1 Clostridiales bacterium | reverse complement strand
TGGCCGAGAACAACGGTTGTGCGGCGGTGGTTTCCGCAGAGGGCGGTATCTTCGATATCATCAGCGGCCTGTACAGCCGCAATGTGAATATCGATGTATACATGGAAGTGTCCCGAGTGCGGGAAATATGCAGTTAAGCAGCTGCAAATGATTTACGCATGCGTTTCCCATGCCGATCAGGCCGTCAAAAACTCTGTTTTTGTTGGAGCTTCTGCCGTGGCAGAGAAACACCCGCCAAACTCGCAGCATGGATGCCTCTGAGGGGCTTGCCAGCACTGCGGCTTTGTTATGGCCGCATTGGTCGGGAAGCGCCATGCGGCTATCCATCCGTTGAAGTAGCTTTGCGACGGGCCGCTTGGGTCGGGGAATGCCATGCTGCTGTCCGTCCGTTGAACCGGAGGGTGGGCGGCTGCGCGCCAATACCAGAAGATGGCGCTTTACAAAACGACTTTTTCACAAATAAAATACAAAAAAGTACTTGCAATTCGGCAACAAGACACATATAATATATGCATATCAATATATGCGCATAACTAAAAGACGAGCACAATCGTCCGCGACGTAGCCCAACATTACAAAACCCACGGTATAAACACGCATACTGCGAACCCCGGAAACGGAGCCCCAAAACCACGGAACGAACCACGGAGAACTCCATCCTGGCGCATTGGCTGACAAGGCCTTCGTATATCAAAAATCAAGGAGGAACCAAGAAACATGAAAAGAAGTCTTCGAATCGTTGCCGCAGCAATCGTACTGCTCATGACCGTCGCATTGTTTGCTGCCTGCTCCAAACCCGCCGACAGCAACCAGCCTTCCGACGAAAACGCCGGTGGCGATAAGATCAAGATGGCTATCATCAGCAACCGCAGCTTTGGCGACAAGGGCCCGATCGACAGCATGGCTGCCGTCATTCCCGAGGTCGAAGCGCTTGGTTTCGAGTGCAAAACGCTCGAATCGCTGACGCCCGACGTCTATGAAGAGGATATCCGCGCTATGGCCAAGGCCGGTTATGAAGTGATCGTTACGTCGTTCGCGCCGGTCTCCGAGGCGGTCGTCGCCGTTGCGAAGGATTACCCGAACATCAAGTTTGTCAGCCTGTATCAGTACACCAATGCCGGCGATACGAAGTATGAGAACATCTGGTCGACCGAGTACAAGGTGCAGGAGGTGCTGTACATCCTTGGCTGTCTGCAGGGCAAGATGACCACCGCCAACAAGGTTGGCATGATCTCCGGTCAGGAAACCGCCACATCCAATGCGGCTGTAAACGGCTTTATGGACGGCGTTCAGGCCGCCAATCCGGACTGCGAGGTCGAATACATGTATGCGGACACCTATGACGACCCGACCGTGGGCCGCGAAATCGCGCTTGCCATGATCAGCCGCGGCGTGGACTGCATCACCTCCAGCTGTGGAAAGACCAGCACCGGCGTCGTCGAGGCCTGTCAGGAGAACGGCGTGCTCTGCACGGCGGACAACAGCGACTACTTTGAAATCGGCAAGAACGTGCTGATGACGCACCTGCTCACCGACTTCGGCGAAGTGGTTCTCGAAGCGGCCAACGACATCAAGAACGGCGAGTTCAAGGGCGGCGAGCACACGATCAAGTCCATCTTCAACGATGCGGCGATCGTCGTCTGGGACACCATCGATCGGTTCTGCGAGACGAACCCCGACAAGGCGGATGCGCTGAAGGCGGCGGCCGAGTTTGCCAAGGAGCAGCAGGATAAGCTGGTCTCCGGCGAGCTTGTGATCGAGTTCGACACCGAGAAGCCCGTCAACATCACCAAGGGCTAAGCAATATGGGAACGGGAACGCCGGCGTCCCGGCATATGGCGCCGGCGTCCCCACGCTACTGTACCACTGCAAGAGAACAGAAGGGATGATACAGAGATGAAATACAATCACACTTCCTATGGCTTTCTGGTGGACGACATCAGCAAGGCCGTGAATTTCTATCGGGACACGATGGGCTTTCGGGTGGTCAGACAGTCCGACACCTTTGCGCAGATGAATTCCGGCGCCGGCGTGGCCTTCTTCTTCTGGAAATGGGGACACCTGTGCGAGCATCTGGGCGAGCAGGCGATGAGTAGGGTCAAGCATCGCGTACAATCCGCCATTCGGTTTGACCGGCCCGAGGATGTGGACGCGGCGTATGAGGAACTCAAAGCTGAGGGCGTGGAGTTCGTAGCGGCGCCTAGCGACTGGGAATGGAACGCGCATGCGGCCTATTTTGTAGACGGCGACGGCTACATGTGGGAATTGTACTGCTGGCTGCAATGACGGAACGACTGGAGCGTGCATACCGGGGCTTTGATCCGCGCACCGCTCTTCAGGAAAGGAGGAACTGCTGCATGTCGGAGACTGTGTTATCGATGCAGCACATCGTGAAAGCATTTCCCGGCGTGATCGCCAACAATGACGTGACGCTCGAGGTGAAAAAGCAGAGCATCCACGCTTTGATCGGCGAAAACGGCGCGGGAAAGAGTACGCTGATGAATGTGCTGTGCGGACTGCACGCGCCGGATTCGGGCCGGATCGTTTTCAACGGGCAGGAGGTTGGCATCCGTTCGACCTACGACGCCATTCGGCTGGGAATCGGGATGGTGCACCAGCATTTCATGCTGGTATCCGATCTCACGGTGCTGGAGAACATCATTCTCGGTGCGGATACGCCGCACAAGGGCGCGCTGACCGACTATAAGACGAGCAGGAAACGGATCGAAGAGATCATGGAGCAGTATTCGTTCCATGTGGATTTGGACAAGAAAGTTTTTGAAATGTCGGTCGGAGAGATGCAGCGCGTGGAGATCATCAAGGCGCTGTACCGCGGCGCGGAGCTGCTGATTTTGGACGAGCCGACGGCGGTACTGACGCCGAGCGAAACGCAGGCCCTGTTCGGCGTATGCCGGAGCCTCACGGCCATGGGCAAGACGATCCTGTTCATTTCGCACAAGCTCAAGGAGGTGCTGGAAATCTCCGATGAGATCACCGTCATGCGCGCCGGCAAGGTGACCGGTCATATCAGAACGGACGAGGCGGACGAGATCAAGCTCGCAACGATGATGGTCGGCCGCGACGTCGTGCTACGCGTGCGCAAGGACGAGGCCAAGCCCAAGGGCGAGGTGCTCCGCGTGGAAAAGCTGTCCGCGCTGAATGACCGCAAACTCCCGGCCATCAAGGATATCACCTTCTCGGTGCGTGCGGGCGAGATCGTCGGCATCGCGGGCGTCGACGGAAACGGACAGACGGAGCTGGTGGAAACGCTGACGGGCCTGCGCAAGCAGACCGGCGGCAGCATCTATCTGAACGGCGAAAACATCACCGCGTGCGACTGCCTCAAACGGCGGCATCATGGTATTTCGCACGTTCCGGCGGATCGCATGGTGTTCGGCATCAACCGCAAGTGCAGCGTCGAGGAAAACCTCATGCTGTCGGTCTATAACCGAAAGCCCTACTGCCGTTTCGGCTTTTTGAATAAGGGCAGAATTCGCGAATACGCGATGGAACTGGTGCGGCGCTTTGGCATCATTGCAGCCTCCATTGAAACGCTCGTGGGCAACATGTCCGGCGGCAACATGCAGAAGGTGGTTGTGGCCAGAGAGATCGCCATCGAGCCGGAGCTGCTCATTGCGGCGCAGCCGACGCGCGGTGTCGACGTCGGCGCGATCGAGTTCATCCACAATGAGATCATCAAGCTGCGCGACAAGGACAAGGCGGTGCTGCTGATCTCCATGGAACTCGACGAGGTGCTCTCGCTTTCCGACCGCATACTGGTCTTCTACGAAGGAGAGATCGTGGGCGAGTTTGAAAACAAGAACCTGGACGAGCTGGAACTTGGCCTGTATATGACCGGCGCCAAGAGAATGGAGCGTGCAATATGAAACAATCCTCCTCACAGAGATGGCGCCAGAGCATAAGGCGCAATGCGGGCATGCTCGGCCAGCGGGCGCTGATCGTGGTCGCGGCGCTGCTTGTGGCCACCATTCTCGTGATCATCTGCGGCTTCGACTGGGTGTCCGTCTTTGAAGGCATCGGCGGCGCCATCGTACACGATATCACCGGCACGCTGCGGTGGTTTACACCGCTGCTGCTGACGGGTCTTGCCTGCGCCATCGCGTTCCGCGCCGGCATCTGGAACATGGGCGCGGACGGCCAGCTCTACATGGGAGCCATTCTCGCCACGGCGGTCGCGCTGCGCTTCCAGACGCTGCCGCCGGCGATCCTGCTGCCGCTCGTGTTCATCACGGGCATGCTCGCGGGCGCGGCATGGGCGGCCATCGCCGGTTTTTTGCGCATCTACTGCGGCGCCAAGGAGGTCGTGACGACCATCCTGTTCAACTATGTGGCGTTCCATTTCACCGATTTTATGGTGCACGGGCCGCTCAAGGGCTCGGGCGGCTATGCGTTGAGCGAGTCGAGCGACCTGATTCCGGAGAGCATCTGGCTGAGCAAGATCATCCCGGAATCATCCGTGACGACGGGACTGATCATCGCAGCTTGTCTGGTCGTGGTCTGCTATATGCTCACGACAAAGACGAAATTCGGATATGAAAACCGCATGCTGGGCACGAACAGCGCCTTCGCGAATTACGGAGGCATCCATGTGCGGCGCACCTATATGACCACAATCACCATCAGCGGCGCCATCGCGGGCCTCGCTGGCGTGATCGAGATGCTGGGCGTTCATCATCACTTCGCCATGCGCTTTTCGAATAATCTGGGGTTTGACGGCATGGTGGTTTCCATCCTCGCAAACGACAGTGCGCTCGGCGTGCCGATCAGCGCGTTCTTCTTCTCCATTCTGCGCAACGGCTCGTATAACATCGAGCGCATGTCCGATGTGCCGAGAACCCTTGTAACGGTTGTGCAGGCGCTCGTCATCCTGATGGCCGGCTCCAAGTTCGTTTTCAAACACACGAATCTGAAGGAAAAGCTCGCCGGGCTCATGAAACCAAAAGCAGCGGCCGGCAGCGGGCAGGGGGAAAGCCATGAGTGAGATTTTCAATGCGGAACTGGTTGCGGCAACGATTCGTATGACCGCGCCGCTGTTGCTGGTCGCGCTGGGCGGCCTGATGTGCCAGCGCGCCGAGATTTTCAACGTCGGACTGGAGGGATGCATGCTCTCGGGCGCATTCTTTGCCATCTTGTTCATCCACCTGACCGGAAGCAGCTTTATCGGCCTGCTCGGTGGGATCATCGGAAGCGTGGCGCTGTCGCTGATCTATGCGCTGTTCGTCATCCGCTTCCGGGCGAACCATATCCTCACGTCGCTGGCCATCAACTATACGGCCACAGGACTGACGTCGTTTCTGCTGTTGCCCATCTACGGCGTGCGGGGCGGCTTCCGGCCGGATAACATGCAGGCACTGCCCAAGCTCCATATCCCGCTCATCGAGGATATTCCGGTCGTCGGTGAGATTTTGAGCGGCCACACCGTGACGGTGTATCTGGCGGTGCTGATGATCTTTGTGACGTATGTGCTGCTGTTCAAGACGCCGTTCGGCATGCTCGTGCGCTCGGTCGGCATCAATGAAAACGCGGTTCGGACTGCCGGCGTGAAGCCGGAGCGCATCCGGCTGCTCGTGATCCTGTGGGCGGGCGTGCTGTGCGGCATCGCGGGCGCGCACCTGTCGACCGGGTATGCTTCCGAGTTCACGGAGAACATCACCTCCGGGCGCGGCTTCACCGCATTCTCCGCCATCGTGTTCGGCGGCGCGCATCCGGTATACAGCTCGCTGGCGTGCCTGCTGTACGGTTTTGCGGATGCAGTCGGCATCCGGCTGGAGTTGTCCGGCTCGGGGATATCCGCAGATCTGCTCAAGGCGTTCCCGTATCTGCTGGCCATCATCGCCATTGCCGTGAGCTCGTTCGTGCGGCTCAAGCGGCGCGTATCCACAAAGGAACTATTTTGATCAATATAGAGAGTGAGAGTAAGGACAATGAAACTGAGAAGGTATTTTCGGACGGAAGATTATTTTGTCGCACCTGCGGACTATGCCGATGAGGTCGTCGCGCAATTCCATCTGCCGGAGAATGTGGAAATCCACGATTCCACGCTGCGCGACGGCGAGCAGCAGGCGGGCATCGCGTTCACAAAGGATGACAAGATCCGTATCGCGGAACTGCTTGCCGAGGCGGGCATCCACCGCATCGAGGCCGGCATGCCCGCGTCCTCGGCGGTCGATGCGGAGGCCATCCGCGAGATCGTCAAGCGCAACCTCGGGCCCAAGATCTTCGCGTTCTCCCGCGCCACGGAAAAGGATATCCGCCTGGCGGCCGACCTCGGCGTGGACGGCGTTGCGCTGGAGATTCCGGTAAACGAGGAGCTGATCCGCTTTGGCTATCGCTGGCCGAAGGAGAAGGCGCTCAACGCCGTGCTCTCCGCTTCATCCCTTGCGCATGAGCTGGGCCTGCACGTCGATCTGTTCCTGATGGATTCGTCGCGCCTGACATCGGATGATTTCATTGCGCGCGTCCGGCAGATCAAGCAGGAGGGGTGGATAGACTCGTGCAGCCTCGTCGACACGCAGGGCGTTCTGTCCACGCCGGCGGCGCATTACCTCGTCCGCCGCGCCAGAGAAGCGCTGCAAATCCCGATCGAGGCACATTTCCACAACGATATGGGCTTGGCCGTGGCCAACTCGCTCGCCGCCTTTGAAGAGGGCGCCGAGGCGATCCATACGACCGTTCTGGGCATCGGCCCGCGCTCGGGTCAGGCGGCCACGGAGCAGATCGCGCTGGCGCTTCGCCTTCTGTACGGTGCGGACATCGGCGTGCGCCTCGACAAGCTGTATTCGCTCGGCCGCGAGGTCGGCGAGATCGCCAAGTTCCGCTATCCGGTCAACCAGCCGATCGTCGGCGACGTGCTGTACACGATCGAGTCGGGCATGCCGGCCGGCTGGTGGCGCAACATCCGGGAGGACCATCCGCTCTCCTTCTACGGCATCCTGCCGCGCACGGTCAATCGTCCCGACGTGAGCATTGCGCTCGGCAAGAGCAGCGGCACGGCGTCCATCCAGTTCTGGCTCGAAAAACTGAACATCGATATCACGGATGCGGACGTGATCGCCGAGATTTTGCAGAAGGTCAAGGCAAAGGCGGTCGAAAAGCACGGCGGTCTGGATGAAGGAGAGTTTCTGGAGATCGTCGCGGCATACCGCTGAGGGAGATGCGAAACATGAGCAACAGTCGCCTGAAAAACAGGTATGCCTTTTCCGGCGTCGGGCTGACGCCGCAGGGCAAAGTCCCGTCGCGCAGCGCGCAGAGCTTCCATGTGGAGGCCTGCGCCAACGCGCTGCGCGATGCGGGGCTCCCGGCCGGTGAAGTGGACGGATTGATCCTGTATCGGCACTTTGATCCGGTGGGCGGGGATGTGGATGTATCCGCGTTTACCGTGGCCGAGCAGCTCGGCATCCGTCCCACGGCGCTCAGTCAGGAGACCTATTGCACGAGAAGCTGGATGACGCACGCGATCGGGCTTATCGAGGCAGGGTTTTGCAAATATGTCCTGGTCAGCTACGGCGACAACGCGCGCTCCGGCCGCCGCTCCTTCGTGAAGGAACTGCGAAATGGCGGCGAGCCGTCCGACATGCTGGCGGCCTACGGCGATTTTTCCACGCTCGCCAAGTACGCCATGATCGCGCGCCGCGCCATGTATGAAACGGGCACGGGGTCGGAGGTTTGGAGAAACATCGCGGTTTGCCAGCGACAGTTTGCGAACCTGAACCCGGAGGCCGCGATGCACGATAAACTGCTTACCCCAGAGGACTATGACGCCGCGCCGTATGTGGTAGAGCCGTTCCGCCTGCTCGACGCAACGCCGACGACCGATGGCGGCCGTGCCATTCTCGTTACGACCGAGGAGCGCGCGCGGGATCTGGCCGTGAAGCCGGTCTGCGTCATGGGCGTCGGCGAGGCCAGCCAGCCCAAGTCCCCGGCGCATATGACCTTTGAGGATTCGCGGTACGCGCCCGCAGCGTCCGCCAAAGCGGCGTTTGAGATGGCCGGCATTACGATAGACGATGTCGACGCCTGCGAGATCTACGACTGCTTTACCTACACGGTGGAGGCGACCATGCGCGATTACGGCTTCTTTGAGCCGGGGGAATCGGCGGCGTTCTTTGTGCCGGAGCGGATCGGCCCGGGTGGGTCGCTCCCGATCAATACATCCGGCGGCATGCTGTCCGAGGGCTATTTCATGGGCCTGACGCCGGTGGTGGAGGCGGTGCGGCAACTGCGCGGCGGATGCGGCGCGCGGCAGCTCGGTGTTCTGCCGGGTTCCAAGACGCCGAACATCATCCTTTGCAGCGACAATGGCGGCGTGTTTCAAAGCCACACCACACTCGTACTCGGAAGGGAGTGCTGAACCAATGCAGCAGATGCCGTATCAATATTTTGATTTGCGCGTTGCGGCGGAGGGCGCGCCCTTTGCCGAGGGACTGAAGGAGAAAAAGCTGCTTTTGCAGCGCTGCAGGGACTGCGGCCACATTCGCCTGCCGCACGCCGTCGTGTGCCCTCGGTGCCTCAGCGGCGCGTACGACTGGGTTCCGGCCGCCGGCTGGGGCGAGGTGTATTCCTTCGTCGTTTTCCGCCGCGCCTTCCATCCGGCAGTGGAGCCGTGCCTGCCCTATGTCGTGGCGCAGATTCAGTTGCAGGAAGGCCCGATTTGTATTGCAAATGTTGTCAATTGCCGTCCGAACATGGTATACTGTAAGCAAAAAGTCAAGCTTATTTGGGAGCAGATTGCGGGCGAACGATACATGCCCGTATTTGTTCCGTCGGAGTGAGATGACGGTTAGGAGCCAATGAACGCATATGTCGCTTGCGGACAGTAAGGTCGTTCTTTCAGAACAGATCGCACAAATGATCATAGAGGAAATCAAGACCGGTGTGCTGGGCCCCGGCGACAAGCTGCCGTCGGAAAAACAACTGATCGAAAAGTATCAGGTCAGCCGCATCACCGTGCGGGAGGCGCTTCGCACGCTGAAGGTGATGAATATCATCAGCATTCAGCAGGGCAAGGGCGCGTTCGTCACATCGGCGGATATCAGCCTGCTGGTCGACCATATGAACTTTGTGTCGCTGCTCGAGCAAACGACGGTCGCGAATTTGTTTGAAGCCCGCCGCATTTTGGAGCCGCGCATTGCAGCCCTCGCCGCGCAGAGGATCACCGATGAGGAGATCGCGGATTTGCGCGCGCTGCTCACGCAGGATAATTTCGATGTGGTGCTGCATCAGAAGATATCGGAATGCACGAAAAATCCGGTTCTGATCCGCTTTGTCGCCAGCATCTGGACGCTGAGCGACCTGAGCAGGCGGCGCACACGAAAAATGCCGGGCGTCAAATCGAAAGCGTACCAGCAGCATGAGCGATTGATCGAAGCCCTCGCCGCGCACGACGCCGAACTGGCGGAGCGGCTCATGGCCGAGCATCTGGCGTTCGTGGAGAGCTGCTATCAGACGATTGCGGATAAGGCCGAGTAGGGTGTGACCCAAGGGAACAGCGCCCCTTAACCCCGTTTTCTTTTTGCTTATCGTATTTCATATCGGAATCAGGCGTGACAGTGCTAGATTTATGCAGTGGCATGCTTTGCTTTACTCAAAAAGACAAGACGAATCCGGCAAACGCCGGATCGATCGAAAGGAGAAAATCACATGTTTCATGTATTGCAGGTTTCTACGGGATATTCCGACGGAACGCTTGAGGCGGCTGCCATCACCGCCGCGGGCGGCACGCACGCGCTGGTCGCTTCCCAGAACGCGGCGGATATCGCCGCTGCGGGACAGGATGCCAACGGCCTGCTCGTGACGCTGACCCGCGTGCCGGCGGAGCTCATCGCGGCGATGCCCAAGCTGGAGGTCATCGTGCGCGCGGGCATCGGTGTGGACAACATCGACCTGGCGGCCGCCAAGCAGCGCGGCGTGCGGGTCTACAATCTGCCGCACTATTGTCAGGATGAGGTGGCCGACCATACCGTGGCCATGCTGATGTGTCTGGAGCGCAAGCTGTACCAGCAGGTACAGGATATCAAGCGCGGCGAATGGAACCCGGCGCGCAAGTACAAGCCGATCGGCGGTATGCAGGGTGCATGCGTTGGTTTCCTCGGCTGCGGCGGCATCGCCCGGCGCGTGGCGGAGCGGCTTCGCCCGTTCGGCATTCGCGCCGTCGGCTACGATCCCTATCTGCCGGCGCAGGTGGCCGCGCAGGCGGGCATTACGCTCATGGATCGCGACGATGTGATCCGGCAGGCGGACTTTTTGTCGCTGCACATGCCGCTCACTGCGGAAACGGAGCGGATGATGAATGAAGAAACGTTTGCCAAAATGAAGGAGGGCGCCTATCTCATCAACAGCGCCCGCGCGGGTCTGATTGACCACGACGCGCTGTACGCGGCGGTCAAGTCCGGCCGCCTCGGCGGTGCAGCGCTCGATGTGGTGGACAACGACATCGAGGGCGCAAAGCGCTTTGCCGACCTCGAAAACGTGCTCATCACGCCGCACACGGCGTACTACTCGGCGCAGGCGGACGTGAAGATCCGCTCGCAGGCAGGCGATCTGTTCGCGGCCGTTATCCGCGGCGAGAGTCCGGACAGCCGCATCGTATAAGGAGAGAATGGGATGACGTGTATCATCATTGGCGGCAACGCGGCGGGCATGAGCGCCGCATCGCGCCTCAAGCGCAAGAGTCCCGGCGCGCGCGTGATCGTTTTTGAGCGCACGGGCGAGGTATCCTACGGAGCGTGCGGCATGCCCTATTACATCGCCGGGTTCAACGATTCGCTGGATAAAATGCGCATCCGAAAGCCCGAAGCGTTTCTGGAGCAGGGGATCGACCTGCGCCTGCACGCAACGGTCACCGGCATCGACGCGGTCAACCGGCGTGTACTCTGGCGCGATGCGGCCGGTGATTGCGCGGCTGAGGCGTACGACCAGCTTGTGATCGCCTCCGGCGCATCGCCCATCGTGCCGCCCATCAAGGGCACGGATTTGGACGGCGTGTTCACGCTCAAGACCCTGTCCGACGCGGCCCGCATCCGGGAATGCATCGAAAACCCGGGCGTGCGGTCGGTCGCCATCGTGGGCGGCGGCTACATCGGCCTGGAGCTTGCAGAGGCGTGCCTGCGCCAAAAGAAAACGGTGCATGTGTTTGAAGGCCTGCCCCGGCTGCTGAACACCTTTGATCCGGAGTTTTCCGCGGCGGTTACGGACACGCTCCTCCGCGCCGGCGCAGAGGTACACCTTGCGGAGCCGGCGACGGCGCTCGAGGGGGGCGGTTGCTTGGAGCGGCTGGTCACAGAACGGCGGACCTATGCGGTGGACGCGGTGGTCATCGCCGTGGGCGTGCGGCCGAATACCGCGTTCGTGGGGGACGCCGCGTTTGACCGGCTGAAAAACGGAGCGCTGATCGTGGATACGCACATGCGCACCAGCGTTCCGGACGTCTATGCGGCGGGCGACTGCGCAGCGGTCATGCACCGACTGACCGGAAAACCCGCGTATCTGCCGCTCGGAACCAACGCCAACAAGCAGGGCCGGTTTGCGGCGGATGCGATCCTGGGCCGGAATCCGCTGGGCTTTTCGGCGCTCGGAACCGCTATGCTGCGCTGCGTGGATCTGGAACTGGCGCGCACGGGCCTGAGTGAGCAGGAGGCGAGAGACGCGGGCTTCGATGCGGGCAGCGTTACGGTCAAGGCCGGTTCCCATGCGCGGTATTATCCCGATCCGATACCCATCACCCTCAAACTCAGCTATGAGCATGGAACGAAGCGGCTGCTCGGTGCTCAGCTCATGGGCAGCAGGGAGACCGCATGGAGAATCGACGTGTTTGCCTGCGCAATCGACCGCGGCATGCGCGCCGAGGAGTTGGGACGGCTGGACCTTGGATATGCGCCCCCGTTTGCAAGCGTTTGGGACGCGATACAGATAGCAGCAAATGCGATTAAAGAATAGGAGGAGAGCAAATGATTACGTATCAGAACTATATCAACGGCAAGTGGGTCGCCCCGCACAGCGGTGAATACTCGACCCTGACCAACCCGGCGGATTTGAGCGATGTATTTGCGCGCGCGCCGCTGTCGGATGAGCAGGATGTGGCGGATGCCGTCGCCGCCTGCGTACAGGCGGAGGCGTCTTGGGCCGCAACGCCGGCGCCCAAGCGCGGCAGAATCCTGTATAAACTGGCCGATCTGCTGGAGGCGGACGCCGACAATATGGCCGCCATTCTCACGCGCGAGGAGGGAAAAACGCTTGCGGAGGCGCGCGGCGAGGTCATGCACTCTGCGACCGAGTGCCGGTACATGGCGAGCGAAGCGTTTCGTCTCACGGGTACGACCTATCCGTCTGAAACGCCCGGCGGCATGGTATGCCATGTGCGCGAGCCGATCGGTACGGTTGCCGCGATCAATCCCTGGAACTTCCCCGTTGTGACGCCGATCCGCAAGATCGCGCCCGCGCTGGCCTGCGGCGATACCGTCCTGTTCAAGCCGGCGCAGAACACGCCGGGTACGGCCGTGCGGCTGATGGAGCTGTTCATCGAGGCCGGCGTTCCGGACGGCGTTGTGAACCTCGTGTGCGGCAGCGGCTCCAAGATCGGCGATTTGATCTGTGACGCGGCCGACGTGAAGGGCATCACCTTTACCGGTTCGACCAAGGTCGGCCGTCACATTGCCGAACGCGCCGGCAAGCGCATCGCAAAGCTGCAGCTCGAGATGGGCGGCAAGAACCCGGCCATCGTGTGGGACCCGAAGGATATGGCGTTCTGCGCGACGGAGATTGCCAAATCGGCGTTCGGCGGGGCCGGCCAGAAGTGCACGGCGATCAGCAAGGTCATCGTTAAGGCCGGGCAGGAGCAGGAGCTTGTCGCACTGCTCATCGACTTTGCAAAGGGCATGGTCATGGGAAACGGTGCGGAAAAGGGCGTCAACCTCGGGCCGCTGGCGACGAAGCAGCAGTTCGATTCCGTTTGCTCCTATATCCGGCTCGCCAGAGAGACGGCGACGGTCGCGTATGGCGGAGAGATCTCCGATATGTCGAAGGGCTATTTTGTGTCGCCCACGATCGTCACCGGCATCGACCGGCACCACCGGCTCGCGAAGGAGGAGGTATTCGGGCCATTCCTGAGCATCCTTGCCGTGGATACGTTCGAGGAAGCGATGGCGGCGGCCAACGACGTGGAGTATGGTCTGGCCAGTTCGATTTTCACGGGCGACACCGCGCTTGCACGCGAATATGTGCTCAAGATCAAGTCCGGCATGGCGCATGTCAACGAGCAGACGACCGTTATGGGGCACGTTCCGTTCGGCGGCGTGAAGAACAGCGGCTTTGGCGCGTACTCCAATGCGGACACGGCCAAGGATTTCTATATGAACGATAAGGTTGTCTATTTTGCCTGACACGAACCGGCCGCACCGGGCGCTGCGCCGAACAAGGCGGCGGTGAATATGTAAGAAAGCAGGCGCTTCAGTTTTTTCAGAAGCGCCCGTTACCATATTTCATATGGGCTCGGACGTCCGCCGCGGACGGACGCTGCAAAACCGAAGCGCAGGGTAAGGGAGGGGCTACATAAAGAACCGGCTTTTCCCCTCGGCTGGTATCCATTTCAAGTGTCATGTCAGCAAATACTCTGAATGCCCGTTCTTCGGCGTCAGAAGCAGAACAATGCTCTATGCTGATGCTGCGTTCCTGGAATACTCCGTGAGCCTCGCTCTTGATATCCTTTTTGAATCTGCGAATGCAAAGTCCGCGAATATTCTCTTTGGTGTAGTTATGAATATCCGCTATGGCTGTAGGATCAAACATATTCATCAGAGATGCAAAGCTCTCACTCCGACCATCATGCGGCGTTGCGGAAAGCATGATAAGGGTATCCGACCGACCTGCGAGCAGTTTTGCCAGCCTTGCGCGCTGCGCCTGATGTCCTCCGCGTTCTGCAACATTATGAGCCTCATCGATTACAATAATATCCCATGTCGCATTTTCAAGATGGGTGCGGTATTCTACGTCTCTTTTCAGTGTATCGATAGAGACGATGGTTTTATCATAAGTGAATTGTCAAACTAAGTGCAACAGAAATTGAGTTCAAAGTTCCATAATTTCTGAGCAGAATGGAAGTTAAGAACTTTGCGAGGCCTGGCGTTGATCAACGCCAGGTTTTTGTTTAGAGCAGCCTGTGCAACGTGCGAGAGGTTGCGGCCTTTGGGATAGAACTCACGGAGCAGGCCATTGCTGTTCTCATTCGTGCCATTTTGCCATGCGCAATAAGGGTCTGCAAAATAGAGATCACAGTGCAAGCGTCTTTCGATGTTTGCCCAATTGGCAAACTCCGTTCCCCGATCACAAGTGATCGTTTGATGAGTTGGGGTGGGTATTGTGAGAGTAGTTTTACAATAGCATCCGTATGTGTATGTGGATGGTATCTACCTGCGGCGCAACTGGGGCGGAGAATACGAAAATGTAGCCATCCTGGTTACGATTGCAGTCAATGAGGATGGATACCGTGAGGTTTTGGGGGCTCTTCAATGCGAGACACGTTGTCAATCGTGATTGGTACAATAATGTCGCCCGCACGATAGCGCACCGTGACCTCGTCCCGCGCAGGGGTGAAAGCGAGCATGGCGAGCACCGTGAGCACTATCAATATGACAAGGAGAAGCGGCAGTTTCCGTTTCATGTTATGCAAGTTCCTTGCTCTCACGCGAGTATGGCACGCCAATCACAGATGGGTTGACGAAGTTGAAACGTGCGGAGATTGCCATGATGAGAATGGTCAACACGTACGGCAGCAGCACGAGCAGCTGATACGGAATATCTACGCTCGATGCCTGAAGCTGCAACTGCACTGAATCGGCAAAGCCAAATAGCAACGAGCCGAGCAGCGCCCGCACAGGGCTCCATCTGGCAAACAGCACGAGAGCAAGTGCGATGAAGCCGCGGCTTGCGGACATGTTGTCCGCAAACAGACCGACATTGAAGGCGAGGAATGCGCCCGCGATGAAGGAGAGCACGCCGCCGATAATCCAACATGCAAAACGGATGCCCGTAACGGAGATGCCCATTGTGTCCGCTGCCTCGGCATTTCCGCCGACGGCACGCACGCGCAAACCGAAATCAGTCTTGAACAGCACATAGGTCGAAAGTGGCACGAGTAGGAAAGCAAGGTATGCGAGAATGTTCTGCGAAAAGATTGCGCCGAGCACGGGAATGTCAGAAAGCAGCGGGATCTCGATGCGCGCAAGCTGCTGCACCGAGGGAATTTCCGTTGTGATGCCCATCAGATAGCGGTAGAAAAAGCTTGTTGCGCCGGTTGCAAACAGGTTCAGCACGACGCCAACAATTGGCTGGCTCGCCTTGACAATGATGCACATGAAGCCGACGAACAGCCCGAACACCACGCCTGCGGCAACGCAGAGTAAAAAGCCGACTGCGCGCCCGTAGAACAGTGATCCGACGATGCCGATGAATGCGCCCATGAGCATCATGCCCTCCATGCCCATGTTGATACACCCGCTGCGTTGCACGAAAATCTCACCAAGCGCCGCAAGCAGCAGCGGAATCGCCATAGCCACGGCGGAATCGAGGGTAAAGGTGAGTGTATTGAGGATATTTTCCATATTCGCCGCCCCTTTCCTTATGCCACAACCGACGCAGTTCGCTCGCTACGCCTGATGGCAAACGCATCAATCCATTTGCGGACGTTGGTCACGAAGAATTCGCTAATCATCCAGAAGAACACGGTGACCGCCTGAATGACCGAGGCGAGCATCGACGGTGTTCCGACAGCGCGCTGCATGGCGTTTGCACCCGTGATGAGCATAGCAAAGCAAAATGCCGCAATGGCAATTTTGAGCGGATTGCGCTTGCCTAGCAGCGACACCACAATCGCGGTGAAGCCGAAGCCGAAGCTGAAGCCCCGATGTGGGCGGTCCTCCCCCAAAAATGATTTTATGCTCCCGGACAAAGATGCGGAGCTGCCGGATGTATTCGTCCATTCCATCACCCCCATAAAAAGTGTGTGTGATGTTAACTCTGGCGGCGGTAAATTACAAGCAGGTGATCTGCCCAAATTACAACTGTCCTTTTTGTCCTTTCTGTCCCATGGATATCATTATAAAACCGTCCATATCCGGGGTTACTCCCGGCCATGGACAGTTTCATATATACATATATAGAAAGTAATAATTTATCGTTTATATTATTATAACGATTGCTATTTTACCAAGCCCTGTCTTTTCAGACCATGGCCGCATCAAATCTGGGTATACAATTTGCTTATGGCCGGAAATGTTCGGAATATCCCCGGTTTCATGCCAAAAACATCCCCAGAACGGCAACAAATAAAAAATTACCGTTGTTGAAATTGTATCAACAACGGTAACTGATTTGGTTGCGGGGGAAGGACTTGAACCTACGACCTCCGGGTTATGAGCCCGACGAGCTACCAACTGCTCTACCCCGCGACGCGCCGCGAATCGGCTTTTCCGAAGCGGCAGAGCACAGTATACCATGTTCGGAACGGATTGTCAAGTCTCTCCGCCTGTCAAATCCTGCGATGTGTACGAGCGTCAAACATAGGTTACACTTTTGGATGCTTGCACGAAGGCTTGGGAAAGCGGTTGGGCCTGATCGACCTGTGGTGCAGGCTGCGGGAACGCGGATACACCCGTTGCCCGGAAAGCCTGTACCGGGTACTGAAGCGTCTGGGTGCTTTGCCCGAACAGT
>SFNQ01000056.1:0-2500 GCA_004554165.1 Clostridiales bacterium | reverse complement strand
ACACTCCGGCGCTGAAGCTGCAGCAGACGGTCGTCGGCCGGCAGTCGGAGACGACGGTTGCGGTGCTGTATGTGGACGGCATCGCCGACCCCGCGCGCGTGCAGCGCATCCTCGACAAGCTCGACACCATCGACGAGCAGGCGCTGCTCGGCCGCGGCGATCTGGAGCCGTATCTGACGCAGCGGCCGCGCGCGCTGCTGCCGCAGCTGGGCCAGACGGAGCGCCCGGACAAGTTCGCCGGTGCACTGCTCGACGGCTGCGTGGGCCTGCTGGTGGACGGGCTGCCGATGGGCTACCTGCTGCCGACGACGTTCCGGCTGCTGATGCACGCACCGGAGGACGAATCGCACCACTATCTGCTGGCCTCGGCGCTGATCGTGCTGCGGTACTTCGCGCTGGCGATCTCACTGACGTTCCCGGCGCTGTATGTGGCCGTGGCGATGTACCACCAGGAGATGATCCCGGCGAAGCTGCTGCTGTCGGTCATTCAGGCCAAGCAGCAGGTGCCGTTTTCGGTGCCGGCGATCATTTTGTTCATGCTCATCGCCTTCGAGCTGCTGCAGGAGGCCGGGCTGCGGCTGCCGAACTCGATCGGCCAGACGGTGTCGATCATCGGGGCGCTGCTCGTGGGCCAGTCGGCCGTGGACGCGAAAGTGGTCAGCCCGGTGGCGATCATCGTCGTGGCGCTGGCGGGCATCGCGGGCTACACGCTGCCGAATCAGGAGCTGAGCAACGCCGTGCGGCTGCTGCGGCTGGTGCTGGTGCTGGCGGCGGCGCTGGCGGGATTGTTTGGTATTCTGGCAGTGCTGGGGCTGGTCGTCTGGTATCTGTGCACGATCGACAACGACGGCGTGGCGTATATGGCCCCGTTCGTGGACAGCGAACGGCCGACGATCTTCCGCACGCTGCTGCGCCGGCCGCAGCCGGACGAAAAATTCCGTCCGCCGGAATACGCCAGCCCCAATCGCCGGCGGCAGAGATAGGGCACACCATTATAATATAAGGAGGGATGGTCCATGCGGCGCAGACGGGCGCTGGCGCTGCTGCTGGCAGCGGGCATGCTGTGCAGCGGGTGCAGCACCGGCGCGATCTCGAGCAATTACCGCGCGGTCGAGGATCTGGAGCTGATCCAGACGATCGGCGTGGACCGCGCGCCGGAGGGCGTGTGTCTGAGTGCAGCAACAGGCAAAGCGGGCGAGGGCGAGGCGCCGAAGCGCATGACGCAGTCCGGCGTGTCAATGCTCGCAGCGCTCGGCCAGCTGCAGGACCGCACGCCGAGCGCGGAGCTGTTTTACGCGCAGACGAGCTATCTGCTCCTCGGCGAGGAGGCGGCCGCCGCGGGCGGGCTCACGCCGCTGCTGGACTTCATCGCGCGCGACCCGGACATGCGCCTGAGCGCGCCGCTGTTCATCGTGCGCGGCGGCACGGCGCAGCAGGCGGTCATGGAGACGGGCGACGACAAGACCGACGTGACGGAGGCGCTCGCCGCGCTGGAAAAGGACATCACGCTCGACGGCACGAGCCACGCCTACACCTGCACGGACATCGCCCGCGCGCTCGCGGGCAGCGGCTGCGCCGTGGTGGGCGCCGTGGCGTGCGTGCGCACGCCGGAGAGCGAGGGCGGCAAGCTGGCGCTCGCCCCGGCGGGGTACGCGATCTTCCGCGACGGGGACTATGTCGGCAGCATCGAGCCGGAGACGGCGCGCGGAGCCAGCATGCTCCTCGGTGCGGCCGGGCACGGCGACCTCGCCGTCACGGACCGCGACGGCGCCACCGTCATGCTCACGCTCGACACGTGCAAGACGGACTTTCGCCCGGTGTGGGACGGCGACGGCGCGCTCGCGCGCGTGGACGTGACGCTGAAGCTGCGCGCGGGCATCGTCGAGCTGCGCGTGCCGCGCCGGATCACGGCGCGGGAATATCAGGACGAGCTCAACGCAGCGCTCGCCGCACTTGTGACCGGCTGGGCGGAGGATGTGATCGCCGCGTCGCAGGCGCTGAGCGCGGACTTTCTCGGCGTGGGGCAGGCGCTCGCCATCGGCGGCGGGCGCAGATGGGCCGCCATCCGCGGCGACTGGCCGGCGGTCTGGCAGAGCGTGCCGGTGCGCGTAACGGTCAAGGCCGACGTGGGCCGGACATTCGACCTGCGCGACGGCATCGACACATCGGGAGGCGGGACATGACGGGACTACAACTCACGCGGCGGCAGTACTACGCGCTGTGCACAATGGTGCTGCTCTCGCCGCTGCTGCATCTCGTGCCGCGCAAGACGACCGCGGAGGCCGGCTGCGGCGGCTGGCTGTGCGCGCTGGCGGCGCTGGTGCCGCTGCTGCTGTTCGCGTGGATGCTTGAGGGCATTCTGCACCGCGGGCGGCCGGGCGAGGGCATCGGCGAGATCACGCTGCGCGCGCTCGGCCCTGTCGCAGGGCGCGTGCTGCTGGGTGTCTACGCGCTGTGGTTTCTGCTCTACAGCGCGTTTGCGCTGCGCATCGGGGCAGAG